>JBAXQO010000001.1:0-110431 GCA_037131675.1 bacterium
AGTTTTTGATCCATGAAGTGATTTTATCATACTTCAAAAGAATTCGTCACCGCGCCCGCCCGTGGCGGGCGCTCTTCAACCAGTTTTGTTAAACCCGTCTCGCGCCTTCTGCGATTGCAGAGGGCGCGATAAAAAGTAGTTGGGTGGCAGGCATGCCACACGCTTTGATTTTGTGCTGGGTACCCCAGCAAGATCAAAGGGTGTGGAGGCGGGGGAGCGTGACCAGTCGTTCCGCTCATAGCGAGGAAGTAGTCCCCGCAGTAGTTTTTCAATACTGGTATCAGAATTGTGATTTTGTGCAGTTTATCGAAGAATCGTGCGGATAATGATCGATCACGAAATTGCTTGACTTTTTCCTTACAATGCTGCGATAAAGAGATCCTATGAAAACTCTGTCCGCATCGCAGAATTCTCAGCATGCCGCATTTCTGCGGCGTTTCGTCGAAGAAATACCATCGCGGCTACTCGACACAACCAGTTCCTGGAATTGGAACCCCACAGGGAACATATCAACTCTCACGACCCAATCAGCCAGTCCCACCACTGAATATTCAGCGAACGAGGCAGCAGAATAATCGAGATCGAACTGCGCCGGTGAGCCAGTGGCTGTTTTATGGCCACTGGTTTTTTTCTGCCTCGGCTGATCGTAAGCATGAATAAGATTCTCATTATTTCCACCGCTGCCAACCCTCACGCGGATGCGCTTTGCACTGAATTGGCATTCCATGAAGCGGAAATACATCGCCTAAATATTGATAGCTTGGATCAAGCGCCTACTGTTGCATGCACAGGAAACTCACTTCTGGTAAACCAGTCGCATATTATTCCCACGTCCGGTTCCTGGTCGATATTTATACACCAACCCCTCTTAGCGATTAACAAATTACTGCCTCATCTCGAAAGGATCGATTTCGACCTACTTCTTGCAGGTTGGGGCAATTTTCTTGCTGCTCTCGAAAGCGTTTTTCCAGACGCTCTATGGGTTAACCATCCTCGCGCAACGTCAGCAACCAGCAGACTCTTTTCTCAACTTGCAATAGCTGCGCGTGCAGGCTTGAATGTCCCAGATACGATACTGACAAATGATAAAACTGTGGCGACAGAGTTTGTCTCCCGGCAAAAATCTGTCGTTAAGGTCGGTTTCGTAAATTCCCCTGCAATGCTGGGGAAGAGGCTACTGACTCATCGTGTTTCTGCACAGGACATTTCGGACAACATACTTAACTCCCCCTGTTATTTTCAGGCTTACATTGATAAGCAGTACGAACTGCGAGTGCATATCGTCGGCGACACGGTGCTGGCATGTCGCATTGACTCCCAAGCCTCGGAACAAACCCGCGTAGATTGGAGAAACTATGATCTTCCGAATACTCCACACCACAAGATTTCCTTGCCAGAGCGCGTGTCCATCGCATGTCGCACAATCGTCAAAGAGCTTAACTTACGGTTTGGAATTATCGACTTGATCGTGAACCCGAATGGGGAGTATTTTTTCTTGGAGTGTAATGCGCAAGGACATTGGTTGTGGATCGAGTGCCTGACTGGTCTGCCCATAACTAAAGCGGTTACAGCAATTTTGTTAGATTCTACTCACCAAGACACGACTTCAGCCATTTTTTAGTGCATACAAGCAATCGCTCAATATCTCCGGCTGTAGAAAAATTGTGATCACAGTCCGCAAAGCATGTGAACTCAAGATTCGGGCAAAGATTACTCAAGTCTCGCCAATTCTGCCATTGCTTCGCTGAATCTCTCGACCCTACGATCAGGGCCGGAAAGCGTATCGATCTCAATAAATTGGATAATTGTGGCTGACGAATTGCATCATCAAGATAGTGTGACGGCAGGAGTACTTGAAACTGCCCCATTGAAACGACCCCAGATGCCATAGTGATCTTCGTGTGTGAAAACATATCCGACGGGTGTTGCGACGGATCCCAGAGCACGATTCCAGCAAGTGCCGCATATTCAACGGCGCGCAAGGCAGGGAAAACCCCAAGACTGTGAGCAACTAAGAATACCTTGTTATAGCTTTCCTGAAATTGTCTAATGATTCTATGTAAAAGCATGGACTGTTCTGAAATTGTGAAATCGGATAAGGTGACGTATTTATCGGAATGGAAAGATAGCCGCAAAACGTCAAAGTCTGCGTATGCCAGATAATGGGCGCCCACAAAGAGCAAATGATCTTGTGCGTCACCTAAGAAACCATGCACCAAAATAACAAGTCCTTTTGAAGGCCGCGGAGTCTTCGTAAGAATACCAACGACACGAGTTCCTTCTGCACTCGTGAATAACTGTGTCGTTTCTGAGCAAAGAATAAATTTCACATACTGAATTATAACATAAGCGATGATATGCTCTCGCCAGCTCTAGGGACGTTTGATCGTATTAGACATCACGTCCGCATTGAGTTAGGCGACCCAGAAAAAAACAGTTCGTTGAAACCGTTTTCGCGCCTTCTGCGATAGCAGCGGGCGCGATAAAAAGTAGTGGGGAAGACAGGTGTGCCACACGCTTTGATTGTGACGAGCATATCTCGGTCACGGTCAAAGGGTGTGGGCGGCGAGGGAGCGAGACCAGTCGTTCCGCGCAATGCGCGGAAGTAGTCCCCGCCGTAGTTCCCAGGTGTCGGTCCCGGCCTTGCGGCCCGACTTCCCCCTTTTTTGGTGTCAGCATGTCCGATAGGAAATGGCGACACCCGGCTAGCCGGAGGAAAAAAGGGGGAAGTCGGGCCGTGAGGCCGACACCTGGGAAGTCGTTCTACCCTTGTATTTCAAGGGTGTTTTGTCGTTATGGCGGCGGTTGCCGCTACATAGCTAGTTTGTAGGGGTGAATGTAGGTGTGGATAACTGCGATTTGACGTACAGGAATGGTACGTTACCATCAAGTTTAAGAGCGAGGCAGAACATTGACAAATGTGAGGATATATGTTGTAATATACAAACCGCCATGCGTGCGGTTTCTTATTGTGGAATCAAGGATAGCTCTTGTTTATTAGTTAATGATCCAGCATCATGAACAACATTGGTCTTGCGTATCGCCGTTTTATCGGCGAGCCGCGCCTCACTTCATCGAATAACCATGAACTTGTAGAGGAATATCTTTCGTGGAAGCGGTCGTACACAACGGCTGCATCCCGGTGCTATCGAGTTTGGGTGGAACGCTTCCAGGCTTTTGTAAACAAGCCGCCAGAAGCTCTCAGCCATACTGACTACGCCGCATTTGCAAAAAGCATCAGCGGGCGTCATGCGCCGAAGGGCATTCAATTTGCACTGAACATCGTTCACAATTACCTGCGATTCTATTCCGAGCAGGGAAGATTGCGTTTTCCCCTTTACCTGGCTCGTGTTCCAAGAGCGCGCTCGAACTCTCATGCGGCGATTTCGGAACACGAGTATCAACGTCTCATTGCGCACATGAAATCCTGTCGGCCATTGCCTCTGCGCAATCTTGCCATCATCATGTTGCTCCACGACACAGGGCTTCGTATTGGCGAACTCTTGAGTTTGGAAATCGAAGACATCGAGCAAGATCGCTCGGCGGTTGTAAAGACTGAAAAGACCGTCCGGGAGAGGCGCATCTTTTGGAACCCGGAGACGGATTTTATCTTGCAGCAATACTTGGTGGAACGAATCAATCACGGCCCACCAGATTGCGATGCGCTTTTTGTTGGTGAACGAAACTTCGCCGACAAGAAAATCTCGCGTCGCTCTGTGGAACGGATACTACAGCGAGCACTGGCACACGCCGGAATTCAAGCGAAGCTTTGTCCGCATTCATTCCGGCACGCGTTCATTCATCGCCTGGCGCGCCTTAGCGTTCCAGATGCAATCATTGCGCAACTGGTGGGGCATAGCACGCCTGCGACGATTGCCCATTATACAAAGTTGAGCCGTCCAGAGTTCCGGGAATACGCCGAAAAGCAACTCGGTTACGTCGGCGAACTCGCAACGAGTTATCCACAGGGATGACCCCTTGTACAATTTTCAAACTTGTACTATACTTTCCTATACGAGATCATTCAAAAGGGAATAGACGGATAGCTTAATGCAACTCCCGCCATCCGGCGGGATCAAGAACCACATGGTCATGTCGCACAATATATCTTTGCGGTAGAGTCTATCTAGAAAAAGGCTTAAACAAAAAGAAGTACTCTTTCGAGTACTTCCCTCCATTTTAATCCAATTTTAAAGCCTCTATAAGCCTCGCTGTAAGATTTCATTAATCAATTCATCCATTTGCTCGTTTAGATCCTCTACCGTGCCTTCATTCAAAATTTTATAATCTGACATATCAATGACCGCCTTTATATTCTGGGCGTTTGGATCTTCATTTTGGGCCTCCAAAGCTTCTATAGCCTTAAATGACTCAAAGTCCTTATTGTCCCTAGCTGACCCACGACCCTGAGCACGTTCGAAGCGTATTTCTTGTGATGCATCTACCGCAATAATAATCCCTTGAAACTTTTTAATTTCCATAGCTTCGCCAACGGTTCGTATTCCGCTTACGATAAGTTTTTCAAAATTTTCGTTTTCCTGTATTGCTTTAGCGGCAAAATATCCAGCGCCATTTTTTTCACGTAATTCATTTGCAACTTTTTGTAGAAGTTCGCGAGTTGGTTCACCTAAATTATTTTCAGCAACATATTTCCGAACCATGTTACCTGTTGACACATTTATAAATCCGTGTTCTTGCCATAAATGAAGCGCAGCCATATCTTTGCCGCTTGCTGCATACCCTACGATACCTAAAATTATCTTATTCATTATTTATTATTGAGTTGTAGCGTTACTGCTCTTAATCCCCTCTACACCAGCAAGAAAAGCTTTCCACATGAGACTGAAAATGGGATGAACTACTTCATTCCATATAAAAGTAAATGGAACAGATAAATAATTTGACCAGATATTTTTTATAAAACCAAAAACATAAGAGAAATTTTTCTGTACCATATCAGAAGTAAAAATTTTCCTAAGATCAAAACCAAGATAACTCAAAATAACGATTGCCACAACAATTAAAACAATAATCCCAATAAATCCTTGATTATTTTTATTTTTGTAAGTCATAATTAAAAACAATTATATCACTAGTATATTTTTCCTGAAAGTTAAAAACAACAAATCTTACTTAGGTAAATAAACCATAGGATCAAGATATGCGCTCTTGTCAGCGATTGGAATTGTAACATTTTTACAATAGTTACTATTTGCATATCTCTCTATACGCGTGCCTTGGGTTGCATACACACCAAAGTGTAGGTGTGGACCTGTAGAGTATCCAGTATTTCCAGATAGACCAAGTAAGTCACCTGCTGCAACTACATCACCTTGTTTAACACTTATTGATGAAAAATGTCCGTACATGGTAGATAGTCCATTTGCATGACTGACCATAACCCATTTACCAAATGAATAACAACCCGGTTGTAAGTCAGTGTTACCTGTACCAATAACAGTTCCAGCCATAACAGCTTTTACAGGAGTACCCACAGGAGTACCAAAATCGACTCCATTATGTGTCCCAGAAGTATAAAGACGTTTTGAATCTACAGTAGATCCAAATAATTGGGTTATTATATGTTTTGCAAGCGGCCATTCAAATATAGAACCGTCTTTAGAATAACTATTTGGATCAAATTTAATTTTTAATTGTTGTTCAAAATCAAAAAGTTCTTTTTCAAAAGCATTTTTTTGTGCGAGCTTGTCTGCAAGTAATTTTTTAAAGTTTGCTTCTTTATTTTGTGTCACCTTGAGAACTTGAGCTTTTTCTTGTTGTGTAGACTCTACTGACTGCTTTTGAGAACTAAGTAATTTGGTTTGAGTCTCCAATTCTTTTTTCTTGGCTTCAGTTTCTTGTTTGCTTGATTCTAGCTCACGAGTCAAACCTTGGAGTTCTCGGATATTACCTTGAATGGTTTGATTTATGGATATAAGAGCTTGGGCATGATTCCACACATCACTCATACTTAAATTATTAAGAATAGTCTCAACCATAGACTGAGAATCAATTTCTGAAAGAGCTCGAATATCTTTAGCTATGACCTGCTTATCCTCGTCGATTTTATTTTTTTTCTCATCAATCGAAAGTGCCAGTTTGTTTATATTTAGATTAGTAGTAGAAATATTTATCTGCGTTGCTTTTATATTTGTATCTAGCTTTTTCTTTGTTGTGTCCAAAGTTTTAATAGTGGACTGAAGAGTTGTTTTTTCTTTACCTGTATTTTCTAGTGCGTCTTCATATTTTTTAATGTCTTTGTAAACCTCACCCAGACTATTCTTTTTATCTTCAATCTTCTTATTGATTTCATCTATAGTTATTGCATGAGCTATAGATACAACAAAAAAACTAGCATATGAAATACATATGAATAGACCAATCTTAATTGAAGTTTTTTTAAAAGATAACATCTTAAGTATTGAGAAGCGAAATAGCTTCATCTATACGTGAGATGGTTTCTGATTGACCGAGAATGGACGCAACAGTAAACGGATCTGGGGATTTTTCTTTGCCTGTTAAAGCAGTACGTAGTGGCCACAACACATTACCTCGACCAACCTCTGAAGCGTAATCCCATAAAGCTATTTTGATTGATTCTGCATCCCACTGTGAAACACTGCCTAATAATTCTTTTGCTTTTTTTAGATGTGTTACTGTAATAGAATCTTCCTTTGCATCTTTCCAATATAAAAGAGTTTTTTCATATTTCGGCTTTTCAACAAAATATGAAAGTTCACCATTGTCCCAAAGGGTTTTTACATCACCAAAAACAGTTATTCTATCTAGAATTACTGGAAAAATACGATCGAATAACGAGTCTTCCATCTCTGCTGGCAAATACTCTTTAATGTTAGTTTTTTGCTCTTCCCTACTCATTTTCTTTATATATTCCCTATTGATCCAGTCCAATTTTTCAATATTGAACACTGCCCCACCCTTCTGTACTTTTTCTATTCTGAATTGCTGAATGAGCTCTTCTAAAGAAAAAATCTCCTGATCTGTACCCGGGTTCCAACCCATAAGCGCTACAAAGTTTAGAATAGCTTGTGGTAAATATCCCTTTTGGCGAAAAGTTGTAAGAGACGATATTTCAGAGTGTTTTCGTTTAGATAGCTTTGTTTTATCTGGAGCAAGTACAAGTGGCAAGTGAGCATATATAGGTCTTGGTGCACCTATAGCTTCTTGAATTAATATCTGGCGAGGGGTATTTGAAAGATGTTCTTCTGCTCGGATGACATGGGTTACATTCATTTCGAAATCATCAACAACAACAGCGAGATGGTATACCGGTTCATCTATACTTCTAGCAATAACAAAGTCTCCCAAGTCTGTCGTGTCGACTTCAACTTCACCACGTATAAGATCTGTAATTACCACTTTCTTATTTGGATTTTTAAAACGAATAACCTCATCACGCTGACCTGGCTCTTTTGGAATTTCTTTTGAGATATACGCATGGCCTTCATCAATAAGTTTTTGTATATATTTTTTATGAATTTCTGCTCTCTCTGACTGTTTTGCAAAAACATCATGTTTGAGACCAAGCCAAGCGAGGTCGTCTATAAGTCCAGTTGTCCATTCTTCTTTATTGCGAGCTTTATCAGTATCTTCGATTCTCAATAAAAATTTGCCACTGTTTTGTTTGGCATACAAATAACTAAAAAGTGCAGTTCGCACACCTCCCATATGTAAAAAACCTGTAGGTGATGGTGCAAATCGGGTTATGACAGTATCAGACATATTATTGTTCGTGAGTTAAGGCAATGTTAATTATTTCATCAGCAATCACATGTGCAGCATCAGTCTTCGCAAAAGATCTTGTTGCTAGAGTCATCTTTTCTCTTTTCAAACTATCTTTCATGAGTGAATCTATTTGTGACAATAAAATCTCAGGAGTTAAATTATTCTCTTCAATAACAACACCTGCACCAGTACGTGCGTATGCAAATGCATTTTTTCTCTGATGATCTCCATTCGATGATGTTATTGGAATCACTATTGCAGGAACGCCCCAAGTAGCAATTTCGAACAAAGTTGAACCAGCACGAGTAATTACAAGTGAAGCGATTCCTGCAGACATTCTTAAATCTAAAGGACTTAAATATTCTTTTGGAAAATAATGTGTTTTGTTAGGGTTATCTCCGAGTATAACGTTTGCAGTTTCAGATACTTCTTTAAAATTACGTGTTCCTGTTTGATGAATGATTTGATACAAAGAGACAAGCTGAGGAAGAGTACTTAAAAGAGCTTCATTAATTTTTTCAGATCCTTGGGAACCTCCAAGAATAAGAATGATTGGAATATTGGAATCAAAATTAAAACGCTCAGTAACTCCATCATGTATTGTTAGAGCAACTTCTTTTCTAACAGGATTTCCTGTCCAAGCAACTCTACCCTTTGGAAAATAACTTTCAGCGTCAGGGTATGACACTGCAATTTTTTGAGCAAAAGCACCTGCCCACAAGTTTACCTTACCCGGAACAGTATCTGACTCGTGTATTACTACAGGAATTTTAAGAAGTCTAGCGGCAAAAAGAGCCGGAAAACTTGCGTACCCACCCTTGCTAAAAACTACATCTGGATAAATCCTAAATACATTCATAAATCCAGAAACCACACCCCACATAGTTTTAAATATATCGAAAAAATTTAACATTGAAAAATATCTACGATACTTTCCAGTTGGAACTTTCACAAATTCTATACCATTATCAAAAAGAATACTTCTGTTATAAGGAGTATCCGACATAAAATATATTTCTGAATTAAGAAGCTTTCTCTCCTTTGCTATTGCTCGCAATTCTTCTGCAATCGCAATCAGCGGATAAAAATGCCCTCCTGTCCCACCACCTGTAAGTAAAATTTTCATAATAATTGACTACACTTTTTGATATTTAGAAATATTAAGAATGATCCCAACGGCAATAAATTCGAACAACAATGCAGTACCACCTTGACTGATGAACGGTAAAGGCTCGCCAGTTAAAGGAATAATGCCAAGCATTGCGGCTATATTCACAAACGCTTGCATGGTGAGTAGTATAACAATTCCAATGACGGTTAGTCTACCGAAGCTATCATGCACCCTTGAGGCAATTTTTAGGCCTCTTACAGCAAACCATACAAACAAAATCACAATAATAACACTGCCGATAAAACCAAATTCTTCCGATGCGACGGCAAAGATAGAGTCACTAATAGCCTCTGGTAAAAAGTTAAACTTTTGAAGGCTTTGCCCAAAACCTCTCCCAGTCATCCCCCCAGAACCTATGGCTATTAACGATTGTTGTATCTGATATCCTGAATCAAGTGAATTATTTGCAGGGTGTATAAATGTTTCTATACGAGCCCGCAAGTAAGGTTTGGTGAAAACCAACACAGCAAATACCACTAGACCAAACAGCATAATAACTCCAATGTGTTTCATCTTCCCACCAGCAGAAAAAAACATCGCGAGCAATGGAACGCATAAAATAGCAAAAGTTGCGGTATCTGGTTGAGCTCCAAAAATTATTGCAATTCCTGCCGCAACAGCAAGGAAAGATGAGAGTCCATATTTTATAGTTTGAACCTTATCCTTAAGATTGGAAAAAAGTGCCGCCATAAAAAGAATGGTAGCAATTTTCAAAACCTCTGAAGGTTGAAATGTTTTACCGAAAATACTTATCCAACGATATGAACCGTTACTCTTCAAACCTATATGAGGAACAAACACCAATAGAGTAAGGATGATTGAAAAAATAAAAAAATAGGGAGAATATTTTTTAAGAAATTGATATGGAACTTTAGATATGAGATATGCTGCCAACATACCCCCAAGTAATCCAAACACAATGTGATTAAAGGCTATTCCATAAAAATTTGCACCCTGTCTATCAAGAAGACTGAGCGATGCAGATGTAAAAATAAGAAGACCACCCAACACAAGGACGATTACAACAAAAAAGAACGATTTATCAATACTTTTTCGCATCATTAAAGCGAATTATATCACGAAACCACACCTTACTTATGTGTGTATAACTCACCAAGCCCTGATCTTAGTGAATCAAAGCAAATATAACACCAATAATGCAGAAAATTATAGACATAACCCAGTATCGCATTGTCACTTTGTATGACGGCCACCCCAAAGCTTCAAAATGATGATGTAGTGGAGCAACTAAGAAGAGTTTTTTACCCCTCACTCGCTTTGATATTTGCTGAGCGATCACAGAAAGAGATGTGATAACAAGAGGCGCTGCAATAATGAGGAGTGACATCACCCCATGCCCATGACCAAGTGAATCTGTCATGAATGCAATAACTGCAAGCGTAACAGTAAGTGCCATACTTCCAGTTTCCGACATATAAAATCTCGCTGGAGGAATGTTAAACCACAAAAAAGCAAGAATACCTCCAACAATTGTTGCGCAAAGTGCTGCGAGATCAATTTGATTCTGGAAAAAAGCAATTGCTCCGTAACCAGTAAAGATGATTGCAAAAACACCTCCCGCCAAACCATCAATACCATCTATAATACCTCCTGAATACAAAAACAATGTAACAGCTATAAAGAAAGGAATAAACCACAAACCAACAAATAGAGATGATTCAAAAAAACCAATTGAATGAACATCTAGTTTAAAATAAAACCACAATGAACAAAGCAGACCAATTAACCCAACAACCAAAAGTCTTTTCTTGAGCGATAGACCTCCGGCCTTATGGTCACCACATCCTCTAACCTCATAAAGATCATCAACAAATCCTACAAAAGCACCAAAGAGGAGTGCCGCAAAAGGAATCCATGTCTGTTTTCGACTCAAAAATTCTAATTTATCGAAAACTTCAAATGGTAGAAAATGAGATGCGAACCACAATACTGAAATTGTTATAAACACACTCGCCCAAATGATTACGCCACCCATACGCGGCGTGCCCACTTCTTTGGTTTTGTGAAGCTCATTAAAAATTGGCGTTTCCTTACCATCCAAAGATACTTTACCGGCCTTCTTTTTCCACATTTCATTTTTGTATAGATAAGCAGTCCAGAGTGGAGTAAGTCCGATTCCAATAATAAATGAAAGTGCAGCAGGAAAAAATACTTTGATAAGATTTATAATCATAATTTATATGGAATCCTCATTAGCTTTTAATTCAGAATCTTCCTGGATTTCATTTTCTAAACTTTCGGAATCAGAAAGCGCTTCGGTTTTTTTCTCTTCTTCCACACCAGCAGATTTGAATGATTCTATGTCTTTTCTCACAGCTTCATATTCTGGCAACTCTTCAATGCTTTTTACATTTAAATGTGCCAGAAGTTCAAATGATGGTTTATATACAAAAGTTCGAGCATCTTTAGGATCACTTATTTTTTCAATAAGACCTCGCACTAAAAGATTACGCAAAATAAATTGAGAGTTCACACCACGAATATAATCTATTTCACTTCGTTTTACCGGACCTTGATATAAAATAATCGAAAGGGTTTCAAGTGAAGCTTTACCCAAATCTTTACTCAACTCTTCTTTGGTGAGGGTTTGAATGAGTTCTGAGGCTTCTCCTGAAGTTACAAGCATTATTTCGCTTTCTTTTTCCATTAGAGAAATTCCTCTTCCTTCGAGTTTTATTTTAAGATTTTCGATAGCGGCTTTTATTTCTTCTTCAGATACAGAGAGAATTTGTGAGAGTTTTTTTATACTCATTGGCTCCCCTTTCCAAAATAATATTGCTTCTATTTTTTTATCTAGTTCCATGTGGTTGTTGTGAATTCTACTTTCAACTTTATAACTTTTAACTATACCTCGGCACGCCAACTTCACCTGTCTCCATTTCGATATCTCCAAAATCTTTTTCTTGTTTGACGTGTATTATACCGTTTTTCACCAATTCTAGCATTGCCAAAAAACTCACAATTATATGAACCCTATTTCCTTTATGTTCACCAGAAAATTGTGTAAATGACATACGCAAATTTGAACTGATACGTGTCGTAAGTCTTCCGATCATTTCTTCTAGACTAATAACTTTCTGAACTACCGCTTTCGGAATAAATTCTTTTTTAGGAAGATTTTTAAGCGCGTTTTGTATCGATGCAAATAATGAAGGAAGATTTGTATCCTTATCTGGTGCAAAAACCTTTACATCATTTTTTCTGTCTAAAGGCGCAAACATAATATCTTCTCCGAATCGTTGAGCTACATGCTCTGCAGCATTTCTAAGTCGCTGATATATTTTCAAACGAAGTTCGAGGTCATTCACACTTTGCGTTTCTTCTTCAGTAAGAGTGAGTGTTGGCAAAAGAGATTTGGATTTTATCAGAAGCAGTGTTGAAGCAACCAAAATAAACTGAGCAACTTCTGCAATTGGAAAACCTCTTTCATTTTGAATACTCTGCACATAGGAAATATAATCATCCGCCACTTGCGAAAGTGCAATGTCATTAATGAAAAGTTTACGCTTTTCAATCATGCCTAAGAGAACCTCAAGAGGTCCTTCAAACACTGGGGTTTTTACGGTGAAGTCGAGTGACATTTAAGCTATTTTAACACTAATTATATAATTTGCTTGCACATTTATTTTGAAAGCAAAGTATCAATTCTGTTTATATCTCTTGGGAACAAAGTGGCTTCTTTCACATTTTCAATACCTAAGAATTTCTCTGTGAGACGCTCTAGTCCCATGCCTATTCCCCCATGTGGTGCTAAGCCGTACTTGAAGGCCATAAGATAGAAACCGAACTTCTCTGGATCAAGACCTTTTCCTTTAATTTTCTCAACGAGCAATTCATAATCGTGAATTCTCTGACTACCGGAGATAATCTCTACACCCCTAAACAAAATATCGAAGCTTTTTGTAAAACCAGGATCTTCAGAATCCTCCATTGTATAAAATGGCCTTTTTGATACTGGGTAATGAGTAACTATAACAAAATCACTATTTAGATTCTTTCTAGCATATTCACATAACCATCTTTCATCTTCTGGTTCTAGGTCTGGTTCAGTTGTATTATCTTTGCCAGTTTCTTTCTTTATAAGTTCCTGAGCCTCTCTTAACTTCATTGTAGGAAATACCTCTGGTGCTAACGGTAATTCTATTTTGAAAAACTCCAATTCACTTTTTGCTTTTTCTCCAACTGTAGAAACAATATGTCGGAGAGTATTCGTAATCATTTTCATCACATCTGTATGGTCTTTTATGAAAGCCATTTCGAAGTCGAGCATTGTCATTTCATTTAAATGGCGACTAGTTGCGTGCTTCTCTGCTCTGAATTGTGGACCTGCTGCGTATACTCTTTCGAAAACACCAGTCATAACTTGTTTATAAAGCTGGGGACTCGTTGCAAGATATGCTGCCTGACCATAAAAATATTCTAACTTGAAAACACCAGCACCACCTTCTGCATCTTCACCAACTATTTTTGGGGCCTGAAATTCTGTAAAGTTTTGTGCGTCCAGATATTCTCGAAAAGCTTTCAAGATTATAGACTGAGTTTTAAAAATATTTTGCTCTCTTTCTCTACGAAGCGTTAGTGGTCTATAGTCTAAAAGAGTGTCTAGATTCAAGTCTGCATCAGAAGAAAATGGCAATTCCATAGCTTTTGCCAAAACTTTTATTTCCAAAATTTCTAACTCAATGTCACCATTTAGTTTTCCTTGTTGAACATTTTTCTCAGGGCGTTTATTTACTTTACCTCTCACTTCCAAAACCCACTCAGGTCGCACATCTTTTGCTACTTCATGAGCTTCTATTTGATTTGGTAAAATCACCCCCTGTACTTTTCCTGTTACATCTCGGAAATCAAAAAAAACAAGCTTACCTTGGTCTCGGCGCACATCCACCCAACCCTTAATTACAACTTCCTGTTCAATATATTGACCTAAATATTTTATATATATTCGTTCCATTTTTATTATTTTAAATCTCTCTCTTCTAATATTTTAATTGCTTCTTCTGACTTATCAGCTTCCACAAAAATATCAAACCCAACATTTGGACCTCTATTTACTTTTGGATTATCTCCTAGGCTATTTTCTCCAGGTGCTGTGAATGTTTCCACATCAAAAGATTCAAGATATCCTTTTGTTATACTTACGTCCATTTCATTTTCCGCTGTATATATTTTGACTTTCATTATTTCTAAATTATTTTAATAAATAAAAAATCATCCGTACAAATATGCTTAATAAAAAACATACTTGTACGGACGATCTTGTAACCGCGGTGCCACCATACTTGTTTAAGCGTATTCGCTTAAACCCCTTGAAAGCTGTAACGGGCTACCCGTAGGGTTCTACTCATCCTGAGGCTTTTTAGGGCTCTACACAGGGTTTTCTTCCCTAAGCTCAGCCGTGTCATCGGCGTCAAAGCTCTTACTTACAAGAATATCATGCACGTAAAACTTTGCAAATGAAGCAGCTATTGAATAAACCCGCCCGCCTGCAATTCCCAAAGTTTTTTATACATTCCATCAACTTCTTTTACTAAATTACTATGTGAACCATCCTCAACAATCTTCCCTCCCTTCAACACAATTATTCTATCCATCTTTTTGATTGTCGAAAGTCGGTGAGCAATCACAATAGTAGTCTTGCCTTTCATGAGTGTATCTAAGGCATCTTGAATAAGAGACTCTGAATGGGAATCCAAACTTGATGTAGCTTCATCCAAAATCAATATCGGAGCATTTTTCAAAATAGCTCTCGCGATAGCAACTCTTTGTCTTTCGCCGCCAGAAAGTTTAATTCCTCTTTCACCTACATATGTATCATATTTCTTTGGTAGATTTTCTATAAACTCAGAGCAGTGCGCTAAGCGAGCAGCTTCTACTATTTCTTCATCAGTTGCATCAGGCTTTCCATAACGAATATTTTCCTTAATAGTTCGATGAAAAAGCAAAGGGTCTTGTGGAACAAGACTTATGTTATTACGCAAACTTTCAAGTGTAATATCTTTTATTTCATTTTTATCAATTGTAATATTCCCACCGGTCAATTCATAAAATCTCAAAAGTAATCTTACGAATGTTGTTTTACCTGCACCAGAAGGACCAACAAGAGCAACCTTTTCTCCAGATTTAATGCATAAATTTATACCACTTAAAACCTCTCTTGTTCCGTTAAAAGAGAAATTTACATTATCAAACAATATTTCCCCGAAAGATATGCTTACTGATTTAGAAGTTGGAGTATCCTTGATCTCGTATGGTAATTTCATTATTTCAACCATCTCTTTCGCGTCTGCGTAACCCTCATAGAAATCTCGGATAATTCTAGCGAACCCCCAAAGCTGTCCACTTAGGCCTATCACATAAAGCTGAATCAAAACAAATGAACCAACCGTAAAAATATTTCCCTGCCAAAAATGAATAGCAAAATAAAAAACGATAAATTCCACAACGAAAGAAAATAAAGCTTGAACTCCATCAAAACCAATATTCATATTCCAATTAAATTGGGTAATTCTTCTTTGGTTTTCTACCACATCGTCAAAGTTTTTTATTTCAGCTTTGTGACTACTAAACAGTTCAATGTTATTTTGGTTTGTAATAGTATCTGCAAGCACTGCTGTTGTGCGGGAGTCGGCTTCTGCCATTACAACATTATGTTTGAATCTCCACATGGAATACACTTGACTTACCATCATATAAATCAAGGTCCAGAAAATAATAATTAATGTTAGTTTTGGTTCAATATAGTAAGTAACAATCAAGATTCCTGTAACACGAACAACAAGAGGAACAATGTCCCAAGTTATGCGGTCTATTATTTTTTCAAACGCTCGAGCATATCTCCCTACTCTTTGCACTATCGCCCCTGTGAAATTATTAGCAAAAAAGCTATATGAATGAAATATCAAACTTCTATATGCTTGCGTTCTTAGATCTGCCATCCCATGTGCTTCAAAATGAACTACGGCAAATGATCCAATTCTCCAAAGTGCCCAAGAAACGAAGTTTATGCCGAGTATAATGAAAAGAAAATGAAATAGCTGTGGATACAGAACAGCTTTATCTCCCCCTTGAGATAAAACATCAAAAAACTTTTTATAATATACAGGCGAAATGATGGAAGCCGAGCTACCAAGAGCAATAGCTGTCACACTTACAAACAAAGATAACTTGTTTTTCCCTATACCTTTCCAGAAAAAATTTATTACATCCGATATGTATACTTTCGGATAATTATTTTTATTTTTTGATTCCATATTTTAATACAAGCTTACTCCGATTTTTTTTCTTATATCCTGCATTTTTGCTTCTGTAATAACCCTAGCCTTTTCACCATTTTCTTTTAGGATTGCGAGTACTTCTGGCAAGTTCTTTTCTAGCTCTGCTCGCTTTTCACGAAGTGGACGAATGAAGTTTTTCACATCTTCTGCGAGAGCTTCCCGGGACCACAGCTACATCACCTAAAATCAAGGGTTCAGGCAAAATAAAAGTCTCTCCAAAAATTCTGTTAAACTTTTCTGCTGTATCACGAGCAAATTCAACATGCTGTTTTTGGTCTTGCCCCACAGGCACCACGTTTGCATCTTGTATTAAAATATCAGCAGCCATGAGCATTGGGTAGTTGAACGAGCCAACACTAATATCTTTATTTTTTGCTTCACCATCTTTGAATGCATGTGCGCGCATAAGGTATGGCATCGTAGTAATGCAATCAAAAAGCCAACAAAGTTCTGTAACTTGTGGAACATCAGACTGTTTGAATATGAGACATTTTTTGGGATCGAGACCAATAGCTAAATAATCGAGTGCAACACCAATAATATCTTCGTGCACCTGTTTTGCATCAGTTGTAGTGGTAAAAGCATGAAAGTCGGCGATGAAAACTCTTGCATCGTATTTATCCTGCAAATCCACGAACTGCTTCATTGCACCAAAATAGTTGCCAATATGAGGTCTGCCGGTTGGTTTTACTCCTGAAAGTAAGATTTTGTTCATGGCAATAATATTACCAAATAACAAAGATTATATAAAGTGACCAAATATTTATAAAAAAGAGCCTCACTTGAGGCTCTGGAAATACTCCAATATAAAGTTGGGAATCTTTCCTCGAAACATACAAAATGCCCACAGAACCTTCCAGCTCTCAATCATCACCTCATCCTCGGCAAATTTAACTTTTATAGCTTCTTGAAAAATCTTTTTAGGTTCAAGACCTTTTTCTCTTACCTTTGTAATGAACTCATCCATATCTGTCATACTGAAAGTATACCTAAGATAATATGAAGAGAAGGTAAAGAAATTATTTGAATTACCTGTCTTGAATATCTTTTACCACTTTTTTCAAGATCTCTCTTGGCTCTTCAAATGAAATAGTTTCCAAAGCCTCTTCGTACGTAGCCCACTCATAATCCAAAATCTCTTTTTCTTTAACACTCACTTTTATATCTTTCACAAATCCAACAAAAAGCGTCACTGTTTTTTCTGTTATCTTTCCACTTCTTTCAAATTCATATGTATCTAAATATTTTACACCTTCAACAATTTCGATATCAGAAATTCCAGTCTCCTCCAAAACCTCTCTCCGCGCAGTTTCCTCTGGTTTTTCTTCACCTTCTGCGTGGCCTTTTGGAAAAGTCCATTCTTCTGTTTTTACACTTTGCACCAGCAAAAATTTTAAGTCGCCGTTTTCTGTTTTGTATATTGGAATTATTCCAAATGATGCATCATATAATTTTTCCATTATTTATTTTATTTAATTTTTCTAAAGCACACCTAAGTACCTCATCACCAATTTCACTCCAATCAAAATATTTTTTAATATCTTTAGGATCAATGAGTTCAATTTCATCAATATCACCATCTGGGTCAGATACAAATTTTCCGCACGGTTCAACCACACAAAAAGACCTGGTTTGAACGGTAACTCTATGTGGTTCATATACTTTCTGATATCCAAGCAATTCATAGTACACAACTTTCATATTTGATTCCTCAAGAACTTCTCGAATAGTTGCTTCTTGAACACTTTCTCCATTTTCTTTCGAACCGCCAGGTGGAGTCCATTTATTTCTCTGGGCATCATGACACAAAACTAATTTACCACCATAAAAAGCAAATGTACAAACGTGATGTACTTCACTATCAGGAATACTTAACTCTTTAGCATCATAATATTCTGCTTTCAAATCTCCCGAGGATCTAGTTTTGATTATTGTCGAAATTTTTGGTTTCATCTTACCTTCGCAAATATTATTTCATCCATCAATTTTCCAGCATGTAGCGCACTCTTTTTCAGATATCCCTCCTTTTCAAAACCATTATTTATCAAAACAGAAGCAGATGCCTCATTGCGTGGATATACGGAAGCCTCAATTCTTTTTAATTTCAATTCTTTAAATCCAAAATTAACAACTTTCTCCAAAGCAACAGACATTATTCCACGACCCCAAAAAGCTTCACCTATCCAATACCCCGTCGCAGCTTTTTTATTATTTTTATTATCCAAATATAGACTTATGCAACCACACACTTTTCCACCTACCTCTATTCCAAAAGTATAGACCTTCTCGTTTTTCTTTGAGAGATTAAACCTAATCCACCATTCAGCATTCTTAACTGTATACGGAGAAGGAAACTCGTCAGTCAAATTCTTTGCGATTTTTTTATTATCCGCATTTTTTGACAAAGACTCAGCATCTTTTTTGTTGAGCTGTCTCAAAACAAAAGTACCACAATCAATTGTTGGAATTTTTACCATGTTTTTATTTACCTTTGTTTTTTGGTAGTTTTCTTAGCTTTTTATTTTCTAAAAAATTCCCAGCCGTTACAATCTTCTTACCCGTTTTTGCTTCTATTTCTTCGCGAGCATTACCAGCAACTTTACCGCCCTCGCGGGAATCATTTTTTAACGAAGGAAAATCTTTTGAATCTCTCTCGCGTGAAAGCTCTGTTGTTGTCGCTTCACCCAACATCGTGAGAATGAGCTCGAGCTCGTTCATATGGTCACGCGGATTATCTGGGTGGGAGAGGTCTTTATATTCCTTAATTTCCTTTGCGGTCATCTCAAAGGCTCCTTGATAAATTTCATTTGTAAGTATTGCAAATTCCAAACCTTCCCTCGCTCCTCTATTTTTCCATTCCTCCGTGAGTGTGTTACGAACATTAATACCTCTCATTCTCTTTGCAATCCAGTCATCTTTGTACCCTTTTTGGCTGTAAATATTTTTTGCGCGAACAATAGCTCTTTCTGGATCCTGAATCTCCTCAATTCTTTCCTGACCAACTTTTGCCAACCATTGTTTGAAAGGCTCCGCTTTAGGCGAAGGAATAGACTGGATAATGCGGAAGATACCAGTTAAGTTAGACATTGTTTCTTGCCGTCTTTTACCATCTTTAGAAATGGTTTCAAGTAGGGTACAAATTGTACCCCAGTTGAGAGATAATTCTTCATCTCGTGCCCGCATCTTTTTTATATACTGTTTTACATCATTTGAATCTGAAAGAGCTTGCACAATATCGGATATAGAAAAATACCATTGTTCATTATGCCATGTACGACGAACCTCTTTATCTTCAAAAAGAGTAACGTGTTTTGTTGTGCTTATTTTTTTCTTCATGTCCCAATTATCTCAACAATTAAAATTGTTGCAATTTTTGCTTAAATCCAAAAATCTTTTTCCTTTTTTATAATTTCCAATATTTCCCCTGTTATTTTCTTTGGTCTAAAATCAACTGATTTAAAATCCTCAATTTTTACCCACTCAAAGTCTATATGATCTTCCCTGCTTTTTATATTCTCATAATTTTCTAAAGTCACAACAAAAACATAAAACTTTTCTTCAATTACTTTTTCTTCTTCTAAATACGAATTCTCCACCTCCTCAACAAAGTTTATTCGAGTGGGTTTTGTATCAAATTCCTCTACTAACTCTCTTTCTAAAGCTGTTTCTGGATTTTCACCTTCTTCAATATGCCCGCCAGGGAGAAAATAAAACCCACTCTTAACAACCTTACAAAGTAGAACACTTCCATTATTGACTATAATTCCACGAACAATAAGTTCTTTCATGATTAAAGATTATAACATTAACCCAATAACAAAAAACTCTCATTAATGAGAGTTTTTTGTTAATTGAAAATATTTTCTTACAAAGCCTTCAACTCCACCACAAACGTAGAGCCTAGGCCTTTTCCATCAGACTCTGCCCAGATCTTACCACCTTCGTGAGCACGGATCATTTCTTTAGCAACATAGAGTCCAAGACCTGTACCTATTACATTCACATCGTTTGCACCTTCTGCGCGGGTAAACTTCTCAAATAGTTTTGGTAATGTCTCTGGAGCGATACCAATACCATTATCATTCACCTCAAATCTTATAGTATCTGGCGTTGGACGACTAAGTTTGATCCAAACTTTTCCTTTCGGCGTATATTTAATTGAGTTATCTGTAAGGTTTGTGAACACCTGCTTTAGCTTGTTCATATCACCATGCACCATGTATGTTTTTCCTTCCTCCACTGAAACAGTAAATTCCAAACCTCTCTTGTCTGCCATTTGCTTAAGTTCATGTCCGACAGTTTCCACAAGAGGCTTAAGATCAAAATCTTTCCAATCATATGCCATTTTCCCTTGCTCAATACGTGACACATCCAAAAAGTCTCCCACAATAGTCACAAGATTATTTGCAGAATCAAACACTCTCTGAATCATTTCTCGTATTTCTCCTTTCACTTCTCCATAATCACCTTCCATAATCATCGAAAGATAACCTTTGATAGCAGTGAGTGGTGCGCGAAGCTGGTGTGAAGCAAGAGAAACGAACTGAGATTTCTGTTGGTCTAGAATGTGAAGTCGCTCGTTTGCAAGTTCAAGTTCATCAGCAAGTTTTTCAATACGCTCACGAGTTTCAATTTCTTTCTTAACACTTTTTACGAGGAAATAACCAAAGATACAGATAGCACCTAATGTAATAATAGTAATGTTCCTATTCACACCAGCCTCAGCTGTAAAGAGTTTTGAACCAACTAGAGTAATAAGACCAAGTACAAGTGCTTGAGCACCGAATAAACGAATATTGAAGGTCTTAAAGCGGACAATGAGATATCCCAAAAATCCTATGAAAATAGGCATACCGAAAAGACTGTATACTCCAAAATTGTAAGCATCTTTCCACCCCAGGTTATTAAGAAGATCAGCAAGAGATCCAGATAATGAAAAAACCATCAAAAACAGAAAAACCGATAGACCAGAAAATATTATTTTTTTTCTTTTTTCTGAATCTTCTTTTACTTTATTTGATTCAAAAATAGTAAAAAATGTAACAGCTAAAATAACAATTGATTCCATCGTGGTTATATAGGTCGTTACTGAGTTACTTTCAATAGCACCACAGGAAAAAGTATCATACCTGTTTAGAATTTTCCCAGTAATCTCCCAATAAGAAAGCGGAACTAAAGACAAAATTCCTAAAATTTTATAATAAAATGGAACATCTTTTTCTTTGATTGAGACATAGAGGAAATAAAAGGAAAATAGAAATATAAGAAGACCAAAAATTTCTAAGGAAGACCAAGAAAACATTACCGAACTTGGACCTGTAAAATTAAACCATGAAACCCACGCTCCAAGATCAAGAAAACTCCAAATAGAGAAAAATAAACATATAAAAAACAAAATAAATGTATTTAGACTTCTAGATTTATATAGAACGTAACCACCAAACAATAAAGCGATTATAGCTGTGGGTAAATGAGAGTAAGTAATTATGCTCGTTGAAATCTGATTAGCGACATAATCGTAGCAATATTGATTTTTTATGAAAAAATTAATCATTCTTTTTAGTTTTGAACTCAACTATATACTCCTCCGCTATACTTTTTATATAGTCTCTATAATACCACCAACTAGGGTTATTCTCATAATCATCTGGAGCTAACTTAACCACCAAAGGTTTGAGGTTGAATTTTTTTTCTATATTTTTAAAAGCGGGGAGAAATACATCTCTAGTAAAATCACCTTCCTCACCATCATATTGAAAATTTTCTAGCAAAATACAATTTCTCACCAAAAGAGAAACGAAATACTCATAATATATTTTTGCCTTGCCTCCATGGTTTTTTAACCAGTCTGACAAATCAAAAATTTTGTCTTCAAACTCTGGGAATACCTTATATAATATATTATGGTGAAACTCGACTAAAGGCTCGCCCCATAAAGTTTTAATTGATTGTATTTTCTTGCCGTCTACAGCATCCATATCGGAAACTTTTAGTTTAAAAACATTCTCTTGACCATTAGGTCTTTCTCCTAAATAAATAAACATTCTGAGTAGTGTATATTTGTCGAAATTATAACTAACAAACTTATCTTTAGTAAACTCAAAAACAAACAGATCTATATTAAACTTTTTGGAAAACTCAACTAACTTTCTCGCCTCATCATCTGGAGTGATAATATGCCTAAAAAGAATCACATGTGGCTTCGTTCTAAGAGATGAAGGTATATCACCGTCTAAAAAAGTTTCTACTTTATTTTCTAGTTCTTTATCCTTCCATCTTTTTATCAACTCCTTAACAGCATCCTCTGGTTGTATGTATATATCCTGCATATTTAAATGTTTTTACTTTACTTTTTCTTCATGCTTTTTAATCTCAACATGCTCAGATACTATTTTTAAAAAATTTTCATTATTTAGCTCCAAAGCAGAGTAGACACCGTTCTCTAAGAGAGGATTTTGAATGTAATCAATCAATCCAGCAGCAACCCCCACCCCAACCAAAAAGAGAGTTGAGTTAGTTCCGTGAATTTTGGAATTTTGAACATCAAAAAAATAACAAATATTTTTATCTACATATTTTAACCAAACACCAATACAATCAGATCCCAAAAGCGGTTCCGATATATTATCTATATAATCTATATCCTCTTCTTTTACGAAACTTTTTTCATTTGATATTTTTACCAACTCAGATAAAGAAGTGGGATGAATAGCATATATAAACCTCCCTGGAATCTCCAAAATCCTTGACATTGTTATAACCTCATCATGTGGAACTATCATACCTTTAGGGTAAACACGAAGCTTTTTTATGGGTGCTAAAAACTTTTTTGTATCAACAAGTGTATTTACAGCTTTTTCTTTCGTCTCTATATATTGTCCCCCATCTCCACAATAACCCGCTGGTCCCCAGACAGCTTCATTCAAAAACTGTTTTTTTGACCAAGATATAAAGGGTTTTTTTGGCTTTTCTTTTGGAATACTGGAATCATATTCTATCTCTATAAATTCATTTGGCAAACCGTATTCCAAAACCCCTTTTACAATAAGATGATGAATTATTCCAGGATTCATCCCTAGACTAAGAACGTGAATATTTTTATTAAATCTTTTAAAGAAGTTATTAGAATCTTCAACAAAATGACCCATTGACGAATACTCGGAATTTAATGAACAGTTTAAATAACTCAAACCAAGAGAATCTGTAGCCGATAATATAGGTAAAGTATCATAATCTGTCAAATCTAATACTATAGAAATTGAATATTTTTCATATAACTCTTTTAAAGTGTTATCAACATTTTCTTTCTTTAAGTTTGATTGAATGAAGATATAATCCAATTCTTTATGATTAAGGCACATTGATTTTGTTACCTTATCATCTCTATCTAACAATATAAGCAGACCAAACTGAGATCTATATTTGAGCAGTATTCCCAAAAAAGCATTTGCCACCCCACCTGAAGCACCGAGGACCAAAAGATTAATTCGAGGGGTTAGATTTCTCATGTCTTTTAATTACTCTTCTTTGGGCCAGTTGGCTCTGTGCAAGACTCCCAATCCTCAGTATCAAATCCACAAATCATTTTTTGAATCTTGTTTTCTGGAAGTAGCTTTTCAACACAATTTAAGTCTTCTCTCTCCCCACATACGTCAATAAAATCAGTCATTTTTAGAAGGTATTTATTATAATAAATTGAACCATCTGTTATACAACTCTCTATTAACTGATCACATTCGACATGTATAGAGATGACATAATCTGTTTTAACAAAATAACGATAAAAATTAAAGGAGAGAGTTAAAAAAACAAAGGTGAATAAAATCAGAGCAAAAAAAGGATATTTGTTTCTTGAATCATTAACTGCAACCATTGTAATTAGATTATAGCACACCAGATCAAACAAGTGAAAAGCCGCGCCCTAGAAAATACTAGAATAACGCGGCTTGGTTTTAGTTGAAAAGTTGCTTGCCGATTTCCCAGCCACCTTTGAGGATGATGAGAACGACACCGTTCCTGGCACTCCAGTATACACAGCTGAAGGCTGTACTAGCAAGGAATACCGTGTAGTCTCTCTTCGTAAGTTTTCCACCCACTTTACCACGTAAAAACGCAGTAGTGATGAATGAATCTTCAAAGATAGAAAGCACTACGAATGCCAACATGTTGTTTTTCCGAACAGCCCAGATGAGCAAACGGAAGAACAAGGCTGGCACCCACAGGACAAATCGGACAATGGCATTATGATGAGATTGGACCTTTGTAGCCCATTTGTCACCATGTTCTTTCAAGTCCTCAAACCCGTTGACACCAAGCCAGTCAGACTCATTTTTTTGGTACATGACCAAAAAAATGAAGTTGTTTAGCATTGCGCCAAGGGTAAGAATAACAGATCCTTGAACTACTCCAAGCCAACCAATAACGGCAAGCCAGAGAGGATTGTCATACACCCAGCTCCAGGCCGAGTAGAGGCTCCATCCAGTACCCACAAAAGCAACTCTTTTCAAGATTTTAACGAACTTTGTAGTATCCACTGGATACCTCCTTTCTAAAGGTTTGAACTAGGCTTAAATTACCTAGTTTTTTATCTCTTTAAATTATAGCATAAATATAGAAAAAAGCAAGGTATAGCAGAAAATAGCTTTATAGAAGATGTCTCAGTTCCCCATCTAAAATCTTTTCAGTTTTTAGGTGAGCTATTATGATTTAATGTATAATACCAAACATGATTGAAATAGAACTAGAAAAAACATATTTGTTAAAGTATTTTCCGGAAGGATTTGAAAAATGTATATCCAAAGAAATTAAAGATATATACATCCCAAAAGAATCTGAACACTCTGTTTTGCGTATACGACAAAACGGTGATAAGTTTGAGATTACTAAAAAACAACCCACACAAGGAGTGGATTCATCCGAACAGTATGAACACACCATTTCACTAACAAAAGAAGAATTTGCCGCACTAGAACAAGTTCAAGGTAAGAAGGTTAGAAAAATTAGATACTACTATGACCACTCTGGTACTAAAGCGGAAATAGATGTATTTCAAGATGATCTCGCAGGGTTAGTTCTTGTTGATTTTGAATTCTCAAACAAAGAAGATAAAGACAATTTTAAAATGCCACAATTTTGCCTAGCTGATATAACTCAAGACAAGTCTTTCGCCGGCGGTATGCTTTGCGGTAAAAGTTATGGAGATATTAAAGACCATCTAAATGAGTTGGGGTATGGGAAGATAGTGTAGGAAATCTTATAATTTAAACAAATCTTAAACTATCAGGATTTCTATAATCTGAACCTAAAGTATTACTAAATGGGGTTATTTTATTAATTTAAATAATAATTTGACAGTGTAAGCAAAAAGATTAATACTTGGAAATAAGATATATGTTAGAAACTCACATATTGTTTTACTAAAATATACTAATAAATTATGTCCAATCTAAGCAAAAAAGAATTTACCCAAGACCTATCAAAACTTGTATCATTTGAAACCCTTACCTCGAATGCTGAACAAAACAAAAAAGCTTTTGATTTTATCGTTTCAAAAATAAATTCAAAAGCCATCGTCAAAAGACTTGTAAATAACGAGTCAGAGATTCTTATTGCTTCAAATAACAATAAAAATAATCCTGATGTGTGTTTTCTTGTTCATGTGGATGTAGTGGCAGGTAGACCAGATCAATTTTCAATTAAAGTTAAAGACAATGTTGCTTATGGGCGAGGAGTGAGCGACATGAAATTTTCTATCCCTATTGGTTATTCCCTTTTGAATGAAATGATTGAACAAAAAAGTAAATTGACCTTCTCATTAATAGTAACTTCTGATGAAGAGACAGGTGGTTTTAATGGTGCTCAATTTTTGGCAAAAAAATATGGTTTGAAACCAAAAATATTAATAGTACCTGATGGTGGTGATGATCTTATCTTTGTAAATAAATCAAAAGGAGTCTGCCAACTTCAAATCACTTCTTGTGGTCGACCAGCTCACTCGTCTAGAATTTGGGAAGGGAGAAATGCAGTCGAACCAATCATCAGGTTATGTAATGAGCTGCTTAAGAGGTATGGTCAAAATAATAAAAAAGAGACATGGAATACTACCTTCAACATAAGTAAAATCAATGGGGGTATATCAACTAATCAAGTATGTGACAAAGCAGAGGTATCATTTGATTTTCGTTTTCCAGAAGATACTTCATACAAAGAGATTAAAAATGAAGTATCTATAATTGCGAAGGAAATAAGTAGTGACTTATCTGTTAAATTACTTTCCTACGGTAACCCAACTTTTGTGGAAGAGAAAAATGAGACAGTTATCTTGTTTGTCAAGGCATTTGTTGAAAATTTTAAAAAACAGATAAAAATTGCAGGTACCCATGGAGCTTCGGATGCTCGTCACTTTACCTCATTAAATATCCCTATTTTAATGATTAAGCCTATAGGCGGAGATATACACGGTGAAAATGAACATATAAATATTGATTCATGCATCACCTACTACTCAGCTCTTAAAAGTTTTATGAGAAAACTTGAGTATCCTGAGAATTAAAATAGCGACTTGAGAAATTCAGTCTTTCTTTGACCTCCCAACATTGAATAAACATAACCTAAAATTTCACCAATATCAGCATTTTCAATATCAATATAGTTTCTATCTGTTGCAATTAAACCACTTGCCCCATCCTTCTTTGACTCTGTTAGTATTTTTTTAATGATGGACTGCCAGTACTTAATATTCTTTTCACGCAAATCGATCCATCCACTATTAGCCCAAAGATCAATATTTTTAGTACTAATAATATTTTCCTCCTTTATGTTTGGAACATAGAAGTACTCACCCGCTGTTACATGATCATCATTGAAAATAATAGGTAGTCCCAGAGATACAATTTGTGAACGTACTTGCTGATTGTCTTCTAAGAATTTATTTATTTTTTTAACTAAAGCACCACTTGAGGATTTAACAAGTACTGACAGAGATTTCTGACTACAAGCTAACATTAAATATATTTCGAAAAGATGTTTTGAAACTGTTGGACCGAGGTTGTTTGTTGCAATGCTAGGAATTGAATTTTTTACTTCTAGACCAGTAAGTCTATCAAGAATGATACGTCTTTGAATTCCACCTAAATGTGATGGTCCAAGTGCTACTAAGTCCATTGCAGTAAGTAGATCATGTCTAGTTGATCCTATTGCCATTTCAATACAGGCTTGAGCAACTTCCTCCCTAGTCACACACTCCATTTGCCCCAACGCTGTTATAGCAGTCATTTCACCTAAGCTATAAGCACAGTTTTCACCTGAATCAACGTAGGGCATTTCCATAAAAGTAGAAATTTGTTCACATTTGCCCGGAACAAAAACTTCACCAGATACCAATTTAGTTTTTGTCTTAGAATCAACTAGAGGTATACCCCTACCATGAGAACGAAATTGACCAAAACCGACTCCTTGCCAACCAACAAGAGCAGCTGGAACAACTACTTTTACGTTAATTCCTGGAGTGTGGGATAGGCCCCAAAATAATTGATGAATAACTCCAGCAGCAGCAACCTTACCCAGAATCCCAGAAGACATACCGGGTTCATTTACATCACCGTGTGTATAAAAAAGATTATCACCCATACCACCCAAGCCAGTTGTAGATACTTTTACATAACACTTAACCTTAAAATCAAGCAAACTCTTTTTAAGAGCTTGAGTGAAGCGAATTAAACTAGGAACAATATTAGAAACAAGAAGGTTTTCTGTTGAATCACACCAGTCTTGTTTCTTATCTCCCTTGTTTAAAATTCTTCTTGGAAGAGAATATGGATCATCCTGATAACCAACAACTGTTGCTGTATTAATACCATCAAAGATATAGTCTGGTTTCCATTTTTTAACTAAGTAATACAAAGATGATTCTTTGATTAAGTCATCACTCAAATACGAGTAATAATATCTTATTAGTTCTTTTCTATTCTCGGACACATGAAGCTCATCACGATTAAGATTCATTAATTTCTTAGTAACTAGAGCATTACCCCATGAAATTTGAATATCAATGTTGCAATCTCCTAAATTTGCTTGAATATTTTTAAATACCACTACAGCTTCTTTTTTAGTTAAAGTATGTAGGATAATTCTTTTAGGATTATTTTTAATTGATTTAAGAGCACAAGCTTCTCCAATTTGGCCAGCCCCTAGAATAAGTATAGTTTTATTTCTCATAAAATGTTTTTTTTATGTTATCCACACTCTCATAGTCTGTGATTTTCATAGCATTTCTAACCTCCTTCATTGTAACAGATGCTAACTTTTGAGCCCTATTAGTACCCTCTAGTAAAGCCTCACGTACAGCTTCTGGATGAGCCTGGAAATAAGCTCTTCTCTCTCTAATCGGCGTCAAAAATGTATTTAAGACTTCAGATAAGATTTTTTTAAGTTCCCCATCACCAATTTTACCTTCCTTATATTTCTTTTTAAGGTCTTCCAATTCGGTGCTGTTTTTATGAAAAGCATCTAAGTAACTAAAAACAACATTGCCCTCGATATGTCCTGGATCTGTTGCTTTTAATCTTGTCGGGTCAGTATACATACTCTTTACCTTTCTATTTACCTCTTCTTCTGAATCAGATAAGTAAATACAATTATTCAAACTCTTACTTGCTTTGGCCTTACCATCAATACCAATTAATCTAGGTATACGTCCAACCAGAGCCTGAGGTTCTTTAAAGACACTTCCGTAAACATTATTAAATTTACGGACAATTTCTCGTGTCAATTCAATATGTGGTAATTGGTCTTCTCCTACGGGCACAAGATCAGCCTGAGGTAGTAATATATCCGCAGCCTGAGAAACAGGATAATTATAAAATCCAAGAGAAACATCACTTTTCTTTTGTTGAATAATTTCTGCCTTAAGCGTTGGATTTCGATCCACTAAAGAAATAGGAACAAACATACTCAATAACATAAATAGTTCGGCGTGTTCTGGAACATAACTCTGTATAACAAAAGAACATTTTTTTGGGTCTAATCCTACAGATAACCAGTCTAAGGTAACACTAATAACTGATTTTCTAATTCTATCTGTTTCACCTAGGTGATCACCTAAGGCTTGATAATCAGAAATTAGAAAAAAGCACTCATACTCATCTTGTAATTTTAGCCAATTTTCTAAAGCACCAACGTAGTGACCTAAATGAAGTGGTCCGGTTGGGCGTACCCCTGTTAAAATTCTTTTTTTAGGTTTATTCTCCATGTGGAAAATAGTATACCATACTTAGTCAAGCCAAACACGTTGACAAGTTAGGTCTCACCTGTATACTCAAATAAGCTTATTGCACATTAACAGTTGGTGTTAGTCAAATACAAAAAAAGGAACACGAGATTATGAAAAAACGGATTCTAACAGGAGATCGACCTACGGGAAGGCTCCACATTGGCCATTTGGTTGGAACGCTTCAAAATCGCGTTCGACTTCAGGACGAATATGAGTGCTTCTTCGTTATTGCCGATCTACAGGTCCTCACGGACCACATTGATCTTCACAGCAACATCGAAGCAAACATTTTCGAGGTGATGTGTGACTATTTGAGTGTTGGATTGAAACCTGAAAATTGTTTCTTTATCCAATCACAAGTACCAGAACTTTGTGAACTGACCATGTATTTTTCCTTCCTGGTTTCTCTTGCTAGTGTACAGAGAAACCCAACGGTGAAAAGCGAGGCAGAAATGTATGGCGTGTCACAAATGAGTTTGGGCTTTGTTAGCTACCCTGTTTCTCAGGCCGCTGACATTCTTGCCTTTAATGCAGATTTAGTTCCTGTTGGACAGGATCAACTTCCGCATATTGAGCAAGCTCGAGAAGTCGCAAGAACTTTTAACAGAACCTTCGGTAAGAAGATTTTCAATCTTCCTGAGGCGCTGGTTGGAGAGATACCTGTCTTATCAGGCACCAAAGGAGATCAGAAAATGAGCAAGAGTTTGAATAATCAGATTGACCTTGCTCACTCTGGAGAAGAAACTTCGCTCAGAATCGGGAAGATGGTGACAGATGTTCAGCGTGTTTTTCGTAAAGATGTTGGACACCCTGACAGTTGCCAAGCTTTTAAATACTGGTCCATCTTTGCCCCCGAAGCAACTCAACAAGTTCGTTTTGAGTGTGAGGGTGCAATGCGTGGCTGCAAGGAATGCAAAGCACAACTGGCAGATAAAATGAACACCTATCTTGGCGAGATCCGTGAGAAAAGGAAATACTATGCTTCCAAACCAAACCTTGTCTGGGAGATTCTAGCTAGTGGTACCAAGCGAGCTCGTCAGGTTGCAAAACAAACCTTGATGGAAGTGAGAGAATCTATGCATCTTTCGTTTCCGCTCCTCAAACTGCCTTCTGACTAAGATGTAAGACTAGTAATAAAAATCACCCAAGTGCTTCAGAGCTTTGGGTGATTTTCTTTAAATAACTATACTGTATAATAATATAACCAAATGTTATGAAAATACAGATCACCACACTTTAATTTAATAAAAGATTTTTATAGTAAAATATTCTTACTTTACTAAATATAATTCCACATATTAAGTATAATTAAATGACATGCATGCTAATAAATACCCTTAGTAAACAAAAGAAGCAGACTAAATTTGATTTAAGATTATTAAATTTTATAACAGAAACCATTGGACCCAAATTTGAAATTAGTAAGGTGTATGGTGGACTTGTACACGATGTATATAAAATTCATAATAAAAATACATATCATTATCTTAAACTAAGAGGAAGTTACTTTTCAATGATCCCAAACATAGTCATAAACCCCAAAGATATAAAATATGAAAAAAAGGCTTTAGAAATTTTCTCCAAATTATTACCGGATATTTTCCCTACAATAATTGCCTTTAACGAGGAACTATCTGCGATTATTTTGAGCGATATCAACCCTTCTGGGTACACATTAGAACTTTTATTTAACCAACAAAAAGTCAATGTACTTATTATGGAAAAAATTGGAATAGCCTTAGGTAGAACTCATTTTTACTTGAGAACAATTACCGATTCAATCCGTCCAGATGACGACAAAAATTATTATGAATCAAATTTTTGTGATAGATTTTTAAAGTTTAACTATCCAATCGCGAATATTTGCGCGAAAAAACTAGTTTCGGATCTCAAAAAAATTCCCAGACAACTTATTTTATCAGACCTGTCTCCTAAGAATATAGGTATTAGTGAGGATAATAAAATTAGTTTTTTTGATTTAGAATGTGTACATAAAGGAAATACAATCTTTGATTTAGGGTTTTTGTTAGGACATATTACTTTACACTCAAAAAACAATTCAAATGTTCTTATTAAAAGTCTATTACAGGGCTATATGATGTCTATAAATGATTCCATTGACTCTAAAATGTTAGAAAAAATTATGGGCATTACTATTTTATATAGATTATGTAATGAAATTATACCTTATCCATTACCTATTTCTGATGCAGAAAAAAAGGCCCTAATTGAAAAAGCTTGTTGTTTATTAAATATAGATAAAAAATAGGGGTTTTTAATTATTACGTTAAAAACCCCTATTTGAATTTCTTAATTCTCCCCAATAAACAAAAAGCCATTGTGGGTAGAACCATCCTCAACACTGAGTGCTGTTTCGAACCATTGGTTTACAGTTTTAATACGAGAACAGGGAATCTTATCGTATAAACACTTCTCATACAACCCTGTTACAACAAATGAATTCAGGTCGATATTCCCAGATCGACCAAAGGTAAGTTTTGTACCCAACTTCCTAAGATCCATTGGAACCTCTGGATTTTTTGGGTTAGGGTAGACTTTGGTGCGCAAACCTTCCAACAAACAAAACATGATTGGATTTTGAGTCGTGAATGCAATCATGCGCAAGTTTGCTTTACTAGAAAGTGTATGAGCAAGTTTTCTGCCAACACCTCGACATTTATAATTCTGAGCAGTTGCAATTCCATGAAGATAGAAAACTCCTTCTTCAGGAAAAACCTTCGATGAAGCGAAGCCTAAAATCTGACCATGGTCATGAAGAAAGGCTATTGAACCCGCATCAACTACATGATTTCTAACACCGTCATCGGTATCATTATCGAGATCTGCTCCAAAACTTTCAGCTGTGATTTTTTTGAGATCTACAATCAAACGATCTACAACCTCAGCATTCACAGAATCAGTCAATATCAATCTTGGATTGTCCAACACGGAAATGGTTGCCCCTTCCCAATCAACAGACCAAACATTCTGTTTGGAAAGAAAATCGCTAAATGTTTGCATAATTTTATTACCTCCTATTTTAAAGATCGTTAAAACAAAATTCTATTCTGTATAGTACATATAAAAAGAAAGAAGTCAATTTTACTTTTAAATTAAATAGTGCTAGTATGAAAAAAGTTAAAAAAGGGCGTGTCGGTTAATTGGTTAAACCCATAGTCTCCAAAACTATTACTGTGGGTTCAAGTCCCACCACGCTCGCGTCCCTTCTAGGTACAGATAAAAGAAAAACCACCCGAACTTTCATTCAGGTGGTTATTTTATTGATTGCTTCAGACTTTTTTTCCAGCAACAATGATGTATGCCCCTAACCCAGTTTCCGTTTGGACAATAATGTCATCTAGCTCCTGGATAGTTCCAACTGGCTTTATACTTTCAATAATTTCAGTTGGAAGGATTGAAGTAAGTACAGGGTAAGTATATGATTCCAAAACACAAAGCCGATCTGGAATCATTCCTTTTATCTCACTCAGGGTATATGGCTGAGCAAAAATTGGGATTAATTCATTACCCAGCCTAACCTCCAAGCAATTTCTTTCCTGATCAATACCTGCAACTAATCCGAGTGGCCAAGGGAAAAAAGTTCTTTGGGCCCATGCCTCTTTGTTATAGAAAGAGATAAGAAAACGCCCGTGCGGTTTCAACACCCTCCTAATTTCAGAGAAGACAAAACTCAAATTTTGAACATCACTCCCAGTGCCATTATTCATGATCAGAAATGAAACGGAACAATCTTCAACTGGGAATCGACTTTCAATGTCATGAACTTCCAGGTTGATATTTTTCAAACCCTCTTTTGCAACCCCTTTTAGGCCGAACTCAACCATCGCAGGACTTATATCGAACCCTTGGAGCTTTCTGAACCTTTTCGAGAGTCGTCTGATTTCCTTACCTGTAGCACAACCTAAATCGAGAGCATATTTTCCATCACAAGATTGAGAGATTATTCTATCAATTACACCATGCTCAAATTTTGTAAGAGCAGCTGTTGCAGGATGCTCTCTATCATACTCCAAATCATATTTGGGGGCCCACGATTCAGTAAGCCTAATAAGATTAGCCTGAAGCTCTTCGTAAGTAGGGTTAAACTTCTCAGAAGAATTCCCAAGTCTTAAACTATCGACAATTACCATTTGGTTCTTGCACGACTCCCCAATGACTGGGTACAAAAGTGAGCGAGCAAATTCGGGATTTACCCCCTCTTCTTCCGCCCACTTTGAAACTTGATCTAACCGTTCTTTTTCTTTTTGAGAACGATAAAGAGGAGAACCATCCTCAATCTTTATCATTGCAACTTCCTTTGCCAAACGAACACGCCTGGCCAACAAGTGGACAAAATGCCTATCGACAGATGCTATCTTTTGGCCTAAAATATCAAGTCTATCTTTTTTCATTTTAATGTACCTCCAGTTGACAATACTATTGGTTTGTATTGTTTTGTCAAATAAGAAAAAACCTTGTTCAACAGTTCTGTGTGTACAAGGTTTATAGATATTAATATATATCCTAACTTTTTTTATTAATATTGAAGTGCGGCTCTGGAATCTCAGACTGACATTTTCCACAGACAATCTTTTCTTCCACTATTTTAGACGAAATGTATTGGTGGCATTCTTGACACCAAACCAATATCTTTTTGCATGAGGGACAGTGACGTTTCGAAACATCTTTGTCTGGTAAAATAATTCCGGAAGTACCGAAACCACAACTTAGACAAAAGAAACGAACGCCTATAGGATGTGTTTTTGGTATTGTATTCATTTGTTAAATAACTGTTTGGTTATGATGTTAACACTCGAAAAATATTTGTCAAAATGCCCCGTCAACATGTTCACATTATACTTTTCTTATTCCAATACATAACTTTACTTGACTAAACCACTACACTTTGATAAAGTAGTTGAATGAACTGGGACACGAAAGAAAACAAACGTTTAATTGAAGCAATCTTAGCTCTGGAAACAAGAGCTGAGGCTAAGTTGTTTTTGCGTGACCTCATGACCGAAGGGGAAATTGAAGAATTTGCAAAACGATTTAAAACAGCTGAAATGCTCGTAGATAAAATCCCCTACTCTATTATCGAAAAAGAGACTGGCTTTAGCTCCACAACAGTCGCAAGAGTCTCTAAATGGCTCCGAGGCAAGCAAGGAGGCTACAAAGCGATGATTAACAAATTACATCATCATAACTCTAACCAAATAAGGAAAGAGTTGTCTTGATTGGATTTTAAATAATAAAGCCAGCCCCTTCCTTATTTGAAATTTGGAGGGGGTTTTGTTTATCTACCTAGTACAAAAATGATAAACATGTAGTTCTTTAAAAGAAAGTTAACATATGAAAATTGAAGTAATGAATCCATTCCAGCAGCACAACATTGTTGGAAAAGTAGTTTCTGCATACCAAAAAGTTTTTGGTGGCGAACCGTGGAAAGAGGGTTACAAATGTCCTATCTGTGGAACTGAAGTGCCACTTAATTTTGAGAATGAAGTTTGTCCAGCTTGTGCGGGTGATGGAAAATCTATCTTACTCATAGAAAGTTGGCCAGCAAGTAAGGTTACTTCAGATTTCTATAAAGAAATGAGCAAACCTGAAGCTTTGTGTATGGTAGCAGAGAAAGAAAATGAGGTTGTTGGTTTTGCGTGGGGGTATAAAATATGTATTACCTCTGAAACCGATACTTATCTTGACGCACCTAATGTTCACAAACTAGTTGCGGGAGAAGTATTCTATCTCGATGAGGTTGCTGTTTTGCCAGAATATCAAGGAATGGGTATTGGCAAAAGTATCGTCAAAGAAATATTTTCCGCCCAGAAACATAAAACTATCTTACTTAGAACTTTAGCAGATTCGCCAATGTTTTACCTCACGAAAAAAATGGGAGGGAAAGTTATCCTCAATATTTCAAGGGGTCGAGTTATTATGTTACTAAATCTTTAAAAGTAAGGCCTGGTGTTTTTAACACTAGGCTTTTTTCTTTTCTCCAAGTAAAAAGGCTTCTTCCCCACCAGTTTCAACATTTCTAGCAAAGAGAATTATACTGTCTTTCTGTGCTCTGACTTCTTCTTTCCCATCTGTTCCAATAACTTGTCCTAAGTTTATTTCTTCAAAATCACTGAATTCTTTTGTGAGTTTAAAATTATTTTTTGTAATATAAATTGAATACATTTGAATATAATTTTGTGTATATATTTGTCTTTCTCCAGATACGTGCTCCCTAGCGCGGAGAAATGTATAGATACTTTCTTCGGCTATTTCCGTTGATTTTTGATCTCCAAGATACCCACATTCAACACAAATTCCAATTTTACCAATGCTGTTCATGTAGTAATCTGTCCCACCAGGTTCCACCTGATCAAAGCCAGATACAATAAGCGAAAACGGTAAATATTTCACAATTTCTTTTGAATTTGGTTCACAAATGATAAATCTCTGACTTGCAGGAGTATAGCTTGCATGAATATCAAGAAGAACGTCGGCTTGATCAAGATACTTTTTTAGAAATTGAGCGCGAGAATATTCGTAACTTTCCTTTTCTTTTTCAGACAATAACTCATCTGACTTAAACATTCGGTTTAGATTTGCTTCAGTATAACGAACATTTTGGTCTATGGATTGTGGGTTTCCATAAGCAAAAAACGCTTTACCTTTTTGTATTTCAAGTTTAGACAGTATTTTATTTAAGGCTTCAACCCCACACTTTTCATTACCATGGACACCCACCAAAATCATACTTGTTGGCCCAGGTTCTCTACCCACTAATTCAATAACATTTTCGTACATATAAACATACTAACACTTTGCTTTAGTTAAGTAAAGTATTAGGATATTTTATTAAGTATATGATCGGCAGTTTCTTCTGGAGCTTGATCTGAATTATCTATTATCTCCCCGAAAGAAGGGTTGGGTATTCCGATATTATAATGATGTTGAATTCTTTCTTTTTCCCAATCATCCAACTCTCGAGTACCCCTGTTTGTAAGAGCTTTTTCAAGTTTTGGTGCAAGGGTAAAAATGTAAATTTTAGTATCAACATCTTTTAAGCTACCCATCATATAATCATAATTTTTCTGAGATAAAGGATACGGGACTATTACATTTAATTTCCTGCTAGAAAAGTTCTTAACCACAGAAAGCGCATTCTCAAGATTTATTGGTACAGATTGGTCTATAGGCATCCAATCAATCATCGCTCGGAGAACATCAATTTCCACCAAAGCAGTATTGGCAATCCTTTTTGCTAAAATATTGGCTACTGTGCTTTTTCCTGAATTTATTGAACCATTTAGAAAAATAATCATAAATTAATGTTTACTTATCACAATACTTTTCTTTTTAGTATCCACTCTTACCTCTCCGCCAATAGGGAAAGTGATTATGGGACTCGTATGGCCGAAATCTACATTTGCAATCACAGGAATGTTTTTTAGTTCTGCTTTGCTTTTTATAATCTTAATCAATTTTTCTTTTGTTACATTACTCGTTTTTTGGAATCTACCAATTACAATTCCTTTTACACCTTCAAAAGACGGTTGGTGAATGAGTGATTGTAAATCTCTATCAAAATGAACAGCTTTTGATTCATCATCATCCTCCAAAAACAAAACTGAATCTTTCAGATTTGGCATATATTCAGTTCCTTGGATAAGGTTAAACGTACCCAAGTTGGCACCGAGCAATGTACCCGAAGCTTTCCCTTTATTTATTACAAGCCAACCGTCATTTTTGATCACCTCTCTTTTATCCTGGTCTTTATACCACACATCATCTGTCCATGTTTCAGAAGGTTCGATAGCAAATTCAGCATCAGACATGAGGCACTTTTTGAAATATTCCAGCGTGTAATCAAAGTATAATTTCTGTCCAAAAGTAGACCATGCTGGTCCAGAATATGTAACCAAGCCAGTCTTTGCAAAAATTGCATTTTGTAGAGCTGTCGTATCAGAATATCCAATAAATACTTTGGGGTTCTTTTTTATAATATCCCAATCAATATATCTCAAAAGTTGATTACAGTTGAATCCACCAATGACAGCAAATACAGCTTTGACTTTTGGGTCTTGAAAAGCTTTGTGTAAATCACTTACTCTTGATTTTATTGACGAAGAATTAAACTCGTCTATTTCTTCGACGTTTTTACCGAAAGATATTTTAAATCCAAGATCTGAAAGTCTTTTATTTGCAATATCTCTTATGTCTTGTGAGATGATAGCAGCCGAGCTAGATGGGGCTATGATTCGTATTTCATCCCCTGTTTGTAATTTTTTTGGAAATATTTTTTTCATTACTTTAATATTACCGAAAACACTATTTTTGTCTATTTGTGTCAAATTTATACACCCCCAACCCTATTCATCTTCACATATTCAATTACCTCCTCCAAAGCTATATCAAAATCATGATTTTTCTCCCATGATTCTTTTATAACTTCTCGTAGTTTTACATGCTGTAGGTATCCGTTATCTGGTTGAAAACTTAAGTCACCAAATTCAAGATTGAGTAATACAGTGAAAGATTCTTTAACATCCCACATTTCGTTTTTTGTGAGCCCCTCTTCTTCACAGATACGGTCGTAATATTTATGAAACATAAAATGCATAAGCTCGTGCATTGCAACATCCATACAAGCATACTTATTCCTGAACATATCTGTAGCAAACCATTTTTCTTGTGTGTTATATCCAAATCTCCCAGCTGAAGACAAGACTCCCTTAATTGACTGTTCCGAAAATGGAAACTTATGAACTTTTTCTAGTCTTTCTATAAATTCTTCCTCAATCTTCATCCATTCATTATTTATATCTTCTGCTAGTGATAGGAGCTTTTCTTCCTGTGAGTAGTATCTTTCTATCCTTTTCTCTATTTCAGCCTGAACCTCTATTTCTGAAAGCTCTGAAAATTTTTCAAGATTTTCATTTTTGTATTGGCTAAAACCTTGAGCCTTGATTCGTTTATAGGAATTAATGCCAATGTAATAGTTTGCAATATCTATATCTTTATCCACAACAAACTGAACAATTTGAGTCTGTTTCATTGGTTAACATCTTACCACAAATAGTTTCTAGACTCACATATATAGGTTGATTTTATCCAAACCTACTGTATTATGAACATATTATGGTAAAAGTTTTTGGACATATATCACCGGACACGGATTCGGTAGGTTGTGCAATTTTATGGTCTTGGTATTTAAACACTCACGCTTCACATGATGCAACGCCTTTTGTGCTTGGTAAATTAAACAAAGAGACATCTTTTATGCTAGAGAGATGGGGTGTTTCTGAGCCAAGTTTACTCGAGACTATTGCTAAAGGTGAAAAAGTTGTCATTGTGGACACTAACAATCCGCAAGAACTACTCGAGAGTGTTGCAGATGCGGATATTATCCAAATCATTGACCACCACAAACTTGTGGGAGGACTTTCTACAAATGTTCCGTTGGAAATGACCATCCGACCTTTAGCTTCTACAGCAACTGTTATGCACGACCTATTGGGAGAACACGCGGAGACCATGCCTAAAAACATGGCGGGAATTATGTTGTCTTGTATTCTTTCAGACACTTTAGGTTTTAGATCCCCCACTACCACACCTCACGATAAGGACGTAGCAGAAAAACTAGCTTCAAAACTTAAGATTGATATTCAAAAATATGCAGATGAAATGTTTACTGCAAAATCTGATGTTTCAGACTTTACAGATGCTGGACTTATACACCTCGACAGCAAGAAGTTTGATGTTGGAAATAGAAACATTCGTGTTTCTGTAGTAGAGACCACTAATCCAAAATCTATTCTCGACAGAAAAGACTCTTTGATTGAAGCTATCAAAAATGATATCGCTCAAGATGGTGCGGATGATATTCTTTTCTTTGTTGTAGATATTTTGAAAGAAGAGTCTACAGTATTTACATACAATAATTTTACAAAAGGAATTATTGAAGCTTCGTTTGAAGTAACAGTGGATTCAGATACAAAAGTTTTACCAGGAATTGTATCTCGCAAGAAACAGATTATCCCAGCCCTTCAGTTGCCTGCTTAAGTTGTTTTATAAAAGAAAAGCCGCGACCCCTAGGGGTCGCGGCTTTTCTTTTATAATTATATTCCCTCTTTTTTAAGATCTTCGATAAGCTGTGCAGCCTGTCTTGATATTTTCTTTGGAAGCTGAATTTCGATGTGGACCAGAAAGTCCCCTCTGCGTCTTGAATCGACCGGAACACCCTTTTCTTTAATCCTTAATATCTCACCAAAATGGACTCCCGCTGGAATTTTTATCTTAATTGGTCCGTCCAATGTTTCAAGTGTTTGCTCTGTTCCAAGAAGCGCGTCTGAGAGCTTCACTGCAAGCTTTGTTACAAGGTTACTACCTTCTTTATGAATCATTGCATGAGGCTTCACATGGACACGAATATAAAGATCTCCGGCAGTTCCTCTAGCAGTTTCCTCTCCAGCTCCAGAAAGTCGCACCATCTCACCATTTTCTATACCTGTAGGAATTTTAACTTTCAGATTGTGCTCTTTGCGGCGAACTCCTTGACCGTGACAAACTTTACATTTTTCTTTTGGAATTTTTCCAGAACCGTGACACTGGTCACAAGTTCGTTGAGTTGAAAATGATCCAAATATAGAAGATTTAGTTTCTCGGACTGTTCCGCTACCGTGACATTTTGAACATGTGATTATTTCAGTTTTTGGTTCACCTCCTGTTCCTTTACAGTTTTCACACTGAGACATTTTATTAAGATGAATCTCACGCTCTACACCAAAAATTGATTCTTTGAATGTCAGTTCAATATCAATGGAAATATCTTGGCCTCTAGGTGCTCGCTCTTGTCTCCCTCCTCTGCCACCTCCAAAAAATTCTCCAAAAATATCACCTAGATCAAATTCCATACCGCCACCTTGATTGAATTGCGAAAAATCAAATCCACCAAAACCAGATGTATCGAAACCACCACCATTTCCACCAGGTGTAGCACTTCCATACATGTCATATTGAGAACGCTTCTTTTCATCAGAAAGTATACTATACGCTTCACTTGCTTCTTTGAATTTTTTTTCATCACCACCTGTTTTGTCTGGGTGATATTGGTGCGCAAGTTTACGAAACGCTTTTTTAATATCATCTTGTGAAGCGTTTTTCTCAACACCTAAAATTTTGTAATAATCTTTTGCCATAATTTTATTTTTCTCGATGTAATCCGAGCCTCTTGGAAAATACCAAGAAGCTCTTCATTACACTAAGAAATTATTTTCCTTCAGTACCGTTATCGTCTTTCTTTTCTTCTTTAAACTCTGCGTCACGAACATTTTCATCTTTTGGAGCTTCACTCGCTGCTCCCTGCTGAGGTTGAGCTTCTTGAGCCTGCTTTGCCATGTATTCACCTATTTTTGAGATTTCTGTTGAGAGCTCTGATGTTGCTTTCTTTGTAACTTCAAGATCTGTGCCGTCTTTTACTTTCTTTAATTCATCAATTTTTTCTTGAACACCTTTCTTGATGTCTTCAGTAATTTTATCAGCATTATCTTTTACAGATTTTTCTGCAGTGTAAATAAGCTGTTCTGCAATGTTTTTTGCTTCAATTTCATCGCGCTTCTTTTTATCTTCCTCGCCATGCATTTCAGCATCCTTCTGCATTTTCTCAATATCTTCTTTTGAAAGACCTGAACTTGCTTCAATGCGGATTGACTGCTCCTTACCTGTTGATTTATCTCTTGCTTTTACATTGAGAATTCCGTTTGCATCAACATCAAAAGAAACTTCAACCTGTGGCACACCACGAGGTGCTGTTGGAATTCCATCGAGAATAAATTGACCAAGAGATTTGTTATCCTTTGCCATGGCGCGTTCACCCTGGACAATGTGAATTTCTACAGATGTCTGATTGTCTGCCGCTGTAGAAAATACTTGTGAGCGAGAAGTTGGAATGGTTGTGTTTTTCTCAACAAGTTTTGTTGCAACACCTCCCATTGTCTCAATACCAAGTGATAATGGAATAACATCAAGAAGTAACACATCTTTCACATCGCCCGTGAAAATACCACCTTGAATTGCGGCACCAATAGCTACCACTTCGTCTGGATTCACACCCATATGTGGCTCCTTTCCGAAGAATGCTTTTACCGCATTTTGCATTGCTGGCATTCGTGTCTGGCCTCCAACAAGAATGATTTCATTGAGATCTTCTTTTTTGAATGGAGAAGCTTCAAGTGCACGTTTTGTAATTTCCATTGCACGGTCGATAAATTCTTGTGTAAGCTCTTCAAGCTTTGTGCGAGTTATTGTAAGAAGAAGGTGTCGAGGACCTGAAGCATCTGAAGTGATGAATGGAATATTTACTTCTGTCTGTACAGCTGTTGAAAGCTCAATCTTTGCTTTTTCGGCAGCTTCATCAAGTCGCTGAAGTGCTAGTGCATCAGTTCGTACATCAATACCTGATTCTTTTTTGAATTCATCTGCAATATAGTTGAGGATCTTCTGATCAATATCTTTACCTCCCAAGTGCGCGTCTCCGTCTGTAGATTTTACTTCTACAACATCACCGCCCACCTCAAGAATAGAAACATCAAATGTTCCTCCACCGAAGTCGAACACTGCGATTTTTTCATCTTTCTTTTTATCGAAGCCATACGCAAGAGCTGCGGCTGTAGGCTCATTAATGATTCGCTTCACATCAAGACCTGCAATCTTCCCTGCATCTTTTGTAGCTTGTCGCTGTGCATCGTTGAAATATGCAGGAACAGTAATCACAGCTTCTGTAATTTTTTCACCCAAACGAGCTTCCACATCTGATTTAATTTTCTGAAGAATCATTGCTGAAATTTCTTCTGGGCGATACCACTTCTCATCCATCTTTACTTCAATACCGCCATTGTCAGATTTTCGAGTTTCAAATGGAACAGATTTTCTATCTTTCTCTACTCCAGCTTCATCGAAGTTGTGACCGATAAATCGTTTAATTTGAAAGATTGTGTTCTTTGGGTTTGTAACAGCTTGTCGTTTTGCGATAACGCCAACAAGTCTCTCACCTGTTTTTGACTGAGCAATGATAGATGGAGTTGTACGAGCGCCTTCTGCGTTCTCAAGGATTTTTGGAACACCGGCTTCCATCACCGCCACTGCTGAGTTTGTTGTACCTAAGTCGATACCAATAATTTTAGACATAAATTTAAATTAGTTAAAAAATAAATAATAAAATAGAAATAATGGATAGCAAAACAATTCATAAAGTTATCAATGACATAGGATCATCTACGACTTTATGAGTTTTAATATACTTTATACAAAAGCCGGAGCGCGAGTTGGTTGACTTACGAAAAACAAAAGTTTTGAATATGGGGATACGATTGGTTGGTAGTATGTTTTTTGCGATATGATTTCCCCTGTTTTTTCACATGCTCCACAAATAGCAAGCGGTGACATGTGGGAAGTTGTTTGTTCCCCAGAAAAGCGTACAGAAATAACCCGAGCTTTAAGCTTCCCATTTTCAATAGATACAAGAAAATGAACCAAGGCGACTCTTCCGTCCGCCATCTTTATGATTTTAGGCACTATTTTGCTTTGGGTTTGTAGTGCGAGCATTACCTTAATTATACCTATTTTTAGAGTTTGTAAAGAGTATCAAAATCACAACCTCTTTGTTTTCAAATCCTCATAACCTCCACCGTTTGTAACATTCGTAAAACCAAGAGATTCTAAAATATTTTTAGAGCGGGAGGCTCTCCCACCCGAAACACAATATAATAAAATTGGTGAATCTTTTGGAAAGTTCGGAAATTTACCCTCATTCATATCAGAGAGGTCGATGTTAATTGAATTATCGAGATGTCCGTTTTCGAACTCTTCTTTACTACTTATATCTATGATGTACATTTTATTTCTTGAACTGTCACAAATATTTTTCTGGAGAAAAATTTTCTGACCACACCTCGCGCCGTCGCGCTCCGGTCTTACGTTCAGGCGTCTACCTAAACTCACCCACTTTCACCCGTGGAGCTTTTATTAACTTACCATTGAGTTCGTAACCTTTTTGTACAACTTCCACAACAACATGATCTTTTGATTCATCTTCAACTGGAATATGTTCCAGTGCCTCATCTCTGTTTGGATCAAATTTCAAACCGAGAGGATTTACCTCTTTCAAACCGTTGGTCTCCAAAACATTTCTAAATTGAGAATAAATATATTCAACACCTACTCGCCAATTCTTATCTACTTTCTCCCACAATTCTTTATTTACAAAAGCCATATCAAAGCTCTGAAGTACGGGAATTAGGTCATCTACAAGCCTCTCAGAGGCGTATTTCATGATGTCTTTACGTCTAAGCTCCTCCTCTTTTTTACTATTCATGTAGTCGGCTTTTGTTCGCTGCCAGCCATCAAGATATTCTTGTTTTTCTTTTGTACAAATCTTTAATTTTTCACGAAGTTTTTTCACTGTCTCCTGAAGAGACTCTTCTGCCAAAACACTGTCGTCCAATGTTTCATCGGATTCAATCACTACATCGTCATCATTTTCTTCACTTTCAATAGGTTTTTTTGAGTTTTCGTCTGTCATAGAATGGATTATACCAAACAAAAAACCGTACGCAATGTACGGTTTTTTGAATATTTATCGTTTACGTCACAACTCTCATCTTCGCCGTCGCTCAGATTCGGTCGCGACCCCGCCTCGTACTTTTTTCTACTGAAAAAAGTATACTCCGGCCGTCAAAACGATAAAAGCCTCCCGTTTGGGAGGCTTTTAAAACTATCGTTTTGACCACTGTGGAGCTTTTCGAGCTTTCTTGAGACCGAACTTACGTCGTTCTTTTGCTCTAGGATCTCGCATAAGGAAGCCAAGATCTTTAAGAGACTTTCGTAGTTCTTTATCGAAGATCAAAAGGGCTCGTGATACACCAAGGCGAACTGCTTCTGCCTGTGAGTGCATACCACCACCCATAACTTTTACTGTAATTGAGAATTTTGCAGGAACTTCAACTTTTGACAAAGCTTCGAGTGCAACATGCTGCTGCTCTTCAGTTTTGAAAAAATCACCTAAATCTTTCTCATTCACAACCATAGAAGTTTTTGGAGCTTCTGTCATGCGAACTCGAGCGACTGAAGTTTTTCGTCGTCCTACCGCCTCAATGTATTTTGCTGTTGTTGTTTTCGCCATAGATTATTCAGTTACTTTAAGATTCTTCATTCGTTCCTTGCGGAGTCGGTTACCTGGAAGCATTCCATATACAGCAAGGTTGAATAGTTCAGAAAAACCCTTCTTGCTTGCTACCAAAGCGGCTGAAAGCTGTTTCAAACCACCTGGGTATCCAGAATATCGCTCATGAAGAGTATCTCGAAGTTTCTTTTCAGTAAACTTTGCTTTTGAGGCGTTTATAATTTCTACTTCTACAGAAAAAGTCTTGTTTCGAGCGTATTCTGTTGTAGACTCCTTTCCTAGAAGGATTTTAGCAGCCTGACTTGCTACACGGCCGAGAGCTTTTCCTGTTGCGTCAATTGTGTATTTCATAATATTTTTATACAAATTCAATGTAAGCCATTGGGCTTGCATCTTTTAGTCGTCGACCGAGTTTAATGATGCGAGTGTAACCACCTTTAACATCGAGATATTTTGGAGCAATAACATCAACAATATGCTTTGCCACTGTTTCTGATCCAACCTTATCAATAATGTTTCTTCGTGAAGCAAGAGTATTCTTCTTGCCTGATGTTACAATTTTTTCAACATAAGGACGAAGCTCTTTAGCTTTTGCCTCAGTTGTTTTGATTTTACCTTTTTCAACAAGCGCAACTGCAAGTGACCGCATTAAAGCAGTACGTACTTTTGTTACCCTTCCGAATTTTCTGTTTGCGTTGTGATGCCTCATGTTTGTAAATTATTTAAGCGTAATTCCGTGTTCACCCAAAACCTTCTTAATTTCTTGAACACCCTTGTTTCCAAGGCCTTCAATATCAAGAATATCTTCTTCCTTCTTGCGTACAAGTCCGCCCACCGTGCGGATGTTTGCGCTAACCAACGCATTTGTTGTTCGCTGGGATAGATTAAGTGATTCTATCCGTGTTTTAAGAAAGTCTTCGTATACTTCTTTTCGAAACGCCTCTTTTTCTGCGTAATCATCCTTCTTTACTTCACCCAAAGACTCAATCTCTGGTTCTTCAAAACCAATGATCGCCTTAAGCTGATCAATCATAATACTGATTGATTTCTCAAGTGCCTGCTTTGGCATAACCGTACCATCAGTTTCTATGAAAATTTTGATACGGTTGAAGTCTGTTCGGTCGCCCACGCGCATATTTTCCACCTCGTAGTTTACTCGGCGAATAGGAGTGAAGTTTGCATCAAGTACAATAGCACCTATGTCTACACGTTCTTTTTGAATGAGTTCTTTTGAAACATACCCTAAACCTCGCTCAATTGTCATTTCTACATCAAGTTCTGCACTTTTGTCTGTCAAAGTAGCAATAATTTGTTCTGGATTTAAAATACGAATTTGACCACCAGCTTCAATATCTGCTGCTGTCACATTTTTTATACCTGAAATCTTGATAGTTGCAACCTGAGGTTCATCCGTCAACATTTCAATTCGAACACGCTTCAAGTTAAGAAGAACAGTAATGATATCTTCTTTAACACCGTTTAATGTTGAAAATTCATGAGGTACACCAGCAATCTTTACCTTTGTGATTGCGGCACCTGGTAATGAAGAAAGAATAATGCGACGAAGAGAGTTACCTAGAGTATGGCCATATCCTGGGTAAAGACCGTCGATTTCATATACACCGACGAAACCTTCCTCACGTACGATCTTTGGCTTTGAAGGGAGAAGTACTTTGTGCTCAGACATAAAAATTGAGTTTTTTAAGTTAAGGTTAATGGATAAAAATTATAAATCATTTCCGACTATTTTGCAATAGTCTTATCTTCGATAGTACTGCACAACTGCTGCAAGGTTTAAATGACTCTCTCCGGGAAGTGCCTTTGGTGCACCTTCGACTGTAATTGACTTCTTATCTTTATCAAGCTTAAGCCATGCAGGAACTACTACCGTTTTAAGTTTTTCATCCAATGTTGCAAACACAGGCTTCTTTGAACTAGCCTCTCTGATAGTAACAACGTCACCTTTTCTCATCTGTCGTGAAGGAACCATAGTTTTCACACCGTTTACGATTATGTGTCCGTGTGCTGTAAGCTGTCGAGCGAGGGCTCGTGTGTGAGCAAAACCTCCTCGAAGTACTACGTTATCTAGACGAGATTCTAGAGTTTCGAAAAGTCTCTCTGAAGGTTTAAGTGTCTTTTCTGCAATAACACCCTTGACCATATTCTTGAACTGTCTTTCATTTAAACCATAAGTAACTCGAACACGCTGCTTGTCGAGCATAAGATTACCGTAGTCTGTTTTTGCTCGCTTACCCTCTGGGTTTGCTTTTCTCTTTGTAAGATGTACAGAAAATTTAGCAGTAGATGTTTTTTCAAAAACATGTGCTCCTAATCGTCGTGCTTTTTTGTATCGTGGTCCAATTTTCATAGTTCGTGATAGTGTAAAAAATGATTATACTCGTCGTGGCTTTGGAGGTTTTGGTCCATTGTGAGGAACCGGAGTCACATCTTTAATAGATGTAATTGTAAAACCTTTGGTAATAAAACTTCGAATTGAAGACTCGCGACCGGAGCCAACACCCTTAACTACTACTGCAACCTCCTTAACTCCAAGTGTCTGAGCTTTATCCCCAAGCACTTCGCCAATTTTTGCAGCTGCAAAAGGAGTTCCTTTCTTTGCACCTTTAAAACCAAGAGAACCTGATGAAGACCAGGCATATATGTTACCTTTAGTATCTGCAAGAGATAGTTTTGTATTGTTGTAAGTGGACTCAACAAAAAGAACAGCTGACTCTAGTCGTTTTTTTGATGAAGCTGATGTTTTTGCAACACCTTCATTTGCGGAACCTTCTGTTTTTACGATTCGTTTCTTTCCCATAGTTTATTTATTATTTCTTTTCAACAGCCTTACGTCCTGAACCCATAGTCTTGCGAACATTTCCTCGAACTGTTCGAGAGTTTGTTTTTGTACGCTGGCCATTTACAGGAAGCTTTCGTGTGTGTCGAACACCTCGATATGCCTTAATATCTTTCAAACGTTTTACGTTACCTGAAACTTCTCGTTTCAAATCACCTTCAACTTTGATACTTTCTACAACTTTTCGAATGGCGTTCTCTTCATCTGGAGTAAGATCTTTTGACTTCTTTCCAAAATCTATGCCAACTTCTTTCAAGATATGTTGGGCACGTGAACGACCAATACCAAAAATTGTTGTTAGTCCAATCTCGAGACGCTTTTCATCTGGAAGTGTAATACCTAGGATTCGCATAATATTTAGCCTTGTCGCTGCTTAAAGCGAGGATTTTTTTTGTTAATAATATAAAGCACACCATGTCGTCTTACGACTTTGTCATTTGAATCTCGCTTTTTGATTGTTGATTTTACTTTCATCAGTTGTAATCTTAGGTTCTTAAAAACGTTTATTGATTCTTGCCTTACCACCATATGGATCAAGTTCGAGTGATACCTTATCGCCCACAAGAACACGAATGCGATGCAACCGCATCTTGCCGGCAAGATATGCAAGAACTACTTCACCATTTTCGAGCTCTACTCGGAAAAATGTATTGGGCAATGCTTCCATAACCGTCCCAGTAACACTATTTTTGTTGTTGTCCATTACTTTCAAAACAGTGGGTACAATAGTAGCAAAAGTAAGGCTTTCCGTCAAGGCTTACTTTTCCCCACTGTATTTAATTATTGATTAATACTAATTTTGTTAACATCTGAAGGAAAATGATTGCGCCAAAATGGCTTTATTTCGGCATTTCCCTTCTCTATTCCCACATAAGTAGCCAAGACCGTTGGAAAAGAATCTCGAGACATTCCAGCCAAATCACTCTTGAGTTTTTCCTGGTCATACATATATACAAAATGTGGTTTACCACTAACTTTTACTGAAAACTGACTTATGTCACTAGAGAGCGTGGAGGTAGCAGAAGTTGGCGTAAAAGATAAGTCTTTTAAGTTTGTAATTTGTATATCCTCATTTGAATATCCGTGAATCAGTTGTGCGGCAAGAAAAGATGAGAATTTTTGAGAATTTACTAACACACCAACAAAATCAGCTTTTTGTTTTACAACCACCATATCATCTTTTGTTTCCTGAGTGCTTGAAGCAAAGTTAATAGAATATAAATCTCCAAGCAAAACAAAAGTTTCTGGTTTTTGCTGGTTAACACTTGTGATTAATTGATCTTTAAGACTATCCCTTAACTGCTTTTCTGCTTGAGCTGCTTCTTTAGGATCTGCAACTTTTATGGTTCCTAGCGCACCACCAGAAATTATTGTTTTGGAACGAGCATAAACTGCTTGGAATTTTGGCGAACCCTTAAAACCAGGCAATGTGAAATCAGTGAGATCTGAGTTATATTCAGAACCAAACGTATCGGCCACAACATTTACTTCAATACTTCCAGGGTTTACTGTACTCCCGCTCTTTTTACCGGCTGGTACAACTATAGTTGCAACCGTTCTGTAGACCTTACCAGAAGGAGACTCTAATCTTGTTTGAGATAATAGTTTTTGAGAAGTTAAATTTTTATTATAAACAACAACTCTTCCAGTAGCTTTTTCTTGAACACTTTTTTCTCCTTGTGCAGGTATAGTCTGGCTAACTTCGCGCGCAAGATTTACTGTTTCAAAAGGCAAAGTTCCCTGAGCTGCATTTTTACTTAACTTAATTTCAGAGTCAATTTTAGACGTTACTTCTTTTGCATTAACCTCAACAACTGCTGAATTGAAAAAAGATGAAGCAAAAAAACCACCACCTATTATGAGTCCAATTAAAACTACCCACATAGTTATCTTGACCCAGCTAAGAGGGCGACTTTCTTTATCAAGGTAATCAACATTAAAACCACCATCATCTTCTAGATTCAAAATTGTTTCACTACTTTCCACGAAAAATTCTTCAGGCTCTGGTTGTTTTATCTTTTTTTTACGACTTTTTGTTTCAGTAGCAAGTTCCTCATGTCCCAAAGGAATATCGCGAATAGATCGTCGATGTGCTGGCTTAATATCCTGCATAGAAGTTTTTTTGTTCATCATGATATATATTTGTATTTTTATTCTACTACATAGCCACTTGTCACGATATTATCTTTAACAGGTGAAAGCATGCAGAGGTAAAGAGCTTCTAACCCAAGAAAGAAATCTTTTTTTGCTGGGTTAGAAAAATCAACATGTGATTCAAACATCTCATTCTTTATTGGGATAATCTGAAATTTGTATTCTGACATGGTCTGACTATATGATTTATTTTTTTCAAACAAAGTTTCAAAGAAAGGAATCATATTTTCGTCTGTGATGAAATATATCACAGGAGGCATAGCAACATTTTTCACAAGCCCACCAAAAGACCTTTCTAACTGGGTAAACCAATCCTTTCGAATGGAATCTACGGAGCTATCTATCAGAGTGTTTTGCTCCTCGTGTGTTTCATTCTTTAAATACATAGACAGCGCTGACTGAGCTAAAGAGTAGTCTAGTTTACAATCACTCTCAATTCTACTTATGATACTGCGTGTACCTATTGGAAAAGACATTGTATCGAAAAGTGCATTGTTGTCTATGAGCGAGATATCTGTAACCTCATCTGATATATCAAACACAAAAAAACTATCATTAGAGTGGAATAAGTTTCGCAAAATAGCACCCGACGCGAGTACGAAAGTATGATGTTCTATTTTTAAGCCAGCAAATACATGATTTATTGATTCTTCAATTGTTTCAATACTTTTTTTAGAAAGTGCACTCACAAAAATGGAAACTTCTGCCGTTGTGGATTTTTTACCGAAAGGATTATGAGTTTGGTAACCATTGAGTTTAACCTGCGTCACTCTACGTTCAATTATTTTTACATCTTCCAAAGAAGTATGATTTGAAGCATCTTTTGAAGACATAAAATTATTTTCTCCTTCAGTAACTAATTTTTCAAAAACCTCCTCAGAAAAAACAGAAGGTGAAGAATGTGATAACTTCAATACTTGCACTTGAGAAATAAACCACGGAGAAGAGTAAAAACAAGACACATGCGATGGTTTGATCCCTTGAGAAATAGCGTGCTGCAAGGCTAGCACAAGAGCTTCTTTTAATTCATTTGATACAACAGATATTTCCGAAGTTGCATTTAGCCTTGGGGTTGTGAAATATATTCTTTCACAAAATAAAATTTTAGGAGGTGTACACGTAGTGTCTACCAATGAAATACCAACACTGCCACTCCCGACATCACAGACGAGTTCAATATTTTTTGTACATCTATTAGAAGAAAAAAGACCCATTACGAATAAGTATACTACATGTGTTAAATACTGAGTAGTAATATGGTGTGGAAAATTACTCCAACACCGCTTTTATACGTCTGACACCTTGAGCAACAGCCTCTTCTTTAGCAATTTTGAAATGCCCAAGTTCTGAAGTATTCTTCACGTGAGGACCACCACAAAATTCTTTTGAATATGCATCCTCGATTGATTCTCCAATATAGTACACAGAAACTACATCTCCGTATTTATCCCCAAAGAAATGCAATGCCCCTGTCTTTAGAGCTTCTTCTTTTGGAAGTTCAATACGGGTTACAGGTAATGCTGCATTGATTTTTTCATTCACAATGTCTTCAACTTTTTTCTTTTCTTCATCAGTCATTTTTTGAGTATGTGTAAAGTCGAAGCGTAGTCTTTCAGGTGTAATATTTGAACCTTTTTGAGACACGTGAACACCGAGTACTTCACGAAGTGCTTGGTGAAGCAAGTGTGTTGTTGTGTGGTATTTTATAGAAATTTCACTCGTGTCCCCCATTCCACCTTTAAATTTTTGTTCAGCACCGACTCGTGAAAGCTCTTGGTGTTTTTTGAATTCTTCCTGGTAGCCACAATCATCTACTTTGATTCCCTTTTCTTTTGCCAACTCTTGAGTAAGCTCTAACGGAAAACCAAAAGTTGAAAATAATATAAAAGCATCTTTTCCAGATATATTTCTATCTGAAAGTTTCTCAAATTGTTTCAATCCGTCTTTAAGGGTTTTTCTAAACTTCTCTTCTTCCTTATTTATTTCATCAATTATTATTTCAGATTTATCTGAAACGTTTTTATATATATCTTTATATGTCTCTATAGCTTGTTTTGAAATTTCCGAAAGAGAGTTTCCTTTAATACCTAAAATATCAGCATATCTTACGGCACGACGGATTATTCTACGAAGTACATATCCCTGGTCTCCATTTGAAGGAACAACCCCATCTGAAATTAACATGGTCGCTGTGCGAATATGGTCAGCAACAATCCTTTTGGCTCGTAAGTTTTCGTTTGTAGAAAGTTCCCCTATTTTTGAAAATATTTTTTGGAATATGTCTGTATCAAAAATATTATTCTTGCCCTGAAGCACCATAGTCACTCTTTCAAAACCAGAACCAGTGTCCACATTTTTCTGAGAAAGCTCGCTCACAACTTTTCCATCTTTCTTAAGATACTGCATGAAAACATCATTCCAAATTTCCACAACCTGTTGAGCGTCATCCGCAGCCACAAATTCTTCATGAGTTAAACCTTTTGTTAATTCTCCGTAGACATCGTAATACATTTCTGTATCCGGACCACAAGGACCGTTTTCTCCAGGACTCCACCAATTTTTTGATGCCGGTAGAAAGAAAATTCGATTTCCTGTTACATTATTTTTTTCAAAGATTTCACGCCAGATATTTGCAGACTCTTCGTCTTTTGGTGCGTTTTCATCACCCTCAAAACATGTAACGTAAAGTTTCTGGGGATCCAATCCAAAGCCATCTTCTTTAGACGTTAAAAGTTCATAACTCCAATTAATAGCTTCTTTTTTAAAATAATCTCCAAGGGACCAGTTTCCCACCATTTCAAAAAAAGTCGCATGAGTATTGTCCCCAATTTCATCAAGATCTCCTGTGCGGACACATTTTTGAATATTTGCCAAACGTGTGCCTAGGGGATGTTTTTCACCCAACAAGTACGGAACAAGAGGTTGCATACCGGCAGTATTAAAAAGCACAGAAGGGTCATTTTCTGGGATAAGAGAAGCGGAAGGAACAATGGCGTGTCCACGCTTTTCAAAAAATGCTAAAAATCGCTTTCGTATTTCTGTTGAGTTCATTAGATAGTAATTTATCATAAATTCTGCTTAAACAAAACCAAAAGAAAAAGGCGTGCGTCACTTGGGACGAACACCTTATTTTGATTCAAGACCTTGCCTCAAGCTTTGCAATCAAGAAACAATTACACTTCCTTTTTCGACGAACGTTGCGACAGAATGTACGTGCGCGATTTCTGGAACCGTTATTTAGGAAGTGTTTTATAAGCTCGAGTGTATCAGGATCATGATGCACCTCTTCACCAGTAAACCACCTGTTTTCGTTTCCAAAGATGCACAAAAGTATATCCCTGAGATACGACCCGTGTTTACGGCAAAGACTAGCTTGAATCACGCCTTCCTCACCACAACTTTCCAAAAGAAGGAAGAATTTTTCACACTTATCTGAGGCACGTGGTTCTCTTTCTTCCAAACGATTAAAGAAACTAGTTAAAGTATTCATATGAGGGAGCTAACTAAACAAGAGTCTACACCCGCCTCTTTCTTTAGTCAAAATTGAAACAGTCTACATATCACAAATTTCATGCACTTCTTCAAGAATTTCATCAATACGATTCTGGGGAATTTCCATATCCTTCAAGATTATCGCTTTTTCTTTCAAAGCCTTACACGTTACAATTTCTTTTGCGAGCAAGACTTTTTTCTCAACATTAGTAAGAGTCGTTAGGCATGTAAGTGGATGCAAACTCATTTCTTCAATAAGGTCATGTAGATTACCTTTTGCTGGATAGTTCCAGCCAATCATATTCACCCCAGCACATGAACCAAACTTAATCGCATTTTCAGTAAACTTAGTATTCGTAATCAAAAGACCTTGTGTCATCCCGCGAAGCTTACCTCCTATATTAAATGTTACATTTTTCAAATCATCAAAACGCGCCTTTATGTAGAGAGCAACTTTCACATCAGATTTCAACATTAGTTGATTGTGAAATTTTACCTCTGTCATTACAAGCTGTTCATCATTATAAGCAACAACATCAATTTCATGTTCTATACAAGACCCATTCACCATCACATCATTCATAATAGAAAAACCTTTTGCCTTAAAAATTTCACCCACAAAATCTTCAAACGGAAATCCTGTAGGACCAAAATCCGCAATTGAACGGCGTAAAGAATACCTAATTGCAGGACGACTTTCTTTTTTACGAAGTAATTTAAAAGCTTGGGAATAAATCTGATGAGTTGGCATCCCCTCCTTAAGTTCTTTTTCAATTTCTTTTGAAACATCATCTGCAACAAACATAGATGCACCCGCCTTTTCTAGTGAATCGACTAATTTTGCACGATCAAAAGGCTCGCGTGTCCCAGATGATTTCTCGATATAAATTTCAGATGTTGTCATACAAGAAATATTATAACACTGAATCTATAATTCCTCCCCCTATACACTTTTCTCCTTCATATAAAACCAGAGATTGGCCTAGTGGAATATACATTTGAGGCTCTGAGAAAGACACCTTGTACACACCTTCTTTTCTATTTATTTTACAGAAAGAAAGCTCCTGTCTGTATCGCCACCTACATTCATACACTTCATTTATTGAAGGTTCAATAATCCAATTTACATCGCGGAGTAATACATCTTTTGAAGCCTTTTCTTGAACTTCTATATTTAAATGAGAGACCGTTATTGTATTTTTATCAATATCTTTTGAAACGATATACTGAGGTTCATCTTCTGTACTTTTTTTTGTGATAGTAAATCCATGACGCTCACCCAAAGTATACAAATGAACTCCATCGTGTCTTCCTATAACCTCACCTAAATCATTTAATACTTCACCCTCTTTCTTTGAAATATAATGTGAGAGAAATTCCGTAAGATCTATTTTCCCCAAAAAGCACAGGCCCTGGCTGTCTTTTTTTTCACTTGTAAAAAGTTTATATTTTTTTGCGATTTTCCTTACTTCTTTTTTTTCAATATTGCCTATAGGGAAAAGAGTTTTTTCTACTTGCTCTTTAGGTACAGCCCACAAAAAATATGATTGATCCTTATTTGAGTCTTCCCCTCTATACAAAACACCTCCTTTTACTTGAGCATAGTGTCCTGTGGCAATATAGTCAGCACCATGCTTCATTGCAAATTCAAAAAAAGTTCCAAACTTAACATGTTTATTACACATAACATCTGGGTTCGGTGTTCGCCCAGCTTTATATTCTGAAATCATGTAATCCACAACATGTTGTTTATATGAGTCTTCAGCATCACAAGTTAAAAAGGGTATACCTAGGTGAGCGGCAACACGCATTGCATCTCGACGCTCATCTTTCCAATTACAATCAAGAAATGCAGGATACCAACCCTTTATAAAAACCCCAACAACTTCCGCACCTTGACGTAGCAAAAGAGCAGCAGAAACAGAAGAGTCTACCCCCCCAGAAAGTCCCACAAACACTTTTTTACCTTTTAAATTCATATTACAAATTTAGTTATATCACATTACCCACCCACTACACCACTTTTGGTAGACTATCAATATTTTTTATAAATATTTCTCTTTATTCAGCTTATGCTCCTCGAATGTTTTGGCATAATGTATCAACCCGTTTTTATCGGATAAATAATAGAAATAGGGAGTTTCTGTAGGAAACATAGCTGCATTTATTGATTCTATTCCAGGATTATTTATTGGACCAGGTGGAAAACCTTTGTATTTATAAGTATTGTAAGGAGAATCAATACCTAAATCATTCTTTGTGAGCTCAGCTGATGTTTTATTGTTTATATATATAAAAGTTGCATCTACCTGTAGTGGCATACCTGTTGATATCCTCTTCCAAAGAATACCTGAGACTATTTTTTTATCTTCTTTTGTCTTTGCTTCGCCTTCAATAATTGATGCCATAGTAAGTATCTCTCTTAGATTTTTAGATGTTTCTGATGAAGAGATATCCACATCTGAAATTGCACGATTAAAATTAGCAGACATCATATCTATGATGTCATCATCAGTAGCAGAAACTGGTATGAAATATGTATCAGGAAACAAGTAACCTTCCTTAGATTTAGCTTTTTTCTCAAGTTCAACGGCATCTAACGACGGAAATTTAGAGCAAAGTATTTTAGAAACTTCTTTACTATCAACACCTTCAGGAATTGTTACTTTCTCTACTGGTATACCATAGTCTGCCCTTATAAGGCGAGTTGTAATCTGTATCAGATTTTCTTTTCCTTTAAAAATATACATTCCCGCTTTAACAGAACCACCACTCCTAGACAGAAATGCAGCAACTCTAAAAGCATCTGATGACCGAATAATATTTTCTTTCTTGAGCAGTAGAGATATTTGAGTAAGAGACATTCCGTTAGGTATGTTTACTTTTTTTTCTTGTGCCATCGGCGAAGATATAAAAAAATAGTAAACACCTATTAAAAAACAAAAGAAAAAAACAACACGCTTCAACAAAGAGTTGTACTGCGCATGTTTTTTAATGATTTGAATGAATAGCCGTACCTTTTCCATACTATATCGGCAAATTTGCTGGCGGTTCTGCTTTCTTTGAAAGAATACGTCCGAGTGTTGGTGTTTGTACAACAGTACCCGGGAAGTGGAAAATTGTTGCAAGCTCCTCAGAGTTTAGAACAATATGTTTTTCTTTTACGGGAGAAAAGAAATATGAGCGTTTTTTATACGCATACAAAAGATCTCTCTTCATCTTATTCTGACGAATATTATTCCAATCTTCCCACGGATAATCAAAAGATGTGTTGTTTTTTGGTCTAAATCCATTAAGAGATGGAGAATTAAAAGGCTTCATGAGAGCCATGAGAAATGGAATGTTTGAACCGTTAAAACTATCTTTTGTCGCTAAATAGATAGTACGGATACCAACATCAAACCCTGGCTTAGATACACTTCTTTCTAAAGCAGCAATAATTTCTGTCTGACCTTTGGTCATATTTGGAAAACCTTCTTGTTCTTTTCCTGTTACAGGGTCTTTGTATTTAGTAGTGTTTTCGCTTCTTATTCTTTTTACCTCTTTCAAAGCTTCATCTTTCCAGTTATCTTTTGCTGCATTCCACGAAAGTGGATTCCACCATTTTCTTTTTGAAAAATCTGCATCCTCTTTCTTGTGAGCTCTACAAATAATTTGAATCCAAAACTGTTCTCCTTTGCCGAGCTGTCCAAGAAATTCAAGAATTTGAGACAATGGATCAACTTTTTGTTCTTCTTTTGTAGCTGTCTCATTAAGACCATAATCAACATAAGTTTTTATGGGATATGGATCAGACTGTGTAAATGTAAATTCTGTTCCAAACAAACCAATTTCATTTGGATCAAAATCAGGAATTTTTTTAGCATAATCCTCAACTACGTTTACTTCAGCGCCAGGATATTGAGCATAAATTTGAGACTCAATATGTTTTTGAAAACCGTCTCTAGTCCAAATAAAAAAATGAACATATCCCTCAAGAGAGACCATCTCCAAAGAAAACCAAGCTCTTGTTTTTCCCAAAAAATTACGGTCATACCACGTTGACTCACCACTTGTCCACCAGACGGTATTCAAAAAAAGCTCCATTGCCACTGGGGATTTAGCAACCTCTTTAGGAACGCGAGCTTCCATCAAGACATATTTTTGAGAAGCAAAAAACTTTTTATGATTGTAATGCACAAACATTTCCCAAGCCACAAAACCTAGGAGAAAAGGAACCCATAAAGGTGCCACATCTAGTAGATATCCAAATGCAATTGTTATAAGATCAGGTGATCCATTCATCGGTACAATTGTAGCAAAAATTAAACTTACTCGCCATATAAAAAACTACACACTCTGTGAAGTGTGTAGTTTTTTATATTTATTATTTAGTAGTTGAGTACTTCCCTTCTTTATCTTTCTTGAAATGCTTAGTGTTTTGAAGGTTTACAAGAATTGTATTTTCCTTCACGTAGCGCTCTTTGAGAACTTTGTCTATGATATCTTTTTTTGCAAGAGGTCCATGCTTTTCCAAAATCCCATGTATTACATCTCGCACAATACCTGTGAGATATCCCCACTCTGACAGAGCATACAAACCGCGACCAACCAAAACAAAACGTTTATCTTTAATTAGTTCATTATGAGTAGTTGCTACATGAGCTTTTTTCCCAAAAACCTGAGTGATAGCTTTTGCAACTTCTCGGAAGTGAATCGGTGAACCATGTTTTCGAATAACAAGATATGCATAGTCCCGAATACCCTTAGCTCGAATACTTGGAGATTCTGACTTACCCCATTCGCCTAGAGGGTTCTTGTCTATGAGCTTTGACATGGAGAGCCATCGTCTCAAAATCTCTTCTTTTTTATATTCTTCATTTACATCTTTTACATGTTCCAAAAACGCGGCAAGCATTTCGCTCTCAGGAAGGATTTCATCATCCTTTAACCCCTTGTAAAGTTTTCGAAGTGATTCATGTATTTTCTTTGAAAGTTCTTCATCAACATGCCATCGGTGCTGGAATTCTTCATCTTCTTTACTTTTCTTGAAAGACTCACCAATCACAAGAAGAAAATGAACATGGTTTTGAGTACTTTTGTCTTTTGCTAAAGATACCAAAAGTTCTGCCTCAGGAACAATACCTCCCATTTTTCGGATATGAGCTTCAAGTTCAGCAAAAGCTTCTAGTTCTTTTTTATAAAGTTCAGATTTACGAATAACGTTTATAGCGTAAGCCTCAATTTGACGGACACGTTCACGTGTTATTTTGTATGTTTTTCCAATAGACTCAAGTGTCATCTTGCGCGCATCAGCACCAAGACCATAGCGGCCAGTAATGACGTCTTTTGCTCTAGGAGGGAGCGCCGATAAGAGTTTTTTAACAACCTGCTTAGGTTTAAATGTGATTGATGAAGCCATAAAATTAAAATCTATATAGATACATTATCATTTATTTAGATACGAGTCAAGGGTTACCCTTTGACCACTATGTTGATAAGCCTAGTTGGAACAAATACCACCTTAATAATCTCCTTCCCCTCAATCCACTTGAATATGTCTAAATTATCTTTCAAACTCTCAAAAGCCTCTTTTTCTTCAATTGTCCTAGAAACCTTCATCTCTCCACGTAATTTACCGTTAACCTGAACCACGATGGTCACAATATCGCTTTCAAGTTTCTTGGGGTCATATTTTGGCCATACAACTTCATGAATCGATTTTTTGTTCCCTAACGATCTCCACAACTCTTCCGACATATGGGGTGCAAATGGAGCTAGAATTTGGAGAAACTTTTCAAAATGACTTTTGTATACGGCTGGAGAATTATCCATCTCGTTAACTAAAATCATCATGGCAGAAATGGCGGTGTTGAAATTAAATGACTCAATATCCTCTCCAACTTTTTTTATTGTCTTATTGAGAGTCTGCTCGTATGAATAAACGACTTTTTTATCTTCAGAAATTTTTTCCTGTATTCTCCAAACTTTTTCAATAAACCTACGAGAACCAATTATTCCATCTGTAGACCAAGGCAACTGTGAATCAAATGGACCAATGAACATTTCAAAAACTCTAAGTGTGTCTGCTCCATATGTTGCAACCACCTCATCTGGATTTACCACATTCCCCCATCTTTTTGACATCTTTCTGTTATCAGAACCGAGAATCATACCTTGGTTGCGAAGCGCCTTGAAAGGTTCTTTCATTGGTACGAGTTTTAAATCAAATAGGAACTTATGCCAGAAACGAGAATACAAGAGATGTCCTGTTGCATGCTCCGCACCGCCCACATACATATCTACCTGTTTCCAATATTTTAAAGTTTTTTCACTTGCGAATTTTGAATTGTTAAGAGGGTCCATATAACGCAAGAAATACCAAGATGAACCTGCCCACCCAGGCATTGTGTTTGTTTCATATCCATTCTTCACCCAATCCTTCACACCAGCAAGTGGAGATTCTCCAGTACCTATTGGTTCATATGATTTAACATTTGGAAGTGTGAGTGGTAGTTCTTTTTCTTTAAGAGATTTTATTGTTCCGTCTTTTTCGTGAACCAATGGAATGGGCTCACCCCAATATCGCTGACGAGCAAAAATAGCATCGCGCATTTTATATTTTGTCACTAATTTTCCGCCCACAGCTTTTGTGATTTCTTCTCTGGCTTTTTCAGAAGATAAAGCATTAAATTTTTCTGAATTTGAAAGCACACCATCGTCCGTATACGCACTCACACCTTTAATAACTCTGTCGAGCCAAACGTCCATCTCGGCATGACACATAAATGTAGTGTTTAGGCTTCTTTGATCTATCCACAAAATTTCATTTTCTTCTTGCTCTTCTTTAGAGATTTCTTTTCTCTCATCTCCATCCAGTTCAAAATACACAAGACTTGTGAACGAAACCCTGTTTTGGTCTTTATGTTTTGCAAAATACTCCGCACGCACTTGCCCACCTAAAATTTTTGCATTTGTTAAGTTTGTGTAACCCGTTTCTTCCAAAACCTCTCTTTTTGCTGCATCAATCAAATCTTCTCCTTCATTTACTCCGCCCATTGGAAACGTATTCCAATGATGTTTTTTTGAATGCAAACATAAATATTTTCCAGTCTTAACATTCTTAACCATCGCCTGAACATTCTGTCTCTCAACTTTTTGTTTACCTGCAACTGGTGGATTTCTTTTATCAATTCGCTCAGGAATAATAACTTCTTTTACTGGCAATTTATGTTTCTTGGCAAATTCCCAGTCTCTCTCATCATGTGCAGGTACAGCCATCACAGCACCTGTTCCATATGATGCAAGCACATAATCTGCAATCCACACAGGAACTTCTTCATTATTTACCGGATTAATTGCATATATACTTTTTAGTTCAACTCCCGTTTTCCCCTTGCTTCCAACACGATCTTCTTCTGTTTTATTTTTTACTTCCTCAATATATTTCAAAACCTCATTTTTATTTGAGACAAAAGTTAAAAGTTTTTGCACCAATTCATGTTCTGGAGCAAGCACAACGTAGGTCACACCAAAAAGCGTGTCAGCCCGTGTTGTGAATACTTTTATTTTTTCTCCTATTCCTTTAATTAAAAATTCAATTTCTGAACCTTCGCTTTTTCCAATCCAGTTTTTTTGAATTTCCTTGATATGTGAAGACCAATCTAAATCTGTTAAATCTTCAATGAGTCTATCTGCATATGCAGTGATACGTAAAAACCATTGCCGCAAAGATTTCTTTACTACAGAATACCCGCCACGTTCAGACACAGGTTTACCGTCTGGTCCGTCAACAATTTCATCGTTTGCAAGTACAGTGCCGAGCTCGGGACACCAGTTCACCTCACTGAAACCTTCGTAAGCCAAACGGTATTTCATCAAAAACTTATCGTGCGCAAGCTTATCCATATTCTTCCATTCTTTCGCAGTTATTATTGGAGTATCTAGATCGGCGGCAGCACTTACTTTTTCATTACCGTTTTTTTCTAAAATTTTAACAAGAGTTTCTATTGGCTCCGCTTTGTTTTTTGCAGTGTTATACCATGAATTGTAAAGCTTAAGAAAAATCCACTGAGTCCATTTATAATATTTTGGATCAGTTGTATTTATTTTTCTAGACCAATCATATGAAAATCCAATTTTATGGAGTTGCCCTTCAAAAGTCTTAACATTTTCCTCAACAGCTTTTCGAGGATGGATTTTGTGTTGAATGGCATATTGTTCGGCAGGCAAACCAAAAGCATCATAACCCATCGGATGAAGAACATTAAATCCTTTTACGCGCATGAGACGTGCGTACACATCACTTGCAATGTAGCCCCGTGGGTGCCCAACATGAAGACCTTGTCCAGAAGGATACGGGAACATGTCTAATACATATTTCTTTGGTTTTTTGGTTGAAGACGCAGTTTTGTATATACCTTTTTTCTCCCACTCTTTCTGCCATTTGGATTCAATCTTCTTATGGTCGTAAGCTTTAACTTTTTGTTTCATCTCTTTCGCTCTTTAAATTAAATTTTTTAATCGCAATCCAAAATAATACTACCAGTGCCACACCGAGTATAAATACTTTAATCAGATCGTCCGCACGGCTCCAGTATCGAATAGAGGCTATTAGGAAGTCTAGAACGGCACCAACAGATAGAGCTATTGAAAGTACTTCAAAATTTACAAGAAATAGACTTGCACCAAAAGTGATAACACCCAACACTACAAGCGTAACGAACACATTTCGATCATATACCTTGCTTGCTTCCTGATATTTTTGATTACATGAAAATGATTGATCACAATATCCTGATGGTTCGCCAACTTTGGTAGGTTTTGGAAGTTCTGTCCATGCACCACCAGATGTCACGCATTGATCCTGGGTCTCGGGCGCCATATTTATTTGTTTTACAGGACAAAAGACATTGTAATCAGGAGAAGAAAACACAAGAGAAAGTGTGTAATTATAGAAAAGATTGAGCACTATGACGATTCCAATAATCAGAGACCATCTGAGTATTTTAGGTGAGCGAAATGCTGGTGTGTTTTCCATAAAATTTAAAGCTTATTATAATACTTGATATTACATGAAAAACGTTGCGAATTCAAACCGTTTTTAATTTTCCTTGAGTAATCCTAGCTCTTGTCTAAATTCTTCCAAAAGAGCTTTACTCGTAAGTCTTTTTTCTACCACTTCAAAAACCGAATCATAAAACCACTTCACTTCTTCAAAACTTTTAAAATGAATACCCCAATGCCCAACACCTGTCTCCAAAATATCTTCACGAATAGATACCAGGTTATGAATTTTATCAGCCGTCGCCAACATTAAAGCTTCCTCGGATGCACTTTCTAGCCGGTTAATGTATTTTTCTTTTCTGTCTTTCCAATCAAGGTTGGATTTCTCAGTGACCTCACTTACTATGTTTGCAACTCTCTCACCAAAATCCCTAACTATGTCTGAATATTCATACCCTTCAGTGTCTTCTAACACATCATGAAGTAGAGCTGCCACTATTACATCTTCATCTTTTGTTTGTTCAGATAAAAGCCAGGCAACTGAAAAAGGATGCACAATATATGGGAGATTATTTACTTTGCGCGTTTGACTCCTGTGTTGATGTGTAGCAACATAAATTGCTTTTTGAATTTTTGGATTAAGAAGCATGATAACTATTCAAAAGAAATATTATTTATTATTACAGGGTCAACAGGTCTGTCTGAAGAGTTTACAGGTGTATTTTCAATATCTGCCACCACCTCCATTCCTTTTGTTACTTTTCCAAAAACAGTATGTTTCGTATCCAAAAAGTTGTTGGCTCTTGTATTAATGAAAAACTGACTACCATTTGTATCAGGTCCTGCATTTGCCATAGAGATGGTACCTAAATCATTTTTGTTATCAATATCTAATTCATCTTCAAATGTGTATCCCGGACCACCAGTGCCCCAACGTGACATTTGTGAATCATCTTTTGTAAGAGGGTCACCTCCCTGAATCATAAAATCTTTTATTACGCGATGAAATTTTACACCATCATAAAAACCATCTTTAGAAAGCTTCACAAAATTCTCAACTGTGTTAGGAGTTTTTTTATCAAAAAGTTCAATAGTGATATCTCCCTTGTTTGTATGTAATATTGCGTTCATTTTATTTAATTATATTATTTTATAAACCAAAAAGTATTTTCTTAAGCAGTTCATCTGTTCCCTTCTTATTCATTGCCGAATATGGAAATACATTTTCTTCTCCAGATTCCATTTTTATTAATTTTAATTTTTCTGAAAGTTCCTTTTGATTAAGTTTATCACTTTTGTTTGCGACGATTATATAGTTATGGTTTTCACCCCTAAGTACATCTAGCATATCTTTATCAAAATCCGTAAGCCCAACCTTACTATCTAATACGAGAACTACCACATAAGGTTTAACCCCAGACTCAGCAAGATACCACAAGATCATTTCTCTTATTTTTTCCTTATTCCCCCTTGCGTATCCATAACCTGGCAAATCAACAAAATAAGATTTATTCTTGTTTATCAAAAAAAAGTTTATCTCTGTTGTTTTTCCAGGTTTTTTTCCAGTCTTTACCAAGTCTTTCTTTCCAACTAAAGCATTGATAAGACTTGATTTTCCGACATTTGAACGCCCAACAAAACAAATTTGTGGAATATCCTTCTCTAGAATATCATTTGGGCCCACGATTCCTCTTACAAATTCTGAAGATGTAATTTTCATATGAAAGTCTTTAGAAATATTCTTTTTTAGTAATCTCGAATAATTTAGAATTTTGATTTTTCTTTTCTTTCATAAAGTTAATGTAATGCTCTAGAGACATAAGTTTTTTGTAATCAAGTATTTTTTCAGTAAACTCTACTCCAAACAAGTGATCGTATTCATGTTGAATTACTCGCGCGAGAAGTCCGTTGCAAAGCAATCTAAACTTTTCCCCATTTATATTGAAAGCTTCAATAACTATTTCTGATGGTCTTTTTACAGGACCAAACAACTGACCACTGAGTACACTTCCACACCCCTCGTATATAATATTTTCATTTTCAGAAAAATGTGTAATTTTAGGATTTATAAAAACACAAAAATCATCGAGCTGAGCCTCTGAACGCGCCTTGGTTTTTCTAATTTCAGTTACAAAAATCTTATAGTTTTTTGCGATTTGAGGAGCTGCCATACCCACCAAATTTTTTTTACGCATTGTATCTTTCAAATCCTTAATAACCCTCTTTATTTCTGGGTTTGAAAAATCTTTAACGACAATGTTTTTCGCCTTTAATCTTGGGTCACCAATTTGAATAGTGGTTCTTACGGACATGATCTTTACATCTTTCCATACTTGCAGCTATTTTACAATCACTATTTCTTTTCTTCTTTCAAAATTTTAGCCTTAATATCTGCGCCTCGATTATAGCCACCATAGGTTCCATCCGAACGAACAACCCTATGACAAGGAATATTTGGGTTGTAATTTTTATTCAAGATATTTCCCACTGCTCGTGAAGCATTAATATTTCCCGCTAATCTAGCAACTTCTTTATATGTCAAAGTTTCGCCTTTTTTGATTGTAATTACAACTTCATATACTTTTTGGGTAAAAGATCGGCTAGTCATATTGGGAGTATAGCAAAAGATAGGGACTGAAGTATGAAGAACTTCAAACGCCTCAAGACATTATTAAAAAATACCAGACAAGCTAACCCAAACACCAAAAACCATAAGAGCTATGGAATACCAAATATCTAACATCCAATATATTTTTAACTTATTTGCAAAAATAATAATCCAAACAAAAGGAAAAGCCAAAGCATAAAGAAATCTAAATGGGTGAAATATTCCCCATTGGGATAAAGCTTCTCTGCTTGCGATTCTAATATTTTCCACATCTGCATCACTTGGTATCGCATGAAATCCAATTGAAAAAATAATCCACACAACGACCCATAACCACAGCCCTCGCACATAAGAATAATTATTAACCAAAATGAAATGTGCACCTGCAGCACTAGAAACAATGGTAAGTATCGAATTAATAATAAGAGGTCCGATTGATATCCAAAATGTCTGAAAATATTTAGAGGGAACGGCGTGATCAACATAACCTAAAGTTGTTCCAAATTTGAAATAGCGAACCTTATAAACTTCTACACCAAACCAATCACAAAATTTTTTATGTGATAACTCGTGAATGATCACACCTGGAAATGTTAAGTATGAAATCAAAGTTCGAAACATTTATTTATTGTACAGGAAACTGAGAGAGTTTCATAAGTTTTAGAGGAAAGTAGCAGGCCGCGGTGATTCTGGTTATTTCAAAAATTTCTGATAACATCAAGTTTAGACAAACAATCAACCATATTAGGAGAAAGTTCTATGAAAAAAGTAGCAATTGTTGGTGTTGGAGCTGTTGGAACCGAGTTGGTTCGGCTGCTGGTAAAAAGGCAGTTTCCATTTAGTTCAATAGTAATATTGGCCCGTTCAGAAAGAACCGAAATCATCGACGGAGTTTCCTACCAAGTGAAGGTAGCAACCCCGGAATCATTCAACGGTATCGATATTGCTTTCTTTGCTGGGACTGAAGGATCGAAAGGTGCTTCTCAAACTCTTGGATGGGAGGCGGTGAAAAGAGGCTGCATCGTGATTGATAACGGAGACGACTTCAGGATGAATGAGCGGATCCCACTCGTTATCCCCGAAATCAATGCCGCAGCACTCAAGAATCACAAAGGATTCATCGCCAATCCCAACTGCAGTACAATCATTGCTTTGATGCCCCTTGCACCTCTTCATCGAGTTGCAAAAATCAAGCGCATCATCGCATGCACATATCAGGCTGTTTCGGGAACTGGTGCGCAAGCAATTAAAGAGCTTGAAGACCAAAGCAAGGCTTGGGCGAAAAATCGACCCATGCGTGCCGAGGTATACCCGCATCAGATCGCGTTCAACGTGATTCCTTGTGTTGGATCGTTCAAGGACGAATCAGGAGAAAGCACTGAAGAGATAAAGATGCGTCGAGAGATGCATAAGATTCTTCAAGACTCTTCGATTAAGATTGCGAATACTTGTGTGCGTGTACCAGTCTTCAACGGCCATAGTATCGCGATTAATGTTGAGTTTGAAAAGATCATCGGTCCAGCCGAAGCGCGGGAAATTCTTAGACAATCGCATGGCGTGAGAGTTGTAGATAGTCCCGCAAACTCATTATATCCAATACCAATTAATGCATCAGGTCAGTTTGATGTGTTGGTGGGCAGGATACGAAGAGATCCGAGCATTGAAAACGGTCTAATCCTTTGGTGTTCGGGCGACAACATCTGGAAAGGTGCTGCTCAAAATGCAATACAGATTGCTGAACAGTTAATATAAAACCCCAAGAGTTGGCGGAGAAATCCACCAACTCTTTTTTATGGATTGACCAAATCCTGTTTTAGTTGTAATGTTTGGCCCACGATACCTGAGTAGGTGTCTCGTTCTTTTACAGAACAATTCAGTCAATCAACTTAAACTGAGGTACATAATAAACATATGGGGCAAAACACCCTGTTTGATAAAGTCTGGGATCTGCACACTGTGCGGAGTCTCGGTGGCCAAGATCAGATCTTGGTGGGTACGCATTTAATCCATGAGGTCACGTCTCCCCAGGCGTTTCCCATGATCGAAGAACGCGACCTTTGCGTGCGCTTTCCGAAGCGTACGTTTGCCACGGTGGATCACATCGTGCCAACCGACGTGCGTTCGCGTCCTCTCCAGGACCCGATCGCGGAAACCATGCTCCAACACTTGGAGCGCAACACATCGAAACACAACATCGCCTTGTTCAACCTTGGAGACAAAGATCAAGGAATCGTACACATCATCGGACCGGAATTGGGAATCACCCAACCCGGAATGGTGATCGCCTGCGGCGATAGCCACACCTCCACACACGGAGCGTTTGGTGCCATCGCCCTCGGCATCGGAACAACTCAAATCGCATGCGTTCTGGCAACAGGATGTCTGCTTCTCGAGCGTCCGAAAGTGCGCAAGATCCAAATCGACGGTGCGCTCGGAGAAAGCGTAACTGCAAAAGACATCATTCTTGCGATCATCAATCGTTTGGGAGTCAAAGGTGGTATCGGCTTCGCTTACGAGTTTGCCGGCAGCGCCATCAGAGAGCTCGATATGGAAGCTCGCATGACGATCTGCAACATGTCGATCGAAGGCGGCGCGCAGTGCGGTTACATCAATCCGGATGAACACACCATCGAATATCTGCATGATCGGAAATACGTGCCGAAAGGTAACAATTACCAAAAAGCAGTGACGTGGTGGCTCAGTCTCGCATCGGGACCCGACGCGGAATACGACGATATCTTCGAACTTCCCGCAGAGGAAATCGAACCTATGATGACTTATGGGATCACTCCCGGACAGTCAATCGGCGTTAGCCAAATCATCCCAATCAACGCACCACAAGATGCACTTGATTATATGCTTCTTGAAGCAGGTAAACCTCTTCTCGGAACAGAAGTGGACGTTGCTTTCATCGGCTCATGCACTGAAGGTCGCATTAGCGACTTCCGCGAAGCGGCAAATCTGATCAAGCGATACGGACTCAAAGTTGCACCTGGCGTTACCGCCCTTGCTGTTCCTGGTTCTGAAGCCGTTCGCCGTCAGGCTGAACAAGAAGGTCTCCACAAGATCTTCATCGAATCAGGATGGCAGTGGCGTGAGGCAGGTTGCAGCATGTGTTTAGCAATGAATCCCGACAAACTCAGGGGGAGCCAGTTGTGTGCATCAAGTTCAAATCGGAACTTCAAGGGTCGGCAAGGAAGCCCAACAGGGCGTACAGTGCTGATGTCATCGTTGTCAGTTGTCGCATGTGCGACGGCTGGGAAGATCGCAGACGTTCGTGAAATCATCGGAAGGAACTAAACACCATGTTGAAAAAAATCAGACAAATCTCGGGCGGTGCTTTTCATCTCCCGGGCAACGACATCGATACCGACCGGATCATTCCGGCACGGTTCCTCAAGTGCGTGACCTTCCAAGGTCTCGGCAACCATGTCTTCGAGGACGATCGCGCTCAGCTTAATGGGCGCCATCCCTTCGACGACAAGTCCAACAAGGGGTGCAATATCCTCGTGGTGGACGAAAACTTCGGTTCCGGCTCGAGCCGTGAACATGCAGTTCCTGCTCTCACTCAGTGGGGCATTCAGGCAATCATCGGCCTTTCGTTCGCTGCGATCTTTCGTGGCAACGCGGTCGGCAACGGCTTGGCATGCGTCACGGTGACCAAGGAAGAACACGAGTGGATCACTCGTTGTGTGACCGGCATCGGAGGAACCATCTTCCGGGTCGACTTGGAACAAATGAAAGTGCTCATGTTCCAGGGAATGCCACACGACCCTTCCTACGGCACATGCGAAATGCCGGACTCACACCGCGAAAAGCTGATTACTGGAACCTGGGACGATATCGCGACCTGCCTCACCGCAGAAAGCGCGATCGAAGAAACGGCGGCTCGTCTGCCGTACTTCGCCGGCGTTTAACCGGATCAGACTCCAGGATTGTTCCTGCATAAACTACCTTGTCTCCCAAAAAGGGGCGAGGTATTTTTTTATATATAAATTGACTAAATCTCAAAAAAGATTAAGGTTGGTGTGGGTAATAATAAAGACCTAGTTCTTTTAGACAACAATAAAGGAAAGTTATGACATCTTAAACACAAAAGGATAAGGTATATATTCAGAGACAAACTTTTGTAGATCGTTCATTTTCAATGGGGTAAATATAAAATTGAAAGAATTTATCGATATGTTGTAATTAATCATATCGACAATTTCTCTGTTTACTGGAGAAATAATTTCCTTGATATCTCTTCTGAAAAGCATGACTGCCAAATTTCTTGTGAGTGGAAAGTATAGTTCCACATGAAGACTCATCAGATTTTTGTAACCATTGTAAAAATCCACCTTTTCTTTCGGTACAAAATATACAACCGGACAATCAGAAGTTATAAAATGCCTTTTATTATTTGAACGAACTATTGTCATGGTCATCCCTGAAAAAATACCCAAATGTTTCTCGATTCCTAGGAGCGCATATTTCAGAAAGTATCCATTAGGATATTCAAAGTTATATTTTTTATCTACTATCATCTTTCTCATTTTTTCAGCTTCTTCCTCAGATATATCTTCTCCTGATATCTCTTTATAGTCTGCAACGATTTCTTTTGCTGATTTTCTTTTATAATCTTCAGACATGAAGTGCTTTTTCATTAAAGAATCCATCTCTTCAATTTGAGCCTTAAACTGTGGAGTTCTCAATCTCATACACGATAGAAAGAGGCATATCTTTTGCTTTAAATCTTGGTTAATTTCTGCACCATCTGGCATTTTTTCTATTTCTGAGATTATCGAACTATAATCAGATTCTCCTAGATCGGAAAATATTTGTTCAATATCATCGTTTTTAACCCCTTCTATTTCAAGAGTGTATAAATTATTTTCAAGCCCGATATTTTTTAAACCTTCTTCTCCTTTAACACCAAAGATTCTTTTATCTTCCGTGACTGATTTGTCTTTAAAGAATTTTTCTCCTTTCTTATATACAAATAGGGTGCCATCCAAGAGAAAATGTTTAAGGTATGTCTGAGGTATATAATGATTTCTTGTTGTTATTTCCGTCATAATTAAGATTATACTAGAAGATCCTCGTGCTATCACGAGGATCTTCTATGCGACGTATGTCGTGCTACCTGCTGTTGGCGGAGAGAGGGAGAGTTTCTCCTTCGACTCAAAACTTTTTCGCCAAAAAGTTTTGGTCTAGGCACCGCCTCATGAATTTCTTTTGCTAAAGAAATTCTATTCCGGCGTTTGAATCTCCCAAAAAACTGCTACCCAGCATTTTTTTCTCTCCTCAAAAAGAAAAACCCTTTCGGGTTTTCTTTTGCGGAGAGAGGGAGATTCGAACTCCCGGGACCAATTAAGGTCCGGCGGTTTAGTAAACCGCTGGTTTAAACCACTCACCCATCTCTCCATATATTCCACTTCGTACTTTCACTTTACTTCTCTCCTTCGATAAACATATTAACTAAAAAAACTAAATATTACCAGAGCAAATAAAAAGCCACAAAATGTGGCTTTTTGTTTTTGAAAAATCAAAATCTACTTGTTTTTTGCAAGTCGTGCATGCTTAGCCACGAGTCGCTTTTTAGTTTTTGTAGAACGAGATTTTTTGTTTTTAATATCTTGACTTACTCTTTTTGCCATATACTCATAACTATACACCATTAGAAAACAATAATAAAGAGTTATTTCTCATACACTAAGTGCGTTAAATAATTCAGCTGCATCTTCTTCGTTTTCAGCACTACATTATATTTTATTGACTAAGATTAAATTTGGCAGCCTCTTCCAATAAATAGATAACTTCTTCATCTGACGTTTGGTTAAATTCCTTATACCACCCTCCAACAGAGACTAGATCTTCTACTTCTTTTAAACAAACAACATAATCAACTAGATCTCTCAGTTTTTTTGCAGCATCTTTGCTACACACCGGTGAAGCAAAGATAATAGTTTTTGGTTTTTGGATAATTTTTACAGATTCAATCGCAGCTAAAGCAGTCACTCCAGTTGCAAGCCCGTCATCCACTATAATCACAGTATCGGTAACAACATTTTTGCTGTATTCTCCACTATTATAGTGAACCATTCTTCGATCCATTTCTTTTAATTCATTTTCTACAATAATATCAATGTCTTCTCTCTTTAAGTCTAAAGATTGAATAGAAGAATTATTAAAAATAATAATGTCACCAGGAGCAATTGCACCTACACCAAACTCAGGATCTGCTGGTGAACTAATTTTTCTAGCAACAATTGTATCTAGCGGCGAGTTTAGTTTTTTTGCAATTTCAAATCCAACAGGCACTCCACCCCTAGGTAAAGCAAGAACAACTAAATTATCTGATTTATAAGATAATAATAGCTCTGCTAACTGCTTCCCAGCTTCTGTTCTATCTTTAAATTCCATATTTTTACTATTTCATAAGATCAGATTTCTTCTGCTCGAATTCTTCTTTATTTATTTCTCCCTTTGCATAGCGCTCTTTTAGTATATCTACCGCCTCATCTTTTTCCTCATGCCAACCATGATACATTCCACGATATCGCGGACCTCTAATAAGCCTGATTATCACTCCAATTATTATGACCAAAAAAATAATCCACAAAATACCTCCCAATGGTTCAAAACCATACATTCCATATGATCCACACATAATATTTTTGATTAGAAATTTTTAATAAACAACAAAATACCACCACCACAAAGTCGACCTTTGTTTTTAGTGACTTCCTAATTCTATTTTGTTGAGATTAAAGATTTGATGAACTCACAATAAAATTCATTAACAAACCCTTACATTTTCACTTCTTTATAATACCTATGAAACAGAGCAATAATAGGGCCTACATGGTACAATATTCTCGTGAAAAATTTATTCTCAAAAACACGTGTTTACGCGGCAATAGGAACATTTTGTCTACTTGCTCTAACAGGCTATGGCGAATACAACTACTACTCCCTTAAAAACCACACAAACGAAGTAGAACTCAACCTTGAACAAGCACTCAAAGAACTTTCTACCCTACAAACAGAAAACGTAGACCTCACTTCAAAACTATCGCAAGAAAAACAGACAAACGATTCTTTTACGGAACAGATAGGTAAAATTTCTTCTTCCGTCGGAACACTAGAAAAACTCTACAAAACAGACCCTCAACTTTTACAAAAATATTCAAAAATATATTTCCTAAATGAAAATTATATTCCTTCAAATCTTACAGAAATAGATTCAAAATACTTGAGTGATGCAAAGAAAACTCTTCAAATCCATTCTGGAGTATGGCCACACCTCAAGCAGATGTTTGTAGATGCCGAGGATGATGGGGTTAATCTTAGGGTTATTTCTGCATATAGATCATTTAACACACAAGCCGCGGTAAAACTTGAATACAAAACCCTTTATGGATCCGGTGCAAATAAATTCTCTGCGGACCAAGGATATTCTGAACACCAACTCGGTACCACCGTAGACCTAGACACAGTAAGTTCTACAACAACACTCAAAACATCATTTGAAAAAACAAAAGCTTTTGAATGGTTAAATAAAAATGCATATAAATATGGATTCACACTTTCATATCCTAAGAAAAATACATATTACCAATTTGAACCTTGGCATTGGAGATTTGTGGGAGTTAATCTTGCAAAAAAACTTCACGAGAATGGTCAATATTTTTATGAAATGGACCAACGAACAATAAACACATATTTAGCAAACTTTTTTGATTAAACTCAAGAAAATATTAAAAAGATAGAGATTATATAAAACAAAAATGACACACCACGTGTGTCATTTTTGTTTTATTCTTTCAATTAAAATTATTTCTTCTTTGCTACAACTTTTTTCTTTGGAGCAATTTTGGTGTCTGATTTTTTTGAAACAACAGGAGTCTTCTTTATTTCTTTCTTAGGACCAGCAACTACTTTTTCAACTTTTTTTTCTACATTAACCTGTATTGGAGAAACAACAGGAGCAGCAACATTCTTGCTAAGTAGTTCTATTAATTTATCTAATTTAACATTTAAAGTCTCAAACTGACGCTTAGAGTCGTCAAACTGAGGTCTTACTTGTGGTTGAGCTGGAGAAAAATCTCTCTTAGGATATTCACGTTTTGGCGCAAAATCTCTCTTAGGATAATCCTCTCGTGGAGAATCCTCTCTCCTACTACTGAAACATTCATTACAATAAACTGGCTTATTACCATTTGGACGAAAAGGAACTTCGCATTGTTTATGACATTCAGCACACGTAGTACTAAACATTTCTGATTGACCATCGTTTCTACCACCTGATCGGCCACCAAAACTTGGTCTACCACCAAAACTTGGACGTCCTCCTCCAAATTCTCGCTTTTTAAAACCTCCACCAAAACCTCCTGATTTTCTGAATTCGCCCATATTTTTTATTATATTTTATTTATTATTACTTAAAAACAGTATTTTTGGAGAGTTGAGACTCTTAGAAAACTGATTCGCTTAAGTATAGCACAAAAATAGAAAAAAGCTAGTCTAACTAACAAAACCTACGAAAGCATAGCAGCTTATTATTTAGAGCCCTAAAAGTTTCCGCTTTTCAGCTTTTGTAAGTTTCTTTATTATACATTCTCTTTTCAGAGCCTGACCTTTTGTTTCTAGAGTCTCAAAATATTTCAAACTAACAGGCCTACGAATCTTGGTGTAGTGCGCAGCAGATTTTAGATTATTGTGAACATAAAGCCTTCTTTCAAGGTTGTTTGTATAACCAGTATAAAAAGTACCATCAGCACATTCAAGTATGTATACAAAGTAAGACATAAATTTATTACAATCCTTTATGTAAAAGTTTTACCTCTCCAAATCTAACGTTTCATCAATCCTAATCTTCTCAAAAAATTCTGGAACATGACTTACTAAAACCATTGCCCCCTGGTATTCACTAAGTGCCTTGGCGATGATTGGAAGATGACGAAAATTTATATGGTTTGTAGGCTCATCAAGAATAAGAAGCCCCGGTTTCTGAAGAACGAGTCTGGCGAAAGCAACTAATCCTTTCTGGCCTTCAGAAAGACTTCCAATTTTAGTATTTATTAATTCCCCCGTTATCAGAAACCCAGCCGCAGTAGAACGTAAATCTTCTTCAATGTGTTTTTCCATCACACCCATGAGTGAATCGTGAACAGTATCCTCAAAATTTAAAGTTGAAAAATCTTGTCTATAGTATCCAACTTTAACACCCTTAGTAATCATTGCACCAACTGCGGTCCCTTGAGCAAGAGATTCTAGCAATGTACTTTTACCAATACCATTTGGACCTTTCAAAAGTAAGTGTTGATTCCTCTTCAAAATTACTTTTGTTTTTCGATGAATAGTTTTATGAGTCTTTGGATCCATAACAGTATATTCAGAAATTTCTAGAATAGTACCGAGAAGATCTTCTGGTACAGGAATTCTAAAAGGTCGAATTGTTTTATCTTCCCTTCTAACATCAACTTTTTCCTCTTCAAGCTCTTCAGCTTTTTCTCTCATGCGTCTAGCCACCAGACGCATCTGACCACCTTTGTTTGCAAAAAAGTTTGCTTTGTCTTTATTTTCTTGTATTTCTTTTGCCAACTGAGCATTCTTGCGATTCTCTTTTTCAATTCGAGCAGAAATTTCTTTGAGTAAATCGAAATATGTACCAACATACTGTTCTACTTTCCTAGTGAAGACATCTAGGTACAAAACCCCATCTGTAAAAGAGTTCAAAAAATCAGCATCGTGAGAAATTACAATACAAGTCTTTTTATAATTTTTAATAAAGTCCGTAAGATGAGCGATTCCTTTTTTATCCAAATTATTGGTAGGCTCATCCAAAAGAAGAATGTCTGGATTTTGAATAATAGCAGATGCCAAGAGAAGTCTTGCTTGCTGTCCGCCAGAAAATGTTTTTATGATTTTGTCATGTGGAGCATGTAGATTTACCACCTCCAAAACTTCTTCAATACGTGGGTCGATATCATAAACCTTTTTATCAAAGCATTTTTCAAAAAATTCACGAACAGTAAGAGCAAGATCCTCGCGTGGAATAACTTGCCGAGAAAGCGCGATTACACCTCTTCCACAATGAATTTCGCCGTCTTCTGGAACAAGTGCACCTGTAATCAATTTAAAAATAGTACTTTTCCCAGCACCGTTCTGGCCCATAATAGTAATCTTTGATCCTCTTCGTATAGAAAAACTAACCCCATCCAAGATGGGTTTATTGTGTCCAAATTCAAATGACACATTATCAAATCTAACAACAACTTCTTCACGAGACATGTGCTACACCATAACACACAATCGCTTCTTATGCCTAATATATGCTAGGATACTTTGCATGGATACGAATCTAGAAACTGGAAAGTCTGTTTGGGACGTTGTAGTCATTGGTGGCGGACCATCTGGCATGATGGCTGCTGGACGTGCTGCAGAACGTGGCACCAAGGTTATTCTCATTGAAAAAAATGAAAACCTCGGAAAAAAACTTCTAATTTCGGGTGGGGGCCGTTGTAACTTAACCAACGCTGAATTTGATACGCGTAAATTTCTAGATAAATTTAAAGGCAGTAATAAATTCCTGTTCTCAACATTCTCAAAATGGAATGTGAAAGACACCCTAGACTTTTTTAACTCAAGAAAAATGGAAACAAAAATTGAGGCATTTCAACGCGTGTTTCCTATTACAGACAAAGCGCAATCCGTGTTGAATGTTTTAGTAGAATATATGAAACAAGGAAATGTTACAGTGATTTCAAATAGTGAAGTTCTGGGCTTTGAGGTAGACAATCAAAAAATAACTGCAATAAAAATTAAAGGTAAAAATAATATTTTCGCTAAGCAATTTATTTTAGCAACAGGTGGAACCTCCCACCCAGAAACAGGTTCGACTGGCGACGGTTTTAAGTGGCTACAAAAAATTGGACACGAAATAATAGAACCCAGCGCAGCACTTGTACCAATCGCACTAAAAGATGATTGGATAAAAGATTTACAAGGTACCACCCTAGAAAAAACAAAAATTTCTATTTTCCAAAATAATGTTAAACAGGCTTCGCGTATAGGAAAAATTCTTTTTACGCACTTTGGAGTTTCAGGTCCTGCAATTCTAAATATGAGCCAGGAAGTCGGTGAGCTTTTAAAATATGGCGATGTTGTAATTTCATTAGATATTTTACCAGAACTAGATTATGGGCAACTTAACTTAAAACTTCAGGAAATTTTCAAAGAACATAGCAATAAAAATTTCAAAAATAGTCTAGCGACATTAATTCCTTCATCATTTGTTCCAATTATTATCAAATTATCTGGTATTAATGGAGATACATTGAGTCATAGCGTAACTCGAGAACAAAGACTAAACTTGATACAAGTATTAAAATCCATTCCCCTGCATGTTAAAGAATTGTTGGGGGCGGAAAAAGCAATAATCACATCAGGAGGTGTAAAACCAGAGGAGGTTGACTGGAAATCGATGCATTCCAAAATATTCCCAAATTTGTTTTTAATTGGAGATATTTTAAATATTGATCGCCCATCTGGTGGCTACAGTTTACAGCTTTGTTGGACCACAGGTTTTGTGGCCGGAGATTCAGTAGAAGTGAACTAATATTTACGAACAACCCCTTTTACAATAGCCGCTATCTTTAATTCCTCGGTTGGATATATTGGTTTGAATTTTTTATTTGCAGGTTCCAAATAAACTTTATTCCCCTCTTTTCTATAATATTTCATGGTCCAACCACCATCTACCTCAGCAATAACAATATCTCCAACTTTTGGTTCCCCACGCCTCTCAGCTATTACTAGGTCTCCTTCTTGAATACCAGCATCAATCATTGACTCACCTTTAACTTCCAGTAAATAAGTAGACTCTTTATGTTCTATTAAATAATTATCAATACTGATAGTATCCAACATATCTTCCTCAGCTGCGGATGGAAAACCTGCTTCTACGAGCCCGAGAAGAGGCACTTCATCTAGACGATTATTTGGTATAAGCCTGCCTTTATTGTCTTTAGAAACCACCTCCGCTTCAACAAGTTTATCTATTAGTTTATATACAGCATTCTTTGATTTAAAACCGACCAAGTCCATAATTTCCTGATAGCTTGGCATTCTGCGATGTCGGTGATAAAAAGAAACAATTTTATTTTTATATTCTTCAATCATAGTATAAAAGTTGAAACGAGACTAAAAGATTTCTGCAACCAACCGCTTTGGCGATTTAGTCTTTGTAATTGTTTTAAAAGAAACTTATGTCGCAAGGCCTCTTTACCGTATGAAAGACCTTTGATTATTTTAAGGTCAATCTCATTGTTGAGTTTTCGTATCTCTCCTTCGATTGTTTTTTTGAATGTGTGACTACTCATGTTTTTATAAGTTATCTTGGCTGATGTATATAGTATAGGTGAACAATCGTTCACCGTCACTGTGGATATGTAAACAGAACATATCTGGCGAAAAATGTAAAAAACATTTTTAAAATAATTAGATTAATGGCCGTAAAAAAGAGGTGGGATTTTATAAAATATATATTATTTTAAAAAAGTAAAAAACATAGCGACAACAGCAGAAGCCATTAGGAAAAAAGTTGCCCAAATAAGCACTTTTGAAAGTGCCCCGCTTTTATGTTCTCCCATTATTTTTTCACTACTTGCAATTTTTGCAATTATGAAAATAAGCGGAACAGCAACAATACCGTTAATAACTGCAGTAATCACCAATGCCTTCACTGGATCAATTCCGATAAAATTAATACATAGACCAACCAAGGTTGCGATGGTAATCACTCCATAAAAACCATGTGCTTTTTTCAGTTTCAAATTAAGACCTTCTCTCCAATTAAACGCTTCCGATAAAGCATATGACGCAGATGCTGAAAGAACAGGAACTGCTAGCATGCCTAACCCAACCACCCCAATAGCAAATATTATTTTTGCCAAAACTCCAGCATATGGAAATGTTTGTACCAAAGGTTCGAGTGCTTTAGCAGCATCAGCAGCTGTGGCAATATCTGTAACACCATTACTATGAAGCACTGTTGCTGCCACCACAATCATACACCAGCAGGCAATTTGGGAAGAAAGCATCCCTAAAAAATTATCAATCCTTAGAGAACGCATAAAAGACTTTGTAAGTTTTGGCTTTCCATTATGAATCAGATGTTTTCTGTGTTCCTCTTCTACCTCTTCTGAAGCTTCCCAGAAAAACATATACGGAGAAATTGTCGTTCCAAGAACCCCTGTGATAATAAAAAAGAAAGAAAAATTAAATTCAATATGAGGAATAAAAGTTGCGTTTAAAATAACACCCCAAGGTTCACGCACAATAAAAACTGTCACAACATAAGAGAACAAAGACAACGCCAACCACTTTAATATACGGGCATAGTTAATATAGGAAACAAAAATTTCTAATACTAAAATAACAATGGTGAAAATTAGAGTGAGAAGAATAAATGGGACAGGAAAAATCAACCCAGCCGCTGCAGCCATCGCACCAAGATCAGCGCCGATATTAATAGTATTTGCTACCAACACCAAAATAACCATAAAATACAGAACTTTTTTACTATAGTACTCTTTAACAACAGCAGCGATACCCTTTCCAGTCACTGCACCAATACGTGCACAAGCCTCTTGAACGGCTGTCATTAGCGGAAGAAGAAATACTACAGCCCAAAGTTGGCCATAACCAAATTGAGCACCGGTTTGAGAATATGTCGCTATACCAGATGGATCATCATCCGCTGCGCCGGTAATCAACCCAGGTCCAACAACTTTTTCCAATTTTTTTAATTTTCTTCCGAATTTAAACACGAATAAAGTATATCATGACAAATATCTTTTTGTTGTATTTATTTTGTGAACTTAGTACTTCCATAGGCAACAAAAAAACAGAGACTAATGTCTCTGTTTTTTCTAATTTTTAATATTTAGAAACCAAGAAACCGACTGAAGAAGTTAGCTATGCCGCCAAAGAAACCCTTGGGTTTTTCTTGTTTATTTTCAGTTGATGAAGCAGGTGCAACACCATGATCAATAACTGAAGATGCTGCAATTGATGTTCCATTTACAGTACCCTGAACAACAACTATGTCATTCACCGCAACACTAGAAAGTGTTGATGTTGCATTATCTTTTTGTACAAATGCATTTGTGGCATCTACTGTATACACAACACCTCCTTTGTTAGTAACTGTTAGAGTTGTCCCACTTATAGCAGTTATATTGCCTCCAATAACTGGCTGGCCATTGCCTTGAAAATTAGGATTTCGTTTTTGTCCATCAGGCATATTTCCTTTTACAGAAACTCCATCCCTGATATTTGTCGCAACAACATTGGTACCATCTACTTTACCTTGAACTATAATTTTATCCCCCACAACAATATTTGAAACACTAGAAGTGGCATTATCTTTGGTAACTTTTGAATTTGAGGCGTCTACAGTATATACAACACTTGTACTGGTGCCGTTTGGACGAACCTGACTATTTACAGTAATTGTTGTTCCACTTATTGAAGCAACTGTTCCAAAAACACCAAATTGTCTGTGCACACCTACGCCTCGTTTATTATCACCACTGAAATTCCTATGAGGAGCATTCCCTGCAGTAACGGTATCAGCTAAAGCTGGTAAAGAAAAAATAAAACTAGATAAAAGTCCAGTCACCACCAACAATGACACATACTTCTTTTTCATATTATAAGATATAAACATTATTTAATAACAAATTTAGACACTTAAACATAAAGTTGAGTTTTCAACCCAGTGTCTCTCCCCTATATATACGCATTAGAAACAGAGAGAGGTGCATATGTATAATTTATATCTGATTACTTTATTATAAAAATCTAAATAAAGCCTCTACTGAAACGTATAAAAAAATATTCATGAAGAAAGTACTGTAGACTCAACATTTACAAAGACAAAACCCATTACCGCTTGTTAAGATTGATGTATAATCAGAGTAATTATGGCCTATTTCCTAAATCCCCTTATCTCACTTCTACTATCATATAAATATATTACCTTATTTTTGATTATATTTTCTGGAGGCATTATAGTGCCATGGCCTGAAAATACTTTATTGTTAGCCACCGGAGCCTTTGCGAGCCAAGGATATCTAAACTTGGCAATATCTTTTATAGTAGCACTGACAGCAAACATACTTGGTGATTCAATTGGCTATTATCTGACTAAAAGATGGGGATACAAAATTATCAAAGAGAGTAAAATAAAAAAATACAAGTATGTAAAACAGGCAGAAAAATATTTATTGGACCATTCAGGGATAACAATTTTTATTTCACGTTTTGTAGGAGCAATAGGACAACTTGTTAACTTTATGTCTGGGCTTATAGGTATATCATTCCGACATTTTATCCTTTTCGATATTATAGGTAATGCACTAGAAATAGGAATATTTATGGTTGCTGGGTATCTACTAGGAAACACGTGGAGAAACTTTTTAGGAATCACTGATATTGTTGGGTGGATACTTCTAGCATTTTTTTTGATAAATATACTTATAAACTTTTTTAGAAAAATAAAAAAGACTTAGATAATTGGCGTGCGGAACATCAGTTACTGTAAATGTGAGGGGCTTTCTTGTCTTTTTATCTCTTTTAAGTAATATACCTCACCAGATGGATACGGGAATGAATTCCGTATCATTGACAACAAAACAGAAACACAGGCCATGAAAAAAATAATAGCTGGTATCCTTCTCACTGAAGGTAAGACAAAAGAGGTATTTGCCGTTGAGGGCGACCCTCATGCGGTATTGATTGAATCAAAAGACGACATCACTGCCGGCGATGGCGCCAAACACGACATCTTAGAAGGCAAAGCGGTGTTCGCGACTCAAACCACTTGCAACGTATTCACTCTCCTTCGGGATTGTGGAATTCCTGTGGCATTTCGTGAGCAAATTGCTCCAACTGCATTTACCGCGGACCGCTGCACCATGTTGCCTTACGAGGTAGTGGTTCGACGCGAAGCACACGGTTCCTACCTGAAGCGTATGCCTGGCCTTGCAAAAGGTCATCTTTTTCCAAAGCTCCTTGTGGAGTTTTTCCTGAAGACAAACAATCGACGTTGGAAGGAGCATGACCTCCTCTGCGACGATCCACTTATGGAATACGCAGACGGAAAAATACACCTATACGAACCGTCGAAACCGATCCATGGACAGAAGCCTTTTCTTTCCCTCGATGAAGACGAGGTCTTTTACTCCTTGGAATGGAAATGCTTCGATAGAATGAGGAAAATCGCCCAACGAGTGTTCCTCATCTTGGAAAAAGCTTGGCAGATTGAAGGTGGAAAGCTTGTCGACTTCAAGGTCGAGTTTGGTCTCACTAACCTGACATGCGAATTGTGTCTCGCCGATGTTATCGACAATGATTCATGGCGAGTAATAGAAAACGGATCGTATATCGACAAACAGGTTTACCGCGATGGTGGCGATCTCAACGAAGTGATGGTGAAATATCGTCGTGTTGCCGAGGTCACAAGCCGTTTCCGTTTACCATCACAACAGATCATCATCTGGCGCGGATCTGACAAGGACGACGTGAGTCCAGTGGTGAATGCGCTCGATCAGATGTGTGAAGGTTTCTATGGGGCCTGTCAGCGTCTCAAACTCATTACGAAAACCTGTTCTATTCACAAGGAACCGATTCGTGGTCTGAACATGCTTCACTCGCTCATTCAGGAGGTGCCAAATTCTGTAGTGATTGCTTTCATTGGGCGATCCAATGGAGCCGGCCCCACATTGTCCGCACACACAACAGTTCCAGTCATCACAGTTCCGGCGAGTTTCAAAGACTTTCCGGAAGATGTCTGGTCTTCACTGCGCACACCTTCAAGCGTGCCGGTCACCACGGTGCTCGAACCCTCGAACGCCGCCATGGCTGCAGTTGAGATTCTAGCTCTCAACAATCCGTTTCTTTACATGTTTCTTCGGGAACAGCTCGAAAAGCGATTGGTCAACTGCATTCCAGTCTGAGTTATTCGAACACTAAACCACACTCCGCGAGGTAACTCTCGTGGAGTATTTTTTTGTTTATCACCCTCCCCCATTACCCACTCCTAATGATTGCTTTTTATCTAAATATGTGATATAATGCTAAGAGACAGAAAACAGAACCTTCACATGTATACCTATCCATTACTCCAAAGAGTTTCCGAACTCTACGAAGAGGTGGAGCTCGGTAACGTACTCCTCCTCGCTTGTCAGCACCTGCTTGAACCGCAACTGCGAATGTTCGAGCACTTACTCCAGATGGGATTGAAGCCAGAAAACTGTGTAATCGTCGGAAAGAACTATTCCACGAACACTGAGGTTATGCAGGAGCTTAAAGCTAAGGGTTGCGTAGTAGCACCCTTCAGCCAAAAGTTTGATCCAATGCAACCATTTGATATTTGGTTTGAGGAAAGACTTATCGCTTTTGTTAAAGCGGAAATTTCCAAACACCAGATTGAAAAATATAGCAAAGTGGTTATTCTTGACGATGGCGGCTTTATGCATCTCGTTGTCAACGAACTCTGCAAGGACTTCACTACCCTAATTGGGGTTGAACAAACGTCGTCTGGACACCACAAAATCCAGTCTGCAAATATTCAATTTCCTTCAATTTCTGTAGCACGGTCATACCAGAAACTCATGTTTGAATCTCCCTACATAGGAATAAACGGACATGAAAAGATTATGCAGCATCTTCGGATGCGGCAAAAAAATAATCCTAAAGTTCTGGTGATCGGTCTCGGACCTATCGGTAGACAGCTTGCTGGTCAACTTCTCATTTGTGAGAAATTCGATGGCTATGCCGTCGATCCAAAGCTTGATGAATTGCGACATCGTGGAATGGGCTCGAGAGGAGTGTTTGATTTACTCCGACCCGAACACATCCTTCAACCATGCGAGTTGAAACAAAGGCTCAAGGAATTTGATCTCATTGTTGGCACAACTGGTTCGCCAGTTCTTACCAATGAAGATATTGAAAACCTCCACCCAGAAGTTTCGCTTGTGAGTATATCGTCTTCTGATAGAGAGTTTCCAGCGGTGCCATTTAGGCATCACAAAGGAACCCTCCATCAAGATTATGTACTAGGTGCTCGCACCTTGGTAAACGGTGGTTTCCCGATCACCTTTGATGGACTGAGACATGGTATGCCTCCGCAACAAATCGAGTTAACGATAGCACTCCTTATTATTCGTCTCTTAGATGGGATAGATAATCAATTGCAACACCTACCAAGCGTTGTCGAACAAATCCGATTAATGTGGCAGCCGGATGAAGGAGTGAATAACTGGTACAAAAAACCTTAGCAACGGACCATCTTGAAAAAGATGGTCCGTTTTATTATTTAGTATAGGATGTTTTTTAAGAAATTGTTGGTGATATAAACTTGAAACCCTTGAGAACTCGAGGCTTTAAAAAAATAATATGTTATTTCTTTTTTGTTGAAAATGCTCCGACTACAAGCAATACACAGGAAACGATTGGAGCCCAGAGAATTACAGTAAGCCCTGCCATAAAAATAAACTCTACTATATAAAGTGATGGAGCACTAAAATGAACAGGCTCGGGTACTTGTCCAAATATAACTAGAACTGGAATGAATGCGATAATTTGAGTAGTTACAATTATAGCTAATATTTTTACTAGCCAGTCCTCAAGTCGTCGCTTTGATAATTCAAGAATCACATAATTGGCGATGAAAAAGGCAATGATAGTGCTATAGCTCAAAAGAGAGTTTTCAGTCAAAGCAGAAACGTTCCTATACAGAGCATCCAAAAGTGTTGGAAAAAATAAATATAGAACGCCCGCAAACTGGAATCTATCAATTAATTTTTTTACTTCTTCTTTCATTCTTTCTGTTGGTTAATTTATTACATACGATGAAAACTGTTACCTACCCATTGAAAGTATACTTGTCCCGTACCTGGATTCACTTCTAGATTTTCAAGTATGGAATCTGATTCCTGATCAAAATCAGGAAATTTATTACTTGATTTTAGAGTACTTAAATCAATTCCACTTACTCTGAATATAACTGGGCAACCATTATTTGAAAACGTATTTCGAATAATATAGGAAGTATCGTTAGCTTTACGAAATTTTGTGTATTTAAAATCTTGCATAAATTCAATTATAGACCAAAAAGTGACAAAAGTGACACTTTTTAAGACATTTAGAACTTCTGTATTGCTATTATAATAATCCTTGGTAGAGTACTTATCTAAACGGGTTGTAGCTCAGTCAAGACGTCCCAACAATGTCTTGGAGAAACTGACTAAGTACGAAGGCGTGGTCGACCACGTTTAGGAAATAAATCAGTTCTTTGGTTAGAGCACTGGAATGGGGTTCCAGGGGTCTCAGGTTCAAATCCTGACAACCCGACCACTTCTTTATGAAGTGGTCTTTCGTTTATATACTGTAAACCATATATTCACCTTCTTGTAATGTAAGTAATTCAAAATCAATACCAACTTTATCAAGCTTACCTTCATATTCTTTTTTGTAATGAGGAATAATTTTGATTGGTAAAATACTAAGACCTTCTACTATTTGATCAGTTTTAGGACTATAAAAGAGTTTACACAAGACATTTGCTCCCGCTGATTCTCCCACGACAACTTTCCCTTTTAATGAGTCTTGTAATTCTGGATAATTTTTAAGAACTTTAAGTAGGTTTAAGCTTGTTCCGCCTTGAAAAAATATAACATCTGATAACTCTATTTGTTTTATAAAAGACCCTTCTTTAGCTATTTAAAAATTGAGATTTTTATCTTCATTATTTTTTTTAAATTTAGTCATAATCTTCTCTGTTGTTATAGGTATTCGTTCAATAGCTTTAGCAAAAGGAACAATTAATATGGAAGATTCTTTTGGCACTTCTCTTAAAATTTCTATATAAAAATTACTATCGTTTTCTTCTAACTTTTCAGGATTTAATCCTCCATGAAGAATAAACTTAGTTTTCATATATTTTAATTAAACAATTTGATATCGTCCTCATCCAACATCTGAAAAAGGGTTGTTTCTGAAGGATCAAGACCTAATCTAAGACATTCACCATCAAACCATTCACCACCATCTTCATCTCCATGGTAAGTCATTTTATTCATATCTTCAGACCATTTAGCAATTTCCTGATCTGTTTTTTGACTACCTGTATTTTTTACAAAAGCTACCAGATCCTCATCAGTAGCTCCTTCAGTAACTTTAATCTTAAAAGCCTCAGCATCGACTTTCATAAAGTTAAATAAGTATTGATCAAGTTCACAACCAAACTCGTACTCGCCCACCTGATCGGCAATTTCAGCACGACACTTATCTATCGCTCTCGCCAAAATTACAAAACCTCCTAATTTTTCATGTGGCGATCGGGGAGATTCTTTTGTAAGGTTTTTTATCTGCATCTTGATTTAATTATTCATATGTACTCCAAATAATAGGAAGTGTTGGAATGATACAAAGATACCAAGTTGTCTTTATTGTATTTGTAGATGTATCGGTTTCTTTCTTCCAATACAATCCTATCCAGAAATCTTGTTTTACGAATTTGATTTTCATATTAATAATTTATATTAAATGTTATAAAAAGCTTGTATACAAAAGTCTTCGTCTTGAATAAGATCCAGCTCCAAAGATTCTTGCGGAGTTTTCCATATAGAATCTTTATGTTCATTTGGATTTATATTCAAGGTAGGTTTTGTTTCTACTGGTAAGTGGAATATATGATACGTAAAATCATAATCTGGATATCTAACGTAAAACTTATCAAAGTATTTGAATTGATGAGATTCTGCCGATATTCCAGTTTCTTCGTTTATCTCTCTAATTATGGCGGTTAGTAAATCCTCACCCTTGTCTATTTTTCCTGCTGGTACACCCCACGTATTTCCTTGTGGTTTTGAATCTTGTCGGTGAAGTAATAGGATTTCCGATTCATGTTCAATGAAACAGCTAACGACTTCAAACTTTTCCTTAAAATCTTCAGGTTTATCTTTGAGGATCATAGCTTAAGTTTTTATTTTACCAATCAATTCTTCTGGATCATTATAAAAAATCACATCTTTGGCAACACCTTTAAGAGTACTAGAAATATCTGAACCTTCTTTTGCTATAACAATAATAGGTTTCTGTTTAGCATACGCGTAGCCGGCTTCAATACCTAACCCAACTCCTTTTTCTGAGAACTCAATAATAAGCAAATCAGACAGATCTATTTCTTTAAAGGTTTTCTCCATAAGTTCATCTGGAGTAAAAACTACTTCTCCCCATTTTTCATAATCACGTGCCATGGAAACCGTTTCCATTCCGAGACGACCTAAAACACTAGAAATACTTTCAATAGTTTCTCTATTGGAGTTGTCTTCTTTAAATTTGATAGCTAGGTAGGCTTTCATGTTTTTAAATTTAAATACTCATTAATTCAACAATTAACTGTTTATTCTTCGACTTATGATCACGCAATACTGATAAATACTCTTCTCGTGTAAAAACCTTGAGTGATTTAATGTCCTGATCTTTGTTTTCTTTCTTAAACCTTTCTATAAGCTCTTCCGATGAAACTTTTAATACGGTTTCGAAATAGAATCCTATTCCTGTCATAGTCCCCAAATACACACCTCTCAAATACATCTCTTCAATATCGGTTTTTTTAATGCAGGCCTCTTCTTCCAGTTCAACATACATAGAATTAAAAACATCATCTCTTGTCGCCATTTCCATTGGTTTTTCCATCATACCACCTATGAAATCTACAACGTTCATGTTCATAGATTTTCCCGATAACTCAACCATTAGGTAACAACCATCTGCGGTTCTTACTGTGGAATGATTGAAACATTGTTTTATATAAAAACTTTCTGACAAAGTAAAATATTCAGGAATAGATGTTAACCCTGCCACAGCTTTAAATTCTACAGGTCCAAAGTCTAAAAAGAGTTTATTCTCTTTCTTTTCCAAAGAATTTAGTCTGTACGGAGTTCCATTGTAACAAACTCTTCCATCTTCTTTAGCTTTCTTTAATTTAGCTTCCCAGATTGTATCAATCTTGTTTTCAATGACGGGATTAATTTTTCTAGTTGATTCACCTAAAGAAACCACCAAATCATCAGGTTTGAATTTACCGAGGGCTAGGGTTTCTGGGGTTTTCATATATTTTCTAAATTATATACATCCAAAGCCACCTCATCATATGGGTGAACTTCTTTAATGGCTTTAATTACTTCTTCCAATTTTTTTCTTGGACAAACAGTTTCGATCCTTTCTTCAACCACTTCTTCAAACTTTCCGACTTCACCAATATGAGGATTTGCTCCAATATCAGGTCTAAATCTTCCAATACCCTTTGTAGAGAAAGTGCAGTAAGAGTAATTACCGATTTTACCTGCACCAGCTTTACCCATGGCTTCACGAACTATGTCTGTGTGGGTTTCTGGGACAAAAACGACAACTTTTACGTTTTTTGAATTCATAGATTAAAGTTTAGAAACTAATCTCTTTACTACCTCTAAATATTCTTCTTGTCCAATCTTGTGTTCAGCTCCTCTAGCAACACTTAAATGATTGTCTTGTAATTTCTTCTTCGCGTCTTTCGCCCTAGCTATACAAGATTCATCTTCTTTTTCTCCAACAATCAGGTATGTTTTAGTTTTAATCTTTTGAGCAATTTTCGTAAATGAATAATCACTCTCTATAAAGTTCTTTCTCCACCATCTAACCCATGCTGGCTTTAGGTTTATTAAATCTTCTTCAAAGAAAGGTGAGAGTGAACAGAGGATAAGAGCTTTTGGTTTTGTTTTAGTTGCAGTTAATAAAGCAATCATTGCTCCGTAAGAAAATCCTAGGATATAGGTTTCTGTATTTTTTTGATTTTTATACACTTTTAAAAACTGTTCAGTATAATCATCAAATCGGTTTGGATTATTGTGTTTCCAGTCTATTTCGACATGTATTGGCGTAACTCCAGATTCTTCAAAAAGTTTTGCAACTTTATTGTATCCTCGCTGTTTTAAATGAGATTCGTTATATCCTGGAATTATATATGCGATTTTTAGTTTTTTTGAATCCATTGTTTTTATAATTTATCTAAATTAAAGGTATTGAATATTTCTCAGGATTTTTAATTAAATCTTTGAGCTCCTCAAGCTTGTCCTGCATGAGCATATCTTCAATGAAACGAGGACGATGAAACAATTCTCGTTTTCGTGTCATCTCAACAGGTTTTTCTAAGGAAACTTTTACCACCTCATTTTTCTCTCCCGGATCAAGTTTCTTTTCTTTTTCACCTCGATATCCAGAAGCAACAAAAGTGTAAGCAAACCATTCAACTGCGGGTGTACTGGTTTCTATGTGAACGAGACAATAATTATCGAAAATAAGACCCGTTTCCTCCTCGAGCTCTCGTCGCGCAGCAGTTTCCAAATCTTCGTCATCATTTACCATACCTGCCACAAGTGTGTAGCCAGGATTGTCCCAGTGAGGCTGTTGTTCTTTTACTAAGGCTATCTCTCCATCAATAATCGGAATAACTATAACCGTATCGTTTCTCTTCACGATTTCAAAAGTTGAAACAGAACCATCAAATTGTTTCTGTTGCCATTGATATGTATCGAATCGAACACCCTTAAAAACCCTCTCGGCATTTTCAGAATGTAGTTTTATATTTGGGGGAAGGGGTCGGTTTTTCATATTAATATGAGAATAATTATAAACCAAATCAGAAGCTTAGGATATAAGCTTCTGATTTGGTTTGCTCTGAAGTGTCTTGAGCTAGCACGAGTCGCTTATATTATGACACGACCTATGCTAGCTGTCAATAGCTGCGGGACTTGGACTCGAACCAAGATACACGGTACCAAAAACCGTAGTCCTACCATTAGACGATCCCGCAATGTGTTCTGAGATAATACTAGAAAACAGCACAAAAAGAAAGGGGGTTAAAAAATAAAACCACCTCAATTCCTTTTTAGGAACAAGGTGGTAAAAACATTAAGTAAGACTGAGTACGATAGGTTCAGATAACTGACGAAGTCTCAGTCCTTCTGTAAGTAACCGACAAGTAATCCCAAAAATCCCAATACCATCTTCTTCAACTCCAGCAGAACAAAGGCTGCTCAGATGACAACGGATGTTTCCCAAATCTTCTTCCGTAATAGGAACATCTTCACTCGATGCTCCCCAAACGCAAATCACAAGCAGTAGACAAATTATATCGAACTCCTGTGCAAAGCGAGAGTATTCAAAAACACCAATTTCTTTACACTCAACCATTCGCCTCATTTCACGGTAACGTTCCAATAATATTTTTTGGACACATTCTTGTTGCAAGTCTTTGAAACTGGGTAAATCTTCAAAGAAACAGCCCCAGATACAAAGATGTGTTTCTACAATTCTCTGCATAGCTTCTTTATGGTTCATTACAAAAAACATCTCTTTCTGGAAAAAAGATTAACACTTTTCTAAATTTTGTCTAACTATTTCTCTTCTCCTAATAGTCGTATGAGTACAAGCTCAAGTGGAAGTTCTGGAAGAGCAGCTATACCCATTTCTTCGCGGACGTGCAAAAATTCTGCCACAGCCTGTGAAGAAACTCCAGACTTCACATCTTTTGCTTTTTCTTCTAAATATACAAATTCATCATCCCCTACTTCTTCTCTAATATTTGGATGCATATTTTTAGAATACCGCACCAAAAGTGCAAAACGAAGGGTTCGAAGAACAAGGTCTAAATATGTAACAACAGAAAGATTAAGTTCTTTTATTTTCTGCACTACCGACAACGCTCCGTCTAAATCTTTTGTGGCAAGTGCATCAATAAGTGAATGAATGTGTTCTTTGCCTGGTGCACCTAGAGCCCTACGCACTTCTTCGTCATCTATTTTCTTATCCTTTAACATCCCAAGTACTTTCTGAAGAGTACCTAGCGTGTCACGGAATGAACCATCACCCATAAGTGCCACAAGCTCTGCAGATGTTTTTGAAATTGTAAATCCCTCTGCTTTTGTTACATCCAACACTTGCTGTGCAAGGATTTCTACTGTCGGTTTTTTGAATCTATATACTTCACAGCGAGAGATGATAGTGTCTGGCAACTTTTCTAACTCTGTGGTTGCAAGCATAAACACAACATGAGCAGGCGGCTCTTCCAAGGTTTTAAGAAGAGCGTTGAATGCTTCTTTTGTGAGCATATGCACCTCATCGATAATATATACTTTGTATGTTGAATGAAATGGGAGCGTATTCACAGCTTCACGAAGTTCACGAATATCATCTATACCTCGGTTTGAAGCAGCATCGATTTCATAAATATCATCTGGATGTGTTCCAAGCTCTTTTGCCAAAATACGCGCAATGGAAGTTTTTCCTATGCCTCTGGAACCAGAAAAAAGATATGCGTGTGCAGTCTTTTTGTTTGTAATGGCTTTTTCAAGCACAGAGACAACATGGTCTTGTCCTACAACTTCTTTAAAATTTGACGGACGATATTTGCGATATAAGACTTCTGACATAGAAAGAAGTATAACAAATTTTGATAATAAAAGGTAAATATCTTTTCTTCCAACTGCACTCGAACGTTGTGAATGAGACTACTCATTCACGTATTTCTCGATTGTTGGAATAAAAAAACCGCTGTGAGCGGGAGGTTTAAAATTTGAGGCACGCCTAGGGAGTGAATCCTGGCGTGCCTCTGAGTGCTTTTACGTATTTATTTTTGGATTTATGCGAGCCCAGATTTTACTAAAGCACGTGCGATAGTATAGGAACGTTGTATGCGTTCTTAATTCGGGGTGAACGTCTATATCCTTTCTAAAGAACGTGGGTTTGGCGAATCTACTGCGGGCGTGGCCGGCGGCGAATCAAATCAAATAAATGCCGATGGCCGAGCCGCTGAAGGCGCCGATTGAAGAGTGAATCAATTCCGTCGTGGTGTTGCCGTTACTATTTCGATGACAACTGGGCGGACCGACAGACTGGCAAGCGTTTGCACGCATACGTCTACACCTCCTTTCTCTTTCTAAACATCTTGGGAGCAGGTTTTTTCTTTTGGCCTACTATTCTTGATGCGCTTAGTAGTATAGCACCAATAATATTTTTGTCAAGTGATTGTAGTATCTATTTTATAACATTAGCTAAAAATGCCTTAGTTAAGGCGTTTTTACGAATTCATCCACTAGCTTTTCTACTTCCCTAGAATTTTCTGCTTCCATAAGTTTTACGCGCAATTCTTTTGCCCCATCAAAGCCGTGACAATATGCCTTATAGTGTTTTTTCATTACAGCAAAACTTTTATACGAACACAATTCTTCGAAAAATTTTGTGTGCTCCACCATTACTTTCAGCTGCTCTGTGATAGGTAGATTTTCTTTTTTTATTTCTGAATTAAAAAACCAAGGGTTTCCAAAAACTCCACGACCAATCATTACACCATCAGCACCAGTTTCTTCCACACGTTTAAAAGCTTCTTCTCTGGAAGTTACATCACCATTTCCAGCTATCAATGTTTTTATTTTCAAATCTTTCTGAATTTCATCGCGAATCTCCACTGCCCGTTTTACTCTTTCCCACCGCGCAGATACGAGAGACATTTCTTTACGAGTTCGCGCATGAACAGTGATAAGCGCAGGTTCTGCGGAAAGAAGGACAGGTAACCATGTTTCAAGTTCATCTTTGTTGTACCCAATGCGTGTTTTTACAGAGACAGGCATTTCACCTGCACCACGTTTTGCTGCAAGAATAATTTCTTTCGCCAGCTCAGGAGTTTTTATGAGAGCTGCTCCAGCCTTTTGTTTTTCAATAGTTTTATCAGGACAACCCATATTTAGATCAACTCCATCAAAACCAAGTTCGCGTACCATAGCTACAGCTTTTTCAATATGCTCCGGATTGGAACCAAAAATTTGCGCTACCACAGGTCGCTCTGCTTCAATATATTCAAATGCTTTTAGGAGTCTTTTTCTTCCTTCTTCTGGAGCAAGACAAAGACCATCTGCAGAAACAAATTCTGTCCACGTAATATCTGGCTTCCCATATTTTGCAAACATACGCCGAAAAGCAGCATCTGTAACATCTGCCATCGGCGCTAAAGCGAGAAACGGTTTTTTTATTTTTTTCCAAAAACCTTGTACCATGTGCGGAGAGTGTAACACTAGAGAAGGTTATTTTCAACAAACGCCGGCCTGAAATTTTTGTCCATAATTACGTGTTTTATTTCATAACGAACAAGACCGTCTTTATGGAATACAGCTTCAAGTACACCTCCCTTCATAGTTTCGTTTGAAAAAGGCTGATCAAATATAAAATTTCCTAAACTATATGCAATAACTCCATTGTTGTAGTTTTCCACAGGCTCAACAACGTGCGGATGGTGACCTACAACAAGACTAGCTCCCCAATCTATTAATTTATGACCAAACTCTTGCTGTCTATTTGTAATATCCGTTTTGTATTCTTCACCCCAATGCACAGATATAATCAGTTGATCGACTTTTGATTTTGCATTGCGAACAATTGATTCTAGATTTGGATCTGAAAGAAGTAAAATACCTGCCGTCGTAGAACCTGCTTTTAGGTGAACCGGACCAACGTCAGAGAATCCCAAGAATCCAAAGGTTATTCCATTTTTTTCTATGATTACAGGTTCAGTCGCACTTGCGTATGAAAATCCAGCTCCGGTCAATAAAAGCCCTGCATCACCCACCCTAGTGAGGGTGTCTTCAAACGCCAACCTTCCCCAATCTCCAACATGATTATTTACAAATGAAGCAACATCAAAGCCAACATCTTTCAACACAGGGAGAGTGCTAGTAGCCATGCGAAACGAATAAATACTTCCAACATTTGTTCCTTTGTCTGACACAGGCCCTTCTAAATTAAACATGGAAATGTCGGCTTCAGAAATGTTTGTTTTTACAAATTCAAACATTCGAGAGTAATCATTATCAAAAACTTTCTCCACCACCTGTCTCACACCTCTGTCTAACATAACATCTCCAACTGCAACGACAGAAACTTCTTTCTGGGCCGGTAGAGAAGTTTGCTCTGTAGACGTACTTTGCGCAGGAGCTACATATACAAGAGGCTTTGGATTCAAGTAGCCTTTCCATGCCAAAGCTCCCACAATGAGCGCTGCCCCAAATAAAATGGCATAGAAAATTTTCATACCTAAATATTAAAGCTCTGCTCTAGAAATCACAACTGCATCACCTTGATTTATCTGCCCACGAATTATTTTGTCTGCCACAAGCGCTTCGATTTTTTCTTGAATATATCTATTCATAGGTCGTGCACCAAAAGCTGGATCCATCCCCTGTGAAGCAACTTGTTCAATGAGCTCATCAGTCACTTGAAGTTTAATCCCCCTCTCTTTTAATCTTGACTCAAGTTTTATAAGCATTATTCCTGCAATCTTTTTCAATTCTTCTTTCTTTAGCGGTTCAAAAAGAATAGTCCCATCAAAGCGGTTTATCAATTCTGGTTTAAAAATTCCTTGGGATATTATTGAAGAAACAATATCTGTTTTTTTATTTTGAATATTTTCTCCATTTTTTACACATTCAAAAATAATATCACTACCAGCGTTTGATGTTGCAATAATAATTGCATTGCGAACATTTACCTTGTTGCCTTCCATGTCCGAGAAAAATCCTTCATCCAAAATTTGCAAAAACAGGTCGAGGACTTCTTTGTTTGTTTTTTCAAATTCATCCAAGAGAAGTATACAATACGGTTTTTCACGAAGTTTTGTTGAGAGCACACCAGATTTTTCACCCTCGAAAGAACCTATTAGACGTTTGAGCGAATCATCTGTTTTATATTCCGACATATCAAAACGAACAATTGCATCTTCGTCTCCGAAAAATGTCTGAGCAAGCGCTTTTGTGGTCTCTGTTTTACCAACACCCGTAGGACCAAGGAAGAGGAACGAACCGATCGGTCTGCGCGGGTTCCCAACTCCAGCTCGTGAACGACGGAGAGCATTTGCAATCGCACCCACAGCTTCATCCTGTCCAATCACTCTCTGATGCAAAGACGTCTCAATATTTAAAAGTTTTTCTTTCTCATCACCTCTTACAGTGCCTTGTGGAATTCCAGTCTTTTCTTCAAAGAGTGCAAGCACGTCTTCTTTGCTTACAATTTTTTTCCCCTGTCTCCTTACAAAAGGACCAATTTCTACCAATATGTCCTTGGCTTTTTCATATAAAAATGAATCTGAAAAATACCTTTCTGAATTTTCAACAATTGCACATAGGGCAGCATATGTGACGAAAACTTTTTCTCTCGCTTCCATATTTAAAACCTCATCTTCTAATACATGCAAAACTGCATCTCTGTCTTTTTCTTGCATAGTAATTTTTTCAAAAAGAGAGGTTAGAGCTTTGTGTGGTTCAAGTGAGTCATGATAACGATGTTTATCTATGAGAGCTACAATGTGCAATTCTGGAGATGATAGGAAAATTCCAAGCAGAGATACAATATCTGTGCCATATGTATATGCAGCATCAATAAGTGTTGAAAAATTCTCTATTGCTAAAATAATATTCCCAGAATCTCTTGCTTCTTTAAAAATCTCAATAAATAATTTCTCAAAATCTTGTTTAGTTGAAATACCATTAAGTAACACTGACGGCCTGAGTAGGAAAACCCGTTTACCTTCAATTTGTGGATACGCGTACCCCCTGTCTATCGCCATCCCAAGCATCACAACCAGATCCATGGCATTTTCTGGATCTTCGCTCACCACTAAAGCATTTGCCCCACTTACACGAGTAAGAACAGCTTCCACTTCTTCAAATTCTTTACGATAAAAAACAAAGAGAGACTCATCAAGACTTCTATATAAAGGTTCCTCTTGAATAAGATTTGCATATTTCATCAAAGTCCAAGCTTTACCAAATGCCCAATCTTTACCCAAACTCGGTATTCGTCCCAATATTTCCCTACTCCAAAAACGCCTCTCTCTTATTTGTCTATATCGAACTCTTGAAATCCAATCCACTGCTCCACCCCAAAGTTTTTCAGTTACGCCATATGAAAGTAGAAAAGCTGAAAATTCAGAAGATGAGGAATATACCGCTCGTGAATAATCCGGAAAAGTAACAACATCACTTTTTGAAATAACAGAAAAATTTATAGTGGATATTTTCTCTTTCCTCATAGACAAAAATCTTTTTATCTCGTCCTGAGGGATTCCTAACCTATCCATAACGACCGTTACAAGATAAGAAGAAAGAAAACCTAATACCACATCGTCGGCTGGCGTTTTAAATACAACTCTGGATACATCGTATGTTATGGGATAAAAAGTTTCACCCTTTTTCTTTATTGAGCGTGTTGAGACATTTGAAATATGAGAAAGATAAAAAGCCTCAAGCATAAACATTTTAAGCGCACCAACAGAAGACAAAAGAAATACTCCTAAGAATATGGAAATATGTTCAGACACAAAAGGTTGCGTTGAAAAAACATGTGGCCATGTTTTAGACACCAGATCCATCATCACAATAACTCCCAAAATTCCAGAAATTGCAAAAAAAGTTTTTCTTAGGAAAATTCTATTACGTGGCTTAATGCTTTTATCAAGCATGTATGCCGGCATATATATTTTTGCGTATGTATAAAGTTCTGAAAATTTCATGGTTATTTAAAAAGATAAGTAAGCCCAAGAATTGTAAGATAAATAAGTACAAAAGGAAGAATTATCCACACACAAAAACTTGCAATAACAACAACAAAAACCACAACAAAACCACAGAAAGCAAAGATAAGGAGAAGTGACCGCATTATCATACCAACAATCCTCATCAAGGTATTTACAATAAAAGAAGAAGCTGCTGCCTCCAAATCAAATTTTTTATGATTTGTTTCGTGAAGTCGGTGCCATGGAGAGAAAAAAGTTCTTAAGATGTCAGGTATTGAGAAAAAGTGCCATAAAAACCAAAATAGATTACCAGCAATACGAAACATATCAGTAAAGGCAGCAGTGTAGTGCCACCATATATAAACCGGTACTAATCGCAAAGCGTACATACCACAGTATTATACTTCTAATTACAAAAACTGAGAAATCAATTTGATACTTTATTTTTGAAAAAAATTTTATTACCAAACCTCATGTCTAAATATTCAAGTGAATTTATTGTTGATGATGCAAATTGGTCACTTTTAAGCACTGAGCCAAAATTGTTATACATATCATCATATGAAAGGGTTTTGTTAAACAAAATTTTTGTTCCAGAAGCAAGATCTAAATCAAAATCTCCAACTTCTTTAAATGTCACACCCACAATATCTACATGTAGATTTTTTGTTATAAGTGAAATGAATTGTTCGAAAGAAGTAAAGTCCTGCTGAGACATTAGGCGAGCACCAAGCGGTGTATCTTTATCTAGTTTTCCTCGGAAAATAAAATATACATTACCTGAAAATGAAGGTGCCTCAGCAAACAAAAGACCTGTGTCATCTATAAAATAACACTGTTGATCTACCTCGTCTTTATCTGGACACCAAAGCACATGGGGTTTGCGTTCCTCTATATTTAATGAAATTTTATTAAAACCATCTCGAGCTAGAGTTATCGATTGAATACCTGGAAATTCTTCCAGTAAATAAGATTTTAGTGTTCCGAGATTGTATATAAAAGTATTTGATTTTGGTATAAGCCAAACATATGAACCAGAAAGAGTATCGTCTACACTCTTTCGTAAATCACTTTCTTGAATTATTCGCGCACCTTCAATATTTACATCACGTATCTGGAAACGATCCATACGAAGAAAAAAGACCAACCCTATGAAGATAAAAACAATGCCGATACTAAGAAAAATGGATACGCGTTTAAATGAGCGTCGACGTTTTTGTAAAGCTTCTGCTGATCTATATTTTACTCTCGACATCTACTTTTCCAATTATACTTTTACCCATATATTTCTGGAGTACATCTGGAATTTTGATTGAGCCATCTTCCTGTTGGTAGTTTTCAATAAGTGAAACTAAAATTCGAGGTGTGGGAATTGCTGTGCAGTTTAGAGAGTGAGCAAACTTCATTTTTTGCTCTCCATCACGATAACGAATATTTAGCCTTCGGGTTTGGAAATCATGAAAATATGAAGCGGAAGAAATCTCTCGGTATTTACCTTCCCCAGGAACCCAAAGCTCTATATCATATTTTTTAACCTGTCCTAGACCTAAGTCCCCCCCACAGTTTGCAACAACTCTATATGGAATATTAAGAGACTGTATAAACTCTTCGGTGTTTCTATTTATCTCCTCGTGTAGTTTTACAGATTCTTCATGACTTGCCTCACAAAGCACCACTTGTTCTAATTTATAAAATTCATGCACACGAATAAGTCCTTTTGTGTCTTTACCATGACTTCCTGCCTCTCTTCTAAAACATGGAGAAAAAGAAAGTGTCTTGATAGGAAATTTTTCTTTTTCAATAATTTTATCGCCAAAATAACTCATTGTTGCCACCTCGGCAGTACCAGCCAAATAATCTTCATCTTGGGTTTTGTACAAATCTTCTTCACCTTGTGGTAGATACCCTGAACCAAGGAGTGTTTGTTTGCGGACCAAAGACGGAGCAATCATAAATTTAAATCCTCGTGCAAGCCAAAAATCTTTTGCATAATTCCATACAGCGAAAGAAAGTTCGGCAGCTTCATTTTTCAAAAAATATCCACGAAAACCAGAAACCTCTGCACCCTTTTCAAAATCAGCAAGATCAAGAGCTTCCATAATTTCAATATGACTCTTTGCTGTGAATTCAAATGTTTTCTTTTCTCCCCATGTTCGTACTTCCAAGTTGTCTTCATCACTTTCACCTTCTGGCACTGTCATATCTGGAATGTTTGGAACTTGAACCATAAGCTTCTGCCATTCAATCATTACTTCCTTAATAGACTCTTCTTCTTTTTGAAGATCAGCTTTCAATGTCTGCATGGAAGCTAAAAGTTGCTGGCGCTCTTCTGGAGTTGCATTTACAATCTTTTTACTTACCTCGTTTTGTTCGGCTTTTTTCTTTTCAATAGAAGCAAGAAGTTCTCGTCGTTTGTCATCTATGGAAATAAGTGAGTCCACGCTGAAATCCATGCGCTTTTTCTTTGCACCAAGGGTAATAAGGTCTTTGTTTTCTCGGATAAATTTGATATCTAACATATCAAAAGATAATAACAAAAAAAAATACATATATCCACCTGCAAAATTTTTTCTGCTATAATTCACAAAATGAAACTTGAGATGAGAAAACTTGCAGATTATGAAATCCCTCCGCAATTTTTGGAAATCCCAGAACCACCTAAACAGCTTTATCTTGTCGGCAAAATGCCAAAAGAAGGAAATAAACTCCTAGCAATTGTCGGCTCGCGCAAATTTTCAAGCTATGGAAAAGAAGTTTGTGAAAAACTCATTGCAGGACTAAAAGGCCAGCCAGTTACAATAGTTTCCGGACTCGCACTAGGTATAGATTCTATCGCCCATCGTGCAGCGCTTCAAAACAACTTACAAACAATTGCCTTTCCTGGCTCAGGCTTGGATGAGTCTGTGCTTTACCCAACTTCACATTTAAACCTCGCAAAAGAAATTGTAGAAAATGGAGGTGGGCTTCTTTCAGAATTTGATCAAAAATTCAGGGCAACCCCATACAGCTTTCCACAAAGAAACAGACTCATCGCTGGAATATCTCACGCGACGTTGATTATTGAAGCTGAGAAAAAATCTGGCACACTTATCACATCACGACTCGCCACCGACTACAACAAAGACGTGCTCGCAGTACCAGGCTCAATATTTTCCAAGACATCAGAAGGTCCACACATGCTCATCCGACTCGGTGCCACTCCCATTACATGTGTAAATGATTTGCTCGAAGCACTACATCTTGAACCAGAACAGCAAGCTTTAGATTTTGTCGACTGTAACGAAGATGAATTGCTAATTCTAAAACTTTTAGATACACCAATTTCCCGCGATGAACTTTTAGAGCAGGCAGAAATTTCAATACAAACACTCAATTCAATTCTGATGATGTTGGAAATCAAGGGGTTTATACAAGAAAGTCAGGGGCTGATAAGCAGAAAATCCTAACTAGAACAACAAACACAGTAACACATACCTATTTTTGACAAAATAGGTATTTAGTGATAGAATGAGTGTTAGAAAATAACTCTTACTTGGAGAATGGTCTGTTCTGGTGAACATTCTTTTTATCCAAACAACCCTTCACCCAAAAAAGACAAATTAAGTACATGAAAAAAAAGAATGTTTCTTTTTTCCAATCCAGAAGACTAGCCGCTCTTGTTATTGAGGCGTGGTTCATAAAAAACTGGATCATCGAAAACCCTGATGAGAACTTCGCAGAGGATGCGTCTCGGCGCATGACACGATACGGTCTGATTTCAATGCTGTTCGTGACATGTTGTATAGGCGATCTCACCCTACTCAAATCACCGCAGCCATTAGCCACACTTCTAATCGCTCTGTCGTTAACAGCGCTCATCTGCGTCGCCTTTCTCAGGGCGAGAAGCGATGTAAGAATATTTACCAACCAGATTGAAAACTGGTTAGTGTGGCAGGATGCAGCAAAAATACTTGCGAGGAAATTGTCATTGGAATTCGTTACTTTCCCAAGCCTTATAAGGAAGGCTAGAACTCAACCTCTCCAACCAAGAGTTGGAGAGGCATTACAGTATTCTATTGGGAATTTTCTGCATGACGCCATGCAAGAAGCTCGGTCTCTGGAATGCGCTGACCCAAAGAGTGCACAAAAGCTTCGTCAAGATTCTACAAAAGTCTATGAGCTCGGCAAGAGACTGGGGTTTGATGTGGAGCGTCTGGTTAGACACCACAGTACACGACCCTTACAGCTGTATGCAGGATTTTGGTACTGAACACATGTCATCGTTCGACAATAAACGGACGATGACTTTTTCTTTTATCTCATAAAATATCAAAAAGAAATTCTGCATAAATTTGCACTTTTATATAAGTTCATGTAATACTCTACCAACACGACAGCACTTCCACCATTTCCGAATGTTCATTTATTCTTCATTATATATATTGAATACTACATATTAAAACCATGAAACTACTTATCGTTGAGTCACCTGCAAAGGCAAAAACAATTTCAAAATACTTAAACGGTGCCTATGAAGTAAAGGCATCTGTTGGCCACGTGCGTGACCTTCCAAAGAGCAACAAAAAAGCTATTGATGTTGATTTGGGTTTTATTCCTCACTACGAAATTTCAAAAGGAAAGGAGCATGTCGTTTCTGAAATCCAAGCACTCGCAAAAAACGCAGACGAAATAATCCTTGCAACCGACCCCGACCGAGAAGGTGAAGCTATTGCGTGGCACCTTGCAGAACTCATTAGAGAAGCAAAAGTTAAAAATAAAAAAATTCAAAGAGTTACATATCAAGAAATTACCAAAGAAGCGATTGAAGAAGCTCTGAAGCACCCTCGTGAAATTGATATGAACCTAAAGCTTGCACAGGAAGCTCGCCGAGTACTCGACAGACTTTTTGGATACGACCTTTCAGGGCTTATCTGGAAAAAAGTTCGATACGGACTTTCTGCGGGACGTGTTCAATCCCCCGCTCTTCGTATTATTGTAGAGCGCGAACGAGAGATCAAAGCTTTCACTCCTGAAGACTACTGGACAATTTCTGGAGAATTTAAAACAGAAAAAAAAGTGAACATTTTACTTACCTGTGAGGAAGAGCCTCGCCAAGAAAAAGAGGCTGAAAGAATCCTTTCTGAAGCAAAAAATAAAGAATGGAATATTGTCGATATTAAAGAAACGAAAGTTAAACGCGCTCCAAAACCGCCATTTACAACTTCAACTCTTCAGCAGGCTGCAAGTTCACGTCTAGGCTTCACACCTTCACGCACGATGGGAATTGCCCAAAAACTTTATGAAGCTGGACACATTACATATATGCGTACAGACAGCGTGTCGCTCGGAGCGCAAGCTGTTTTAAGTATTTCAACTTTCATAGAAAAAGAATATGGAAAAGAAAATTTAACTGCACGAACATTTAAAACAAAAAGTAAAAACGCACAAGAAGCACATGAAGCGATCCGACCAACACATGTTGAAAAAGAAAGTGCTGGATCAAATGATGATGAAAAGAAATTATATAGACTCATTTGGCAACGAACTGTAGCATCTCAAATGTCTGATGCGGACGTTTTGCGCACAAAAATTCTCGCAAATATTCATGGAGCTACAATTCCAGCATTTTCTGCAAACGGTTCACGTACCCTATTCCCAGGGTGGCTCTTAGCAGACCCAGATGCTAAAGGTGACGACGTAGAGCTTCCAAAAGTTTCTGTGGGAGAATCTCTGGACTTGATTTCAATAGAAGCTCAAGCTAAACAAACCCAGCCGCCATCACGATATAGTGAAGCGGGGTTGGTGAAAGAACTCGAGAAACGAGGCATTGGCCGACCTTCAACTTATGCAAGTACAATTAAAACAATTATCGACCGGGAATATGTTGAAAAAATTGGAAGTGCACTAAAACCAACAGATACAGGAGAAGTAGTAAGTACATTCATCGAAAACAATTTTGCAAAATATATCAGCGATGAATTCACAGCAGAGATGGAGGATGAACTTGATGATATCGCCCTTGGTAAAGCACAATATATTCGAACGCTCAAAAACTTCTATACACCTTTCACTAAAGATATTAAAGAACAAGAAAAATCTGAAAAAGCAACAAACTTAGGTGAAGCTGATCCAAAATTTAAATGTCCAAAATGTGGCAGTTCTATGATTATCAAACTTGGACGAGGTGGAAAATTCCTCTCATGTTCTAGATACCCAGAATGTGATGGAGCACTTATGATGGACGGAACTGAAATAAAAAAAGACGAACCTATTGGACTACACCCAGAAACAGGAGAACCAATCTTTGTAAAAGTTGGAAAATACGGACCATATGTACAACTAGGTGACGGTTCAGCTACAGAAAAACCAGAAGAAACACCTGTTGAAACCCAAGAAGGTAAGAAAAAGAAAAAAATCTCAAAACCTAAAAAAATCAAACCAAAAATGGCAAGCATTCCCAAAGAAAAACCTTTGAGTGAAGTGACTGTAGCAGATGCACTTGTATACCTCTCTCTTCCTAGAACACTCGGAACTCACCCTGAATCAGGAAAAATAATAACCGCAAATATAGGACGCTTTGGCCCCTACGTGGCACACGACGGAAACTTTCGTTCCATAAAAACACCAGAAAGTCCATATACCATAGAACTTTCTAAAGCTCTTGAGCTCCTCGCACAAGAAAAGAAACCTAGGGGTTTTGCAAAAAAGAAAAAATAACTGGTATTTTATTGATTTTTCATATAAGCTTAAATTATAAACTTAAGCTTATATGACATATACAACCGACGTAAAAGAAATAATAAAGCTCCTAGATAATGCTTCCGTCGAAGATGAGTTACTTATCACGAAGGCTTATGAATTCTCAAAAAAAGCGCACGAGGGTTACACTCGATATTCTGGGGAGCCATATTTTATCCACCCTTACGAAACCGCAAAAATTCTTGCTGAACTACAAATGGGTGCAAGTACTATTGCCGCAGGTTTGCTACACGATGTAATTGAGGACACTTCGGTAACAGACAAACAGATTGAGGATGAATTTGGAAAAGAAATTTTGTTCTTAGTAGAAGGAGTAACTAAACTTGGAAAGCTCCGTTATCATGGCAGTGACAGATACATTGAATCTTTACGCAAATTGTTTGTAGCCATGTCACAAGATATTCGTGTGCTCATCATTAAACTCTGCGACCGACTTCACAACATGCGCACGCTTGAATTTGTACCAAAACATAAACAACTAAGAATCGCACATGAGACAATGAAAGTGTATGCGCAACTTGCATACAGACTTGGTATCCGAAGAATTTCCCGAGAACTCGAAGACTTGGCATTTCAATATATCGAACCAGAAAATTACAAAGAGGCAGTAAAAATAATCAAGCAGAAAAGCAAAGAAGGTATTGAAAGACTTGATAAGTTCCGAAAATCAGTTCAAAAGGCCCTTGTTAAAGAAGGTTTAACAACAGCAAAAACAGACTACAGAATCAAGCACTTACACAGTTTCTATAGAAAACTCGAAAATAAAGAATTCGATGCAGACAAAATTTATGATATATCAGCTTTACGCGTATATGTTCCAACACCCACTGATTGTTACAGAGCACTCGGAATCATTCATGGTATTTGGCGCCCCCTACCTGGGCGCATAAAAGACTATATTGCTTTTCCTAAAACAAACGGATATAGGAGTTTACATACAACCATTTTCACGGGAGATGGATCTATTGTCGAAATACAAATAAGAACTCCTGAAATGCACAGAGAAGCCGAGTACGGTATCGCTTCCCATGTTATATATAAAAACAACCTAAACGAAACGGAGAATAAAAATCTATTGTGGTTAAAAAATCTCTTGCCATCAATGCTCCAAACAAATCACGCCACAACAAGTGAACCTATGGCTGACGTGCCAAACTGGATTAAAGATATGGCCGAACTCCAAGCATCTGCACATAAAGATGAATTTGCTCACAATATGAATGCAGATTTTTTCCAAAAGAGATTGTTCGTATTCACTCCAAAAGGAGATGTTGTGGATCTCCCTATTGGCTCTACACCAATTGATTTTGCGTATGCAATCCATTCAGACATCGGCAACCACCTTCACTCAGCAAAAATTGCAGGGAAAATGGTCTCACTAGATACAAAACTTCAAAATGGTGACATTGTTGATATCCAAACAAAAGATAAATCAAAGCCTTCCGTAAAATGGCTAGATATGGCACGCACTTCAATGGCAAAAAAACGTATCAAAGATGCGCTTGAAAAGAATCCAGCACCTAAAATAAATCCAAGAATAAAATAGTGGTGGTTAGAAAAATACTAAATAAAATATGCGCAAGCTTTGCTTGCGCATATTTTATACTAAAAATTCATCTACAAAAGCTATTTTTACAAAGAAAAGTTTTTTATTGAATATAAATCTTCATCTACTTTTTCATCTGTTTTTACACTGTCATCAATTGGTGTGGTTTCCTCAATTGTTTCTGATGACCCTTGCGTCTTGGCATCACTATCTGCAATAAAGTTTTTTATTCCTTCAAATTTATTCTTCTCAATCAAATCAAGTATGGTTTGCAAATCCTGAGGTGAGAAAAAATCTATAACAACCTTTCCGCCAACTTCCCTTTTTTCAATGTGAACACGAGTTCCAAGAGATTCAGTAAACTTTTCTTCAAGCTCCACAAGCTCTGGGTCATGCATTCTATCGAGCCTTCTTGCCTTGTCGTACGCAATACGACGAGCTATACGCTCTGTCTCACGCACAGAAAGCTTCTTAAACATAATTTCCTTAAAAAGAGTATTCTGCTCTTCTGGACGATCTTTAAGCATGAGAAGTGGCCGTGTGTGACCTTCTGTAATTTTGCCCTGAGCCACTGCCTCGAGAATATCTTCAGGAAGTAAAAGTACGCGCATAGTATTTGAAACATATTCACGACTTTTACCCACTTTTTCTGCAATTTGTTGATGTTTGAGACCAAATTGACTGGCAAGCTGATCAAACGCTCTAGCACGATCCACCACATTTAAATCTTCGCGTTGAAGGTTTTCAATAATTGCAAGCTCAAGCTTGATACGAGCATCATCTGTATTGGTACGAATGATCGCTGGAACCTCACGAAGACCTGCAAGCTTTGATGCTCGCAAGCGACGCTCCCCAGAAACAAGCTCGTACTCCACGCGCATACCTTCCCCTTCTTCAAATATTTCAGTACGAGTTACAACGAGAGGTTGCAACACTCCGTACATGCGAATAGATTCTGAAAGATCACGAAGTGCTGCCTCGTCAAACTCTTTTCGGGGTTGATAAGGGTTCGGTTTTATTTTCTCAACCTCTACCCAAAAAATTGAATTTTCTAAAAATCCTGCCATATATGCTGGTATTATACGCAATAAGTAGATGAAACACAAAGATGAAATATTATTATACTTGTTTGATTTATTGTGAATTTTTAGTAAACTGACTAAGTTGGTAGATTGCCCGGGTGGTGGAATGGTAGACACACACGACTCAAAATCGTGTATCGAAAGGTGTGAGGGTTCGAGTCCCTCCCCGGGCACAAAATAAAAACTTCTTGTTTCCAAGAAGTTTTTATTTTGTGCCCGGGGAGAAACTGCTAGGTAGCAGTTTCCTGAGGGAATCGAAAGCCACAGGCGCGACGGCGCCGAGGCGGGGTCGCGCAAAAATTCAGCAGAATTTTATGTGTGACCGAGTCTCTTTTGTGCTATATTACAAAAAATGAAACCCAAAATCCTCGTTATTCTCGGACCCACAGCCTCTGGTAAAAGTGACCTTGCTGTGGAACTCGCTAAAATATTTAATGGCGAAGTTGTTTCTGCTGACTCGAGGCAAGTATACAAAGGACTAGATATTGGTTCTGGTAAAATTACAAAAAAGGATATGCAGAGGGTTCCTCATTACCTACTCGACGTATGTTCGCCTAAAAAAGTTTTCAGTGTCGCTGAGTATAAAAAACTTGCCGATGAAAAAATTAAAGACATTCTGAAAAGAGATAAGCTTCCGATTCTTTGTGGTGGAACAGGCTTTTATATTGATGCAGTTACCCAAAACATAATCCTTCCTGAAGTTTCACCAAATCCTGAATTAAGAAAAAAATTAGAGGACAAAAACTTAGAGGAATTGCAAACCATACTTAAAGAATTAGACTTGGAACGTTACGAAACAGTAGATATAAAAAACAAAGTCAGACTTATCCGAGCAATTGAAATAGCTACAGAACTTGGTTCGGTACCCCAAATAGGAGGCAATCCAAATTATGAGGTTTTATCTATCGGCATAGATTGGCCAGAAAATAAATTAAAGGAAAGAATATATAAACGTATTGTTTCTCGAATAAAAAAAGGGATGATTAAAGAGGTGGAAAACTTACACAAGTCAGGCCTTTCATGGAAGAGAATGTTTGCGCTTGGGCTTGAGTATCGTTACATTTCCCTTTTCCTACAAAAGAAAATATCTAAAGAAGAAATGTTAGAAACACTGAATTTCCAGACTTGGCACTATGTTAAACGCCAAATGACATGGTTTAAACGAAATAAAAAAATCTGCTGGCTTACCCCAGATAACATTTCAAAATCAGAAGATCTAGTTAGACTATTTCTTAAAAAATGATACTATAACTTTCGAAAGGGCCTGTAGTTTCAATGGTAAAACATTCCTCTCCAAAAGGAAGGTTCCGAGTTCGAGTCTCGGCGGGCCCGCAAAAAAACCAAATAAAGTTTGGTTTTGCCGAGACTCGAAAGACGGAGCATAATTTTTTCAGTAGAAAAAATTGCGAGTCGGGGCCGCGAGCAGATTTTTGTGACGACAAAAATATGACTTGTGACCGAGCTATCGGCGGACCCGCAAAACTAAACACAAAACACATGTTTAACATTCACCTAAAAGAAAACCCGACTCTCGAAGACTTTCAAACGTATGCTCAAGAGATGGTAAATGAACGTGGATTTGATAAAGAAACTATTCCAGAGATTTTCATGCTTTTCCTTGAGGAATGCGGCGAATTATCGAAAGCTGCTCGCAAAACACAAAATATAAAAACAGATAAGAAATCAGAAATTTTTAGACTTGAACAAGAAGCTGCGGATGTATTTATTTATCTTTTGCAAATATGTAACCGTTTTGATATAAATTTAGAAAAAGCTTTTAGGAACAAAGAAGAAATAAACAAAAAAAGAAATTGGGAATAAAATTCATTAAACATACTACATATTTATTTTAAAATGACTTTCTGAAGAGAATTACATAATAATAAAAAACCCCGGAATTCCGGGGTTTTTTATTATTTCTTTCCTTCTTTGAAAGTGATTCGCTTTTTAAGTTTTTTACTAAATTTCTTTAGCTCAATCTTACGTGTTACCAATTTTTTATTCTTGCGAGTATAGCGAACTTCGCCAGTTTCTTTCGCAATTAGTTTTATGAGTTTATCCTGTGACATACTTTTATTATTTAGATTGTGGAGATACTTTACTATATTTTTATAAAAAAAGCAACCACGTCTTAATCTATAAAAAAACTCATAAAAGACCTAGTTTTTACGGTATCCATGATCAATTAACTCTTCCCCTACTATCTTTCCATCATCAAAACGTATCAGCCGTTCCGCTAAACGACCATATTCAGGTTCGTGTGTCACCATAATGATAGTCTGCCCTTCTTTATGTAATTCTTTAAACATATCCATAACAAGACCTGATGAATAGTTGTCTAGGTTTGCGGTTGGTTCATCAGCAAATAAAATTTTAGGTTTATGTGCTACGGCACGAGAAATACTCACGCGTTGTTGTTCACCTCCAGACATCTGACTTGGTAAAAAATCAATACGGTGTCCAAGCCCAGCCTTCTCGAGAGCGGTCTTTGCTTGTGAATAAGCTTCCTCTTTGGATTTACCCTGCATCAGAAGTGGAAGAGCAACATTTTCCTTTGCGGTAAGGTCAGGCAGAAGTGCATAATCTTGAAATACATATCCTAGCTCAGTGAGACGAAATTGTGTCTTTTCGTCGGCTGTCATATCGTGAGTGTCTATGTCGTCTATAATAATCTCTCCAGATGTCGGTTCGTCTAGAAGACTAAGCTGATATAAGAAGGTGCTTTTACCCGCACCAGAACGACCCATGATGGCGATAAACTCTCCTGCCTCCGCTTTGAAATCAACCTCCTTCAAAACAGGGGTTACCTTATCTCCATCAATATATGTTTTAACTAATTTTTTTACTTCAATCATAATATTTATTTATCTACCCAATATGGCATCAAGGGTATTTCTTCTGACAATCATTCTTGCTGGAATATAACCGGCAATCATTGTTGCAAACACAAGTAAAGCGACACGCAAAAAAGTTCCATATGGAGTTGCAACGATTATTCCATCACTGAAAGGAAAATCGATAGGATGAGTATTTACATAAGGAATAAGCACAAAATACAAAATTACAAGACCAATACCAGATCCACACAATGCGTAAAATATAGACTGAAACAAATATGAAACTTCTATAGTCCTACCGCTGATTCCAATTCCTTTCAAAATACCAATAAATTTTCGGCGAGTAATCGCATTAATAAAAATCACAATAAAAATCGTAATGGATGCAACCACGAGGCCGATTGAGCTAATCATGTTTCCAAGTAAAGCAAAAGTATCTTGGATATCTTTCAGAAACTTTGGTTCCCCATCTTCAAAAGTTTGAACTTTTGCATATTGCCCAACACCCGCGCGGAGAAGTGCGTCTCTCACAGTTGCAGGGTCTGAACCTGGTTTTAGTTTTATAGAAATAGTACTTAGACCATAATCCTGTCTACCAATAAGTGAGCGCAGCTCTTTATCTACGAAAAAAACCTGAGTACTTACTGTGTCTACTTTTGATTTGAGAATACCTTTTACTATAACTTCACGAGTTGTTGTTCCGATTTTTATTCTAACCTTTGAGCCAACTCCAACATTATCAAGCTGAGTAAATCCAGGAGATTCAATCGGCATATACTTTTTAATGAGCATGGAACCGATAAGTATTTTATCGTAATCACTTGGAACCAAATATTCACCCTCAATGATTCTTTTTGATAAATGTGTTACTTCATCTTCTTTGATTGGATCAATGCCTGAGAACGGAGCACTTGCCTTGTCGATTTCACTTTCTTTTGCTGCACTTTGGTAATTCGCTTCCACGACTCCACCTTGCCCATAGCGTGGAGTGTAAACATCTACATCTTTAAAATTATCCAACACATTTAATATAAATGGTGAATTTTCTATATAATCTTTTTTGTCCAGTTTTGAAATAGTAATGTCTCCGAAGTATTGTTCCTTATGTGCATTTATGGAACCTTGGATGAGCCCCACGAGCAACCCCGAAACAACAACAAGATTAAGAAATGTCAGAATCATCACAAAAATGATGAGACCCGTTGTCCATTTACTTGCTCGCCTGATTTGTCTTAAAGCGAGATAAAATCCAATGCGAATAAATTGAGGCATAATAAATTTAAGGATTTAATAAGACATCATCATTCGTAGAAACACCTGAAATAATTTCTACATTGCCACGGGAATCTCTGTCACCAATCACCACTTCTTTTTGAATATTATTTTTTCCAATATGCACCATTACATAATTCTTACCGTTTTGATTTATAATAGTTCGCAAAGGAAGATAGTTAACATTATCCTTTCTGCTTGTTTCAATCTTGATGTTTGCAGTCATTCCAGACTTTACACGACTATCAACACTATCAAATGCAAACCTTACTTTATATGTAGCAACTCCATCTTTAAATGTTTCAGCTGGATCAATTTTGATTACATTCACACCCCACCCAACAGAAGGTCCGAAAGCATCTAGTGTGACACGCGCTTTATTCTTAACAGCAACCCCTGAAATATTAAGCTCTGGAATATATGCCTCTATTTCATATCCATCACTTATTAGTGATACTAAATTTGTGTGAGCAGATACTGCCTGTCCAACTTTTGCATCTTGAACTGAAACTACTCCAGCAAATGGCGCGCGAATATATGTTTTTTCAATTTGAACATTAAGAGCAGCAACTGTTGCTTGAGCTGATTTTACATTTGCTTCTTGAACAGCTTTTCCAGAAGAAGTTGAACGAACTCCCTCTTGCACAGATGTAAGCGCACTGAGTGAATTATTTATATTTGTACGCGCCAAAGCTACATCGCTCTTATATTTATCGATAGTTGTTTGAGAAAGAGTGTTATTTGGCTCAAAATTATTTACAGCTCTAGATACATCATTAAGAAAAGTTTTAATTGTTGATAAATACCCACGAGCCTCATCTGCACTTGCATTCGAAACAGTATCGACGGATAGCCTAGCATTCAACTTTTCCCATTTCTTAAGAGTTTCCTCAACAATAATTCTTTGCGCATTAATTTTTTCTTTCAAATCATAATCATTAAAAGCAAATAGAATTTTTGGGTTCATTGTATCTGGATCAGTGAAAAATTGATCCACCTTGTTACGAATGGCATCATCAGCAGAGGTAAACCCATTCACAATTGAATCTTGGAGATTCTGTTTTGCTGTAGTCACTTCAGTTGTGGATGTCTGATTACTTTGTAGCTGATCTAGTTTTGCCTGCTCTGCCGAAAGTCCTGCTTCTGCTTTTGCTAGATTTGCACGGAGTTCACTGGAGTCCAAAGACACTATCATGTCACCTTTATTTACTTTATCGCCAACATCTTTGTACACTGAATCCACAGTTCCACCCGTTTCAAAAGAAAGATCAACATTTTTTGAAGACACTACTTTACCCGCAATACTTACTTCATCAACCAAAGAGCCTTGAACAAGATGGACATATTGTCCGTCACCACTAGTATTTTTTGAATAGAAGTAATAACCACCAGCAATTAAAGCGATAAGTATTAAGAGATAATATTTTTTAGAATACAGATAAGAAAAAATTTGTTTCATATTTCTTCATAATTGTAATATATTTTTTTAAAAAAAGCATTTAATGAATAAAGCACAATACCCAAAAATAACTCCTTCCTAAATAT
>JBAXQO010000002.1:0-94632 GCA_037131675.1 bacterium
AAATATAGCCAAAAGGAGCCTTTCGGCCCCTTTCAACCTATCTTGCTCCGCGACCAGGGCTCGAACCTGGGACATCCTCGTTAACAGCGAGGCGCTCTACCAACTGAGCTATCGCGGAATATGCTCCTTACTCATTATATATGAGTCAAGGTGAAAATAATATACCAAATAGAAAGAAAAAAGAAAGGGGTAAGTTATAGTTATTTATTTTTTGGATAATGGTATAAAATTAGTCACATGTATATTCATGTGAAAGTCACCGCAGGAGCCAAGGAAGAAATGGTGGAGCAGAAGTCTGAAACAAGATTTGTTGTAAAAATAAAAGAGAAAGCAGAGAGGAATATGGCAAACGAGAGAGTAGTTCAGATTTTCAAAGTTTGGTATGGTACTGGGAAAGTGAGAATTATAAATGGACACCATTCTCCATCAAAACTCCTCTCGATAGATATTGACGAAGAATAATGAGTGGTATAATAGATACATGCAAACAACAAAAATAAAAGCGACGAACACAACATTAACAGAAGCAATTACTAGTTATGTAGATACAAAATTAGGTAAAAGTGTTTTAGAAAAGTTTTCTGGTTCCTACGAAATTATTGATGTTGAAGTTGAGATTGCTAAGACAACTGCACATCATAATAATGGTGAAATATTTCGTGCAGAAGTAAATGTTGTTGTTAAGGGTAAAGTGCTTAGGGCTGTTTCTGACAAAGAAGATTTATATGCAGCGATTGATGATGTTCATGATGAAATAATTAAAGTTCTAAAAGATACAAAAACAAAAAAAGAAACTTTGTGGAAGAAGGGATCTAGGAGTATTAAAAAAATGCTTCGTCTAGAGTAGGTAAGTAAGATAAAAGCCGCGCCCGTAGGGTGCGGCTTTTATCTTTTATTCCTACTTTAATCCTCTCAAAAAATCCTGATAGCTCATTTCTTTTTTGCCTTCTGGAATAACTCGAGCAATGATGAGTTCTCCATTTTTGAATTCAGCATCTTTGACTACTACACGAATATTTTTCTCATTATTTTTCACAAAGAAAAATGCACATGGCCAACCCGAATAGGCTTGAATTTTTCTGAAGTTTAAATATGGCTCATCAGACATATCAATAAGAGCTTCTTGTTTTTCTATTTTTTTGCAATATGTTGCTTTAGAGTGGTCTTGCTCTTTTTCTTGTATTTTTCCATTAATCCAGCCAGGTAAAATGTCTGCAAGCAATTCTCCTCCAAGATATCCAAAACTTTTTTCTAATTCTTCTCGTTTTGGCCACTCGGTTATTGTATATTCTTTTTGTATCACAATAGGCCCGTGATCCATTTCTTTATCGAGTTGCATTATGCTTACGCCTGTATTTTTTATATCTCTAAGAATACAGCTCTCAATAGGCGATGGTCCGCGAAGTTCTGGTAAAAGAGATGGGTGAACATTTAATGTTTTAGATTTTGGAATGTTTAAAAATCTTTCAGGAATTATTTTTCCATATGAGGCAACAATAAAAACATCCCATTCTTCTTTTGAAAGTTTTTCAAAAGCTTCATCGTTTAATTTTTCTGGTTGAAATACTGGGATATTGTGAATTTCAGCCCATGTTTTTGTATGTGTAGGTTTGATCTCAAGTTTTCTACCCTGAGGTTTGTCTGGTGTACTTACAATAAGTGAGGGCAAAAACCCACGCTCTTTTAGTGAGTTTAAAATATATACGGAGAATTCAGATGTTCCCCAAAAGACAAATTTTATTGAATCAGAATTCATCTATAGTTTATTGGATTTAAAAATTACTCATTACCTTTAGGTGGTACATCCCGAATGCTCTTTGCGTTGTCTATGAAAAGTATACCGTCTAAATGATCTGTTTCATGTTGGAAAATCTGTGCAATAAGACCGCTTGCTCCTCGAGAAAATTTTTCACCCTTTTCATTATACGCTTCGACTGTTGCGCGAGTGGCACGTTTCATTTTTCCGTAAAGATAACGAACAGAAAGACATCCTTCATCTACCATTTTTCTATCTTTAGAAATTTTTGTGATGATTGGATTTATGTAGACCTCGTCTATATTTCCTGTAGTTTTTTTTGCAATATCTACTGCTTTGCCAGACATGACAAAAATACGAAGGGGGACTCCTATCTGTGGAGCAGCAATAGCAACGCCGTCATCTTGTGATGCGAGGGCCTTTTTCATGTCGGCGATAATTTTTTGAATTTTTGGTGTGATAATTTCATCGACAGGTACTTCTTGAGCTACCTGCCTTAGGACTGGATCTTCTTTTTGGACTATCTTGACCATGTTTCCAGATTATGACACATTTTTTGCGAAAAAGCCACAATTTAAATTATAAATAAAAACCCACTACGGAATATTCCGTGTGGGCAGTGTAATTTATTCTGGAATAATAATAGTTAAAAGGCCGTTATCTTTCCTTGAGCTTGTATTGTTTGGGGTTATAACAGCATCATAATGGAAGATTTTTTTTGAACCCTTTGCTCTGGGGAGCATGATGTGTCCTCCGATTATTAGCATTCCATCTGATTCAGCTCCTTCGCATGAAACCATAGTAACAGAACAAAGCAGTTTTTGACTTCTTTGCAACCGGCCAAGTTTGTCGATGCGCCGAACTGTAAGAGACATGGTGATTCCTCCCAAACATAGTAGTGCCGAACATATTTCCTTCAATGTTGGAGTGTTTACGAGACCAAATTCCTTTCTGGACATACTTTTTTTGATCCTTTCTAAAGATCATCTCTGTACTTCATGTAAAGAGGTGTCTGGCACAAAGTTACCACATAACAATAAAAAGTCTATAATAAATTATCCGGATCTATCTTAACCAAAAAATGCTGTGGTAATGCTGTTAATTTTTTCACAAGCTCCATGTCTGGCCATGTGGAACGGTCTGCTTTAATAAGCGCATGCATTACATACTTACCACGAACTGTCTCAATGAAGGCTGGGAATATTTGAACGGTATGTGGAGCAAGAAAGGCTTTAAGGGTTTTCATTTCTTCTAAAACTTCTGCACGCAGACCCTGGTAGGTAATTTTAATAAGTGTTACAAATGGGGGGTATGCAAACTTTTCGCGCTCCGCTATTTCGCTTCTGTAAAAATCCGCAATATTTCCTTTGAGTGCATATTCAAAAACTGGTTCATCGGGGGAACGCGTTTGCACGATAAATTTTTTGTGCGCAAGGTTACGCATTTTCAGAAGAATATTCATTATTTTTTCGTTGCCTCGAAAGTCTGGAATTGCGAACAGACTATCGAGAGATGAGACCATTGTAAATTCCACTTGTTCATCTAAATATAAAAGTGCCATTTCTGTACCGAGGAGAATTGATCCTGGTGTTTTGTAAAATTCCCTAGAAATTTCTTTTGCTTTTTTATGGTTTTTTACCGTGTCTTGATCTATTTTGAATATAGATATATCTGGAAAATGAGTGCGCAATTCTTTTTCTATGGACTCAACTCCAATACCGAGTGTGACCAGGTTCCAACTAGTACAGTCTTTACATTTTTCCACTGCTGACCTTTTTTCTCCACAAGTGTGACATAAGAAAAAGTTTAGACTAGCGTCTGATCCAGAATGAAGTACTACAGGGGAACTACATCGATTGCATTTAACTGTTGTTCCACAATCATTACAAACAACCTGTGGGGAAAGCCCTCGTCTAGCACTATATATAAAGCAGTGGCCGTTATCTTCTCGCAATTCATTTATAAGTGCGAGTGCTTCATCAGAAAAAGCCCTGAAACCTTTTTCGCTTTTCTTTTTATATTCACGCATGTCTATAAGCACATCTTCTGCTGTCGCAAGAGATCTCCATTTTAGTGGGGTGTACTCAATGAGTTCGTGGTCATAGAAACGTTTAATGCTTTCTGTACGGAGCATGATGTCTCCAAGAATGAGTCTGGCGCCAATGAGTTTTGAATATTTTTCTGCAAACACCCTAATATCCACAAATGGACGAGAGATAGTTTTATATGAACGAGAAGCTTCTTTTTCAATAATAATGGTTCCTATATCCATTCGTGGAAGAGAAAGAAACATGCCTGTACCAATGATTAGAACGGGATGCTCTGTTTCAAGAGCTTTATCCCAAAAAAACAATATGTCTTTTTTTGTGAGTGACCCATCAAATACAAATGTAAATTCTTCAATTCCTTTTTCTAATTTCTCAGCGGATTTTTTTGCATCTTCAATAGTAGGTACGCAGAAAAAAACAGAACGCTTACGAGCAAAAGATTCTCTTATCAAGCTTTTGTAATCCGCAAAACGGTCATTATCTGGCGCTTGCAGAAGATATGGCTCGTGATATGTGTCTGTAGAAGGTTCTGTATTTTCTAGCTTTTTTTGTGGAGGAGATTTGGGTGGGTTTTCTAAAATTCTCTGTGGAACGATTGCTGATATTACGGAGCCGACAAAAGTTGCATGGTGAGTTGCGGTTTTTGATGCAGCTTCTATAAATTCTTTTCGTAAGAGGTATTGTCCCTCTTTTGATTCAAGTTTTTTTAGTGCATAAGGGAGCTCTTTCAATGTTGCTTTGTCTTCGTGTGCTGGATAACATCTCAAAACTATTGCTTGAATGTTTTTATTGCGAACCGGAACAGAAACCAGTGCACCTTCTAGGAACTCGTCAGAAGAAAAGTATGACAATGTGTCTTTTATTACAGCTTTGGTGATGGGGAGGACGTCGACTTTAAACATGAAGGTATTTTACCATATAAATAAATCTAATATATGGGTTTGTAAAAGCTATATAAAAATAGTACTATAGGGCGACATATGGCATTTTTTACACCGAAACTCGGTATTGACCTAGGGACAGCGAATACGCTTGTGTATGTTCCTGGTAGGGGAATTGTTCTTAATGAACCCTCTGTGGTAGCAGTGTCTGAGCTTGATAATAAAATTCTTGCAGTAGGTCTAGAAGCCAAAGAAATGGTCGGAAAAACGCCAGATAATATTATTGCGTATCGTCCAATGAAAGATGGAGTGATCGCTGACTATCGTGTTACAGAAGCAATGCTTCGCTATTACATTGGAAAATCTCTTCCAAAATACAATCTATTTAAACCTGAGGTGATGGTTTCTGTGCCTGCAGGTGTAACATCAACAGAACGACGAGCGGTTATAGAGGCTACGATCCGTGCTGGTGCAAAAAATGCATACGTAGTGAAAGAGCCGATTCTTGCTGCTATTGGTGCAGGTATTCCTATTCATGAAGCAAAGGGACATATGATTGTTGACATTGGTGGAGGAACAACAGACGTTGCGGTGATTTCTCTTGGAGGAATTGTGTGTTCAACATCTGTAAAATGTGCTGGAAATAAAATAGACGCAGCTATTGCAGACTATATTAAAAAAACATTCAACCTTGCAATTGGTGACAGAACATCTGAACAGATTAAAATCCAAATTGGTTCCGCTGTATTTATGGAAGAGGAACTTACTGCTATTGTGAAAGGGCGAGATTTTTTGACAGGTCTTCCACGTTCTACTGAAATCAAAACAAATGAAATTGTAAAAGCTATAAGTAAAGAGCTTAGGGATATGGTAAAAGCGATAAAAGATGTTCTCCAAGAAACTCCACCAGAACTTGCTTCAGATATTATTGACCAAGGAATCATTATGACAGGCGGTTCATCACAACTACGCAACTTACCTGAGCTTGTATTTCGCCGCACGGGTGTGAAGGCAACCCTTGCAAAAGATGCTTTGTATTGTGTTGCAAAAGGAACAGGTATTGCACTTGAGCACTTGGACGTATACAAGAGAAGTATTCTTGCGAAAAAATAGTACCAATGATCTCATCACTTGATCATCATGCATATATTGTAGCTGGATCGCGCGATAAAGTCGTAAATTCTATTTTAGATATATGTAAGGAAAAATTTAATATTTCAACTCAGAATAATCCGGATTTCACGGTTGTTCACTTTGAATCTTTTGGAATTGATGAAAGCAGAAAAGTCAAAGACATGCAGAGTTCAAGACCTCTTTCTGGTGACAAGAAAATTTTTATAATAAGTACAAATTCCATTACGGTTCAGGCGCAAAATGCAATGCTTAAAGTTTTTGAGGAACCTACAGAAAGTACTCATTTTTTTATTGTAGTTCCATCTTTTTCGTTTTTGATTGATACACTTCTTTCACGGGTGGTTAAGCTTGATTTCGTGTCTAGTGATGAAAATGATTTAGAGCTTATTCCAAAAAAGTTTTTAGCTATGACATATCCGGATAGGTTAAAAGTTATAGAAAAATTTCTAAAAAAATATAAAGATATAAAAGAAAATAAATCCATGGTTTACACTTTTATGTCCGGACTGCAGGCCTTGTTGGCAGAAGATGTAAAGAAGAACAAAGATGTTTTAGAAAAAATATTTACATTGCAACAATATGTTTTCGATACTTCCACGTCTTTAAAAATTATCTTAGAGACTTTGGTATTTTCAGTTCCTGTCATTTAGTTTTGACCTTTGGTTGCTTAGGTGGTATAAACATCCCAGAAACAAATACCTAGAAAGGAGGTAAATTTTATGGGATTAAAAAACCGTATGACGTTTAAGGTTGGGCCAGCCAAACGTTTTAGAAAGTGGCGGCGTAGACGGAACTCCCGAAAAAAAGCACGAGGAACAATCGGGGTTATAAGAGGTTTTGCTAACGAAGAGTTGGTAAGATACGCTCTTTCAGAAAAGTTTAAAAAGCCTCGATGGTTTAGAGGTTGGTGTATGGCAAACGGGTCAGAAGATCATCATAAAAGTACCGACTTGTTTGTTTATACAGATTGGGCGAGTGTTCGTGTGGATATTAAATCTTCTAGTTGGGGTGTTAATGCTAAGAAAAGACAATTAGCAAAAATACCAAATGCTGAAGATATAGTGCTAGTCGAAGTTCACTCCTGGATGACAGGAAGGGAAATCCGCGAAGTTCTTTTTTGCGAGATATTAAAATACCTCATTTTCAGATGGGGGGAAAGAATTTTTGCCTTTTAAAAATGGTTACCGACACCAATCGGTAACCATTTTTTTTGCTTGTTTAACATGGCTTTGTTACAATGAAATCTAATACTAATAATTTGCAATCAGAATGGCATACGATTTTTCACACCTAAAAACCAAAATTAAAGATACAGAAGAATGGCTTAAGAGGGAACTTTCTGCTATTCGCACAGGTCGCGCAAACATGGCGGTTCTCGATACGTTGCAGGTAGAAGCTTATGGTTCGTACATGCCAGTAAATCAGCTTGCAAATATTTCTGTAGAAGATCCTAGAACAGTACGTATCGCTCCTTGGGATATGAGTGTTTCAAAAGCTATTGAGAAAGCTATTACGGTTTCAAATCTTGGATTGTCTACCTCAGTCGATGACAAAGGGATTAGGCTTTTTTTTCCAGAACTTACAGGCGAAAGGAGAACAATGCTTGTGAAGGTTGTAAAAGAAAAACTTGAAGAAGCTCGTATAACTTTACGTAAAGAGCGTGAGGCTTCATGGGATGATATCCAAAAGAAAGAAGAAGAAGGTTTGCTCAGTGAAGACGAAAAATTCCGAGGAAAAGAAGATATGCAGAAACTTATTGATGAGGGTAATAGAAAATTAGAGGAATTATTTGCGAAGAAGGAGCAGGAAGTACTCAACTAAATTAAATGTCTATAATTATTTTCATTATCATATTGGCGGTACTGGTATTTGTTCATGAGCTTGGACACTTTTTACTTGCGAAACGTTCAGGTGTAAGAGTTGATGAATTTTCTGTTGGATTTCCACCTCGTCTTTTTTCTTGGAAAAGAGGTGAGACTTTATACTCTCTTAACTTAATTCCTTTTGGTGGGTATGTGAAAATTTTTGGAGAGAATCCAGATGAAGAATCTATGACTGGAGCCGACTCATCGCGGGGCTTGGTTAATAAGCCTAGATATATTCAAGCTCTTGTTCTTGTAGGAGGTATAGCATTTAATATTCTTTTTGCTTGGCTTCTTATTTCAATAAGTCTTACTTCTGGCTACAAAATGCCTGTTGAGGCTTCAGGATATAATGTGGAGAATGCAAAAATCACTGTACTTTCGGTTGTGGATAATTCTCCAGCCGCAAAAGCAGGAATTAAAACCGGTGATGAAATTCTTTCATTAAATGAGGGTAGTAAAAAAGTTGTACCTCAGAATGTCGAAGATGTTCAGAATTTTATTGTAGCTTCAAAAGACGTTATACAAATTGAATATGATCACAAAGGTAAGGTTTCAATAACTACTGTGACCCCAGCCTTGGGAGTTATTGGTTCATCCAATAAAGCTATTGGTATTCAAATGTCAAAAGTAGGTGAAGTTCGATTACCTTTTTATAAAGCAATATGGGAAGGGGGAAAAATAACAGCTACTACAACTTGGCAAACCTTAGTCCAACTTCTTTCATTTTTTGGACAAGCGTTTCGAGGTAAGGCCGATATTTCCCAGGTGAGCGGACCTGTGGGGATTGCTGGTTTAGTAGGTGACGCTTCTCAGTTTGGTTTCATATATCTTCTTGGGTTTACGGCATTTATTTCTATTAATCTTGCAGTTATAAATCTTTTGCCATTTCCGGCATTGGATGGTGGAAGATTATTTTTCCTGGCAATTGAAGCAATAATTCGCAGACCAATTTCTCCAAAATTTCTAAATGCAGTTAATGCAATTGGTTTTATTTTACTCATGAGTCTTATGCTTATTGTGACATATCACGATATCGTTAAACTGTGGTAGAAAATTAACCTTTTGACCCGTCCCATGTTTTCGAGTAAAATGGGGCACAATGAAGCAATCAACCCTTTTTACAAAAACTCGTAAGGAAGCCCCTAAAGATGAGGTTTCTAGGAATGCTCAATTACTCATACGCGCCGGCTATATCCACAAGGAAATGGCTGGTGTTTATGCTTTTTTACCACTTGGTCTAAAGGTACTTAAAAAAATTGAAAATATCATTCGTGAAGAGATGGATGCTATTGGTGGACAAGAAATTTCTATGACCGCTCTACAGGATAAAGGTTTATGGGAAAAAACGGGAAGGTGGAAGGATGAAGTTGTAGATATTTGGTTTAAGACTAAATTAAAAAATGGAAGCGAAATAGGTTTAGCAACAACACACGAAGAACCTTTGACTGCGATTTTAAAAACGTATGTAGATTCTTTTAGAGACCTTCCTTTATATGTGTATCAATTTCAAGTAAAGTTTAGAAATGAAACTCGGGCAAAAAGTGGAATAATGCGCGGTCGGGAATTTTTGATGAAAGACTTATATTCTTTTTCTCGCACAAAAGAAGAACACGATGCCTTCTATGAAAAAGCGCAAATATCCTATTCAAATATATACAAGAGGGTTGGTTTAGGAGAAGTGACTTACAAAACAGCTGCATTAGGTGGTTCGTTTTCTAAGTATTCTCATGAATACCAAACAATAACTGATGCTGGTGAAGATTTGATTTACGTGAATGAAGAAGAACAAATTGCAATAAATAAAGAAGCAATGCTTCCAGAAGTTTTTGCTGAGATGGGGATAGATCCAGATGACTTGGAGGAAAAAAAATCTGTCGAGGTTGGGAACATTTTCACGCTTGGTGAAAAATTCTCAGAACCACTTGGTCTTATATATAAAAACGAAGCTGGTGAAAGTAAAAATGTATTTATGGGATGTTATGGTATTGGACTCACTCGTCTTATGGGAACTGTGGTTGAGGTTTTGTCTGATGAAAAAGGAATTGTCTGGCCAGAATCGATTGCTCCATTTAAGGTACATATCATATCTTTAGGTAGTGATGAAAAAGTGTTGGATGAAGCAAAAAAACTTTATGAAAATTTGAATTCAAAAGGTGTTGAAGTTTTATGGGATGAGCGCGATCTTCGTCCGGGAGAAAAATTTGCAGATTCAGATTTAATAGGTATCCCTTATCGTGTGGTGGTTTCAGCGAAGACTATAGAGGCAGGTAAATTTGAAGTAAAGCAGCGCACACAAGCAGAAGCGTCAATGGTGACAGAAGAGGAACTGCTTGCTAAAGTGGTCTAAACAGAATGAAAAATTATATTGAAAAAGTAAAACAAATGATGTCCCATGATATTGGGATTGATCTTGGTACCGCGAATACCCTTGTTTATGTGCGTGGAAAAGGGATTATTCTAAATGAACCTTCTGTTGTTGCCGTAAACCAAAAGACGGGACAGGTGGTAGCTGTGGGTATGGAAGCAAAGCAAATGCTTGGGCGTACACCAGGTCATATTATCGCAGTTCGTCCACTTGTAGATGGCGTGATTTCTGATTTTGAAGTAACCGAAGAAATGATTGCTTATCTCATAAACAAAGCACAAAAAGACGAGAAAAAAATGCTTGGTCCTCGCGTGGTAGTTGGGATTCCTTCTGGAGTAACAAATGTTGAAAGTCGTGCTGTAAGGGATGCAACTCGAAATGCAGGTGCTCGAGAAGTTTACATAGTTGAAGAACCGATGGCAGCAGCTATTGGTATTAGACTTCCCGTACATGACCCAGTAGGAAGTATGATTATTGATATCGGTGGAGGAACATCTGATATTGCAATTATTTCTTTAGGTGGAATTGTGCGATCAAAAAATTTGAAAGTAGCAGGGGATAAACTAAATACTGACATCATTTCATACATTAGAAGTGAGTTTAAAATTTTAATTGGAGAAAGAACTGCTGAGTCGATAAAAATGGCAATTGGTCGCGTGGTGCCAGGTTCAGAAACGCTCGAAGCTGCTGTGCGTGGACGTGACCTTGTAACAGGTTTGCCTCGCGAAGTTATTATTACAGATTCAGACATTAGAGAAGCTATGGCTCAGTCCATCGACACCTTGGTGGAAGCCACAAAAGAAACACTGGAAACAACTCCTCCAGAAATTCTTTCCGATATAATGCATAGGGGAATTTACCTTACTGGTGGTGGAGCCCTTATTCAGGGTCTAGATGAGCTTTTGCATGAGTGTTTAAGTATTCCTATACATGTTGCACCAGATCCTCTTACAGCAGTTGCGCGTGGTACAGGAATTATCTTAGAGGATGTGGCCAAGTTTAGTGATGTTCTTATTCAAACAGACGATGATGTATCTCCGACAAAGTAATCGTAACAAATCTTCAAGGAAAGTATGGGCTGCATACGGCACTATTGCCTGTGTTGTTTTACTTGGCTTTGTGTTGAATCGAGTTGCTTTTATTGTTGGTGGTCCACTTTGGACAACACGCTCCGCTATAGCTTCAAGTTTAGATTCTGTAGGTTCATTCTTCACTTCAAAATCTTGGCTTGAAGATAAGATTAATACTCTCCAAAAAACAGTAGATGAAAAAGATGCTGAAATCATTACTGTAAAAGACCAACTTGAATTGTATAGTCAACTAGATGCCTATGTTGCATTAAAAGAACCAAGTAAAAATGAAACTATCGTGCGTGTCGTTACGCGTCCACCACAGACTCCGTTTGATATATTGGTTATTCAAACAAATAGCCCGGTAAAAGAAGGCTCGAAAGTGTATTATGCAGGATTGCCTGTGGGTACTATAGATTCCCTTGTTGGGCAGTATGCGCGTGTTACACTCCTTTCTCATCCAGACTCTCAATTTCGTGTGCTTTTAGGTGATAAGAAAAACGTGGGTGATGCGAAAGGAAAGGGTGACGGTGTAGTAGTTGTGACTATGCCAAAGGACACTGAGGCAAAAGAAGGTGATATGGTTTATCTTGCCGAGGGAACTGTCCCATTCGGAACCATAAGCAAGATAGATCAGAATACGTCCCAGTCATTTATTGATATTTATATAAAACTCCCTTTTTCACCAACTAGAGTTGACTGGCTTTCTGTGCAAAAAGAATAATCATGTTAAGAGCTATTACATCATTAGGTTTATTTCTGAGTATATATCTTGCTCCTTGGTGGTTTACTTTTATTTTCTTGTGCATTGGAATTTTATATTTTGAACTATATGTTGAAGGAGTTATAGCTGCTCTATTTTTAGATTGGTTATACATGCCTTATTTTCATTTTTTTCCTGGATGGCACAGTGTGCCTGTATTGGCTATTTGTATATTCATTATCTCTCCAACCATAAAACACAGACTTTTGGTTTAGTTAATTTGTATTTTGTGTGAGGGTAACTTTTTGTTATACTAGGATGCAATGTCTTGGTGGAATCGCGGAAAACGTTTGTATAATGATATCGATCCCGATGAGATTTTTCTTGATGCAGCAAACCTGCCTAAATTTAACCAGAATCAGTTCGAAGGGCGCATAGAAAAGCCTATCCAAAAACATACTATATTTGTTTTGGGTATTACTTTTATGTGTATAGCAATTTTATTTGCGTATCGCATAGGATATCTACAAGTTGCACAAGGTGATGTTTTCTTGAAAAGAAGCGAAAATAATCGCCTTCATAGTGAAATAGTGTTTGCAGAGCGTGGAGTTATTATGGATAGAAATGGAATACCTCTTGCAACAAATATTCCTCAAGATGAAAGTTCAGATTTTCCAAAAAGAAGTTATATTGATTTAGGTGGTTTTGCTACACTTTTGGGTTATGTAAAATACCCTTCAAAAGATAAATCAGGTTTTTACTATAAAGAAGATTACAATGGTTACGGCGGGATTGAAAAATATTATGATGATCTTTTGAAAGGGCAGAATGGAAAAAAACTTACAGAAACTGATGCGCTTGGAAAGGTTACTTCAACAAGTGTGCTCGAACCTCCACAGCATGGGCAGCCACTTACCTTAACTGTTGATTCAAGGGTTCAGTCAAAACTATTTAGTATTATTCAGAAACTTTCACAAGATTCTGGATTTACTGGTGGAGCAGGAGCTTTAATGGATGTACACACAGGTGAGGTCTTGGCTGTCACATCATATCCGGAATATAACTCGAATGTTATGACAGATGGAAAAGACGCAAATACAATTGGTGCATACTTCACTGATAAAAGAAATCCATTTATAGAAAGAGCTATAGACGGTCTGTATACACCTGGTTCTATCGTGAAGCCATACATGTCTATTGCAGCACTTGAAGAGAGTATTATTTCTCCGGAGAAACAAATTTTAAGTACTGGATCTATCAGTATTCAAAATCCATATGACCCCAAATTAAAAACAGTGTTCAAGGACTGGAAGGCTAATGGTTGGGTGGATATGCGGCATGCAATTGCATCTTCTTGCGATGTGTATTTTTACGAAGTAGGAGGAGGGTTTGGAGATCAAAAAGGTCTCGGTATTGCAAATATTGATAAATACATGCAGATGTTTGGTTTTGGTCAGCCATTACCAGACTCATTTTTCTCGAGTAAGGCGGGTACTATTCCCACACCTGAATGGAAGGCTAAAAATTTTCCAACGGATGCAGCTTGGAGACTTGGTGATACATATCATGCATCTATCGGCCAATATGGTTTCCAGGTTACCCCAATGCAAGCTCTTCGTGCTGTTGCATCTATTGCAAATAATGGCACATTGCTTTCTCCGATTATTTTGAAGGATACAAGCTCAACAAATCCTCCAAAGGAAGTTCCTGTAGATAAGTCTCATATTCAAATAGTTCGCGAAGGTATGCGTTTGGGTGTTACAGAGGGTGTCGCGAGCGGTCTCAAGATGGACGCACTCCATGTGGCTGCAAAAACAGGTACAGCAGAGCTTGGTGCTAAAAAAGACTTCGTAAACTCGTGGGTGACAGGTTTCTTTCCATACGAAAATCCAAAGTATGCTTTTGTGGTGATGATGGAGCATGGCTCGGTCCACAATACGGTAGGAGGAGTGTTCGTGATGCGTCAGCTTTTGGAATGGATGTATGCGAATACGCCGGAGTATGTAAAATAGTCTCCAAAATCAATATTTGATTTTTCTTCATTTTTTTGTTAATATCTCGGGCATGGATACGTCAAAACACTATCTTACAAAAGAAAAACTAGAAGAGCTCAAGACAGAGCTCGATTTTTTGAAGAAGAAAAAACGCAAGGAAATTGCAGAGGATTTGGAGTACGCACGTGCTTTGGGTGACCTTTCTGAAAATGCTGAATATCATGCTGCTCGAGAGATGCAGGCATCTGTTGAAGATCGCATCATGAAAATTGAAGAAATTTTGAAAAATGCTGAAATCGTAACGTTTCATCATAGTGAAGTTATTCAGATTGGTTCAACTGTTACTGTTCAAAAGGCTACTGATAAATTGGAGCGAACATACACTATTGTAGGCTCTGAAGAAGCAAATACTGCTCAAGCAAAAATTTCTAACATCTCTCCACTCGGAAAAGAATTGATGGGAAAGAAGAAAGGTGATACCTTTAAGTTAACTACGCCAGCAGGTGTTGTTGATTATAAAATAATCTCAATTGCATAATTTATCATGGCCTCACTAGAGGAATTGCGCGAGGTACGCCTTGCGAAAATACAAAAACTAAAAGAAAAGGGAATTAATCCATATCCTGCAACTTCTTCTATTACCCACAATATCGCGCAGGCTAATATTGATTTCGATACACTGTCTCAAGCTCAAACACAGGTCACCCTAGGAGGTCGAGTAATGTCTATTCGCGCTCAAGGTGCTTTGATTTTCTTTAACTTCTTTGATGGCACTGGAACTTTCCAAAGTCTACTTAAAAATGAAGATTCTACTAAAGATGATTTTGAGTTATTTAACGAAACGGTAGATATTGGAGATTTTGTTGAGGTGATGGGTACCCTTTTTACGACTCGTACAGGACAAAAAACTGTACAAGTTTCAGGTTGGAGAATGCTTGCAAAAAGCTTACTTCCACTCCCAGAAAAATGGCATGGTTTACAGGATGCTGATGAACGCTTTAGAAAGCGATACCTAGATGCTCTTATGGATGAAGAGGTGCGAAATAAATTTATTGCTCGCTCAAAAACAATTTCTCTAATTCGTGAAATTTTAAATAAATCAGGTTATTTGGAAGTTGAAACTCCAACACTTCAACCTATTTATGGCGGTGCTAGTGCGGAGCCTTTTACAACTCATCATAATGCGCTAGATATAGATTTGTTTTTGCGCATTTCCCCAGAACTATATTTGAAGAGGATGATTGCTGCAGGTTTTCCAAAAGTATATGAAATTGCACGTAACTTTAGAAATGAGGGGATTGATGTAACTCATAATCCAGAGTTTACAATGCTTGAGTTTTACGAAAGTTTTAGTGACGCTCCAAAACAAATGAAATTTGTCGAAGAGATGATTCGTACTTTGGTACAAGATATTTGTGGTGGAAACGAAATGTCTTTTGAAGATAAAAAAATAGATTTTTCAAAACCTTTTAGGGTTGTTTCTTATATGGATCTTTTGAAAAATGAAGCAGGTATCTCTGACCCACTCTCTGCAACAAAAGATGAACTTACAAAAAAGGCAGAATCTTTTGGTGTTGCTGTTGATCCGGCAGATAGTGAGATGAAGTTATTGGATAATATTTATAAAAAAGTTTGCCGACCAAATATTTTTGAACCAACTTTCATTGTTGAATATCCTGCAGACTATTTACCTCTTGCAAAAAGAAATGAAAAAAATCCAAAGCTTGTGGATGCGTTTCAACTTGTGATAGCTAACGTTGAGGTTTCAAAAGCATTTTCAGAATTAAATGATCCAGTTGACCAGGCTGAAAGGCTCTCAATACAAGAATCTCAGAGTCAAAAAGGGGAAGCAGATGCTCAGAGAAAAGATGATGACTTCATAGAAGCTATGGAGCACGGGATGCCGCCTATGGGAGGTGTAGGTATTGGTATCGACAGGTTAGTAATGCTTCTGACAAACACTCGAAACATTAAGGAAGTGATTTTCTTCCCAACAATGAAACCTAGATAATTTCGTAAATCAAAATTTAAAACCAAGGCTCAACAAAGCCTTGGTTTTTTGTTTGGAAAGAGGTGAAATGTGGATAACTTTGTTGTGCGTTGGTGTATTGTGGGATAGAATAGTATGTAAGTGGGATAAAGTGGTATAGAAAATAAAAACATGTTAATTGGCGAATACACACACAATTTTGATGATAAGAACCGAGTTTCGGTTCCTTCGAAATTCCGAAAGGAAATCGGAAAGAAAATTGTTGTAACTCGCGGACTCGACAATTGTTTGTTTATGTACACTCTCAAAGAATGGCAAAAGATTTCAGAAAAGCTTGGGGAGATGAGTATGCTCGCTTCTGACACTCGAGGTTTTAATCGTTTTATGCTCGCCGGTGCATCCGAGATTGATGTAGATGCAAACGGACGTGTTTTGATTCCAGAGTACCTTCGCGATTTTGCGAAGATCGAAGAAAAAGTTGTGTTCGCAGGTGTTCACAACCGTGTCGAACTTTGGAATGAGAATGCGTGGAATGAGTATAAAGAAAAGGTTGTAAAACAGGCGGATGCTTTAGCTGAAAAGCTTGGGCAGGTCGGCGCGTTCTAATATGCACATAAGTGTTCTTTTACATGAATCAATAGAGGGCTTAGAGCTCAAAGACGGGGATGTTGTGTTTGACGGTACCTTTGGTGGTGGTGGGCATACACGGGCTATGCTTGCTCTTGGAAAAAAAATAAAAGTAATTGCAACCGATTTAGACACGGATGCAATTGCAAATGGTCAAGAGCTTGTAAAAGAATACCCTGATCAACTTATTTTAGAAAACGATTCTTTTTCAAACATTGCTTCGATTCTAAATAAACACAATTTTTCTGGTGTAGATAAAGTTTTGCTCGATTTAGGTTGGAGTTCAAACCAACTAGAAAATGGTGAAAGAGGACTTTCTTTTCTAAAAGACGAACCACTTGTAATGACTCTTAAAAAAGATATCACAGAATCTGATGTAACTGCTGAAATGATTGTAAACGAATGGGGTGAAGAAACCATTGCAGATATCTTATTTGGTTTTGGAGAAGAACGTTACGCGCGCCGTATAGCAAGAGTAATCTGTGAAGAAAGACAAAAAAAACCAATCAAAACCACACATGAACTCGTCTCAATTATTTCTAGAGCCGTGCCTCCTAATTACCGTTTTGGGAAGATCCATCCTGCAACTCGCACATTTCAAGCTCTTCGTATCGCAGTAAATCATGAACTTGAGACTTTAGAAACAGTTCTTTCTGAAGCGTGGAAAGTTTTAAAACCAGAGGGGAGGATGTCCATTATTTCATTTCATAGTCTTGAGGATCGCATCGTAAAAAGATTTTTCAGGGAAGTGGCAGCAGAGTCCAACGCAACAATAATCACAAAAAGACCAATAACTGCCAGTGAAGAAGAAATCTCATACAACCCACGTTCGCGAAGTGCAAAATTAAGAATTATTAAAAAATAAAAACCAAATCAACATGCAAACAAAAACCATTCGACACATATCACATATTCAGAAAGAAATATTCTGGGCTACAGCGGCAACTTTTATTGCTCTTGTTGGTTTGTATGTATTTTTCCTTGCCTCATCTATTGTGAATGTTGCTGTACGTCAGAATGTAAACGACAAAGTTGTGGCATTAAGTTCAAAGGTTGCACAGCTAGAATTTCAATATGTCTCTCTTCAAAACGCTGTTACGTCTGATGTGGCCACATCTGAAGGTTATGTCGCTCAAGCACCAGTTGCATATGTTGCAAAAGACATTCGTCTTTCTATGGCTCGATAGGATAATCTATGAAAGATTTTTCGATTCTCAGAATTCGCATTCTTTCGATCACAATATTGTGTGTCGCGCTTTTGTTTATTTCGAAACTGTACATGATACAGGTTGTTCATTCTCAGGAATACCGAGATAGGGCAGACAGACAGTACGTGCGTCCCAATCAGTCTGTTTTTGATCGAGGGACTATTTTTTTTGTTACAAAGGATAATGATCGTATTGCCGCTGCAACTCTTGAATCTGGATTTACTCTTGCAATAAACCCTAAACAAATTACAAACGATATTGATGTATATGAAAAAATAAATGCAATTCTACCTCTTGATAAAAATGATTTTTTAGCAAAAGCAGGAAAGAAGACTGATCCATACGAGGAGTTAGCGAAACATGTTGCTGATGATGTTGGTTTAAAAATTGATTCGCTCAAAATCCCAGGTGTGAGAATATATAAAGACCGATGGAGATTTTATCCTGGTAACACACTTGCTTCACAGGTTTTGGGCTTTCTGTCATTTAAAGGTAATGATCTTAAAGCTCAGTATGGGCTAGAAAGACAATACAATGAAGTTTTAAGTCGCAATACAGATGCTGTTTTTGCAAACTTCTTTGTTGAACTTTTTTCAAATATTAATAAAACAGTCCTTAAGAAAGAAGATTTAGAGGGAAGTATCGTGACAACTATTGACCCTGTTGTTCAAGGAACGCTGGAGAAAAAAATCGCAGATTTGCAGACACAGTATAAAAGTAAATTAACAGGAGGTGTCATAATGAATCCAAAGACGGGAGAAATCTACGCTATGGGTGCTTCTCCTTCATTTAATCCAAATACATATCAGACTGAGAAAAATATTTCATCATTCGGTAATCCTATAGTTGAGAATGTTTATGAAATGGGTTCGATTATTAAGCCTTTGACTATGGCAGCTGGTATTGATGCTGGAGTGGTGACTCCAGAAACAACTTATAAAGACGCTGGGTTTGTAACATTAAATAAATCTACTTTTTACAATTTTGATAAAAAGGGTAGAGGTGTGGTAAACATGCAAGAAGTGCTCAATCAGTCTTTAAATACTGGTGTAGCATTCGTCGTTTCAAAATTAGGTGATACAACATTTCGTAACTATATGTACGGATATGGTCTTTCGGAAAAAACAGGTATTGATTTGCCAAATGAAGCAGACTCACTTGTGAAAAACCTAAAAAGTCCCAGAGAGATTGAATATGCAACCGCATCATTTGGACAAGGTATTGCACTTAGCCCTATACAAACAGTTCGTGCGCTTGCTTCTTTAGGCAATGGTGGTTTACTCGTAACTCCGCATGTGGTAAAGAGAATAGAATACCGTGTTGGAATATCTAGAGATATCTCATATCCAGAACCAAAAAAGGTTTTAAAACCAGAAACTAGTACGGCTATTACAAAAATGTTGGTAACGGTTTTCGATAAAGCTTTGCTTAATGGAAAGATAAAAATGGAACATTATTCAATGGCAGCAAAAACTGGTACGGCACAGATTGCTGATGGTCATGGTAAATATTTGGAAAATGATTACCTCCATTCATTTTTTGGCTATTTCCCAGCGTACGATCCGAAGTTTATAGTGTTCCTGTTTACAGTTGAGCCTCAAGGTGTAGAATATGCTTCCCATACCTTGGCAGAGCCATATAGTGATATTGCGAAGTTTTTAATAAATTATTATCAGGTACCGCCAGACAGATAGAAAAATGAAACAAATTTTAAAGAAAATAGTAATAGGAATTTTAACACTTGAAGCAAAGCTGGTGCTTAAGCGCTATAAACCAAAGATTATTGCTGTGACTGGAAGTGTTGGAAAAACTTCTACAAAAGATGCAATTTACACAGCTTTATGTGAACCGTTTTCTATTCGTAAAAATCAAAAAAGTTTCAATAGTGAAATAGGAGTACCACTTACTGTTTTAGGTCTCGAGAACGCATGGGGGAATCCTTTGTTGTGGGTTGGAAACATTTTAAAAGGTGCGTGGGTGTGTGTGTGGCCTCAAACATATCCAAAATTGCTGGTACTTGAAATAGGGGCCGACCATCCAGGTGATATAAAATCCATTACAAAGTGGGTGATACCAGATATTGCAGTAGTAACCAGAATTCCAAATGTTCCAGTGCATGTTGAATACTTTAAAGATGCAGAAGCTCTTCTTGAAGAAAAAGCAGAACTTTTAAAAGCTATGAAGCCGGATGGTGTAGCTGTAATTAATTCAGATGATGAAAATGTTCTTTCTCTTGGAAAACATGTGAAGGGAAGCGTTATTCATTATGGAATGGAAAATTCCGCCACAATTTACGGAGATTCTTATGGTCTTATGTACGAAGGAAATGATGTTGCGGGGATACAATTCAGAATTTTGTATGACTCCAATATAATACCTGTTGTGCTCAAAGGTATAGTTGGAGTACAGCATGTGTATCCTGTACTTGCCGCTGCAGCAGTTGCTTTGCCTCTAAAATTACCCCTTGTTAAACTTACTGAATCTTTTGCACAACACGAATATCCACGGGGGCGTATGAATGTAATAAAGGGGATTAAAAATACTATTATTATAGACGATACTTACAATTCCTCACCTGTAGCACTTGAATATGCTCTTCGTACTCTTAAAGATGTGCAGACTCAAGGAAGAAAAATTGCAGTGCTTGGAGATATGCTTGAGCTTGGTTCATATTCCGCTGAAGCTCATAAAAACATAGGAACAATCGCGGCGGAATGTGCAGATATTATTTTTACTGTAGGTGTGCGAGCTCGTGACATTAAAGATTTTGCTGTAAAAGCGGGAACACAAGAAACATCAACACAATCTTTTTCAAGTTCGGTAGAAGTGGGTGAATATTTAAAAGATTATATACAGGAAGGAGATGTTATACTCGCAAAAGGTTCACAAGGAATGCGTATGGAAAAATCTATTGCACCTATTGTGTTGGACCAAGAAAAAGTAAAAGATCTTCTGGTGAGACAAGAAAAAGAGTGGGTAGGAAGATAGGTTCTTTATATACCCAATTTTCTAATTATCTTTCTTTTCTTTATATTTATCACAAATCATGTTGGCTGAGATACGTGCAGATTGGCCGGGGCCAACACCAACTATTAAATTTTAGGTTTCTTATCCATAATTATTCTAGAGGACAAGTGTTTTTTCCAATAAAAGTATAAAACGCACACCAACTAACCAAGGATTCGTAAATAGAGAATATACCCAAGGCTATTAATACTATCTGCATATAAATATTGTTAATAAAAAATACTGCGATAAGGGCAAGGATGCCTAAAAGTAATCTAAAAACCCGATCTTTTGTTCCAATATTCTTTTTCATGTTGCTAATTATAATATAGATATAATTAATACGTAATAATAAATCGTTTGCTGAAAAATATCTCGAAGGCTTGATTTAAGCATATTTATCAGTAGTATTCTGCGCAGGCTAGAACAAAGCTGTTTTTGTTCTTTCATAAACTATATACAGGATAAACTTATGCGTTATATTTCGACACGCGGTCAAGGTGGGTCGCTTTCTTTCAATGATGTCTTGCTGGCTGGGCTGGCTCCTGATGGTGGGCTTTACGTTCCGGAGGAGTACCCGCAACTGGCATGGAAACATATTAAGCTGATGCAAGGCTGGAGCTATCATCAAATCGCATTCCACATCATTAAGCTTTTTGTCGGGGACGACATTAATGACAACGCTCTGCGAACGATCATTAAAAAAGCTTATGAACCTCGTCTGTTTGGTAGTCTCGACATTACACCAATACAACCTCTCTCAAGAGGTGTGGGTTTGCTGAAGTTGTCGAACGGGCCAACGTTGGCATTCAAAGATGTTGCGCTACAACTTCTCGCGAATCTCATGGACTATGTTCTTGAGGAGCGCGATGAATACCTTAACATTCTTGGTGCAACATCTGGTGACACTGGCTCGGCAGCAGAAGAAGCTGTGCGAGGTCGCAAGCGGTTGCGTATCTTCATGCTCTCGCCATATGGTCGCATGACTCCATTCCAGCAGATGCAAATGTATAGGATTCACGATCCAAGCGTTTTCAATCTGGTGCCGGATGGGAATTTTGATGATTGTCAGTCAGCAGTGAAGCTTGTGAACGCTGATTCCGATTTCAAGAGGGAATACTCAATCGGTGCGGTGAACTCAATCAACTGGGCACGTATCATGGCTCAAGTCGTGTATTACGTCTATGGGTACACACGGATGATAACAAGTCCGCATGAACGCCTCACTGTTTCAGTGCCATCCGGCAATTTCGGCAATGCACTTGCTGCATATGTGGCGGGAAAGATGGGTCTCAAGATCGATATTATCGTAGCTACTAACGAGAACGATGTTCTGACTGAGCTTTTCAACTCGGGACGATATCGTATTCGTAAGGGCAATGAAGTTGTGAAAACGCAGAGTCCTTCAATGGACATTGCGTCGGCATCAAACTTCGAGCGGTTCATGTTCGATCAGGTGAATCGGGATCCTCGGCGTTTGGTAAAACTATGGAAAGAGCTTTCGGCTAAAGGTGAGTTCAGTTGGAATATACGGAACGAACCCGGCTCAACAGTTCGGTTTAGGTCAGGGACGGCGACTGATGCTGAAGTGACGAAGACCATAAAGTTAATCTTCGATCACACCGGCATCATCATCGACCCACACACCGCGGTCGCTGCAAAGGTGTTCTATGATCTGAAAGGCGATTCCAATATGGGACCGTCCTTGATTGTAGAGACAGCTCAACCAGCCAAGTTCGAGGATGCGATTTATCGTGCTCTCGGTATTAGGATGGCGATTCCTGAAGTGTGTCGTTACTTGGAAGGGAATGACGAGAGAATTATTCGTATTAATGAAACTGACCCAGTCGTAATTGCGAATGCGGCAAAAGCAATCATTGAAGCGAATGTGAAAAAATAAAAAATATCACCGAAACAATAAGCCCATCAGCCTTCGTGTTGATGGGTTTTTATTTATTTTATTAATTGTAACACGATAATTTTATGTCATATAATTTCTCTCGAAACTATTACCGATGTATACTTAACCTCAACGATATAATGATAGTAATAAATAAAAAATAAATTAATATGATAAAGAAAAAAGTGGTTGTAATCGGTGCTGGACTAGGTGGAATATCTGCAGCAGCGTCACTTGCATCAAAAGGTTATGATGTAGAAATTTTTGAGAAAAACTCACATGTTGGTGGCAAGCTAAATCTATTAAAAAAAGATGGTTTTTCATTTGATCTCGGTCCTTCTATTTTGACCTTGCCACACTTGTTCCAAAAGTTGTTTGATGAGGCTGGTAAAAAAATGGAAGACTATGTTTCTATACAACCACTCCGTCCACACTGGAGGAATTTCTTTGAAGATGGGATTGTAATTGATTTAACTCCAGATATGAAGGAGATGAAATTATCTAACCCAACACTAAGTAATCAAGATATTGTAGAGCTTGAAAAATATCTGGAGTATTCAAAGGGACTTTATGATTTTGCCGAGAGGGGTTATTTTAAAGCTGGTCTGGATACGTTATGGGAAGTAATTACTTTTTACAACCCATTTTCTCTTTTAAAAAGTGTAAATATTTTTTCTACACTCCACGAAAAAACCCATAAATATATCAGCAATTCGTATCTCCAAACCATAATGGACTTTTTTATTAAATATGTCGGATCATCCGCATACAATGCTCCAGCTATTCTTGGTCTTTTGGCACATGTACAATTTAAATATGATCTATGGTATGTAGATGGGGGCTTATACAATCTTGCAAAAGGCTTGGAGAAATTACTTCTAGACATAGACGTTAAAATTCACCTTAATAGCGAAATTGTGAAACTAGAAAAAAATGGCGGAAAAATAATAAGAGCACTGCTTGCATCCGGTGAATATGTTGAAGCTGATATTTTCATTTCGGACATGGAGATTATTCCTGCTTATCTAAAATTAACCAATGAACCAGCAGATTTTATTGCTACATACGAAAAGAAGTTTGAACCAGCTTGTTCAGGGCTTGTATTGTATCTAGGTGTTGATCGAGAATATCCACAGTTGGCACATCATAATTTTTTCTTCTCTCAAAATCCAAAAGAACATTTTAGATCTGTGTTCGATAAAAAAATATTACCTGACGATCCTACTATATATCTTGTAGCTCCTGCTCGAACTGATAAATCTCAGGCTCCAGCCGGTTGTGAGAACATAAAGATACTTCCTCATATTCCATACCTACAAGACAAGCCTTTTACTGCAAAAGATTATTCAGATTTGCGTGATCGCGTATTGATTAAATTAGAAAAAATGGGTCTTACAGATCTTCGTAAGCATATTATTACTGAAGACATGTGGACACCTGAAGATATTGAGAAAAATTATTATTCAAATAGGGGTGCTATCTATGGTGTAGTTTCTGATAAAAAGAAAAATTTGGGATTTAAGGCTCCAAAGGAAAGTACACTTTATAAAAATCTTTACTTTGTTGGAGGTAGTGTAAATCCTGGAGGAGGAATGCCGATGGCTGTGCTTTCAGGACAACAAGTTTGTGATAAAATTATAAAAAAATATGGAGAACAAAAATAAAGAGAAAATAATAATAGTAGGTGCGGGTCCGGGTGGACTTTCTGCTGGTATGCTTCTAGCTCACCAAGGTTTTGATGTTCATGTTTTTGAAAAAGAATCTACTCCAGGAGGTCGTTCAAGACAGCTTGTACTTGGAGAATATAAATTTGATTATGGTCCAACTTTTTTTATGATGGATTTTGTTGCTCGTGAGATATTCAAACAAACAGGTAGAAATTTAGAAGACTATGTTACCTTGTCTCGACTCTCTCCTATGTATAAACTTCTATTTGCAGATAAACAAATAGATGTCTATGAAGAAGACGAAAAGATGATGGAAGAACTAGCGAAAGTATTTCCAGGTGAAGAAGAAGGACTTCCACTATTTAATCAAAAGGAAAAGAAGAGACTTGAGTATCTTTATCCTATATTAGCTCGGAACAACAACAATATTTTCGATGCATTACGTCCTAGTTTTTTACGTACGTTACCATATTTTGCTATTGGTAGGACACTATTTCAAGTGTTGGGTAAATACTTCAAGCAACCAGAAGCCCGCCTATGCTTTACGTTCCAATCTAAATATCTTGGCATGTCTCCATGGGAATGTCCGGGTGCGTTTGCGATGGTTCCTTATGTTGAACAACAATTCGGAATTTATCATGTGAAAGGTGGTCTTTCAGAAGTAGCTTCTGCAATGGCAAAAGTTGTTACAGAAGAAGGAGGTAATATTCACTATAATTCAAAAATAAAAGAAATTATTGTTGAAGGAAAAACTGCAAAAGGTGTCGTGCTTGAAAATGGTGAACGTGTTATGGGGGATAAGGTTATCATCAATGCAGACTTTGCTTATGCAATGAACAACTTATTACCAAAAGGAAAACTTAAGAAATATTCACCATCCAACCTCGCAAAGAAAAAGTATTCCTGCTCAATATTTATGCTTTATCTTGGGGTGAAAAAACAATACAATCTAAATCACCACACTATCGCTTTTGCTAAAGACTATGAAAAGAACGTCGGAGACATATTTCATGGAAGACTTACTGATAAAGATTTCTCGGTGTATGTTCGTGATGCAAGTAAAACTGATTCAACATTGTCACCAGAAGGAAAATCAGGGCTTTACGTTCTTGTTCCAGTACCAAACAATCAATCAGGAATCGACTGGAAAACACAATCTAAAATCCTTCGTGAACAAACTCTAGATATTTTAGAAAAGAGATTCGGTCTTACTGACATTAGGGAAAATATTGAAGTTGAAAAAATCCTTACACCTGCTGATTGGGAAAATGACTTTAATGTTCAGTATGGTGCGGTATTTAATTTAGGACATCAACTACGACAGATGCTTTGGTTTCGTCCACACAATCAATTTGAAGAGTTGAAAAATGTTTACTTAGTGGGTGGTGGGACGCATCCAGGTAGTGGATTGCCTACTATTTACGAGTCTGGTCGCATAGTAGCAAATCTTATTTCAAAGAGTTTGAATAATAAAAAAGATTAACGTTACTGAATTTAAACACATACTTTTAAAAATTACTTTAGTATTTTTGGTTAAGTTAAATTCCCGTAAGGGATGCTAAATTCTGGTAACAAAAAAGACTTAAAATTAACCCTTCTCGTGCTAGCACGAGAAGGGTTAATCTGTTATTCTTACAGACATTGAACTTTTGTCGGATTAAGTTTTTATCTAATGGAATCAAAAAAACATATATTAATTTCTGCATTTTTTGTTACGGCTGTTTTGTTTGTTTGCGTTTTTTCGTCTATTAGTAAACCATATTCACTTGGGTCATATTTCAGTAACAAAATTATCAATTCTCAATTATTAGCACCCAAAAAAGACCCCCTCGGAAATGTTCTATATAAAGGAACGATTTATCATATTTTCTTTCATAGTCTAATCGTATATCCAGAGCTTGCATTTAATGGTAATAAAAACCAAGGTTTGTATGAAAACTATATGATCACTCGGGATGAATTTAATAAAATCCTGCCTGAATTATATAAAAATAATTTTGTTTTAATTGATATAAATTCAATTTACAAGATAAATAAAGACGGAACTGTTGTTAGGAAACCGATTTATATTCCAAAAGGCAAAAAACCATTAATCATTTCTATTGATGACCTTTCGTATTATAGAGGAATGCAAGGACATGGTTTTGCAAATAAACTTGTGCTAGATGAAAATGGAAATGTGGCTACGGAAGTTATTACACCAAAAGGTGAGACTGTAGTCACTCACGATGGCGATGTTGTTCCGATTCTAGATGCTTTTGTTGCAGATCATCCAGATTTCTCAATGGGCGGTGCAAAGGGTACGATTGCGCTCACTGGGTATGAAGGGGTTCTTGGTTATCGTACTGAGGCAACGACTTCTAAAAGCTATTTACAAGATATTCAATCGGCAAAAAATATAATTGATAAGTTGAAATCAACCGGTTGGAGTTTTGCAAGTCATAGTTACTCACATGATCAATCTTTTATAAACAAAACTATTTCTCTTGAGAATCTTAAAAAAGACTCTGAACGGTGGGATAGGGAGGTAAAACCTTTGGTGGGGGATACAAATATTTTTATTGGTCCTTTTGGGCAGGTTTTCAGTCAAGGTGATCCACGTCGAGCGTATCTGGTCTCGAAAGGTTTCAAAGTTTTGTGTGGAGTTGGTGTAAATCCATATCTTCGCTATTTTTCTGATTATGTCGCAATGGATAGAGCGGATATTGACGGCTATCGGTTCAGTCATACTGCCAACCTTTTAAAGACGTATTTTGATCCGAAGGTTACTGTAGATAGTAGGAAATAAAATAAACAGTGGTTTATTTTATTTGTTTCAGACTATCTAAATATTTGGCGCTGTAGTGAAAGATAAGTTGCTACTATTATTCCCACAAACCCTAGAGCAATGAATGAATGCGCAAATCCTAGATATTGCGCCATATACCCACCAACAATAGGCCCTCCTGTGTCACCAAAATTTGTAAATAGATCCTGAAGGGTTTCTGTTTCTTTTCGAAGGGTTGGAGTTTTTTCAATGTATTCTGCGTACATGGCGTTTATGGCTGGCCAACCTATTGCAAAGAAAAATGATGCAATAAAGATTGAAAAAACCAAAAGGATAGGTGAAGTTATAAAACCAACAATAACAAGAATGATCGAGCCGAGTGCGATTGATCCATGAGCTGTATGTATGTTTCCAAATTTTCTAGCAACAAAACCAACACTCCATCCTACGAGAATTGGAGGAAGTGCATAGGCTGTCATAAACACACCTCCAGGTATGTTGTTTACTGATCCGAAATTTTCTGAAAACAATGGACCAAAAGTCCAAATTGCTGCATCTAAAAGATTAATGATGAGTGTGAGTAATAAGATGGGGAAAATGGTTGACCAGATATTTTTCCAAAGACTGATTTCTTTAAAAAAACTAAGTGCATCTTTTCGGGCTACCCCAGAGTATTCCTTTCTTTCTGTAGAAGAATGTCTGATTCTAATATAAAAGAAGAAAGAGATAATAAGCGGTATTGATAAAACAAGAATCATTTTTGGTCCTGGATGTACAATGAGAAGAAGTAAGCTGCCCAGAAAAGGAGCAATAAAATATCCTAATCCTTCAAATGAACGAAGAATACCAAAATTAGATGTGTGTTGTTCTGGGTTATTTGTGCGTTCAACAAAATCAAGTGTGCCAATGTTGTAGAAATTATAATAAAACCCCCACACAGCCATTGTGAGAAAATAAATAGTTACGGTATTTCCACCAAACAAAAAGATTGGGAATAACATTGAGAGAACGAACATAAAAAGAAACATGCTTCTGTAATGTGTTGATTTGAGCGTTCTACACAGGATGATATCAAAAAGCATTCCAGCTATTGATGATGATCCCAGTATGAGACCCATAAGACTTTCAGAAATTCCTGAGTTGGAAATTGTAATGGGGGAAAGATACATGAGTATCCCGTCAAAAATTACGAAAAAGAAAACCATCATCCCCGCTGTGAAGATTTTAGAATTTATTCTGTGTTTAGAAACCTCAGATTGAAGCCTGTGAAGTATCATTTATTTATTGTCCAATTGGTCTAGGAGAGCTTGGCGGATTATTAGGGTCTATGAGAGGGGCACTAAGTATTTTTTCTTTAAGAGCCACTTTCTTGGCTGATTTCTTTGCGATTTTCTTTGCCTTCTTTTTTACAACTGGTTTTTTGACTGTTTTGTGTTTTTTAACTAATGCTTTGGAAATTGTTTTTGGAGTAGACGTTGCTGAGGCAAGTACTACGAAAGGACTAGAACTTATAAAAAAGGCTATGAGCACAAAAGCTAAAATTGTTATTTTTTTCATGATTGCAATTATAACATAGAGCATGAATGAGTTCGATTCCTCGAAGGGTGCTAGTTTTTTGATACTAAAAAGGCTTGATAATAAGCTTTTTCGTGCTAGTAGGGGTTGATGGTGTTTCGTTGACATTTAAATCCTCAAGAGTAATATCGCGAATGGTTCTACTTGATGGATACGTCTTGAAAAGTAGAGTTCATTAAATAAAAACCGCGTATATACGCACAACAAAGAAAGGAAACGAGATTATGGATACGTCCAACACATCTCAATCGTCAGTCAATGCAGCAGACTTCCTGGTGGAAGTTGAGAGAAAACTCAGGAAAAACTTCAAGGACTTGCCATTCAAGAGGCTCGGGGACTACCTTGGGGTTTTCGAAAAGATGCTCGATCGACGTTACCATTTTTCTTATGGTCGCACGATCGGTTCCTTGAATCAGTCTCTTGATGATATGGTATTTGTAATACCAATAATCGAGACACCCACCACCTATCGGAACGGTTCCTTGAAGAGGTTGGAGGTGGTGCAGTTGGTTCTTGAGAGGAGGCTTTGTGGGGGAGAACATGGTTGTTGGAACATACATAGGGCAAAATTTGTTCAGGTATATCCAGACACTATTCCTACAGAGTTTAATTCCTCGAGTTCCTCAATTACTTCATGTCATAGTCCTCATGAATTTAAGGTGGAGCTTGTCAGGATTAAATTGCCCCCCAACTTTACCGAAATGGTAAATTCTGCCATTTGTAAATGGATAGAGAATTCCATCGAAAAAAGGCGACAGACGAATCAGTCGCTCGGAAAGCTCAAAGGAGAGTTTTCAACAAAGAAATAATTCCTTTTTACAATACCAAAACCCTTGTCGTGAAAGCGACAAGGGTTTTTATTTTTTAAGACTATTTAATTTATTAGTTGTTGAAGGTGACCTTACGGGGAATCGAACCCCGATTTAAGCCTTGAGAAGGCTCCGTCCTAACCGTTAGACGATAAGGCCAATACGAGGCATTATAGAGTAAGGGGAAGAAAAAATCTAGTCTTTATTTGGGTTAGGTGATTGCTCAGGGATTTGCTTGGTGGTAAAATCCACCAATGAAGAATACAACTAAAAAACCTACTAAAAAGGTGGTAAAGGAAGATTTGACTTCCACTGCAGATTTTTTATTCGAAGCAGGAATGTTGGCTAAAACTCCAAGAAGTTGGGCTGGTTTTTTGGGAAGCGGTGACCAGAGTGTTGCAGAGCATACAAACCGTACAACATATATTGGGTTTGTTTTGTCGCATATGATAAAAGGTGTGGATGTGGCAAAGGTTGTGCAGATGTGTATGTTTCATGATTTTTCTGAAGCACGAATTTCAGACTTGAATTATGTTCATCAAAAATATACAGAAAGATTAGAGCATAAAGCATTAGAAGATTTGGTGGCTAGTGTTCCTTTTGGGCAATCAATCAAAGCTATCATAGAAGAATATGAGGAAAGAAAAACTTTGGAATCGATTGTTGCAAAAGAAACGGATAACCTTGAATTTATCCTTACTCTAAAAGAACAAAAAGACGCAGGTAACGAGCGTGCAGCTTCATGGATTCCATCTGCTGTTAAAAGACTAAAACTAAAAGAGTCCCAAGCTCTTGCTGCTACGATTATAAAAACAGAATCTGATCATTGGTGGTTTGGTGATAAGGGTGATGAGTGGTGGGTAAGTAGGAATAAGTAATGTCCATTGTTTGTTGCAAGCTTTTCACTTGGGGTTATTGGTTCTTGGTTGGTTCTAATCTTGAAACTTATCTATAAATAGTTTTTGTGAGATAATAAACATATGATTGTCGTTGATGTTGAGACAACCGGTGTGGACCCAGATCGTCACTCGATAGTATCTATCGGTGCGGTGGATTTTTTGCATCCAGAAAGGAGGTTTTATGAGGAGTGTCGGATATGGGACGGTGCAATCATTTCTGATGAAGCGCTTGCAATAAATGGTTATACTCGTGAAGAAGTTACTGATATTAAAAAACAAAGCCTTGAAGAAATATTAAAAAAATTCTTTATGTGGGTTGAGGAGAGCGAGGGGCATACAATAATGGTTCTCCATCCAATTTTTGATTTATCTTTTTTAGATGAGAGCGCTGAGCGATACCACCTACAACTTCCTTTTCCGAAACGTTCACTCGATTTACATTCGATTTGTTTTGCTCATATGATTAAAGGCGGTCTTATTCCACCTATTATAAATAAACACAGTGCTGTAAATTCTGATCTAATAATGCAATATGTGGGAATTCCAACAGAACCAAAACCTCACATTGCTCTCAATGGCGCTCTCTATGAAGCCGAGGCATTTAGTCGGCTTCTGTATGATAAAAACCTTTTGCCAGAATTTGCGGAATATCCCTTACCTTGGTTAAAAAGGTAAGTTTGAAGATGTTTAAAAACCTGATATAGTATACAAACTATGTGGAATTTTATAATGAAACAAGCGATGAAATCGCAATTAAAAAATGTGCCAAAGGATCAGCAGGAAAAAATAATGGCTCTTATTGATAAAAATCCTGAATTTTTTACACAGCTTGCAGAAAAGATTAAGAAGAAAGTTGATAGTGGGAAACCTCAGATGGCGGCTGTGATGGAGGTGATGCAGGAAAATAAAGAAGAATTGCAGAAAATGATGAGGTAAAAGAACGCTCAATATAGCCTTTCTGGAACACGAAAATTTTTTACTAAAAATTTTCTCTGTCCGCTGCCGTTGGTACAAGACCACTTCTTGTTTCCTAATTCGTTTCACTTATAAGTAAACAAAGTCGCGCAGCTACCAAGTTTCCATAAAGGGTATATTTCGCTATAATGGTAGATATGAAAAAAATTTTTATATTACTTGGCCACCCAAATAACGAGGATACTTTTAATAAATCTCTTGCTGATGCATATGAGAAAGGTGCAAAGGAGGCTGGTCACGAGGTGAGGAGAATGAACTTAGGTGATATGCAGTTCGACTCAGTTTTACATAAGGGATATAAAGTAATTCAGCAACTTGAGCCAGATCTTTTGGTGTTTCAAGAAAATATAAAATGGTGCGAACATTTTGTTGTAATATACCCAACCTGGTGGACTTCTATGCCTGCTCAGCTCAAGGGTCTTTTTGATCGAGCTTGGATTTCTGGTTTTGCCTTTAGATTCAAGCCGAGTGGTTTGTGGAGTAAACTTCTCGTTGGGCGATCTGCTCACGTATTTACAACCATGGGTGCTCCTGCAATTGCTGAGTGTTTTTTCTTTGGTAATGTAACTCGTTTGCTTAAAAATAATTTATTAAAATTTGCTGGATTTTCTCCTGTTTGCGCAACATGGATAGGGAACGCAGAAAAAATGAAAATTGAAAAGCGACAGAGGTGGTTTGCGAAAATGGAAAAGCTGGGAAGGGGAGGAAAATAAAAAGAAAAGACCAACGGATTGAACGCTGGTCTTACTGTTTACTTTTTTCTACATTGTATTGGCACTATGCACAACCCCAAGGCTTCGTAGATAAGAGCGTAAGGAATTTTCCACCATTTTATAATTGAGCGTGTTGGTACCGGGTACTGTGGAGCTTTTATTTGGTAAAAATGTCTCACACAATATCCAATCAAGCATGCTCGCCATACGTGGAACCAACGAGAGCAAACAAAGATTTTTTCAGCCTTGGTCTCTGTTGCTTCCTCATAAAGACTGATGGTTTCATATGCCGCCCTCATTTCACCATGAGTCTTGAATATTTCAGCTTTGTTAGCAAAAACATTGAATGAGGGAATCCCTTGTGCCACGAGATATTCCTTCATTCGGTCACACATTATCGTGTTGCCTTCCTTGGAAGATTTTCCTGCTGTTACGATGATGTACACCTCTTTATTGCGTCCTTTTGTGAGTTCGCGAAAAAGTTCTATTGCTTTGTCGAGCGGTGGGGTGGTGTCATCTTTTTTAGTACACACCCACTTGTCACCGACTTTTGTTAAGTTGCAGGCTAGTACAGCAATAAACATTGCCACAAGCCACCTCCTTTCTATTGGTTAAGGTTCAATTTTCTACTAATAAAACTATATCACATTTTTTGTATTTAATCAAATCATTTCAAAAAAAATGAATTTAAGGTATTATTCCCATCTATGAAACTATCTATCGGTATCGTAGGTCTACCAAACGTCGGAAAATCGACGCTTTTTAATGCTCTGACAAAAAAGAGTGTGCCTGCAGAAAATTATCCGTTCTGTACCATTGACCCATCTGTGGGTGTTGTTCCAGTACCTGATGAACGACTATACAAACTTTCTGAATTTTCAAAAACAAAAAAAACAGTTCCTGCTGTTATAGAATTCGTAGATATTGCAGGGCTTGTAAAAGGTGCTTCAGAAGGTGAGGGACTTGGAAACAAATTCTTGTCGCATATTCGAGAGACAGATGCTATTGCGGAGGTGGTGAGAATTTTTGAAGACTCAAATGTGATTCATGTGGATGGAAAAATAAATCCAGTGAGCGATATTGAAGTGATCAACCTTGAGCTTATTCTCTCCGACATGCAGACTGTAGAAAAAAGACTTGGGTCCGTGGAAAAAGATGTGAAGCGAAATGATAAAGTTGCAATAAAAGAAAAAGAAGCACTTGTGAAAGTAAAGACGACACTAGAGGCAAGTAAATTGGCAAACCAAGCAGAACTCACAGATGAAGAAAAACTTTTGGTAAAGAGTTTGTGTCTTATTACAATGAAGCCGATCATGTACATACTCAACAAGAAAGCTGGAGGTACAAACCTGGATGAACTTAAAGATGAGCGCTGGGAAAAGCTAATGAAATTTTTTGAAGAAAATAATGCAAAGTGGACTTTGGTAGATGCAGGTATTGAACACGAACTTCAAGATATGGAAGGAGAAGAAAAAGAAATGTTTCGTCAGGAACTCGGCGCAAAGGATGACGGTATAAACAGTTTGATACGCAAAGGTTTTGAACTTCTAAACTTGATTACATATTTTACGACCGGAGTGGAAGAAACTCGTGCGTGGACTATCGAGCGTGGCTGGGATGCGCCAATGGCAGGAACGGCTATTCATACGGACTTTAAAGATAAATTTATCCGCGCAGAAGTAGTTTTCTGGAGTGATTTATTAGAAGCGGGTTCATTTGGAGCTGCTCGTGAAAAAGGCATCCTTCGTACAGAAGGAAAAGAATATGTTGTGAAGGATGGGGATGTGATGGAGTTTAAGATATAATTGAAACCATGAAAAAGGGAATCGACTGCATTGGAAACTGCGTAGTGTATTTTTGCCATGATGGACAAGGTAATTATGTGCTTAATAAAAGGAGTATAAACAGCAGAGATGAACAAGGTGCTTGGGATTGTGGAGGTGGGGGAATAGAGGTGGGCGACTCGGTGATTGATACAATAAAAAAGGAAATCAAAGAGGAGTACTGTGCGGATGTTCTCGATTATGAATTTCTTGGGTATAGAGATGTTCATCGAGAACATAATAGCAAGAAAACACATTGGATCGCTCTTGATTTCAAGGTTCTCCTGGATAGGGAACAAGTAAAAAATGGCGAACCACACAAGTTCGATGAAATCGGCTGGTTCTCATTGGACAATCTTCCAAAACCTCTCCATTCTCAATTCCCTTTCGCTCTGGAAAAATATAAAAATATACTCTAATTTAATTTAAGATTAAGAATGTTGTATTTGACGCATTATACCCCCTGGGGGTATAATGCTTTTTATGAATACTCAAAAAGATAAATTAATCCGTCGACTTAAAATTATAGAAGGACAGGTTAGAGGTCTTCAAGAAATGATTTCCAAAGACGAATATTGTATTGATGTTATAACCCAAACTTCAGCCGTAAAGCAGGCACTTTCGGGAGTTGAGGATGCTTTGATGCAAAGTCACCTAGGTACTTGTGTGGTACATCAAATACAAAAAGGAAAAGAAAAAAAAGCTATTGATGAAATATTAAAAGTCTATCAACTAAAAAGAAAATAATTTAGTATGAAAATAAAAGCTAAAATTATTGGAATGCATTGCGCTTCGTGTGCTTCAATTATTGAAAAGACACTTAGAAAAGATGACGCGGTCAAAAGTGTATCTGTGAATTTTGGTACTGAAAAGGCAAAGATTGATTTTGATGATACACAGACCAATATTTCAAAATTGTCTGAATCTATCAAACCTCTCGGATATGAATTTGTAGAAGAAGACGATATGAACTATGTGGATCATGATATGTCCAATATTGGTAATGAAAATAAATCAGAAGTCGACGCTCTTAAGAAAAATGTAATTATTGGTCTCTCACTCGCTTTCGTAAGTGTTGTGATCATGGTGTGGGATATTCTTTCTGGATCTTCAGTGAGGATTGTGCCAGAAATGTCTCCTATTATAAAAACATTTTTTCATCATCTTTTGCCGATAATGGCCACATATATGCTTTTTGTTATTGGTCTTCCGTACCTCAAAGGAGTGTGGCGATTCTTTCGTTTTGGTAAAGCAAACATGGATACTTTGATTGGTATTGGAACGGGAATTGCATTTTTATACAGCTTCATTGTCACAGCATTTGAAAATGTATTACGACCATATTTAAATGTTGATTTTACGTATTATGATGTAACGATTGTTGTTATTGCACTTATAACATTTGGAAAATATCTCGAAGCAAGTTCAAAAGTAAAAACTGGGGAAGCTATTAAAAAATTAATGCACTTACAAGCGAAGACAGCTATTGTTGTGCGTAATGGAAAAGAAATCGAATTACCCGTTGATCAAGTTGTAATTGGAGATATTCTTCGTGTAAAACCAGGAATGAAAATTTCAGTTGATGGAGAAATTTCAGACGGCATTTCATCTATTGATGAGTCTATGATTACCGGCGAGTCTGTTCCTGTTGATAAAAAAACAGCAGACCTTGTGATTGGTGGAACAATCAATAAACAGGGGAGTTTTTTGATGAAAGCAACACAAGTTGGAAAGGATACAATGCTCGCGAAAATCATTTCTATGGTAGAAGATGCTCAGGGTTCAAAAGCACCAATTCAGGCGCTAGCTGATAAAATATCTGCAGTCTTTGTTCCTATTGTGTTGGTGATTTCAGTGGTGGCACTATCTGCTTGGCTTTTCTTTGGTATAACAACTATTGGTTTTTCGAGTGCACTCTCATACGGGTTGACCGCATTTGTGGGGGTGCTTGTGATTGCTTGTCCTTGTGCTCTCGGACTCGCTACACCAACAGCTATTATTGTAGGAGTAGGTAAAGGAGCGGAACGAGGTATTCTTGTTAAAGATGCAGAGAGTCTCCAGAAATTAAGTGAAGTAGATACTGTGGTGTTTGATAAAACTGGAACAATTACGAAAGGAGAGCCTTCAGTTACGAATATAATTTCTTTTAATGAGAAAATAAATGATCAAGAATTGTTGAAATATGCAGCAAGCCTCGAAGGCCTTTCAGAACATCCATTGGCACAAGCTATTTTGAATAAAGCAGAAGAAGAGAAAATCCAATTAGAAAAAGTTATAGATTTTGAAGCTCTCGAGGGTGTTGGGGTGGCTGGTTATCTTCTAGGTGAATTGTTTTCAGTAACGAAACCTAATGCAAATGAAAGAAATAATCAACATATAAATACTTTAGAGCAAGAAGGTAAGACCGTTGTGATTGTGAAGAAGAACGAAGTTATTCTTGGTATTGTTGCTCTTTCAGATACTATTAAAGATGGTGTAACTGAAACAATCAAAAGACTCCATGCGCAAAAAATTAAAACAGTTATGCTTACGGGCGATAATGCACGAGCGGCTGCTTTTATTGCTCGTGAAGCTGGTATCGATGAAGTAATAGCCGAGGTGTTGCCACAGGACAAAGCAGCAAAAATAAAATCGTTGCAAGAACAGGGTGCAAAAGTTGCAATGGCTGGGGATGGGGTAAATGATGCTCCAGCTTTGGTACAAGCAGATGTGGGTATTGCAATGGCGACAGGTACCGATGTGGCGATTGAATCCGCGGGTATAACTCTTCTTCAGGGTGATATTCGGAAACTTGCAGATGCGATTTCTCTTGCAAAAGCTACAATGCGTACGGTTAAACAAAATCTCTTCTGGGCATTTATTTACAATGTGGTAGGTATACCTTTAGCTGCTGGTGTTTTATATCCAGTGTGGGGGATTCTATTGAGTCCTGTATTTGCTGGTGTTGCTATGGCGGGAAGTAGTGTGTCGGTGGTCACCAATTCACTTCGGCTTAAGGTTAAAAAACTTAAATAAATATGGAAACTAAACAATATACGCTTCATGTTCGTGGAATGCATTGTAAATCATGTGCTGTTCTCATAGAGCACACACTTTCTGAAGTTCCATTTATTAAAAAAGTCCACGCAGATTCAAATGCACACAGTGTAAGCATTGAAGCAGAAACAAATCTGACTTCAGAAGCTCTTGTTTTGGAACTCACACCTCTTATATCTAAAGATGGTTATATGCTTTCAATAGAAAAACAAAAACACAAAACAAAATGGATAGATTTTATGTATGCGGTACCAATTGCGCTTGTACTCATTTTTGGGTTTGTTCTATTACAAAAACTTGGGTTAGTGAATTTGATCACTGCAGACAAAGTGAGTTATCCTGTTGCTTTTGGTATTGGGCTTATCGCTTCGATATCTTCATGTCTTGCTGTTGTTGGTGGGTTGTTACTTTCAGTTTCTGCAAACTATGTAAAACAAGGTGGAAAAATAAAACCCCAGGCTCTATTTCATGTAGGCCGTCTCATTTCATTTTTTGTATTTGGTGGAATCATCGGCGCCATAGGTTCTGCATTTACTCTTAGTGCCACGGCAACTTTTATTCTTAGTATTCTGGTTGGTCTCGTGATGCTCGTGCTCGGTTTAAATTTACTTGAAGTTTTTCCTTGGGCAAAGAGATTGCAATTTCATATGCCTAAAAAATTGGCAGTAGGGGCACATACAATGAAAAACATGGAATTTGGTCTAGCACCATTTCTTGTGGGTGTAAGCACATTCTTCTTACCATGCGGTTTTACCCAGTCAATGCAAATATATAGTCTTTCTACAGGCAGTTTCGTTACAGGTGCGCTTACAATGACCTTCTTTGCGCTCGGTACATTGCCGGTATTGTCGCTCATAAGCTTTACATCTGTTCGTTTTGGTAAAGGGAAGTTTGCAAGTATTTTCTTCAAGTCTGCGGGGATTCTTGTTATTGTGTTTGGAATTTTTACTGTACTTAATGGTTTAGTAGCAAAAGGAATTATTACACCTTTTTACAATTTTTAATTTAATTTAAATGAGCAAACAAAATATATTTATTATCATTTCTTTGGTCTTGGTATTTGTGCTTATATTTTTTGCGAGTAGTTCCAGAAACAACCTTGGAAGTAATTCACAAAATAGTAAGGATGATACAAAAGTGGCGGCAGTGCAGATTGTAGACGGAAAACAAATAATCGAAGTTGTGGCGCGAGGCGGGTACAATCCCCGTGATGTTGTTGCAAAGGCAAATATACCAACAATACTTCGTATGAAAACATCAGGTACTTTTGATTGTTCGGCTGCATTCGTTATACCTTCTCTTGGTATTCAAAAGATGCTGCCTCAAACAGGTGTGACAGACATTGAAATCCCTTCGCAGACTTCCGGCTCAAATATTGCGGGAACGTGCGGTATGGGTATGTATCGACTCAACATTAATTTCCAATAATAATAATCTCTTTTCGGCTGTGGTATAATGCACCCAATATGGAAAATATATACCCAGGAATAGAAGATCATTTTGACTCCATAAGACTTCTTATTTCAAATGCAGAGACTCGTATTAGAGATGAACAAGGGGTTAAGGGTACTTGGGAGGCAATTTTTAATAATGTCCTGTCTGTTCTTATTGGAAATATTCATTCGATGTACCTAGAAAATAAGATACAAAAAGATGAGTATGATAGATTTCACGCCAGAATTATTGATATTGGTATTAAGGCGCACACAAAAACAGAATTCTCTCCAAGCGAACGTGTCCAGCTTTTAGGGGAATTGGAACATATTCTAGATTAAAATATATGACCCAAGACGAGGCTTTCGAAATATTAAAAACTGGAAATAATGTGTTTATCACTGGTTCAGCAGGATCTGGTAAGACACACCTTATAAACCGTTACATCGCATTTTTACGTGAACACAAAGTTGATGTTGCTGTTACAGCCTCAACTGGTATTGCAGCTACACACATGGGAGGTGTAACTATTCATTCCTGGAGCGGGCTCGGTGTGCGTGACTCACTTTCAGATTATGATTTGGACTCTCTCGAGTCTCGCCAATATTTATGGAAACGTTTTGAAAATGTGAAAGTTTTAATCATTGATGAAGTCTCAATGCTCCACCATTTTCGTTTGGATATGGTGGATAAAATCATTCGCCACTTCAGGAGAAATACAAAACCATTTGGAGGAATTCAAGTTGTTCTTGTTGGAGATTTTTTTCAACTTCCACCTATTTCTCGAGTTGGCGAGCCAGAAGCACTTTTTGTTTTCAAGTCTGACGCTTGGCGTGATGCTGGTTTTACTGTTTGTTATCTCACAACTCAATTTCGCCAAACAGATGATGCTTATCTTTCTGTCTTAAATGCGATTCGTGCAAATGATGCAGACGATGAAGTTCGTGAACATTTGCGTAAACGTTATAAGAAAAAACCACAAATTAATATTGAACCAACTCGTCTTTATACTCACAATGCTGATGTTGATGGTGTGAATGATAGAGAGCTTGAGCTTGTCTTTGGAGAGGTTACTCAATATACAATGACCCACCGCGGCTCATCAAAACATGTGGAGCTTTTGAAAAAAAGCTGTCTTGCACCGGAAGTGCTTCGACTTAAGGTAGGAGCTAGGGTAATGTGTGTGAAAAATAATTTTGAAGTAGGGTACGTGAACGGTACTTTAGGTATAGTGGAGTCATGTGAACCTTGGGAAGACCCAGTGATACGAACAGCTTCTGGGTTGTCAATAAAAATTCCTCGCGTGAGTTGGCAGATTACAGATGAAGACGCAGGAAAAGTAAAAGCAGAAATTACTCAGTATCCATTGCGCTTGGCTTGGGCTATTACAATTCACAAAAGTCAGGGAATGAGTTTGGATGCGGTAGAGGTGGACTTATCTCGTTCTTTTGAAAGAGGGATGGGTTATGTGGCGCTTTCCCGCGTGCGCACTCTAGAAGGACTCTCTCTTTTGGGTATGAATGAAATTGCCTTTCAGGTAAACGAAGAAGTGCTCGGTTTTGACAGTGAATTAAAAGAGCTCTCGGAAATTGCCAGACAAGCACTTCGTGAGACTAGTCCTGTGGTGCTTAAGAAAACCCAAGAAGCATTTATTGCTCGAATTTCTGATGTGAAATTAAAAGAGAAAAGTAAAAAAAGAAGTACATACGATGTGACAAAAGATTTTGTGCTCACTCGCGTACCGCTAAACCAAATCGCAAAAGATAGAGACATGAGTGTGGATACTATTGTTAGTCATATTGAAAAAATAATTGAGGAAGATACGACTCTAGATGTGTCATATTTACTTTCACATCTTTCCCCAAAAAAAATACAAAAAATTCGTGAGGCAATAGAGAAAGTAAAAGAATCTTCAGATAAAGTCTTGCTCACGCCAGTAAGGGAGATTGTTGGTGACAATGTTTCTTTTTTGGATATTCGACTTGTTCGGTTGGTTATGCAGAAAGAGGGGTTAATTTAAATTAATCATTTTTATATGAATTTGTGATTCTAATAAAAAGTTTTCACAACGGGTTTATAGTTTAAATTCTCAATATATTAATGGGTTGAGTTGTTTGTCAACATTTGAAGTTGTTGCTGTAGAAGTAGAAGAAGTTGGGTTTGTAGATTTATGAGCAATGCCTGTCTTCCAGAATCGGATGTCGTGATAGTATTTCCGTTAGTTGTAGTAAAAGACCGAGTAGAAGATGCTATCGTGTTGCCAGCAGTGTCGGTGATTATTCCTGAAAAATTATACACTGTGTTTGGGGTAAGATTTGTGATGCCAACTGATATGTTTCCTTCCGTGCTGGTAATACCATTAGCTGTTATTGATATTCTTGGTTGTAGCACTGTGACCATACTTGAAGATGTGGAATTTGTACTCGTTGCAACGCTTGTTGTTGCTCCAGTAAAAAATGTATGGTCCCCAGAAGCTCCTTGTATGTTTGAAGATGTGCTCATCGCTATTATCTTAAAATGGTAGATAGTGTTTGGTATGAGTCCAAAAAGAGTGGATGAGTGATTTGTGGAAGGATCTTGATCCAGTGTTGTAGAGGCTCCATAGAATGTATTTACGCCGTATACTACGTTAGATATGGCGTTCTGGTTCGTTATCCATGTTATTGTTGCACTCGTGCCATTTTCTGAGCTCGAGGCTACTATCTGAGAAATTATTGGAATACCTCCTGATGCCATGTTCTGTGTTGAAGTTCCTGTTGTGTTTGTGGAGGTTGAATATAAGTTTGTTGTTTGTCCAAAAGTTATGAGTGAAGGCAAGAATGCTATTGCTGAAACAGCAAATGCTATTACAGAAAATATTTTTAGTGTATATACGTTTCTCATAATAAAATAAGAATTAGACTTTCAGTACTATTAATATATACAGTATAGAAAATAGATCGTGAATTTTTCTTGAAGATAAATTTTAAAAAATTAATTTTTACAAAGAGTGTCTAGGAAAGTTTTCAATTCTTCTCCTTCTATGGCACGGTAGCTACCTACTCCTAGTTTGTTTAATTTAATATTTAATATTCGTACTCGTTGTAGATCAATAACGTCATTAAAAAGCGCGACACACATTCGTCTTATTTGGTGTTTTCTACCTTCAGTTAGGGTGATTTTGAAAGTGTTTTCATTAAGAATAGAAACTTTACAAGGTTTAGTTACACAGTCTTCAAGTTTTACACCAGCTTCCATATTTTTTTTGAAGCTTGAACGTAAGTTTTTATTGGTCTTTACTATATATTCTTTTTCGTGGACATAATCTGGATTAAGGAGTCGGTCTGTAATGTGTCCATCATTTGTAAGTATTACAAGGCCGTGAGAGTTTTTGTCTAGTCGTCCAACGGGAAATACCCCCTTAAGCGCTGTAGCTTGAATAATATCCACTTCACCACGCTGAGGGGAGTGGGTGATAATACCTACCGGTTTGTTATATGCATAATAGAAAAATTTCTTTGCTATACCTCCGCCACGCACCTCAACAGAGTCGTTTTCTTCAACTTTATCTCCTAGCACAGCTGTTCTGCCATTGATAAAAACCTTTCTTTTTGTAATGAGTTCATCGGCTGCTTTACGAGTTGAGTGTTTTTTTAGTGCGAGGTATTTGTTGATTCGCATTGGGTATATAGGTTTTTCCATCGGCTGAGTATAGCACAAACTTGACATATGTACACTTTTTGTTTCAAAAAACATTTGCTTTGTTTGTGGGTGTGGATAAGTTCCTGTGTTCATTAATGTATTATTAGCAGAATGTTTCACTACTCAAAAGTTATAAGTGTAATTATTTTTATATTTATGGCCCTATGCTCCACACCTAATACTTATGCTTTTTCGTTGGCTCCAAGTTCTGCAACTTCGTTACCTGGATATGTTCGTATTTTTTATTATCAAGAAGGAAAAAATGCCAGGAAATCTTTTACAGAAAACCTAGGTTCCGTAGATGTGTTGGCACCACAAACATATTCCTTAAATGCATCAGGAGAACTTAACGGAAGTGTTAATTCTGACATATTTAAACTAGCTCAGAAAAATAATATTAAAGTGATGCCTCTTGTGACCAATAACGGTTTTGGGCAGGCATCTATCAAAGCCATCTTAAATGATTCAGTAAAGCAGGATAGGGCAATAGCAATGCTTGTTTTGGAAGCAAAGAAACAGGGGTATTGGGGTTGGCAGGTTGATTTTGAACAGATGGATTTATCCTACAGAGATGCATTTTCTTCTTTTATAAAAAAACTAGGTGCATCAATGAAGGATGAAGGTCTTGTATTAAGTGTTGCCGTTATTGCTCAGATATCTGAAAACCCAAGTGATTATCCAAAAAATCTTTGGCAGAGGATAATTGGTGTGTACGATTATGCAGCACTCTCTTCTAGTACTGACTTTATAAGCGTTATGTCTTATGATGATCCTGAATCAACGGGTCCGGTGGCTCGATATTCTTGGATGGAAAAAGTAATTGCTCATAGTTTAAAATATATTCCAAAAGAAAAATTATCTCTTGGTATACCTCTTTACTATTGGAAGTGGGATACAGCACGTGGAAAAATTGTAGGAATTGGCGGGAATACAACACTTCAAGAAACTCTGAAAAAATATAAGGTCACAAAAGGTTATAGTGAAAAAGAACAGGCGCCATTTATGAAATATAAAATTGCAAAAAAAAGTTATACAATCTGGTACGAGAATGCAAAAAGTATAACCAAGAAACTTGAATTGATAACAAAAAATGATTTGTATGGTTTCTCAGCGTGGGCATTAGGTCTTGAGACGGCAGAGACACATTCTGCTTTTCAAGATGGAGTTTTACAAACAGCTTCCGCTGTATCATCTCTCAGTCTAAGATAATACAAAATCCTCTACAGAAACTATCTGGTAGAGGATTTTGTATTGCTATGCCTGAACTTTTGATTCAAGCCAGCTCAACATCTTATCATCTGACATGTGCATTTCTTTGATTTTATCTGGGTGGCTGCTTTTTAGGTGATTCATCATTTTTTGAGCAACGTCTTTTTCTGTTCCACCATTAGCTACGAAATCACAATCAATTTTTGGATCAATATCTTTACAAGCTAGTTTCATATTTTTTGTATTAAAGTGACTACTAAGAAAGGTTAGTAAAATCGACCATAATCATAGGCTGATTTATATTCATATTACTATTCTTATCATGAAGAAGGTGTGAAGTGGTATTTAATATTTTGGAATAACTCTGTTTAATATATTTTTCACATTATTTATTGGTATGGAAAAATTGATATTGTTTGAGTCTATTGCTGTCGCAACGTTTATTCCTATCACATCACCGTTTAGATCTGTAAGAGGTCCTCCTGAATTTCCTGGATTTACTGACACATCTGTTTGTATAACTCCCTTTAATTTTTCGGTTGCGGTTGTGTTTTCATCACCTGCTTCGATGTCTCTGTTGAGACCAGATACAATACCTAAAGAAACTGTGTTGTTATATTCTCCTAAAGCATTTCCCACTGCTATTACTGTTTGTCCAATCTTTAGATTTGATGAGTCCCCAAGCGATGCTGTGTTTTGGTATGAACCATCTATTTTTAATATGGCAATATCGCGAACCTTGTCTTGATAAAATATTTTTGCAACTTTAGTATCTCCGTTTAAAAGGGTGACTGTATATTCTGCGTCAGTGTCTGAAACTACATGATTGTTTGTAAGTACATATCCGTGCCTGTCTATAATAATTCCTGTTCCTGCTCCTATTTTTTCTTTTTTATCTCCCTTTTTTTTAACTACTGGAATTTTAAAACCAAAATCTTTTAGACTCGGATCGTTTTCAAATGGGTTCGTGTAATAAACATCTATATTTGGAATGCTTTTCAGTATAGTTACTGAAACTACTGCTGGTGTTATTTTTGAAACAGCCGATGTTGTGAGTTGTTCTTGAGTCTGAAATTCTTCATCTTTACTATTTGCTAAATAACCTCTTGAGTTTTTTGTGATGACGTTGATTTGGTTTTGCAGTAGTCCAATCTGGTTTTTGTAAAAAGCTGACTGATACACACTGAAAGCTGTAAGTCCGAGAAGTGTAAGTCCAGCAACAAAATAAGTCACTTTTTTCATAATTCTTACTATATTCCCATGTCCATGAACATATAATGAAGTCTAAATAATGTGTCGAGTCATGTAAAAAACTAACACCTAAGATGAATTCATAATTTATATTGTCTTGATTTTTTAAGACAGCAGATAGAGAATGGAATTAGATTCGAGGAATTTCACTAATACACTAATTTTAAATAAACGATGACAATATTTAATTTAGAGGGATACATTTCAGAGTTAAAAAAAATAATGGCAATGCCAGCTCAGACGCTAAAAGTTGTTATAATTGATGATTCTTCTGCAGATGTTAAATATCTTGAGTTTGTATTAAAAAATTGGCCAAAAATAAAACTCATAACATATATTCAAAGCTCAGGCACAGTGCCGAAAGTAGCTTTTGATACAGATATATTACTTTTGGATTATTATCTTGATGGAATAACAGGGGACTACATTGCTCGAGATTTAAGATCAAGAGATTTTGAGGGTTTGATTTCAAGTATAAGCACATCTATAAGTCCTGCGTGGTCTTATTTACATTTTCCTTATAAAAAAGAAATATTACATAGTGAATTATATGCGTGTGGTTTTGTGCATTACATGAATGAACTTATTAAACACTCTCAAGAAATGAGAAAGTGGAGATAATATAATTTAATCTTTATGCATATCTCAAATGGTTTACCAAAATTTGAAAATGTAAATGCTCTTATTGTTGTCATGGGGGCAAAATCTGTACTCTTCTATACAGGATCCAACTCTACATTGGAAGAACTTGAGTCTTTTTACTTGAAGGAACCAGAGTATTCAAAGAATCGGACGATGAGAGGTGTGAATGCTGAAAAAGGAAAATCTAGTTTACGTTCAGCTTACACATCTAGGGGACCCTCTTTACTTACAGATTTTTTGCAGGGTTTCTATAAACATTTGGTTAATATTTTAAAACAAAATGTTATAACAAAAATATATATGTTTTGTCCAACATATATGGAAGCGAGGGTGAGAAATATTCTACCTAAAGACATTCATAATAAAATAGTTGCTGTCCATCGAGGAAACTTTGTAAAAAAACATCCTTTTGAGATACTTAAAATGCTTGAAATGGATCATGGTATAGAAGGGGTGGTTATCGAAAATAATGAAGAAGAAATTGACTAAAATAATGCTACTGTTGACAAAATGTATATAATAGTATACTATCAAGCAGTAAGTTAATCTCATTAGTTTTGTTTTTGAACAGGGTATTCGTATCGAAACTTTAGAGATTAGAGTCAGTAAACTATTGACTCATATTTAGTCGCCTTACTTTAATCTCTAAAGACTAATATATTTCTCGTCGTCTAATAAGTACGAGAAGTAGAACTCTTTCTTAGTAAGAAAGAGCTTTGTAATTTTATGTATAATAAACCGTTTTCAAAAAGAACAAGCAGTGCTGGTGGTAATGGTGGTGGCTATGGTGACCGTGGTCGCTCAAGTGGCGGAAGTCGCTTTGGTGGTGCAAGTCGCTCAGGCGGCAGCCGTTTTGGTGGTAATCGCTTTGGCGGCAATCGCCGTGGTGGTGGTCCAAAAGGTCAACGTATTGATGTTTCTAAATTTATAAACAAAGCAGTTATTACTGAAGAAGTAGATGTTTTTGTTCCTGAACATTCTTTTATGGATTTCACATTTGAGGAATCCTTGAAAAAGAATATCGTAACAAAGGGTTATGTAAATCCTTCTCCAATTCAAGATCGAGCTATTCCTCATGTGCTTCGTGGTGAAGATGTTGTTGGTATTGCAAACACAGGTACTGGTAAAACAGCTGCGTTTCTTCTTCCTCTCATCAACAAAGCAATTCTTAACCCAGATGAACAGGTGTTAATCATGGCTCCAACACGTGAGCTCGCACTTCAGATTGAACAAGAATTAAAATCATTTACACAAGGACTAAAACAATATTCAGTTTGTTGTGTTGGTGGCGCATACATTGGTAAGCAGATTTCTGAACTACGATATTTCAACAATTTCGTCATCGGTACACCAGGACGATTGAAAGATTTGATTGAACGAAGAAATATCAAACTCGCAACTTTTAAAACAGTTGTACTTGATGAAGCTGACCGTATGCTTGATATGGGATTTATTAATGATATGCGATATATCATGAGTCTCATGCAGAAGGATCGACAAACTCTTTTCTTCTCCGCAACACTTTCTCCAGAAATTGAAAAATTAATTCATGAGTTTTTGAAAAATCCAGTTCGTATTTCTGTAAAGACTCGCGATACTTCAAAGAATATCGACCAAGACATCGTTCGAGTAAAAGGTGCTACAAAGCTAGATGTACTTCATGATCTTTTGGTTCAGCCAGAATTCAACAAAGTACTTATCTTCGGACGCACAAAGCATGGTGTTGAGAAGTTAACTGGCATGCTGGTGGAACGTGGTTTCAAAGCAGCTTCTATTCACGGTGATAAAGTGCATTCACAACGACAACGAGCTCTCAAGCTTTTCAAAGATGAAGCCGTGCAGGTGCTAATTGCAACTGATGTTGCTGCACGAGGTTTGGATATTCCAAATGTCTCTCATGTGATCAACTACGAAATTCCTCAGACTTACGAAGACTATGTACACCGCATCGGCCGAACAGGTCGTGGTGACAAGATGGGTAAGGCTCTGACATTTGTAGAATAAATTTTTTAACAAAAAAACACCAGACTGAAAAGTGTGGTGTTTTTTCTTTTTAGCTCATTGATTTATTATATTTGAAAAAAATAAGGTAGAAATATAATTAACCCAACAATAATAGCTGTAATTGAAGATATTAGAACTGCTCCAGCGGCGACATCTTTAGTGTCTCTTGCATAAGGGTGGTATTCAGGAGAAGTTAGGTCGATATCAATTTCAATAGCAGTATTAAAAGCTTCTGAAACTAGTACGAAGCCAGAAGTAAGAACGAGTGCTAGCCATTCCACTTGAGTGATGTGAAAATATAAGCCCAGTAAGACAGCACAAAGAAGAATGGAAAGATGTATCCACGCATTGTGAGTACTTTTTATAAAAATCCAAGTACCACGACCTGCATAAGTAAAACTTTCTGCGCGTTTTACAATAGAAAATTTTTTTGTTTGGCTAATTTTTTTAATTTCATTCATCATATAAATGACATTATATCAAAAGTTATATTTTAATATATGTATATGAAAATATATTTATTCCGCAAAGACTTCTTCCGCGGCTGCTTTTTTGTCTCCTTTGATCCAGAATGAAGCAAAAGCTCCAATGAGAACAAGTATCGAGGAGACAATAAACACAGTGCCATAGGCTGAAATCTGGGCTTTGAGGGATATTAGGGCAGTGGCTTGTTTGAATTGTTCCGCTGTGTGGAGGTGAAGAATGCTATTTTTTGAAATTGTAAGAATATTACTTTCAATTGATTTTGTAAGGATTGTTCCGAAGATTGCAATACCGAATGCGCCGGCAATATTTCGCACAAGCGCTAGAACTCCAGATGCAATTCCAATTTCATCATGAGGTACTGCAGATGCAATAATATTTGTTCGCTGTGCCATACCAAAGCCAAGGCCGAATGCCATTATTGATAATGGAATCATGATGTCTAAGGCTCCTGAGCGCGCATCGATAAAAGAGAATAAGTACAGGCCGATGGCTGCAACAAAGGTACTTGCGGCAATAACATAGCGAGGTTGAACTTTTCCAATGAGTCTGCCTCCGATAGGTGCTCCGAGCATCATTGCAAATGCCATCGGCATAAAGAGGTACCCACTTTGTGTTGCGTCATATCCTAGAAAAGTTTGAGCAAAAATTGGGATTAGGAAGAGGCTTCCCATCATTCCCATGAAGACAATGAAGTTATTGAAAAGTGCGTTTACGAAAATTGGAATTTTGAAAAATTTAAAATCAACAATTGGTTCAGGGTGGTTGATTTCGATTTTTGCAAATATGAAACTAAAAATAATTATTGAAACGTAGGACAAAATACTTTCATATGAAAGCCATCCCCAGTCCAAACCTTTGTCGAGCACAAGTACGAGCGATGCAAGCGCACCGCCGAGAGTGAGTGCGCCCCACCAGTCGAAGTTTAATGTTTTCTTTTCTGAAGTAGATTCGTGTACATATTTATTTGCCATCAAAATACCGATAATTCCAATAGGTAAGTTGATGAGGAAAACAGAACGCCAACCGAAGTTGTCGATGAGTGGTCCGCCGAGAAGTGGTCCAAAAACTGTGGCTGCTGCAAATGAAGCAGACCAAATACCCAGAGCCTGGGCGCGCTCTTTACCTTCTGTAAATGTGACTGCAATAATTGCCATGGCGGTAGGGTAGTCAGCAGATCCTGCGATAGCTTGGATAACCCTAAAAACGAGAAGGGAAGAAAGGTTCCACGATAGACCTGCAAGAATGGAGCCGACGATAAACATACTAAAGCCGATAATGTAAATTTTTTTTCTACCCAATGTGTCTCCAAGTTTTCCCCATACTGGAACAAAAACAGCATTCGCTAAAATGTATGCAGTTGCAATCCAACCAGCAGCAGAAACAGTGATGCTGAAATCATCAATTATTTTTGGAAGGGCAAGGTTGACGATGGTTTGGTCGAGACGTCCAAGAAACGTGCCGACCATGACGGTCAAAAGCACGAGCCATTTTAGATTTTTATTTTCTTGGGTTTTTTCCATTTTTTTATTTCAGTCTGACGAAAGTGTATGTTTTCAGGAAACTTGGGAGGAGTGGCGACGACGGACAGAGAAAATTTTTAGCAAAAAATTTTCGTGTTCCTGAAAATATGCACTGAGGTATTTTAGTTTGTATAAATCCACAATTTTGCAGACATGCCATTTTGAAGTTCTGGATATTGGGTTGTGTTGAATCTTATTTTAACGTCGAATACACGAGTCTCTCTTTTATCTGAAATGTTGAATACAATATCTCCTTGTCGAGCACTAGGACTAATTTCGTCTACGATACCTTCAAATTTTTTGCTACCAAACGCATCTACTGTAAAAGTCGCATGTTGTCCAATTTTAATTTCATTCAAACCTTTATCTTCGTCGATATGTCCGACAACACGGAGGTCATCGGGGTTTACTACTGTAACCACAGCCTCACCGCGATTGAAAAGTTTGCCAATTGAATCTTGTGTTTTTGTTACCACGCCCGCATCCTTTGTTTTGATGAGTTCGTTATCTACTCTAGCAACTACGGAATTTGCATTAATGTAGTCACCTTGTTTTACAAAAACCTCCTGCAGAATTCCTGCATTTTGTGGCGCAAGGTCTGATGTTGGAGCAGAAATCTCGGCTTTGTCCGTGTATACTCTGCCAGAAGAATATTTCCAATAGGCGAATCCGCTCGCGCCTGCAATAATTAAGAATGAGATTAGTCCGAGGGCTATGTGAGAATTACGGGAAAGTTTTTTAATGTCTTTCTCTTCATCTTTAATTTTTTTTAGAATTTCTTCTTCCTCGCGAAGAATTTTCTTTTCCTCATCGAGCATTTGTTTTTGTGTATCGTTTGTCATGTTTTAGTTGTTACCAAAGCTTGCTATTAAATCTCCTTCATTAAGTCCAGAAAGAACTTCCGTTTCTGTGTTTGTGTTCATGATACCTGTGGTAATCTTTTTCTCGGAATATTCTTTTCCATTTTGAACAAGAACAAAAGTATCATTACCTCGACGGATAATTGCACGAGAAGGTACGACTAGTGCCTGATTTGATGTACGAGTGGAAACTTCTGCGTTTGCAGTCATACCAGAATAGATTTTACTATCTGACTTATCGAATAGAAGTGTTGCTTTGTATGTACCAACTCCGTTTGTCACCGTTTCTGATGGGTCAATGGCAGATACATGAGCGTTGAATATGTTGCCCGTGCCGTACGCGTCGAGAGTGATTGCCGCTTTATTGTCGACTGCGATTTTAGCAAGATCAACTTCTGGAATTTGTATCTCAACTTTAAATGCATCTTTTGTCATGATGCCGAAAGCTGGTGTTCCTGCTGCAAAAAATTCTCCAACTTTTGGTTCGGCTTTTGTTACTATTCCTGAAAACGGAGCTCGGATAATTGTGTGATTAATTTGGCTTTGGATAGCATCAACAGCTGACTGAGCCTTTGATACTCGAGTTTCTTGAACGGGGCCACTTGCAGAAGTTCCTCGAAGGGACTCCTCTGCACTTGTGATATTTGAGAGTGTTGTGTTTATGTTTGCTCTGGCGGAGGCCACATCACTTTTATATTTATCAATTGTGCTTTGAGGAAGTGTATTGTTTGGTTCGAAGTTGTTTACTGCGCGTGATACATCATCAAGGAAATTTTTGACGGTCGTCAAATATGTTCTTGCTTGTTCCGCATCGGCATTTGAGATTGAATCAGATGAAAGATTGGTATTCATCGTGTGCCACTTAGTTAGAGTTTCTTCAATTACAATTCTTTCTCCGTTTATTTTTTCTTTCAAATCATAGTCATTAAAAGCAAAAAGAATTTTTGGGTTCATTGTGTCGGGGTCTGTAAAAAATTGGTCCACTTTATTGCGTACAGAATCATCTGCTGTGGTAAGACCGCCTTGAACAGTGTCGTAAAGTTTATGTTGTGCTGTCACGAGTTCTGTTGAAGTATTGCCTGAGCTACCTTGTAGTTGACTTAATTTTTCTTGTTCGGCTTTGAGATCGGCCTGTGCACCTTCAAGACTCGCATATAGTTCGTCTGAAGAAAGCGCCCCGAGAGTATCGCCGGCGTTTACTGAGTCACCAATTTTAACATTTACACGAGCAACTGAGCCGCTTTTATCAAATGCAAGTGATACGTTATCGAGTGCTTCGACTTTTCCTGTCGCTGTAATTTTTTCAGTAATGTCTTTTCTTTCAACTTTCACAGTGTTGTAGTTTTGTGTACGAGAAGAAATGAGGAATGTTGAACCAGCAATTATTCCTATTCCAATAAAGATAGATCCTCCAATTATAAATGTTTTGTTATGCAGTAAGTTCATCTTGTTTCTTGTTAGTTATTATTGTTTCTAAAATTCCCTCGAAATCTTTTTTTTGTTTTTGCGTGAAAGCGTCAAAAAGTTTTTCTATCTTTACGGAAGCTTGTTTAAGGCATTTTTCCAAATTCTTTTTTCCTAGCGACGTTATCTTTAGTGATACTATTCTGCGGTCTGTCTTGCTCGGGGTTCTCTTGAGTTTTCCATTTTTCTCGAGCTTGTTAATGATTTCCGTGGTGGATGGGGAAGAGATGTGTAAGTATTCTGCCAAAGTTTTCATCGATATGTTTTCATTCTTCGAGACTATTCCTAGAGTTTTTAATTCTAAAATCGAAGACTCTGGATTTTTTTCGATTATTTTCTCTCGTATTATTCCTGCTACAGCGAGGATGTTGAGCATGAGTTTGCTTGTCGGATCATTTTTGTCCATTGTGATAATTGTTAGGTTTCCTAAGTATTTTATTGTTTTTAGATGAAAATGTCAAATACACATCACGTTAGCGTATCTTTGTAAAAACCTGTAAAATGATTCTTATATGAATATTTTTAGATCTCGCTTTAAAAAAGAAATCGTAACTGAATTTGTTCGACCTGTTATAGATTCAAATAAAGTAATTATTTTATGCACTGGTATGCCGGGTTATCCTGGTAAGCGTGAAGATCTTTTGAGTTTCTTGGCAGATAAGGGGTATTGGGTGTTTTTGCCACGCTATCGTGGAAGCTGGGAAAGTGATGGAAGTTTTTTGAAGGAATCGCCACATCAAGATGTTTTGGATATTATAGACGAGCTTGAAACGGGTTTTATTGAATTGTGGGGTGGTAATAAATTTATGATAAACAAACCAGAGGTGTACCTAGTTGGTGTGAGTTTCGGTGGTCCTGCAGCACTCCTTGCTTCAAGGGATAGTAGAGTAAAAAAAGTTGTTGCTATGTCACCTGTAGTTGACTGGAAAATTGAAAGTGAAGCTGAGCCATTTGATCATTTAGCACAGTTTATGATTGACGGATTTGGAAATGGATATAGGTGTGATATGGAAGATTTTCATAAACTTCAGAAAGGGAGTTTCTATAACCCGATAGATGAAATCGAATCTCTTGATTCTTCAAAAATAAAAATTATACATGCAAAAAATGATGAAGTGGTATATTTTGCGCCTACAGAAAATTTTGCAAAAAAACTTGGTTGTGAATTTGTGGCGCTTGAAACTGGTGGTCACCTGTCTACGTCACTTATTTTACTTCCTGAATTTTGGTCAGAAATAAAAGCATTTATAGAATGAAATCACTAGCTGTTGAAAAGGTATTAAAGGCGAAAGCTAACAAATTGAAAGCCCAATTACTTTCGAAGTTTTTTAAAACTGGAAAAGGGGAATATGGAGAGGGTGATGTATTTTTGGGAATTACTGTACCTGAACAGAGGCTAATTGCAAAGGAATTTGTGAATATTCCGCTTGAGGAGGTGCAGAAACTTTTGCAAAGCCCTTTGCATGAATGTCGCTTTACCGCACTTTTGATTTTAACTTACAAATATTCCAAAGCTGACGAAAAAGAAAAGAATAAGATATTTGATTTTTATATAAAGAATACAAAATATATAAATAATTGGGATTTGGTGGATGTCACGTGCCATAAAATAGTCGGAGAATATTTGTTTGAAAAAGATAGGAAAATTTTATACAAATTAGCAAAATCGAAAAATTTATGGGAAAAACGCATTGCAATAATTTCCACTTTTTATTTTATTCGAGAAAGGGATTTTTCTGATTCTATAAAGATTGCTGAAATGCTCTTAGGTGATACACACGATTTAATCCACAAAGCTGTGGGTTGGATGCTTCGGGAAGTGGGCAAAAAAGACGAAAATGTATTGCATGACTTTTTGAAAATTCACACCAAGAAAATGCCTCGAACTGCGCTAAGGTATGCGATAGAGAGACTACCAGAAGAGTTCAGGAGGTTTTATATGAGGTTGTAAGATTGGGTAGTAATAAAAAACAGGCGTCATCCAGGAAGATGACGCCTGCTATATTTTGTGACACTGTTCAAGTCAAAGCTGCTACAAAGCGTGCGATGTAATATTCCAGAAATTCCTCCCTGGAGCTGTTCGCAAGGAACAGCATAATCACGTCTTCCATCGTCGCATTGTCCGAAAGTTCACCGACACGCTCCTGTTGATTCGAGAATGCCCGCTCTTCGCAGACTTCGAGAAACAGAGAGCGATCGTAGAACAGATCCGGATTCGCGGCCAGAGTTGCCTTGATCTCTTCCGACAATGGTGTCGGCGCTCGATAGGCTTTGACTCGCTCGGTAAGCGTGGATATGAGCTCGATTTTTTCGACGACGCCGAAAAGGGATTGAGCTGTTTGACCCAGCATTCCATCGGATGTTAGCGAGAGTGTTGCGTTGAAGGTTCGTGGCACTGATTGCCATTCACCGCTCATTGCGACAGCATGCAAACCAACTTTCCATATTTCGTCGATCTCGAGGTTGTTGATGCAGAGGATTAAGCGCAAACCATGCGCCTGTTCCTTGCGGATCGTGATTGCTACACGAGCCCGCACGCCGTATCCATAGAGGATCTGACGCAGATCACTTTCGCTGTTGATTACCTTGGCACCGATCGGACGACCAGTGCTTTTCTCTTGAACGAGGCGTTGAAGCTTATCACTGTAGAGACTGGGATTCGCGAGGACATGTTCCCGAGCCGATTTGCTTTCCGGGTATTCGTTCAGTTGATTGAAAATGCCGAGAAGGTCTCCTTTGGGCAACTGTGCTTTTTTGAAGAGCTCCAAGGCTTCCGCGGGACTCTTTGGTCCTTGAGAAGTGTTAATCATGATGTCTATCCTTTCGTTGGTTTTTGAGTTGAACTTAATTGTGAAAAGGGCTTTTATTACCTATTCTTATTATATCACATTAAACACATTTGTCAAACACATAAAAAATTGGAGAGAATATTTTGAGACAAAAATTTATTTTATATGTTATTATTTCCCAACATGGACTACAATAAAAAATCACTAGAACTACACAAAAAATATAAAGGTAAGATTGAATTAAAATCAAAAGTGCCACTTAAAACAAAGATAGATTTGTCGCTCGCGTATACTCCTGGCGTGGCTGAGGTGTGTCGTTTGATACATAAAGACCCAAAAGCTGTTAACACTCACACACTTCGTGGAAACACTGTAGCTGTGGTTTCTGATGGTTCTGCTGTACTTGGGCTTGGAAATATTGGACCAAAAGCCGCAATGCCTGTGATGGAAGGTAAAGCTTTGCTTTTCAAGGAGTTTGCAAATGTTGATGCATTTCCAATTTGTCTCGATACACAAGATCCTGAAAAAATAATTGAAATTGTAAAAGCATTAGCACCAACATTTGGTGGAATAAACTTAGAAGACATTTCCGCACCAAATTGTTTTTATATTGAAGAGCGACTTAAAAAAGAATTGGACATTCCTGTTTTCCATGACGACCAGCATGGTACTGCTATTGTAGTTTTAGCTGCGCTTTTGAATGCACTTAAACTTGTGAAGAAAAATGTTGCAGATATTAAGGTTGTAGTAAATGGCGCAGGTGCCGCTGCAACAGCTGTTGCGAAACTTCTCATTAAAGCTGGAGTTCCTGCGAAAGAAATGATTATTCTCGACAGTAAAGGCACTTTGTTTGATGGGCGAGGAGACTTGAACAGTGCAAAAGCAGAAATGGCGAAAGTAACCAACAAACAAAAAGTGTCTGGCGGTTTGGATGCGGCTTTGGTTGGCGCGGATGTGTTTATTGGAGTTTCTGTAGCAGGTGCGCTCAAACCAGAATTGGTTTCTCTTATGGCAGAAAAGCCAATCGTGTTTGCGATGGCAAATCCAAATCCTGAAATTTCATACGAAGATGCAAAGAAAGCAAACATTGCTGTGTTTGGAACTGGACGCTCAGACTATCCAAACCAGATAAATAACGTACTTGCGTTCCCTGGTATTTTCCGCGGAGCATTTGATGTGGGCGCAACAAAAATCACCGATGATATGAAAATTGCTACAGCTCACGCCATCTCTTCACTTGTGAAAAAAGCGGAACTTACAAAAGATTATATTATTCCAAGTCCTTTTGATAGACGTGTTGCAAAAGTGGTTGCTCAAGCGGTAAAAAAATCTTTTAAGAAATAGTAGGATGTGAGCTTAAAAACACAGAACCTGCCCTGATACTTACCAGGGCAGGTTCTGTGTTTTTCATATGCCTGCTTTATGCTAAAATCAGCTTATTATGCAAACATCATATACACCTTCCAAAAATATATTAGAAAAATACGCAAACGTACTTGTAAATTTTGCATTAAATAATGGAAAGGGAATTAAGAAAGGAGACACGGTCCTTGTCCAAGGTAGTGAGTCTTGCCGACCTTTTTATCTTGAACTTTTGAAGGCTGTGTGGCGAGCGGGTGGTAATGCTATTCCACGCTACGCACATGATACTTATAGTGCTGATGATAACACTATGAAATTTTTCTATGAGAATGCTACCAAGGAACAGCTCGAACATTTTCCAAAACATTACAATCGCGGACTTGTAGATGAAGTAGATCACTCAATATTTATAATTAGTGAAACAAACAAGAAAGCTCTTCAAGGTGTTGACCCTGCAAAAATGATGGCGAGAGGAAAAGTAATGAAACCTGCTATGGATTGGAGAAGAGAAAAAGAAAACGCAGGGAAATACACTTGGACTTTAGCTCTTTATGGTACTCCCGCAATGGCAAAAGAAGCAAAGATGACAGAAAAAGAGTACTGGAATCAAATCATTAAGGCTTGTTTTTTGGATGAGAAAGATCCAGTAAAAAAATGGAAAGAAGTTTATAAACAAATGGCAATTTTGGAAAAGAAATTAAACAAACTGCCTATAGATAAACTTCACGTATTTGGCCAAGATGTTGATCTGTGGATTTCTCTCGGTGAAAAGCGAAAGTGGGTTGGTGGAGCTGGGAGGAACATTCCTAGTTTTGAATTATTTACTTCACCAGACTGGCGTGGGACAAACGGGACAATAAGATTTAACCAACCTTTGTATCGTTATGGAAATTTAATTGAGGGTGTCGAACTAGAATTTGAAAATGGAAAAGTGATAAAAAGTACTGCTAAGAAAAACGAAAAGGTTCTCAAGGAGATGGTTGCGACTGAACACGCTGATAAAGTTGGGGAATTTTCGCTTACCGATAAAAGATTTTCTCGTATTACAAGATTTATGGCAGAGACTTTGTTCGATGAAAATATGGGCGGTCCTGAAGGAAATACACATATTGCTTTAGGAGCTTCTTATCACGATTGTTTCGACGGAGACCCTTCACAGATTCAAAAAGAAGAATGGGAGCGCTTAGGTTTCAATGATTCATCTGTTCATACAGATATTGTTTCTACAACTCCGAGAACTGTAACCGCATATCTTCATAATGGAAAGAAAAAGATAATATACAAAGATGGGCAATTTATGCTTTAATAGAGGGCGATGATTAATTCAAAAAAGCTTTTCTATATTGCTATTGGGGTACTCGTTGGACTTTTAATTGGGTATTTTCTTATTGCAAAACATATAATTACAGTTCCGAAAGCTGTGGAATTATTTTTTGTGATTTCATTTTCAGCACTACTAGATAGTTTAAATCCATGTGCGTTTTCAATTTTGTTTTTAACTATTGGTTTTTTGTTTAGCTTGGGTCGTGATAGAGCACATGTGTTCAAAGCGGGACTTATGTATGTGTTTGGAATCATGGCAACATATATTCTTATTGGCCTTGGTATATTGAGAGTTCTAAGTTTTTTTAATGTTCCAAATGGTATGGCTAAGTTTGGTGCTGTTGCAATTATTGTATTTGGAGCTATTGGGTTGATTAATGAATTTTTTCCAGCATTTCCTATTAAACTTAAAATTCCCCATGTTGCACATACGCTCATTGCAAAGTATATAGAAAAAGCATCTATGATAGGTTCACTTGTACTTGGTGTTGTTGTTGGTATATTTGAGTTTCCTTGTACTGGTGGGCCATATCTTTTGGTGCTTGGTTTGCTTCATGATCAAGGGCAATTTTGGAGTGGTTTAGCTTATCTATTGTTTTATAACGCAGTATTTGTTCTACCTCTTTTCATTGCACTTTTACTTTCTATTGATAAGCGAGTGGCTGAAAAAGTTGATACTTTGCGCCGTCAGGAAACAAAACAAGCACGGCTTTCTGTGGCTGTAATTATGATTGCTTTAGGACTCATTATTTTCTTTGTTTAAAGCGTAAGATTTTGTTGCTGAAGATGTTTTAGAATTTGCGGTTTTTTGGTATACTTTTGGACATGACACAAACAACAATGACGATGGAAGAACTTGTGGCTAAAGTTCAAGAACTCAAAAAAGACGGACCAATAGACCTTTCTACAGAAGAGGACTTAGCTTTGGCTGTTATGAACCTAATTTCTCTAGAAGAACATTTGTTTTTTACGGGAGCAAAAACTGGCAACGATGCATACTGGGCAACTTCAAATGAGGTCCGTGAAATGCGAAAAAGTTTATTAGCACGAATGATTCCTAGGAACGAAGGTGAAACATGGTGTTCCTCTAAACATCTTCTTTCTGCAACAATGCGACTTATAGAAGTGGGCACAAAACTTTTTGCTGATGGTAAAAAAAATGAAGCAAAAGATATGTATGAAAAAGCACACGAATTATTTTCAATTTTCTGGGCTTTACGTTTGAAACTTGTGACTTTACCTGAGGCGGCTAAATCTACAGAAGGTGAAATAGGTGGGGTAATGACCACAAAAGATATTATGAATAAATTAGTAGATTGTTGTAAAGAATAATTTTATGAAACAAACATTTGCATGGATTGTTGTAGCGTTTGTGATTGCCGGAGGGTTTACATGGTACGCAATAAAGTCAAAAAATCCTAATGTACCAAATAAATATGATGCCTTTGCTCAATGTCTTGCTTCAAAACAGACAACTATGTACGGTGCTGCTTGGTGTTCGCATTGCCAGGCTCAAAAGAAAGAATTTGGTACTTCATTCAAATATGTTCCATATGTAGAATGTCCAGAAAATACAAAGCTATGTACTGATAAGGGTGTTGAAGGTTTCCCCACATGGATAAGTTCTGAAGGGAAAAAATTGGTTGGAGAACAAAGCTTTGAAAAATTAGCCGAGCTCAGTGGATGTCAGTTACCGCAATAAATATAAAATAAATAAAAAACAGAGAATGACATTCTCTATTTTTTATTTAAGTGTTTAATCTAGTCGATGAGAGAGACACCTGTCATCGCTCTTGGTTTTTCTAGTCCGAGAAGTTCTAGAATTGTGGGGGCTATGTCTGCAAGGGTTCCTGTTTTGAGTGTGTACTCTTTTTCCGTTAGAATTTCAGGTACGGGATTTGTCGTATGGGAAGTGTGTTTTGCACCTGTGATAGGGTCAATATTTATTTCTGCATTACCATGATCTGCAGTGATAAATGCGATACCGCCTTTTGCATGGCATGCCTCAATAACGCGTCCGAGTTGTTTATCAGTTTCTTCAACGGCAGTAACAATTGCTGGCACATTTGCAGTGTGGCCAACCATGTCGGCGTTTGCAAAGTTGATGAAAATAAAATCTGTGCCTTTATTTATTTCTTCGATTGCTTTGTCTGCTATACCCTCGGCACGCATTTTAGGTGCCATATCGTGAGTTGGTACGTCTTTGTGACTATCAAGCATAATATGTGTTTCGCCTGGGTATGGAGCCTCAACACCACCATTTAGGAAATATGTTGCATGAGGAAATTTTTCTGTTTCGGCTATGTGCGCTTGTGTGAGTCCTGCATTTGAAATTTCTTTTGCAAGGGTGGTTTCAATTTTTACTGGCATAAAAACTACCTCTACTTTTCCTTCAAAACGAGTATCATATTCTGTCAGAGTTATGATTTTCACATCCATATACTCAGTTTTTTCAATTTGTTTTTCTGTAATCATTCTTGCTCTATCTGCTCGAAAATTGAAAAAGAAAATGCCATCGTGAGGTTTTATTGCACAACCTTTTTCTGTCGAACTGTAGCATACGATTGGTTCTAGAAGCTCATCTATTTTTCCTTCCTTATATAGATTTTCTACATAGTCTGAAGGTTTGATTTCACAAACGCTCCCTTTAAGTTCAAACATTGCTTGCATGGTTTTATCAAGTCTGTCCCAGTTGTGGTCACGATCCATAGCATAAAATCTACCCGAAATTGTTGCGATAAAACCAATTCCAATTTCGGCAATTTCTTCCTCCAGTGTTTTTATATATCCAGCCGCACTTTGTGGTGGAACATCACGACCGTCGGTAAATATATGAATAGCAACTTTTTTTACATTATTATTTTTTGCTGCTCGTAAAAAAGCAAAAAGATGTTCATAATGACTGTGTACACCGCCGTCTGAAAGAAGTCCTTGTACATGGAGGGTTGAGTTGTTTTTATTTACATGTTCGAAGAGAGAAATGAACACAGGATTTTTTGCAAACTCTCCAGAGTCAATATTTTTCTTTATACGAACAAGGTCTGTATCTACGGTTGTCCCTGCGCCGATAGTGGTGTGACCAACCTCGCTATTACCCATCTGGCCTTCTGGGAGCCCCACAGCAAGTCCAGATGCTCGGAGTAGGTTATGTGGATAATCTTTCCATAAAGTATCAAATACGGGTGTATTTGAAGCTTCGATAGCATTATCTTTTTTTTCTTCTCTATAGCCCCACCCGTCGAGAACTATTAACATAACTGGTTTTTTTGTTGTCATAAGTGAAAATATTGTATCTTTTTTGAAATGTTTAGCAACCTTTGACTATTTTTAGTAAGTTAAATTGACTTATTGGTTCAGTAAGTGTATTTTGTCTTTTGGATGTTGTTCTCATGAATACACTTAATAAACAATCTGATGCAGAAGGGTTGCACCTTGGCCCAGTAAAACTTTTTACCAAGAGTGAGTTTGATAAAAATTTTGGAACCCGCTTTGATTGGTCGAGAGTTGAGAAACTTCTCAAATTTTTAGGGGTGCAAAATGTTAACCATGTTGCCTTTGATGAAAGAGCAAATGTTTGGGCTCCGGTAAGTCGTAGTAAACTGATTACTGCGGCTAAATGCTAATTTTTGAAGCGTACAAATATGGATTTGTACGTTTTTTCTTATTAAAAAACACCCTTGCGTCAAAGGGTGTTTTTTAATTTTTCTTAAATTTTAAATTTTGAAAGCGTCTTTGCCCGCAAATACTGCTTTTGCCCCGAGTTCTTCTTCAATGCGTAGAAGTTCGTTGTATTTTGCAACACGTTCTGTTCGACATAGGGAACCAGTCTTTATTTGTCCGCAACCAAGTCCAACCACAAAGTGAGAAATTGTTGTATCTTCTGTTTCGCCTGAACGGTGGGAAACAACCGCTGTCATACCAGCTTTTTGCGCCATCTTGATAGCATCAATTGTCTCTGAGACAGTTCCAATCTGATTAAGTTTAATCAAAATAGAATTTGCAGATTTTTCCACGATGCCTTGCTCTAATCGTTTGATGTTTGTAACAAAAAGGTCGTCGCCAACAATTTGTACTTTCTTTCCATAACCTTTTGTCATAATTTTCCACCCTGTCCAGTCGTCTTCTGAAAAGCCATCTTCAATTGAAACAATAGGATACTTCTTGATCCATGCTGCATAGAATGAAACAAGTTCCTCGCTTGAAAGCACCTTACCTTCTTTTTCTAAGTGATATGCACCGTCTTTGTAGAGTTCTGTTGCTGCAGCGTCAATTGCGATTGAAATATCTTTACCTGGTTTGTATCCAGCGTTTGTGATTGCTTGGAGAATTACTTCTATAGCTGCCTCGTTTGAAGGAAGAGAAGGAGCGTAGCCACCTTCATCACCAACTGTTGTTGAAAAATTATTATCGTGAAGAAGTTTTTTTAGTGAGTGAAATACTTCCGTTCCCATTTGCAAAGCTTGTGACCAAGATTTAGCGCCGACTGGCATGATCATGAATTCTTGTAGGTCTGTAGAATTTTCTGCATGCTTGCCTCCATTCAAGATGTTCATCATTGGGAGAGGAAGAGACATTGGTTTTCCTGTCTTTGCAATTTGAGCAAAATATTTATACAAAGGTTTTTTCTGTGACTGTGCAGTTGCATGAGCAAAAGCCATTGAAACGCCAAGAATTGCATTTGCCCCGAGGTTTGATTTTGTTTCTGTTCCGTCGAGTTCTATCATTTTGTCGTCGAGTGTTTTTTGTGTCCACTCAACTTTTCCTTTCAATGCTTTCTTGATTGTTTCATTTACGTTTGCTACTGCTTTGAGTACGCCTTTTCCGCCGTATCGTTTTTTGTCTCCATCCCGAAGTTCTAAGGCTTCGTGGCTTCCTGTTGAGGCGCCAGAAGGAACAGCTGCTCGGCCGAATGAGCCGTCTGAAAGAATAACATCAACCTCTACCGTTGGGTTGCCACGCGAGTCAAGAATTTCTCGTCCACGAATATCTTTGATAGTTGCCATAAAAGAATTTGAATTCCAAATAAATTATTATTAATACCGCAGTATTATATAGCACTTTGTTATTTTTTGAAAAATTGACAGAGGAGTGTTTTGTGTTAATCTTTTTCATCAGACTGTTCTTGAAAGATTGAACAGAAAACAACCAACAGGAGGAATAAATAGTGAGTGATGAAAATTTGAAACGTTTGGATGGCCACGATATTTCCGTGATAATGAGGATGTTCGGCTTCTTCTTTAAAAAGTTTGCTCTTGTCTTGGTCAGTCGGCCAAGCACAGGAAAAGGGAAACTCGCGGGTGTTTTGGAAAGACTTGGCTTTGTGGCTGTGTCCTGTAGTGGGGCATTGACCGAAATGGCTGAAGCGGATCCTGAAAATCCGGAAATGCAGAAAATTCTGAAGGAACTGCGCAGTGGAGAACTTGTCGAGAAACATCATGTTCTCAGGGCTGTCCGCATGAAATTGGCGTTTAATCGTGGTGACTCAGCTATCGTTTTCGACGGCTTCCCACGAAAAGATGTTCAGGCTGTAGATCTGAAGCAGATTCTCGAAGACTTAAACCTTCCGTGTTTTGCCTTGGAGCTCAGATGTACTCGTGAGGAGGCGAATGTGCGCAGGTCTCAGCGTATCCATGAGGCTAGAGAAAATGGCAACCCTCCTCGCGAAGAGGATGTTAATGTGGAAAAGTGGAATAATCGCCAAGATCAATACGAAGAACATTACGCTTCTTTGAGAAAAACTCTATCGGAATTTGCGTGTTATCGTGTGATCGAGACAACTCACGGTTCAAGGCTCGAGAATCATTGCCTTGCTCTCAGAGAGATCATGGTCTTCATTGTCCTTACTCTTCTGAGGTTGCCAAAGGCGGTAAAAGACCGTTATTTCGCAAGGGTTTAGTTCAGTTTGTAAAGCGCAGGTTCCGAAAGGATTCCTGCGCTTTTTATTTTTATTTTTTCTTAATTCCTAATCGGAGCGTTTTTTATTATTTCCAGAATCTTGTCTTCGTCGTCTGTGATTGTGTATAGGTCTGTGTCTTCTGCACTAATGGTGTAGTGGTGTGAAAGCATATCTTCTTGTATGAGGGTGTTGAGGGGTTTCCAATATTCTTCGCCGACAAGAATTATTGGAACTTTTTCAATTTTTCCAGTCTGCACAAGAGTGAGTACTTCGAAAAGCTCATCAAATGTACCAAAACCTCCCGGAAAGAAAAGATATGCCTCTGCGGCAAACCACATCATTGTTTTTCGAGAGAAAAAGAAATTGAAATCAAGTTTTCCTGTTAAATAAGGGTTGTCTTTTTGTTCATGCGGAAGTTTTATTGTAAATCCTATAGACTGCCCGCCTGCATCGTGAGCTCCCTTATTTGCAGCTTCCATAATACCTGGGCCTCCACCAGTCACAACAACATATTCTAATTCTTTAGCAACCCTGTATCCAATATGTTCTGCTTTTTTATAATAAACATCATCCGGTTTGAATCTTGCTGACCCAAAAAAGGTTACTGATTTTTTATAGCTATGAATATATTTAAATCCATCCTCGAATTCTTTGTGTATTGATAAAAGTCTTTCTTTCTCTGACATGTGTTCAATAGTGATCGCTTTTGTTTTTTCATTCATATAGAGAATATTGTATGTGAATAACGATACTTTTGCAAAAATGAATTCTCGATGTAAAATGAAAGGATATGAAAAAACTTTCACGTAATCAAATAATAGCCGTTACTGTAGGTATAGTGTTGGTAGCTGGCTATGTTGCGTATTCATCATTTGGTTTGTCGTCTTCATTATCATTAAATAATCTTAGTTTAAATACAATGCAGCAAGGTTCAAATAATCAATCATCACAATTACTTGTAGAAGATATAACTGTAGGTACTGGTACAGAGGCTGTGGCCGGAAAGCATGTGACTGTAAATTATAAAGGAACATTGATAGATGGAACTGTATTTGATAGTTCATATGAGCGTGGTACGCCTTTTGATTTTGATTTAGGAGCAGGACAGGTGATTGCTGGATGGGATCAAGGTCTTGTAGGAATGAAAGTTGGAGGTAAGAGAAAGCTTGTTATTCCAGCGACATTAGCATATGGAGATAGAGCGATAGGACCAATTCCTGCAAATTCCACTCTTGTATTTGAGGTTGAGCTTTTGGGAGTGAAATAATTAAGTTTTATTTATTCAAAAAACCGCAATGAAATCGTTGTGGTTTTTTGTTATAAAAATAGTGCAAAAGAAAAAGAGGTCTGCTAGAAGCATGCCTCTTGGTTGTGGGTTATCTTACTAAAAAAGCCCTATTGTCTTTAACTGTGATATCACCTTGTCTATCGAGCCAGTGAATAAAATCTTTCAAACTTTGGCCGGAAGGAAGCAGTGTCATGCTGTATCTCCAAAGCCCAGGGATGTACACACCCCTCTTGAGTCTGCAAAGAATTTCTTCCACTTCTATTCTACGACTAGGTAACTTATTTTTTGGTAATTGGGCCATAAAACAAAGATCCTTTCTCTATAAAAAATATTAACATAAAGTATGGTTTTAGTAAAATTATAGACTTGTTTTTTATATCATATATGATACAATGCTCGCGGGTGAGAGATTGAAAATTTAAAAAATCTTCCCCTTGCGAGTCGGCGCCACAGGTTCCAATTCGCGAGGGGAAGAGAGTGATGAGCTCTGGCGAGTGTCTAGTCCGCACTACGCAAAAGTTTCCTCTCGTAAAGATACCAACCATGGGAATCTTTCGAGCGATAGGCCTTGCTTTAGCTATCATCACTTTAAAACTTCTTGCGCCTGACATATGGCATGCGCTGGAAGGAACCCTCTTGGTGTTCTTTAATACCTTGCAAAGAACTTTGGCATTTGCGCCAGCAGATATTTTGCAAAGTAACGTAATCAGTGTGCCAAAAATTTAGCACCCGATAACGTAAACGTTTTTCTAAGGCCGCTTGCATTCGCATGCGGCCTTTATCATTTGCATTTTAATTTGGGTATATTTCTGTTAATCTGTATTCAATGTCAGAATCAAAACCAATTCAATTTAAAATAAATAAGAAAGGGCAAGGTCTTATGCGAGCCGGGACTATTTCTACTCCTCATGGTGATATTCAAACACCGGCATTTGTGGTGGTAGGAACAAAAGCAACTGTGAAAGCTGTTTCTCCAGAACAGGTAAAAGAACTTGGCACACAAGTTGTGCTTGCAAACACTTACCATTTGTATTTGCAGCCTGGAGATTATCGTATTCGTGACGCTGGAGGTCTGCACAAATTTATGAACTGGAGTGGCCCTACAATGACTGACTCTGGGGGCTTTCAAGTTTTTTCTCTCGGTGCTGCATATGGAAAAAATATTTCAAAAATAACATCTTCAAACTCTGAACCTCTATTACTTCCAGAAGCCAAAGAAGATGAAGTGGTAAAAATAGCAACCATTGACCACGAAGGAGTAACATTTAAATCTATTATTGATGGCTCATTGCACTATTTCACCCCAGAACGTTCAATTGAAATCCAGCACAATATAGGGGCAGATATTATTTTCGCTTTTGATGAATGTACATCACCCAATGAACCTTTGCGATATCAGCAGGAGGCGCTCGATAGAACACATAGGTGGGCAAAGAAATGTCTCGCATATCATAAGTCAAAAGAAAATTCACAGAAGCAGGCGCTATTTGGTGTAGTGCAGGGAGGGCGTTTTGAAGAACTTCGCAAAGAAAGTGCTAAGGTTTTGAGTGAAATGGACTTTGATGGTTACGGCATTGGTGGCTCATTCGCGAAAGAAGATATGTCTAAAGCCGTGAAATGGGTGAATGATATTTTACCAGAAGAAAAACCTAGACACCTGCTTGGTATTGGTGAACCAGAAGATCTTTTTATGGCAGTGGAAAATGGCTGCGACTTATTTGATTGTGTAGCACCGACTCGTGTTGCGCGTAATGGACAAGTTTATACAAAAAGCGGAAAAGAAAATTTATTGAATAGTAAATTTATGGAAGATTATACGCCTGTAGATTCTGAATGTTGTTGTTATACTTGTAAAAATTATACACGGGCATACGTTGCACACTTGTTCCGAGCAAAAGAAATGTTTGCTGCAACACTTGCTTCAATTCACAATGAGTACTTTATTGTGAACTTGGTTAAAGGTATGCGAGAAGCTATTTTGGATGATAGTTTTGCGGAATACAAAAAAGATTTTTTGGAAAAATATAAGAAATAACTTTTGTGGGCAAATAAAATAAAACCGCCAGTCTGAAAATTCAGGTTAGCGGTATTTCTATGAAGACATCGAGCAGGATGCTGTCGGAATACATAGAGTCACTAGGTCATAGTGGGGTTTGGGATAAAGAAGAAAAGTTTGATGAGTGGTCATCGTACAGATTTCAAATCCATGTTCCGTTTCTTTGAGATAGATGTAACAGTATGTACCCTGGGCAGATTCTTTGAATGTTCCATGAGTGAGAATTATCAATTTTTTCCCAGGGCTTGGTCTTTCTGGTAGGTTTGGTCCGCTTCCGTTTTTAGTTTGGTGACTAAAGATTGCGTCTACAGACCATAGACAAAGAGGCATAATCTCGCCTTTCGCGGCAACTTCCAAAAGTTTTTCGTGTGCTACACCTGCATTGATTTGAATTTCGTCGCTTTCGAGAGCGATTGGTCCAAAGCTGAGTTTTGACGGAAGGTTGATTTGATTGAAAGGTAGAGCGTATTCTTCTGAAATTTGAGCTCTAATTTTCATCATTTCAATCAGATTACGGTCTCTGTTTATGGGCCACCGGTCAAACTCAAGACCGAGAAGCTCTTGATTTGCTGGAGTGGGTTTGAGGATTTTCATAAGGAGCTGGTTACTGGTGAGGTACTTTAATTCAAAGGTGTGTATCTGTCAAAAAAGAAAAAGCGCACGAGGTGAATCGTGTGCCTTATAACTTTTACGTTGGTTTGCTCAGTTGGACTTGTTGTTTTTTCTTACTTAGGCTTCAGATACTGATGTTGGTTGGGGTCGAGTAATCAAATCAATGATTTGCTTTGCAATCTCTTCTGCCTCCGGTCCTTTGTAATCGGCAAATACAAACTTTTCCCGCAGGGCTTCCATATTTGAACCTGTGAGATATGGTTTGTACTTTTCGTCGAGGTGGTCCCAAAGCATATCGCTGTAAGTATTTCTTGGGTCTGTGAGAAAGTCGATAATAACAAAGGACATATTTTTCATGTCGGATCCTTTTCGAGGACCTAAAGTTTTCAGCCAATCTTGTGACCAGTTTTTACACATTTCTGGAAAAATTTCTTTGATTATATTGGCATCGTCCCGCATTTCGCGATAGTCCTGAACCCTGCCGGCTCTTTCAGTGAGGAGGGCAAGTAAGTGTTGTTTCAACAAGAAAATAATATTCTCCCGTTCTATCAGTGTTAAGGTCTCTTTATGTTGCATTAAATAACTCCTTTCCGCCCATGACAATACCACTTAAATAAGGTAATATCAAACTGAATGTCAGTTTTCAAACTTAAAAGCGAATACGAGCCAGCGGGCGACCAGCCGAAAGCTATTTCGGATCTTGTTTCCAGTATCAAAAAAGGCAGCAGAGACCAAACTCTTTTGGGTGTGACTGGTTCCGGAAAGACATTTACAATGGCAAATGTGATTTCTAAAATAGGGAAGCCGACACTTGTAATTGCTCACAATAAAACTCTCGCTGCCCAGCTCGCCCAAGAGTATAAAGAATTTTTTCCTGAAAACGCTGTACACTATTTCGTATCCTACTATGACTACTATCAGCCAGAAGCTTATATGCCAGTCTCTGATACATATATCGAAAAAGAAGCGATGATCAATGAGGAAATTGAACGACTTCGCCACGCTTCCACACAAGCGCTTCTCACTCGGAAAGATGTCATTATTGTTGCATCAGTTTCTTGTATTTACGGTCTTGGCTCTCCAGAGGAGTATGAAAAAGTGAATTTGAAAATTTCTGTAGGTGACAAATTTGGCCGAATGGATTTGCTTGAAAAACTTATTGATATTCATTTCGAGCGCACGAATGCGGACTTGAAGTCTGGACAACTTCGTGCTGTGGGAAACACAGTTGAAGTGATGCCTGTGTCTGAGCAATACATAATCCGTTTCAGTTTTGATGGAAATGAAGTCGCTTCAATTTCAAAAATCGACGCTGTGACGCGCAGAATTATCTCTGAAGAAAAATCTACTTTTATTTTCCCTGCAAAACATTTCATTACAGACGAAGCTCAGCAAAAGAAAGCATTTGAAAGTATTAAAAAAGAGCTTGACCACAGATTGAAAGAACTTGAAAAAGAAGGGAAAGTTTTAGAAGTTGAAAGACTAAAACGACGCACAACATACGACCTTGCACTCATTCGCGAAGTTGGCTACTGCAACGGTATTGAAAACTACTCACGACATTTTTCTGGGAAAAAAGCTGGCGAGGCGCCAGATACACTACTTTCATATTTTTCACGAAAAGCTGATGGTTCGGCAGATTTTCTCACTATTATTGATGAGTCACATGTAACAGTTCCGCAAATTGGTGGAATGTTTGCTGGTGATCAGTCTCGAAAACAAACTCTTGTTGAATATGGTTTTCGCTTACCTTCAGCAAAAGATAACCGTCCACTCAAATTTGATGAATTTGAAAAAAGAGTCGGGCAAGTTATATACACATCTGCAACTCCTGGAAAATATGAACTTGAAAAATCTGGAAAACCAGTGGAGATGGTAATCCGCCCCACTGGACTTCTAGACCCGATTGTTGAAGTGAAACCAATAGTTGAGAAAGGAAAATACAAAGGGCAAGTTTTTGATTTTATTGATGAAGCTGCTGCAGTGGTAAAAAAAGGTGACCGAGTGATAGCCACGACACTTACAAAAAAAATGGCAGAAGATTTAAGTGAATATCTTTCGGAAAAAGGACTTGCATCAAAATATCTGCATAGTGATATTAAAACTATTGAACGAATCGAGCTTCTCTCGGCTTTTCGTCGAGGTGAATTTGATTGTCTTGTTGGGGTAAACTTGCTTCGAGAAGGTTTAGACCTGCCAGAAGTTTCTTTGATTGGAATTTTAGATGCCGACAAAGAAGGTTTTCTCCGTTCTGAAACATCTCTCATTCAGACTATTGGTCGTGCTGCTCGAAATGCGGCAGGGCGAGTGGTTTTGTACGCGGATAATATGACAGGCTCCATGACTCGAGCGATTTCTGAAACGCAACGTCGTAGAACACTTCAAGAAAAATACAATACAGAACACGGCATTACTCCAAAAACGATTATCAAAAAAATCCACGATATTACAAGTCAACTTCAAAATGATCACAAGAAAGCTGTGTCAGCACTGCTCTCCATAGATGAAATTCTTTTACAAAAAGATCCGAAGAAACTTTTAGATGAAAAAGAAGAGCAAATGGGCCAGGCTGTGCAAGATCTAGATTTTGAAACAGCTGCAATTTTGCGTGATGAGATAATTGAAATTAAAGAAAAGATAGGAAAGAAAATGGGCGATATGACACAGCTCGACAGAAAGCTCGCAGCAAAATTTGATAAAGAATTTTTGAATGAGTTTCCAAAAGAAAAAAAGAAAGGAACACGAAAGAAAAAGAATTAAAAAACCGCTCACAAAATCGAGCGGTTTTTCTTTTCAAACTTTTTATCTTTGAACTGTGGAAACTAAATTAGAGAACAGAGAGATGATGTTCGCCACGTTATCCAATACCTGGTTAAGCGCCACTTGTTCTTGTTGTGCTTGTGCTTGCCCAAGAAGTGTTTGGTCTCGCAAAATCTGATTTTGTTTATTTGCTATTGCGATACTCAACTGATTGAGAGTCTGTAGCAGTTGTGGAGCTATGGCTTTAATATCAGCAATTGTAATCATTTGACTCGTTGTGCCCGATTGAGTTGTTACAGTTTGGGTTGTTGTGGATGTTTGATATGTTTGGGCATGTATTGGACTCATTGGGGCGATTAAAAACAAAGCTAAAATAACAAAAGATAATGTCTTTTTCATAATTATGTAGAATTATAGTTATTAAAGAACTCTTTTTACGAAAGAGTTGTGTTTGTAAAAATAGACAAGTCGGCCTGGTGACTTTCCTCTCCATTCTACCTCTTTTAAAAATAAAGCAAAGTAAAACCCCAAGCCGAATTGCTTGGGGTAGGAGTTGAACGCATATCTCCTGAAAGCGGGTTTTTATTAACTTGTGAGGACGGCAGATGGGTCGTAGAATGTCCACTCACTGTCGAGCCAATTGCAACGCCAATTCCACACCTCAGCAGAACAAATCCAGCATGCTGATAGAATGAAACGATTGTTACGTATCTTAAAGATCGTGCCGTCGAAGTAGATATGGGTTACTTTGCCTCTCGTCTTCTTTTTCCAACTTTCTGGAATTAGGTTTTTGTTCTTCCAAAGAGTCTGGAAAACTTTGGCGTCGAGGCGGATATTATTTGCTTCTTTGAGACGCTTCAGTTTTTCTTCGCCACCCACAACGTTCTCTCCGTCCTTGAGCATTGTCTCGAGGTGGACATTAGTGAGGTCAATTTCGGTGAGGGCGAGACTGCGTTCGTCCTCCTCTTCGATGGTCCAGCCGTCGCCAAGGAATTTCAGGTCAAAAGGTGTAGTTCGGTCAATTGTGATGATTTTGGATTCTCCGACAATTACTCGACCGCCGTTCTTGAGGAAAGCAGTGAACTGAGCACCGGCTTCCTTTGGATGCTGAAGCGCCCACTCAACTGTTGAGTCGGGAACTTTGCTGAGGTCGACGTTGTTGTTCAGAACTCCCATAAGCCGTAAAGCTCTGTTGGGGTCTGTGATTGGCTTACTATTCATGAGCTTACCTTTCTTTTTAAGTTACGCTGACCATTTCTTTCACGGATTGCGAAAGCTATAGCTGACGTTCTGTGGTATTTACCGCATAACACAAAGGTCATAAAACCTCTCTGTTATGCGGTAAATCTTGCAAGTTGGAATGTAAAAGAACTTGTTTCATATTTTTACTATTATTAAGCGCTCATGTCAAGTATCAGAAACGGCGGATTTAGGATAGTATTTGACTACATATACCCCTAGTGAGCAAGAGAGGGGGATTTGATGCGTATGAAAAAAGAAAACCCCAAAGGCGAAATAAGTGTTGAAAAACTTAGTCATTTCAGGTGCTGTCTTTGCGGTAAGTGGTGGAGCATAGGAGATGCTCTAAAACGAAAAGAATGGCATTGCCCACGGTGCGGAGAGAAGCAAGAGTTCTCAACTGAAAGTAAACCAAAATTTAAATATGAAACCAGAAAATAAAAAAGAATCGGATAAAATAATAGTGAAAGGCGCTCGCACCCACAACCTGAAAAATATCACCGTGGAGATGCCTCGCAACAAGATGGTGGCTATCACGGGACTTTCAGGAAGTGGAAAGTCATCACTCGCATTCGATACTATTTTCGCTGAAGGTCAGCGACGATATGTTGAATCTCTTTCCGCATATGCACGACAATTTTTGAATACGATGCAAAAGCCAGATGTGGATGAAATCGTTGGTCTTTCACCCGCAATCTCTATCGACCAAAAATCTCGCTCAAACAACCCTCGTTCAACTGTGGCAACTATCACAGAAATCTACGACTATATGCGTATTCTTTTTGCACGTATCGGAAAGCCTCACTGTCTTGAATGTGGACGCGAAATCAAGAGGCTTTCACAAGAAGAAATTATGGATACTATCATGACGACGGTGAAGTCTATCGATACAAAGTCTGCTGAGAAAAAAGTGATGGGTGTGGAAATTAATGACCTGAAAGTAGGTCTCTATGCTCCGCTTGTAGTGGGCAGAAAAGGCGAGTACTATCAGCTTCTTTATGATCTGCTTAGTAAAGGTTTTGAGCGTGTACTTGTCGATGGAGAAGAGAAAAAACTTCGCGAACAAATCATTCTTTCTAAAACAAAAAAACATGACATTGACGTGCTTGTGGATGAATTCTATCTTTCTGACATCAAACAAAACAAACCCGGTATGAAAGAGCGTTTGAGCGAAGCTGTGGAGCGAGCTCTTGCCGAGTCCGAGGGTTTGCTCAAGGTGGTAACTCCTCATGAAACAAAACTCATCTCTTCAAAATTCATGTGTCCATACGATGGTTTTTCATATCCTGAAATCGAGCCGCGACTTTTCTCTTTCAACTCCCCATACGGAGCTTGTCCTGAATGTAACGGCCTCGGCACACGACATTTTTTTGGTAACGAAGAATGTAAAAAATGTCATGGTGCGCGACTTCGCGAAGAAGCATTGCATGTATTTTTGGGTGAAAATAAAACAAATATCGTGGGGCTTACGGCGATGTCCATTTTTGATGCAAAAACTTTTTTCACCCACTTGAAACTTTCTCCTCAAGAAAAAGAAATTTCAAAAGTGATCGTGAAAGAAATCATGAACCGACTAGATTTTATGATCAACGTTGGCATCGACTATTTGTCGCTCGACCGTCGTGCACACACGCTTTCTGGCGGTGAGGCACAACGTATCCGCCTGGCGTCACAGCTCGGCTCAGGACTTGTGGGAGCTCTCTATGTACTCGATGAACCAACCATCGGTCTTCATCAGCGCGACAATGACCGATTGATTGAAACTCTTATAAACCTCCGTGATATGGGGAATACCATTATCGTTGTTGAACATGATGAGGATACGATTTTCGCGTCTGACTACATTATCGATATTGGTCCTGGCGCTGGCGTACATGGTGGAAATGTGGTGGCTTCAGGATACCTCGACGAACTTCTCACTGCAAAAACAAACAAAACAAAATCACTGACACTCGACTATTTGCGTGGTGATGTGAAAATCGAAATTCCTCACGAAAGACGAAATCAAGATAAAGGAAAAATACAAGTGCGCGGTGGAAATGTATTCAATATTAAAAATATGAATATTGATGTTCCACTTGGAAAATTTGTTTGTGTGACAGGTGTGTCCGGCTCAGGAAAATCATCTTTCGTATATGAAATTTTGCATAAAAACTTGCAAGCTCGATTTGAAAAAAGATACAGAAGTGCGGAGACATTCAACTGCGCTTCGTTTACTGGTACAGAATATGTGGGGCGAACAATCTTGATTGACCAAAGTCCTATCGGCCGAACACCTCGCTCAAACCCGGCAACATATACCGGTGCGTGGACATTTGTGCGTGATTTGTTTGCTTCTACTTCGGAAGCTCGCGTGCGTGGCTGGGGAGCAAACCGTTTTTCTTTCAACGTGAAAGGTGGGCGATGTGAAGCATGTCAAGGAAATGGAAGTATTGAAGTGGAAATGCACTTTTTGCCGACAGTGTATGTGACATGTGATGTCTGTCAAGGCAAGCGCTTTATGAAAGAAACACTCGAAGTAAAATACAAAAAGAAAAACATTTATGATGTTCTTCAAATGACCGTGGAAGAAGCTCTTACATTTTTTGAAGATATTCCGGCAATTCACGATAGACTCAACACACTCAATGAAGTGGGGCTTGGATACCTACAGCTCGGACAGTCTGCAACAACACTTTCCGGCGGAGAAGCACAACGTGTGAAAATTTCTTCAGAACTATACCGACCTCATTTGCAGAAAACTATTTATCTTTTGGATGAGCCGACAATCGGACTTCACTACGAAGACGTACGAAAGCTTATTGAAATTTTGCAGAAACTGGTGGACAAAGGAAATACAGTACTTGTGATTGAACACAATATGGATCTCATTAAATCTGCCGACTATATGATCGACATTGGTCCAGAAGGAGGTGTAAAAGGAGGAGAAATTGTTGCGAAGGGTACACCTGAGGACGTAGCGAATAATGCGAAGAGTTACACGGGTAAGTATCTTAAAAAAGTTTTGAAGAAGTAGTGTAAGAAAAAAGTCGGAAGATTATTCCGACTTTGGAGCTATTGCAAACCAACCTCTTCTTGTTCTTGGTTGGGGATTTCTTGGGAGATCGGTACGAAGAACTCGAAAGGTCTTTCAAAGCTCTTGTGACACTTGTCACACTCACATTCATTTATTCCTGGCTCAATACGACGAGTATAGGTGCCAGTAGAACTGCATTTCGGGCACTTCATCCCAAACGGGACTATACAAGGTATTACCGTCATGGTTTTTGTCTTTCCTGCGTGCTAATCTATAATAAAAAAATGCAAAGTCAAGACCTTACAAAAACAAATCTTCCTGAAACTCCTGGCGTATATCTTTTCAAACAAGGAAAGAGTGTTTTGTATGTGGGAAAGGCGACATCGCTCAAAGACCGTGTGAAAAGCTATTTTTCTAGAGATCTCATTGCAGCCCGCGGACCGCTTCTTGTCGACATGGTGTTCAAAGCCGACAGAGTGGAATATGAACAGACAGACTCTGTGCTCGAAGCTCTCATTCTCGAAGCTCATCTCATCAAGAAACTCCAGCCCAAATACAACACAAAAGAAAAAGATAACAAAAGCTATAACTATGTTGTTGTTACGAAAGAAGATTTCCCAAAAATACTTATAGAACGCGGGAAAAATATTGATTTCAAAAACTGCATTGCTGGGGAATTTTCTCTTCAAACTATCTATGGTCCGTTTCCACATGGGGCGATTCTTAAAGAAGCTCTTAAAATAGTTCGAAAAATATTTCCTTTTATAGACAGGCAATCTTCAAAAAAAGACAACTACCATTTTTATCGCCAACTCGGTCTCACACCAGATATTTCAAATGGTGATGCAAAAAAAGAATACGCAAAAACCATTCGCCATATCAAACTATTTTTCGAGGGTAAAAAGAAAGAGCTTGTAAAAACACTGGAAAAAGAAATGCACGCATATGCAAAAAAACAAGAATTCGAAAAGGCGAATGAAGTGAAAAAAACGCTTTACGCACTCAATCATATTCGCGACGTGTCTCTCTTGAAACGTGACATGACAGATGTGGGCAAAGCCCTCCGTATTGAAGCCTATGACGTAGCTCACTTGAGTGGTACCAACATGGTAGGGGTGATGACTGTGGTGGAGGATGGCGTGCCAGAAAAAGCCGAGTACAGAAAATTTAAAATCAAAACCATGACAGGTGCCAATGATCCAGGTGCTCTCAAAGAAATGTTTTTGCGAAGACTCGGACATACCGAATGGCAGTACCCTTCGCTTATTGTAGTGGATGGTAACGAAATTCAGCTCAATGTGGTGGAACAGTCTCTCGCTTCACTCAAGCTTTCCATTCCTGTTGTAGCAGTAGTTAAAAACGAGAAACATAAAGCAGAAAAAATATTAGGTGACAAAAATCTCATTCTTTCATATCGTGACCAAATACTTCTAGCAAATGCCGAAGCTCACCGTTTTGCTATTGCGTTTCATAGACAAAAAAGAGGGAAAATTAAATAAAAATAATCCAATTCCAATTATTTTTTTATTTACAAATTTAGAAAATATTGTAATATCAAAACCTGAAAAAGTACCAACAACAAGGAGGATAAAATGAGAAAGTTATTTACCCGTTTAAGTCGGAAACTGAGTTTGATTCTGGCGTACAAACATAAAGCAAAGTGCGGTCACGAAACAAAGCTTATTGGATATACATCCGATGGTTTGTGGATGGAAATGCCTTTAAATAAAGATGGAGTGCCTGATTATTGCCTCGCATGTCTCGAAAAGCATTCCATACCATGCCCTTGCTGTGGAGAAAATATCCACGTTGGGGAGCAGATAGCTCTCGGCATCGGAGAGTCCATGCACCAGAAACAACGCGACAGATCAAGACCTATCACCGTGGTCAACTTCGAGAATAAAGTTGATGGGATATATCCTGTTTGCATGAATTGCAGCGATGTATTTAACCTTTCAGCCTGGCTTCATCCGGATGCTACAGCTGTACATTTCGGTTCTCTCATGGAGAGAGTTATCTCTTCGAAAGGTGCGGTGGTTTGCTATGATACGAGCCGTATTGCTCAAAGTTCAAGGGCGGTTACTTTCTGAAGAATTCTCAAAATGCTAAGACTGCACAATTTCATGTGTAGTCTTTTTCTTTTCATTTATTCACCAAAGTTGTAAGATTGAATCTGTTATTTATTAATCATATTTTACACAAAAATGGATCCATTATTTGTACTTGGTTTGATTGTTTTGTTTTTTCTTCTAGTAACTTCTTTGCGTGTGGTGAAGGAGTATGACCGCGGAGTTATTTTCTTCCTCGGTAAATGTACAGGAGTGCGTGGTCCAGGACTTATTATCCTCATTCCTATTTTTGAGCAGATGACCAAAGTGTCACTAAGGACTATCACTATGGGTATTCCTTCACAGAAAATTATCACAAAAGATAACGTATCCATCGACATTGCTGCGGTGGCGTACTATCACATTTTGGATCCACAAAAATCAGTTGTTGCAATTGAAGATGTAGACAGTGCAGTAAACCAGATTAGTCAGACAACTGTCCGAAATATTGTTGGGCAATTCCAACTCGACCAGCTTCTTTCACAAACAGGACAGATAAATATTCAAATTAAAGAAGTTATTGATACACATACTGAACCTTGGGGTGTTCAGGTAACTGCTGTGGAAATCAAAGATATTACTTTGCCGGACAACATGCAGCGCGCCATGGCTAAAGAAGCCGAAGCAGAAAGAGAGCGCCGAGCTAAGATTGTGGCCGCGGAAGGTGAGTTCCAAGCAGCTCAGAAACTTGGTGAGGCTGCAGACTTGATAGCAGCGCACCCAGTTGCACTTCAGTTGCGAACACTTCAGACAATGGCGGAGATTAGTGTTGAAAAGAACTCAACAATCATTTTCCCAGCACAATTCATGACAACAATCAGGGAGGCTGTCTCTATGATAAACGCGGACGGTGCAAAATAGTTAAAAGTTTTCAAACAAAAACACTCTATCCAAAAAGATGGGGTGTTTTTGTTGACAAATGTTGAAAAAGTTTTATTATAATCCTCAGTAAAAAGTTCAACCCAATTCAACAATAGAATATGATTATAAAATCAGGATATTTCAAACTCCACGACATGTGCCTTGCTGGCCAGATCGTGTGCAGTGATGGATCACTTTTGCAGTGGTGTGTCACGAAAAGCCAAGCTCTTGAAATCGGCGAAGCCTTTGTTGGCATCAACATTACTCCCGAAGAATGGTTAGCTATCAAGGAGCAGATCCACGCGAGTCTGCTTCCGAACCATGACGAGGAGCTGGAAAAAGCGTTGAATCAGTTTCAAGGCTGCGCAGAGGAATTTACCATTCATTTGAAAAAGGTTCTTGAACACCTCAAAAACCAACATAACGAAGGTGAAGGCTGGAAAGATTAAAATATTTCAGCTAAACCCCTACACAATATTTGCCGTGTAGGGTTTTTTCTTTAAAATAACTCACTTTTAATTTATAAGTTGTTTGTAAATAGAAAATTTCGCGTTAAAATTAATCAATTCAGAACTCGAGAGACTACTCGGCGTGTTGAAAAATACCTTAAACGACAAAAAGTAGGGTTTTAAGTGATTTTAAGAATAGTTAACACTAATTGACTAGTATTAACTAAAATGATAAGATAGTTTATACAAATTAAATAGTATTAACTAATTATGAGCAACATAATCGGAAAAAATAAAAAACACCAAAACGGATATGAATATCTTTCTCTTTTTCCATTTCCTTCAGGTGATTTAAAAAGAAACATTTCTGAAGAACTCGTTCAAAAATCTAATATGGCACAATTTTTACTTGGAAAATTGTCTGGTATTACGGTTTTGTTGCCAGATGTGGACTACTTTATTAATGCTTATGTCGCAAAAGATGCAGCTTCTTCATCGCAGATTGAGGGTACAAAGGCAACTATGGTTGATGCGTTTGAATACGCCGCAGACCCTTCTAATGATAAAAATTCCGATGCTGATGATATTACTCACTATATTAAAGCTCTTAACTATGGTCTAAAGAGAATAAATGAAGATGATTTTCCTCTTACTCTTCGATTTATTCGAGAACTTCATAAGCAATTGATGCAGGGTGCAAGGTCAACGCATTTTGCTGATCCGGGAGAGTTTAGAAAAACTCAAAACTGGATTGGTGGTACTAGACCGGATAATGCAGACTTTGTACCTCCTACACCAGATGAACTCCCTCAATCTCTTAGTGACTTAGAAAAATTTATTCATATGTCTTTTTCACATCCAATTTTGGATGCGGGGCTTATGCATGCCCAATTTGAAACTATTCATCCTTTCCTTGATGGGAATGGAAGAACTGGCCGTTTGTTGATTACTTTCTATCTTATTCACCACAAATATCTTGAACTCCCAGTACTATTCCTTTCTTCATATTTCAAAAGACATCAAAAAATCTATTACCAGAGTTTGAGAGAGTATCACAATGGGAATACCGCCCCTTGGCTAGAATTTTTTATAGATGCTGTTATTGAAACGGCAAAAGATGCAATAGAAGTTTCTAAGAAAGTAACCGTCTTGAGAGATAGAGACCTAGAAAAAGTATCAATGTTTGATAAAAGAAACTCAGATACTGTTTTGAAAGTTGTTAAAAGGTTATATAAAGAGCCAATTGTATCAACTTCAACTATTCAAGAATGGATTGAACAATCACGACCAGGTACCATTAAGTTTATTGATAGGCTCATCAAAGCTGGTATATTGGTCTTGCATAGGAAAGGAGAAGGGTCTCGTCCCTCCCTCTATTCTCATAAGGAATATCTTAAAGTTTTTGCTGAAAAATAATTTCAAAATATCTCATATAAAGAACAAGGTGTTTTGTTGTAAATCTCTTCATTTTGTGGGAAAATTGCTTTAATTCACAAGCTGAGATGAAAAACATAAAAATCCTAACAGAAAGAATAATAGCGTTTAGAGATGCGAGAGACTGGAAACAGTTCCACAATCCCAAAGACGTTGCTTTATCTTTAGTTTTAGAAGCTGGGGAAGTTATGGAGCATTTTCAATGGAAATCTAAAGAAGAGATGGATAAATATGTTATTGAACATAAGGAAGAAATTGGAGATGAATTGGCAGATGTTCTGTATTGGGTGCTCTTAATGAGTAATGATCTAAAGATAGATGTCCTGAAAGCTTTAGAGAAAAAGTTGAAGAAAAATGAAGACAAATATCCTGTTGAAAAGGCTAAGGGAAAACATACTAAATACAACAAGCTATAAATCATGATAGTTTATCAGTCTACAAAGTTAGGTTTTCTAGAAGATGCTTCAAATGGAATTGAAGACATTGTTCGTGCTCGAGTTAAAGAAAAACTTAATATTGATATTAAAGTTGGAAGCAGTGAATACAACTCTTGGAAAAACTCTCTTGGAGACGCCATGTATAAAGTGATGCAGACAGACAAAATTCCTGATGATTCAGGTGTTGCTATTGAATATTCAATACCAAGAGCGAAAAATAGAATTGATTTCATTGTTGTGGGAGAGGATGAGTTTGGAAAGGAAAAAGTTATTATCATTGAACTTAAGCAATGGACTGATATAGAAAAAACGGATAAGGACGGGGTTGTTCTTGCTCGCTTTAAAAGTGGTTTAAGTGAAGAACCTCACCCTTCTTATCAAGCGTGGTCATATTCAACTCTTTTGCATGGTTTTAATGCTACTGTTTATGAGGAAAAAATTGGTTTAGAACCTTGTGCTTATTTGCATAATCATGTAGATAGTGATGTTATATTGAGTCCTTTTTATTCTGATTACTTACAAAAAGCTCCGGCTTTTTGTAAGGGAGATAAAGAAAGACTTCAAGATTTTATTGCAAAGTTTGTTAAATACGGAGAAAAGAAAAACACCCTTTACAGAATTGATAATGGAGAGATTCGACCCTCAAAAAATCTTGCAGACAGTCTAGCTTCCATGCTTAAGGGAAATGAGGAGTTTGTAATGATTGACGAACAAAAAATTGTATACGAAACAGCTCTTTCTCTCACAAAAAAGTCTTCTGCAGAAAATAAAAATATACTGATTGTTGAAGGAGGTCCAGGTACAGGTAAGTCAGTTGTTGCGATCAATCTTTTAGTCGCAATTACTAAACTAGGTTTAAATACTCAATATGTAACTAAAAATGCTGCACCGCGTGGTGTTTTTGAAGCAAAACTAGTTGGGTCATTTAAGAAAACTCAAGTCTCAAATTTTTTTACGGGATCCGGATCTTTTATTGGTACAGAAAATAACATTTTCGATGCTCTTATTGTAGATGAAGCGCATCGATTAAATGCAAAGTCTGGAATGTTTAAAAATCTAGGAGAAAATCAGATTAAAGAAATTATTAATTCTGCAAAGTGTTCAATATTTTTTATTGATGAAGACCAAAAAGTTACATGGCATGATATTGGTAAAAAAGAAGAGATTGAAAAGTGGGCACAAAAACTTGGTATAAATATTCGGTGTTTTAAACTAGAATCTCAATTTAGATGCAACGGCTCTGATGGGTACTTATCTTGGTTGGACAATGTTTTACAAATCAAGGAAACTGCCAATACTACTCTCGAGGGAGCTGACTATGATTTCAAAGTTGTTGACTCGCCAGTTGAGTTAAAGGAGTTAATTTTTGAAAAAAATAAAATTAATAATAAAGCCCGACTTGTTGCTGGGTATTGTTGGAATTGGGTGAGTAAAAAAGATAGAAATTTGAAAGATATCATAATTCCACAATATGACTTTAGTATGAAGTGGAATTTAGCGAGTGATGGAAATTTATGGATCATGGCTCCAGAGTCTGTAAGTGAGGTTGGTTGTATTCATACCTGCCAAGGACTGGAGGTTGATTATATAGGAGTGATAGTTGGAGATGATTTCGTTATTCGTGATGGAATAGCTGTTCCAAATCCAAATAAGCGTGCAAAAACAGATGCTTCTTTGAAGGGTTACAAAAAGAGCTTAAAAGAAAGCGCGGAAGAAGCTAAGACAAAAGCGGACTCAATAATTAAAAATACATATAGAACTCTTATGACTCGCGGAATGAAGGGGTGTTATGTGTATTTTACAGATAAGGAAACACAAAATTATTTTAAAGAGAAGTGTGGGAAAAAAGTTCATGGTGATATTATTTACTCACAGATTATAAAAAAGAAAGAAGTTGCATCGCCATACACCCGAGAAATGGTAAGTATTCCACTGGTTGGATCGGCCCCTTGTGGTGAACCGCTGTTAGGAGAAAATAATATTGAGGAAATGATAATGGTTGAAAAAAGTAAAATTAGACCCGGAGCAAAATATTTTATAGTTAGAGCGAGTGGTGATTCAATGAACAAAGCCGGAATAAACGATCAAGATCTTGTTCTTTGTCGTTATTCTGAAAAGGGTGAAACTGGTGACAAGGTAGTTGCTTTGTTAGGAGGAGAAAATGTAACGATAAAGTACTATGATAAAAAAGATGGTCTCAGGATATTACTGCCAAAAAGTACAAATAGTAGTCATCAGCCAATAATTCCAGAAGAGGGTGATATTGTTCAAGGAATTGTTCAAGAAATTATTCGCCAACATGAATAATGAGGGTACCGTATTCTGAAAAACAATATATTTCAGTATTGCTTGTATATAACAACAAGAAAGACTTAAGTAGAAAAAATGATAAGTGCGAAGGAGGTAAAAGTTTCGAATAAAAATATTCGTAAGAATAATGCAGCAAGGAAGATGAAAGTGTTTTCAATTGCTGATGTGTCTACAGGAAAAAGAGGAAAGTAAAAAATAAGTAATAAAAACTCCTTCGGGAGTTTTTATTATAGTGTTATAATTTACTTATGAAAAATTCTTATAACTGGTACTCAACTCTCATCAAACCTTCATGGGCACCACCTAGCTGGCTTTTTGGTCCAGTATGGAGTGTTTTGTACGCGGTGATTGCGGTGAGTTTTGGTACTGTCTTTTACAAAGCATTTACAAAACAAATTCCTTGGATTGTTGCATTGCCTTTTGTTTTAAACTTAGCTTTTAATTTTGCTTTCACGCCGCTCCAGTTTGGTTTGAAAAATAATTTACTTTCTGCGATAGATATTTTGTGTGTTCTGGGTACGCTTGTGTGGGCGATGATAGCTATTTTTCCATATAATCAATGGATTATGTTTGCGCAAATTCCATATCTACTTTGGGTTTCTTTCGCTACTATTTTACAGCTGACCATCACATATTTGAATAAATAATCTTCTCCTTGCATTATCTTCATAAACGTTTTAGTATGAAATAAAGGGTCTTTTCTTTCTTTTATTAAGCTTTTAATACCATTAACATGAGAATATTAATTGTTGAGGATGAGGAGAAGTTGGCAGCACTTCTAAAAGAGGGATTTGAAGGCGTTGGTTATGCTGCAGACTGGCTTGCAGAAGGCGAGGCTGCAGAAAGACGTATTTTAATGTATCACAAAGAATACGACGCTATTACACTAGACTGGATGCTACCAGGTAAAGACGGACTGCAGATTTGCCTAGACGTGCGCGCAAAAGGTATTACTACTCCGATTATTATGCTTACGGGGCGTTTCGATGCAGGGGACAAGGTGAAAGCTCTCGATGCGGGGGCGGACGACTACGTGGTTAAACCTTTCTCTTTTGAAGAACTTCTCGCGCGTGTACGAGCGGTTCTCAGAAGACCAACTCAAACTATTTCTCCAGAACTGAAGGTAAACAAAGTAATACTAAATCAAAACACCAGAAAGGTTTTGCTTAATGGTAAGCCCGTTCGTCTCACTATGAAAGAGTTTGGATTACTTGAATACTTGATGAGAAACCCAAACAAGGTTATTCCAAGAGATCAGATAGTTGACCACCTATGGGGTTTTGATTTCAGTTCGTTTAGTAATGTGATAGATGTTCATATGAAAAATTTGCGAAAGAAGTTAAACAATAGGAAAAATAAAATTATAGAAACCGTTCGTGGTGTTGGATATCAGATTAAAGACTAGTTGTAGGTATAGTTTCTAAATTCTACATCCATAAAGTCTGTGCGTATACCTGCGCGCCCCGGATTGAATATGGGTGCGGCACCTTTTTGTATTGTATCTGTCGTCGAGAGTATTTCATCCCACGATCCAGAATCTGTTTGATCCAAGAATAGCTCAACTTTCACTGTATTTTTATCCACTGTCTGGATTTTCATTTTCATACCTATCCATTGATGTTTAGGCAAGAGATTTGGGTTCGAATCATGATTGTATGTATCGCCAGAAAATACTTGTTTTTGCGCTAGGGTGTGATACACGCCATTTATTTTTTCTTTTATTACCGCGGTGCCGTCAACACGTATGCCTGCGTAATATAAATTATCTGAATCTACATATCGACTCATTAGAAATATTCCATTAGAGATATTTCTGTTTGGGCTTTTACTAAGATTATCTTTTGTTATTCTCACATAAACTTCATCTGTTGTACTGCTATTTAGTGTGTTTTTTGTAATTAACCTGAATATGTTTTGTGGGTGATATCCATCATCTGTGTCTGTTGGGTTGGTAATAGAGTAGAGAAGTCTCCACTGTGAATATTTTGAGAGATCTCCTTGAATTGTTTGACCCAGAGAGCCTTGTACATAGTACATCGCACCAGAGTTTAACCAATACTGGTTTCCGTTGCTGTTATTTATTGTTGGGCTTTCCAGAATGGTCGTAACTTTGGGGGTATCTTGATTTGTTGAGATTGATAGAAAAACTGTTCCGAGTTGGGAATTTTGTACGTAGGCTATTACATCAGCTAGAGAACGCGTTAGCGAGATAATAATAAACACAATGACAAAGATAGTAATAAATAATTTCTTTTTCATGAATTATAAAGGTGTCACATTTATATCTTTTACAGTAAATGAGCTTGCGCCAATCACCGGTTGCCACGTCTTAAATCCAATACCACCAGTTGCAAGCTTCTCATCTGCAAATTGACTTGAGACGGTTAATGAATTATTTAGAGTACAGGTAATATTCCTGCCATTTACCGACGCCGTTACAGTAAAGTCTTTTACGGGTAGAACATCTTTAGTGTAATCAGTGCCCTGAATAACTTTTTGAATTCCGTTCAACGTTTGTTCTATGTGTATATAATTTTTCCCAAAGTTACAACTCAAATTGTTGCTATCATCTTGAAATCTTGTCCACACATATACACCGCTATTTGAGTTCCTATCGGTTATGGAAGCTTTAAGTGAGTAGTTATTCCACATACGTGATCCATCAAGTATGATACTTCCACCAGTTTCATTTGGCTCAGCACTTAGTATAAGTGAGTGTGGATTTATATTTAACTTTCCCCAAACCCTTATCCACCCATTATCTTTTGTGAAATCATCTGAGAAAGGTAAGTTTTTTGCTGCACCTTTCACTACAGCATCAACTAAATCTTGCCCACTCCATTGTGGATTAATGTTTATTCTCCGAACAGTAAAAAAAGAATTATTTTTATTTTCAGGAATAAAGTAGTTTGAAGTGAAGTGAATCTCAGGTGCTATCTGATAAAAACCAAGGTTGTATTTACTACTCGTGTCTTTTAGTGTAATAGTTCTAGCTCCCGCAAAGTTCGTGGAATTTTGCCCAAAATCACCGTAAGGAAATGCAAAACTATTAATCGTTTTGTTTAAAGCTTTTCCCAAATCCGATTGAACTTTTCTAAGGTCGTTTTGTACGCGATCATCGAATTCTTGGTCTGTCTCCAGCCGGTTTTTGTCGAATAACCATATTTTATGACTGAAAAAGTGGCCATTTTGCTCAAGAGCTGATGTGTAGTAGGTATTGTGACCATCATAACTATGTGCTTCCACATCCCACCTACCGCTATTGTTCATATCTTTTAATTCATTTATGGAAAGATAGTATTTATTACGTTCATTAAGAAGAGGGTAGCGACCGATGGCAAACATAACAGCTTTGAAATTGAGTGCATCGAGAATTGGATCTGCAATTTTATAGCTATCAATTCTTCCATCATCAAAGGTAATCATTATGGACTTTTCTGGTAATTTTATTTTGCCTTGAAGATAAGAATAGAGTTCCGGAGTGGTGATAGTTGTATACCCAGCACGTTTAAGTGCAAACATATGCTGCTTAAAGTTTTCACTTGTTATGTTTATTAGGGAATTATCACTTTCGTTTGGGATACCATGATACACAAGTACAGGCACTGATGCTGTGCTGTTTTTTTCATATTGTATTTGTTTGCTGAATGCTTCTGGAACATTTGCAAGGAAAGCATTTAGCCCTCCGGCATAGTCAACTTTGTACCTTATTGTTGAGAGTTTATGAGTGGCATAGTCAAAGCTCCACTGCGGAGTGTTTTTAATAATACTGCCGACAAGCACTCCCATAAGTACGGCGCTGAATACGGCGACTGAAAAAAATATTTTTGCTTTTTTAATAAATATATCCATGTTGGTTGGTGTTGTTATCTTGTTCCCCATTTTCTATTTTGAATTGTAGCTAGTGCATAAAATAGAAGGAAAGATAGGATGAGGGTGTTAATGCCTGACCATACAAAAAGATATGGCCAGTATTTGTTTTCTTTTGCAACAAAACGATAAAAGAGAGTAATCACTATCGCTATGAGCATTACTCCAAATATGTAGAATGCGAAAGATGCTGGATTTTTTGCAAATGGAACATAGAGCACTGCTCGAGTTGCCATAAAAGGAGTAAGTAAGGTTACAAGGGTTAATGGATAGAAATACGCAAATGCAACGAAAGGTTCTTTTTTCCAAATGAATTTACATACAAACCACGAGTTTACAAACCAACCTTTTTTCCAGCGGATTTGTTGTGTTATAAATTGTTTGAGTGTAGTAGGTACAATAGTTGTAGCTTTTGCTTCATCTGTGTAGATGGTTTTGTAACCTCCTTTAATAACCCAGTTTGTGAGTCCTCGGTCATCTCCCCATGTAACAGGGAGACCTAGAAAACTTTCGTTAAGCCAGACGTCTATATGAGGCATCACGGCTTCACGTCTATATGCTGATGAACATCCACTGCAACAAAATACTACTCCGTAGGTTGATTCTGCAGCTTTAAGAATGCGGAAAGACATAAAGTAATATGCTGTCTGCATTTTCGTCATGACATTGTAGTCAGAGTTTTCTGGGTCTGCATGAGCACATACAGCACCGATTGAAGGATTTTTGAATGGCTCAATAAGTTTTTTGAAATATTCTGGTCTAATGTAGCTATCACTATCTAGTTGAACAATGATTTCTCCTTTTGATTGTTTAAAACCTTCGGCCATGCCGTGGCGTTTACCTTTATTTATTTTCCAGTCTATTACTGTAAGTTCCGGATATTCACTTTTCATTTCTTGAAGTATTTCTCCTGTCCTGTCGGTACTTCCGTCATTTATGACAATGACTTCCATTTTTTCTTTTGGATAATCAGCTTCAAAACATTTTGTAACAGTTTTACGAATGGCGGCTTCTTCGTTCTTGCAGGGAACAACAAAACTTACAAAAGGTTCATATTCTTTATTCCTGATTTCGAGAGATAAACTTTCTGTAACGTTTGAAAGGGATTGTCTGAAAAAAGTAGCACTTACAATTCTTGAAAGTTGAAATACGGTTACAAACAATGTGTAGCCGATAAGAATCCAGTCGCCAGAATATTCTAAGATATTTCTTTCTTTTACCCATATCACCAACATGAGCGCAATGGTTGCGGTTACAAAAAGTGTAAAATTATAGCCTACTCCGTTTTTGGTTTTAATTTTAGTAGGAATGTTCGATATCGGCACTTGAAACGGCCTGTATTTGAGAGTTTTCATGTTGCTTGTGATAGTTATAGTGTTTTCCAATACCTTCATACATGATTCCAGCGTCAATAAATTCCTGTTCACGTAAACAGTTTTGTCCATCTACAAGGGAAGAAGTATTGTGATCTATTAGAAATTGTGGAGTTATTTTTTTGAATTCATCATGCGCTGTTGCAACTACAACCACGTACGCATTTTCAACTGCTTCTTCTAAAGTCTGAGCTGTTGATTTATTTTTTACGTGAGGGTCATAAGTCACAACGTTTGCACCAAGTTCTTCTAACTCTTTAATAATTTCAAGAGCTGGACTTTCACGACAATCATCCACATTTGGTTTATATGCAAGACCAAGCACTGTAATTTTTGTGCCTTTGATTGGCATTTCTATCTCGTCGAGAAGTTCTTCGACGAGGTTGACGGTGAATTTAGGCATTTCATTATTTATTTCACGAGCTAGGCTTAAGAAGCGATGGTTGTAGCCATTTCTCTTTGCATAGTCGATTAAGTAATAAGGATCGACAGGAATACAATGTCCTCCCACACCACAACTTGGATGGTGTGCCATAAATGCAAAAGGTTTTGTTGAGGCACCCTCGATTACGTTTTCTACATCAATACCAAGGTGAGAAAAAGATTGAGCAAGCTCATTTACAAAAGCTATATTTACATCTCTGAATGAGTTTTCAATAATTTTAACAGCCTCAGCTTCTTTTATTGATTTCATTGCTTTAACCTCACCTGAAATAATTGACTTATAAAAAGTTATTGCTTTTTTCAAACCAGTAGATTCAAGACTTCCAACTACGCGAGGTATATTTTCTACGTTCCATTTTTTATCTCCTGGATTAATCCTCTCTGGGCAATGCGCCAGATAAAAGTCTATTCCTGCTGTCATACCTGATATGCTTTCAAGAATAGGAACAATAACTCCCTCACAAACACCTGGGTTTATTGTTGATTCGATTATGACAAGATGTTTCTTTTGTATGTGTTGAGCTATGAACTCCACTGCATTTTTCAAAGGCTCAAGGTCTGGCATGTGGTTGCTGTTAACTGGGGTCGGCACACATACGATAACAACTGAGGTTTCTTGTATTCGTTCCCATTCTGTAGTTGCTTCTATACAACTTTCCCTAAGTAGATTTGTAATTTTTTCATCTGTAAATGGGGGAATGTGCTCGTTGATGAGCATCACTTTTCTTTTGTCTTGGTCGATCCCAATAACATTGTGCCCCTTCTTGTCTGCAAGAAGGGCGAGGGGTAGTCCTACATATCCTAAACCTACAACCGCTATATTCTTGCTATTTTGGTTATTTGTCATAAAGGTGAATGTGGTTACTAATAATTCGTATTCCCAATAGTAAAGGTTCGCACTTGAACAAAATATGAACCGTTTGTGAATTTCTTCATAAATGTTTCATTGTAGAAAAATTATCTCGTAATTAATTGTTGTAAAATAGCTTAAAATATTCATATATTTAGGAATGAGTATTAACGAAATCACTATATAAATACGGCTGTTTTTAAAGAATTATGCAAAAAATAGCTCAACACGAGGATAAAACAGTACGTTGTTTATTTACTTTGTCAAAAACTTAGGAAAATTCACAGACATAAGGGGGTTCATGAAACATACTTGGGATAACCTATTGTGTGTTGGTTTTTTACTGCTAGGCTTGTAGACATTGTAAATTGGGAGTCTTTCTGAAAGATTCTTGAATATTAAATAACCCCAGTCTGCAATAAATAGAAGTAGAAATTTATGAGCAATAAAATTTTTTTGAAAGCAGGGATTGTTATTTGCATGACCCTTGCTATCTTTGTGGCCAGTGGAATAAATAAACCAAAAATTGCATTGGCAAGCACTATCGACAAGTTGGGTGTTTCAGAAATATACTCAACTGCGTCTAGTGGTAAAGAATGGTTTTCTACGTGGGCCAACGGAGTAGCTAGATCTTTTACTGGTATTGACCCTCAGGACTCTTGGTTCGATGCAGACCACGGTGATGCCTCCTATAGTGTTGACGGTAAAGGTATATTTAGCATCACTGGTTCAGTTCCTAGAATGTATATTCACGACCCAGCACTTAAGCAAAGTTGGGGAAATGTGGAAATGACAGTTTATGCAAAACGAGTTTCAGACAGTAGCACACCATGGGGAGGTATTGAAGGTGTTGCTCGTACCAACCACGGTACAACTGGCTCTGAAACAGCAAACTTGTGTGACACCAGAGGTATTGACTCTCGAATGAGATATGATGGCAAGATAGATTTCGAGAAAGAAACAAGTCATCCAAACTCTTCTGTTGTAAACAGTAAGACGATGTGGCCAGGTGGTCTTCCATACAACACGTGGATAGGATATAAGTTTATTGTTTACGACCTTGCAGACGGAAATGTAAAAGTTGAACAATATCTTGATACTACTGATGGTCTAAATGGAGGTACTTGGGTAAAGGTAAATGAGTTTACTGACAATGGTTCAAACTTCGGTGTTGGTGGCACAGCTTGTGCGTCCGGCATTAATCCAGCTTTGAAACTTACAAATAGTAATTCACGAGCTGGTTCTGAATCTGGTAAACCAAATATAACAGTGTATTGGAGAAGTGATGATGTTGGTACAAATGGTCTTCTTTATAAAAAGATGAGTGTGCGAGAAATTGATCCTACAGGAACAGCAACTCCCGTACCTACTCCTACTCCAACTCCAGTTCCAACCCCAACTCCAACACCTGTTCCCGCACCAACACCAGTTGGAACAAAAGTATCATCCAATGGATATACTGCGGTAACATCTGCAAGTCCTTTGTTTGCTGGTCAACCTGTAAATATCAACACCTCCATATCTACAACTGGAAGTGGAGTTTCAAACGGAATAGTTCAAGTTCAAGTTTTTTCTTCAAGTAACTCTCAGTTGCTAAGCAAAAATTTCACAAATCAAACTATTTCTTCTTCAAAATCTGTAACAAATACAGTAAGTTGGACCCCTCAAACAACTGGAAGCTATTATGTGAAAGTTGGTGTATTCAATTCTGATTGGTCACAAAATCCATTTTGGACAAGTAATGCACTTTCGTTCAAAGTTTTAAGTGCTCCCACACCAGTACCTACTCCAACTCCGGTTCCAACCCCAACTCCTACACCGACACCTATACCAACAAATGGTGCATATGGTCTTAGTCAGAATATAACTCTACAAGAGAGTGGTTCTGCGAGCGGTAGCTCAAATACAGATTGGTGGTTAAACTCCGGAGCTTACTTCAATGTTGCAAATGGAATTGGAAAAACAGTTTTCGGTTCACTTGGAACTGATGATGTGTGGAGAAAAACATATGCATCATCAAATCCAACAGATACAGACAATGGATACCATCCACAAAATATCTTTAGGTTGGTGACGAAAAAAGTATGGCAGAATATTTCCCAGCAGGCATATTTCAACATCAATACATATAACCTAAGTTCAAGTCCAAACAGGAATCAGTCAAATGGAATATTATTCTTCAACCGTTATGTTGATGGAAACAATCTCTATTACACAGGTATCCGTGTTGATGGTACTGCGGTTATTAAGAAAAAGATTAACGGTACGTATTATACAATGTCACAAAACACTGTGTTTCCAGGAACATATAATGCGCAATCAAATCCAAATCTTTTACCTACACATACCGATATCGGACTTAAGAGTGTTGTTAAAGACAATGCAGACGGTACAGTATCGATCAAGGTTTATGTAGACAAAAATAACTCAGGAACTTGGACTCTTGCAACCCAAGCAACTGATGATGGAAAAAGCTATGGTGGAAACGTGATTAAAGCGAGTGCTCCAGCCGGAGTACGTACAGACTTTATGGATGTACAATTTAGAGATTACTCAGTTTCAAGCATGTAAGGCCTCTTTATAAATAATAAAAACCCCGCCATATGAGTGGGGTTTTTATTATTTATCACACAAAGTAGGGAAGGATATATTGAAAGTTGAACCCTTATCTACCTCCGAATCAAACCAAATTTCTCCTCCACTCTGTTCTATTATAGACTTTGTAATGTAAAGCCCTACTCCAGAACCTGATGGTTTTCCTTTTTTCTTTGCGCCCCTGTAAAACTCCATAAATACATTCTGTTTCTCATCATCAGGTATTCCTCTTCCTGAGTCTTTAACACTTATGCATATTTTTCCATTAGAACAGGATGTTGTTATATTAATCGAGCCTCCGTCTTTATTATATTTGATTGCATTAGAAATGATGTTGTGAATAGCGATTCTAAACAAAACTAAATCTACGCACCCAATCACAGAATCTTCATAATTTTTTGTAAGAAGTATCTTTTTCTCTTGCATTTCAAAAGATAACTCATGAAGTATGTCGTCTATAATCTCATTTATGCAGTGATTCTTCCTCTGAATGGAAATTTTACCTGAGCTGATTTTGGAAACTATAAAAAACTTATTAAGCAACTCCTCAATTTTTTTATTTCCAAACAAAATTTCCTTTAGATGCTTTTCTTCATCAAAATTTTCAGAATAGGTATCTTTGTTGTATTCCCTCAACAAAAGTTCTGTATGCATTGTTGAGATTGTTAAAGGGGTTTTTAGTTGATGTGAAGCAACGGATACGAAGTCAGACTTAATGTCCGCAGTTTGTTTTTCCTGACTGGCGTCATAGATTGTAACAGCTACCGCAAATGATGTGTCGTCGACAGAGAATGGAGAAATGGAGGCTGTAGTAGGAAAAATACTATCATCAAGACGCTTACAGTAAACATCGTCAGCCAAAGTTAAGCGTTTTTTAGTATTTGAAGCAAAGGCACTGTAAATCGGATCTTGTCTCCAAGGAATAATTATTCGATCGCTCGTGCAAAAAACTACATGCTCAAAATAGTTCTCACCAAGAATTCTATCTTTCAATGAAATACCCAACATTTCGCGCGCCCGCTTATTTATGAATATTAATTTACAAGAAGAGTCAATGACCAACATACCTTCGCCTAAATTTGAGAGGAGAGCCTCTTCAATGATTTTAGTTCTTTTTAGATTTTCTTGTTCTACTTTCAGATCTACGTATTCGTTAATTAACTTACGGCTGCTTTCCTGAACACGCCTCATCTTCTTTAAAGTGGACTCATTCATGTTTTTAGTACCCACAGCAACTGCAGAAAGTGCCTTCTCTAGGTGTCGCTTGTACCATTCAACATCTGTGTGATTTTTTGACATATGCGTTAATTTCTTTCCTAATTACACTATTTTCGGATATTACAACATTATTTATAATAAGTAAAGACCTTGAGTGCTATTGGAAAAAGAGGGAAGTGAAGTATAATTCATATCAACATATTTTATGATAGATCACCCTTTCTTTTGGATATTATTCGTATCGCTCGTATTTTGGAGCTTTTTTGAACGTTTTGACTCTTATAAAAATGAATATACAGAACATCCAAGATTCACAATAATGTACTTCTTATTTTCATCAGGAATCATTATGTTCATTTATCCACCTGTACTTGAATACTTTTATCCAAAACCCCTTGCTCTTCTAGCAGCTCTTGCTTCAATAGTAAGCACTTACTGGCTTTACAAAAATTTGCCAAAACTTTTCCTAGGACCGCAGAAACATTTTTCTGAGGATCATCATTATTGGAAATTGCTAGATAAAAAATATATTATTCCGCATTTCACAGGGATCTTGTTTCAACAAACCTTCTTTGGAGCCATGGTGCTTCTTATAGAGACTAATTATACACTTTCTATTTCGGCATTTCTACTAGGTAGTCTTATGTTTATTTTGGCTCATATTCCGCTCTTTATTTTGCAAGGAAAGAAAGTTGGAATATTCTATTTTCTCTGGGCAATTCTCGGCTCTCCTCTGTTTGCGTTAGTTCTAATAAGTACTAACTCCCTTTGGTACAGTATTGCTCTGCATATGTTTTTCTATGCCTCACTTTCAGCGGCTTATTGGCTTTTCAGCCCCATAAAATATTCTACTTCACAAAATAACTAAAAAAGTTTTTGTGTGATACTATTGTTCCCAGTAAAAACGTTCTTTGAATAAATGAACGATTTCCAAAAAAAACAACAACCAAAACATAAGGAGGTAAAATGTTCGATCCTCAAAAATATCCAGTAATTCAAGGTGGAATGGGGGTTGGCGTGTCTGGCCCATGTCTCACTAAAGCTGTTTCACTTTCAGGTGGAATAGGCACAGTTTCTCTCACTGCGGCTCCGCATTTATTGGCAGACGCACTAAAAAAAGGAGACCTTAAAGGAGATTATCGTCGCGCACTCAAGCACTTTCCATTCCCGGAAATAGCAAAACGAGTACTGGATGAATATTTCGTCCAAGGTGGAATTAGGCCTGGTCAAAAAACTAGGACAGTTCCTATGTTCAATTTGAAACCATCCAGAAGGCTATTAGAGCTCACGCTCTGTGCGTCTTTTGCGCTAGTGTGGCTTTCAAAGGAGGGACATACAAACCCGGTCTTTGTGAACTTGTTGGAAAAAATCCAGCTACCACACATTTTCAGCCTATTCGGTGCTATGCTTGCAGGAGTAGATGGAGTGGTGGTAGGTGCTGGTATTCCAGTATCTTTTTCACGCGTTATCGACTCAATCCTCGAAGGAAATGAAGTGGTTTACCCCGTTTATGTAACTGATTCCAAGGAGAAGACATTCGTAAGATTTAACCCCAAAGAATTTTTTGCAGGAATGGATATTCCAAAAATGGAACGACCAGCGTTTCTGCCGATCGTTTCATCTTCCGAGTTAGGAAGGTATTTGAGTAAAAAGGCAGGTAGGGTAGATGGACTGATCATCGAGCTACCCACTGCAGGAGGACACAACGCTCCACCTCGCGGTAAGGAAAAACGGTTCGATGTAAAAGAAAATATCCTCTACGATCCTGAAGGTGAAGACAAGGTGGATTTCGAGAAATTGAAAGCCCTCGGTCTTCCATTTTGGATTGGCGGGTCCTTTTCCTCACCGGAAAAACTCAGGGAAGCGCTTGATCTTGGGGCGTGTGGCATTCAGGTTGGCTCACTTTTTGCTCTATGTGACGAGTCAGGGATAAAACCTGGACACAAAATGAGTCTTATCTCAAAGTCCCTCAATGGAGACCTCGAGATACTGACAAGTTCGACTGCGTCTCCTACAGGGTTTCCGTTCAAAGTTGCTCTGTTAGACGGGTCTCTTTCTGACCCAGAAGTGTACTCTGCACGTAAGCGGGTGTGCAATATGGGTTATCTGAGAGAGACTTGTGTCGGGGCTGGTGGAGAACTTGTCTACCGCTGTCCAGCTGAGCCGGTTGATAACTACGTTCGCAAAGGTGGGAAGGTTGAAGATACTGTGGGCAGAATCTGTCTGTGCAATGGTCTTTCTGCAGCAGTCGGAGTTGGAGGTGATTGTGAACCGCCAATCTTTACGCTTGGCGATATTGCGAAAAATGCCAACATCTTGCGTTCCATCATCAATCCAGGAAAGGTTTCCTACTCTGCTTCCGATGTGATGGAATACTTGCTCAAACCGTGCTAGTTATTCAAACGTACACAAATCCTTTTGTGTACGTTTTTTATTTTTTAAAATTAAATTTCAGAATATTCACAAGAAATTGTTGAGAAAATCGTTTATAATACTTATACAATAAATGTTATGGAAAATAAAATTAGTTTAATAATTCCAGCTTACAATGAAGAAAAGTATATTGGTGACTGTCTAAGGTCTATATTTGATACACATAAAAATTCTTTTTTTGAAATAATTGTAATAGACAATGCTAGTACAGACAAAACAGCTGAAATCGCTAGCTCTTTTGGCGTGAAAGTTTTCCACGAAAATCAAAAAGGAGTTGTTCGAGCAAGACAAAGAGGATATTTGGAAGCAAAAGGAGATATTTTGGCTTTTGTAGATGCTGACACTTTGATGCCAGAAGGCTGGCTAAACATTATAAAAAAAGAGTTTGAAGACGCAAACAACGTATGTGTCAGTGGTCCATATATATATTATGATCAGTCTACTTTTCTTAAATTTATGACTAAAATATATTGGTATGTTTTAGCGATGCCTGTATATAAAATTGTTGGATACATGGCTATTGCAGGAAATGTTGCCATAAAAAAAG
>JBAXQO010000003.1:0-70377 GCA_037131675.1 bacterium
AATAGATAAACAGACCATGTGTAGGGTGTTAAAGGTAAGGGAATTCTAGGAAAAGATTAGAGAATAGGAATAGAGAAAAAGCAAAGTGGTGCCCGTACGGGGACGACTTTGATTATTCTCTATTATGTGATATATTTTTGAAGTAAGGCCAAAGACAAGGGGTGAGATTGGGTAGGGACCTAATATCTCTTAATTTCCTCTCGAGGCATTAACTAAGCTTTTAGCTTTTTTAATGGAAACTCTATTTCGGCTCTTATGGGTCGATTTTTTAATGGGAAAAACAAAATATCCATGCCAATCACAAAAACAAAGAAAGATGAAATTTTCGGAAAGATAAAGGATGCAACAAAAGTTGCAAAATCTATCGTTTTCGTTAAATTCAACGGCCTTCCAGTAGCTGATACAACAGCTATGCGAAAGGAACTTCGTGAAAAGAACGTAAAGTACTATGTAGCGAAGAAGACAATTACAGCAAAAGCGCTTAATGAGGGTAAATTCGAAGGAACTCTTCCAGAGCTTCCAGGTGAAATTGCACTTGCGTGGGGAGATGACCTTATTGGTCCTGCCCGTGAAGTGTATGCATTCGCAAAGAAATATCCTGAAAAAGTGTTAATTGTAGGAGGTGTATTTGAAGGGAAGTATATGGCGCAAGCAGAAATGATGGAAATTGCCACAATTCCTGGAATGCAGACTCTATATGCTCAGTTTGTAAATGTTATCAATAGTCCAATCCAGAAATTGGTTGTGGCTCTAGATGCAATTGCGGCAAAAAAGGCATAAAACGTTATAAAATATTAAATTAACTAATCAAATATCATGGAAGAAACAAATGAGACAGTAGTGGTTCCGGCAAAATTTGAATCAATTGTAAAAGCAATTGAAACTATGTCGGTTCTAGATCTTCACGAACTTGTAAAACTATTCGAGAAGAAATTCGGTGTATCAGCAGCAGCGGTAGCAGCAGCTCCAGCAGCAGCGGGCCCAGCAGCAGAAGAAAAAACATCATTCAATGCACATCTAGTAGATGTAGGTGCTCAGAAAATTGCTGTCATCAAGGCAGTTAAAGAAGTTCTAGCACTTGGCCTTAAAGAAGCAAAGGACCTTGTAGATGCAGCTCCTTCAGTACTTAAAGAAGGAATGAAGAAAGAGGATGCTGAAGCCCTCAAGAAAGCAATCGAGGAGGCAGGAGGAAAGGTAGAACTAAAATAAGCTTTATTTCTAAAGTTTTATCAAAAAGACATGTCTTAAAGGCATGTCTTTTTGATTTTATCTATATACTATATGTAGTGTCATGAAGTATTTTGTTGTAAACCGTATTGACAAGAGGTTGTTTTTTGTTAGTATATGGGAACGCATTTTTTGCGAGCTTTTTTGTCTTAATAAATATAAAAAGAACGCGGAATTGTGAGCATTTATAAATTAATAGCATTTATGTTATTTGCTTCCCGTTTGGCACGTGTTCTCGCGCCTAAACGAAAAGTAGATAACCTCTATAATCACAATAACTATGGCAGCAACATTTGATAGATCAAAGCCTCACGTAAACGTTGGAACCATTGGTCACGTTGACCACGGAAAGACAACTCTTACAGCGGCAATCCTTAACGTTCTTAAACGAGCAGGTAAGGAAGTTACTCTTAAAAGTGTGGATCAGATTGACTCTGCTCCAGAAGAAAAAGCACGAGGTATTACTATCTCTCTTTCTCACAACGAGTTTTCAACAGATGCTCGTCACTACGCACACATTGATGCTCCAGGTCACGCCGACTACATCAAAAACATGATTACAGGTGCCGCTCAGATGGACGGTGCGGTACTCGTGGTAGCAGCAACTGACGGTGTTATGCCTCAAACACGTGAACACGTACTTTTGGCAAACCAGGTTGGTGTTCCAAAGATTATCGTTTTCCTTAACAAATGCGATATGGTTCCTGAAACAGAACTTATCGACATGGTGGAAGAAGAAGTTCGAGAACTTCTAGATAAAAACGGTTTTGATGGTAAAAACGCTCCTGTAATTCGAGGTTCAGCTTTGAAAGCTCTCGAAGGCTCAGCAGATAACAGTGATGAATACTCACAAGCAGTTCTTAAGCTTGTAGAAGCTCTTGATACATATATCCCAACACCAGTTCGAGACGTTGATAAGCCATTCTTCATGCCTATTGAAGATGTTTTCTCAATTGAAGGACGAGGTACTGTGGTAACAGGTAAAATTGAGCGAGGTATGGTGAAGGTTGGAGAAGAAGTTGAAATCATCGGTCTTAAAGATACAACAAAGACAACCGTAACTGGTATCGAAATGTTCAACAAACAGCTTAACGAAGGTATGGCTGGAGACAACGCAGGTATTCTCCTACGAGGTACAAAGAAAGAAGATGTACATCGAGGTCAGGCTCTTGCAAAAACAGGCTCAGTTAAACCTCATACAGATTTCGAATCAGAAGTATACATCCTTAAGAAAGAAGAAGGAGGCCGTCACAGCCCATTCTTTACTGGATACAAACCACAATTTTACATTGGTACAACAGACGTTACTGGTGAAGTAACTCTAAAGGAAGGTGTAGAAATGGTTATGCCAGGCGATACCGTAACCTTCAAGGTTAAACTTATTGCTCCTATTGCTCTCGAAGAGAAGAAGAAATTCGCTATCCGAGAAGGTGGTAGAACAGTGGGTGCCGGTGTTGTAACAAAAATCGTAGCCTAAATTAACCGTGGAAAAGTGACTTCATACGAAGTCACTTCAAAACGGATTGCACTATGACAACAGATACCGTAAAAAAGAAAGCGCCAGCACGAGCAGCAAAGATAAAAGTTCCTACTGAAGGAATCAATAAACTTCGTATCCGTGTTCGCGCATATGAATCAAAAATTCTCGATGCTTCAGTAAAGCAGATTGTTGACACTGCACTTCGCTATGATGCGAAGGTTGTGGGGCCAATGCCTCTTCCTACTGAAATTCGTAAGTACACTGTGAACCGTTCAGCATTCGTGTATAAAAATGCGCGAGAACAGTTTGAGATGAGGGTGCACAAGCGACTTATAGATATCGAGAATCCAAACGCGAAAGTAATTGAAGCTCTAACAAATATGTCTCTTCCATCAGGTGTGAATATCGATGTAAAGATGATGTAGATGTGATTGATTTTCAAAATTGAAAATCAAAGAGGGTAGAAGACAGATTTTGACAGACTAATAATTCGGCAAGTATTCCCGCGCGCCCTAGGGCGCGCGGGAATACCAATACCACTATGAAATATATACTTGGAATAAAACAGAATATGACCCAAGTGTTCGACGAAAATGGAATTGTCTACCCCGTAACAGTGGTAAAGACAACTCCTAACGTTGTAACACAGGTTAAAACCAAAGACCGAGATGGCTACGAAGCTCTCCAGGTTGGTTTTGGTGTGCGAAAAGAAAAGAACATAAACAAAGCACAGCTAGGACAGTTCAAGGATCTTGGACTTTTCCAGTTTGTACGAGAAATCCGAACAGGTGAAGCTAAAAATGTTGGCGATGCTCTTGATCTTTCTCAATTTACTGAAGGTGAAAAAATCACTATCACTTCAGTTTCAAAAGGAAAAGGTTTTCAGGGTGTAGTTAAACGACATGGTTTCCATGGAGGTCCCCGAAGTCACGGTCAGAAGCACTCTGAGCGAGAACCAGGTTCTATCTCTGGAGGCAACCGAGAAGGTGGACGTGTGCCAAAAGGTATGCGCATGGCAGGTCGCATGGGTGGTGACATCATCACTGTAAAGAATTTAAAAGTAGTACAGATTGATTCAGAGAAAGGCGAAATCCTTATTAAGGGTGCCGTTCCTGGTCGACGAGGTACATTGGTCGAGATTAAGGCTTAATACAATAGAAAATATATTATGGAAACAAAAATATACAACCAAAAAGGACAGGAAGCGGGAACTATTGCATTGCCTGAATCTATTTTCGGCCTTGCATGGAATTCTGACTTGGTACACCAAGTAGCGGTTTCAATGATGAGTACTGCTCGTCAGCCTATCGCTCATACAAAAGATCGTGGTGAAGTTTCAGGTGGTGGTAAAAAACCATGGAAACAAAAGGGAACTGGTCGTGCACGACACGGATCTACTCGATCTCCGATCTGGGTAGGTGGAGGTGTTGCACACGGTCCTCGAAATGAAAAGATTTATGACCGAAAGGTAAACCGAAAGATGAAAACAAAAGCAATCTTTACTATTCTTTCACGAAAGTTTAAGGATGGAGAAATGATTTTTGTTGATTCTCTAAAAATTGCTGAACCAAAAACAAAAGATGCAAAAAACATTCTTATGTCTCTTGGTGAAGTAAAGGGTTTTGAAAAACTAGCAACAAAACGAAAGAATGCTGCTTACATCGGCCTTATGGCTAAAGATGCTGCAACAGAAAAGAGCTTCCAAAATATCGGAAGTGTAATGGTCGATGAATTCCGCAATGTAAACCCGGTTGATCTTTTGAACTCAAAGTTCGTTGTGATCTCTGAACCGGAAAAAGCATTTGCATTTTTGCAGTCTAAGAAAGCCTAAATATTATGGAAAAGACAGCAACAAAAATAAATGTGATAAAACGAGACATTTCAAATGTTCTTGTAAAGCCTCGTATTACTGAAAAGGCGGCATACGGTTCTGCTCACAATGCATATGCATTCGAAATCGCTCCTTGGGCAACTAAGGATGAGGTTAAGAAAGCGGTACAGGCAGTTTATAAAGTGACTCCAATCAAAGTAACCGTTGTTAACCTTCCAGCAAAGAACGTAGTTGTTCGAGGAAAGAAGGGTGTAAAGAGCGGTGTTAAGAAAGCATATGTTTTTCTTAGGAAGGGAGATAAAATTGAATTCATCTAGCCATGAAACGATATAAACCAACATCAAAATCTCGACGCCAGATGACAACCGTTTCTTACGGTGACCATCTTACAGTTGCAGAGCCTCACAAAGCTCTAACTGGTGGTTTCAAGAGATATGTAGGACGAAACAATGCTGGACGAGTTTCTATGCGTCACAAAGGTGGTGGCGTAAAGCGACTTTACCGAGCAGTGGACTTCTCATACAATAAGAAAAATATTCCTGCAAAAATAGAAACTGTTGAATACGATCCAAACCGAACTGGTTTCATCGGTCTTGCATGTTATGCAGACGGTGAACGCCGATACGTGCTTATTCCAAAGTCTCTCAAAGTAGGTGATAAGTTTGAGGTCTCAGAAGATGCTCCTGTAAAACCAGGTAACCGACTTGCTCTCAAAAATATTCCAGTAGGTACATTTGTGTACAACGTGGAAATCAAGATAGACGGCGGTGCCAGAATTGCTCGTTCTGCAGGTAACTACGCTCAAGTGGTTGCTCAAGACGGCGATTGGGTTCACGTAAAGTCTCCATCAACTGAAATTCGAAAAATTCTCGCTGGATGTTATGCATCTATCGGAGAAGTTTCAAATGATGAAAATCATCTTGTTAATCTAGGTAAAGCTGGACGCTCACGATGGCTCGGTATTAAACCAACTGTTCGAGGTAGTGCTATGAACCCAGTAGACCACCCATACGGAGGAGGTGAAGGTGTTCAGGGACGAGGTACAAGACGTGCTAAAACCAAGTGGGGTAAACCTGTTGGTAAAGGACAGAAGTCTCGACGTGCAAAGAAATATTCAAACAAATTTGTTGTTTCTCGCCGAAAGGTTGGAAAGTCAAAGAAAGGTTAGTTTGAAATTGTTTCAAAAACAAAGCAAAAAACCACCCCTCTCGGGGTGGTTTTTTGCTTTTGAAAGCTTTTCCTCTAAATATGTGAGTTCGTAAGTCTAGATTGTTAAGTTAAATAAGTAAAACTGTTGACAATAATTAATTTTTTGATAATATGCTTGGCACTGCTCATCTAGAGCTTTTTCATATACAAAATGACACGATCACTTAAAAAAGGACCATACGTAGACGAGCGATTACTAGGAAAGATCGCTGGTAAAAAACCTCTTGAAACAGGTCTTATTAAGACATGGTCACGAGACTGCCAAATCTCTCCAGAAATGATAGGTTTTACATTCGGCGTACACAACGGTAAAGACCATATTGCAGTACTTGTTACAGAAGATATGGTAGGTCACCGACTTGGAGAATTTTCACTTACACGTAAATTCGTTAAACACGGAGGTAAAATGCAGAAAGAACTTGAACAGTCTAAGAAAGATGCCGAACTTGCAGCCGCAAAAGCAGCTAAATCAGCAACTGAAACTAAGAAGAAATAATCACTATGAAAGCAACACTCTCACAATACAGACAGTCTCCACGTAAAGTTCGCGTAGTTGCGGACATGGTTCGTGGTAAGAAAGTTTCAGAAGCTGTTACAATATTTACTCTTGTTCCAAAGCGAGCAGGACTTCCACTTAAAAAACTCCTAGAATCAGCCATTGCAAACGCAAAGAACAGTGGTGCAGATATAGATTCTTTGATTGTGAAAGAAGTTCGTGTTGATGGTGGTGTGGTTATGAAACGACAAATGCCTCGTGCTTTTGGTCGTGCATACGCTATAAAAAAGCGAACAAGTCACGTACACATCGAGCTTGGAGTAAAGGAAAGTAAGGTAAAAGGTATAGCAGCGCCCGTAAAAGAAGCAAAAGCTGAAAAAAAGGCAACAGTTAAAAAAGTTGCTGCAAAAAAAACAACAGTTAAAAAAACTAAGAAATCAGAATAATTATTATGTCACACACAGTTCACCCATATTCACATAGACTTGGTATCATCAGAGATTGGAAATCTCGATGGTTTGGTACACACAAAAAATATCGTGACTTCCTTCGTGGCGACATGATCATTCGACGATTTATTGAAAGTAAGTACAGAGGATACTATATTGCTGGTTGTGAAATTGAAAGAAGCGATAAAGCTCTTCGTGTTATTCTTAAAACTTCACGCCCAGGAATGCTTATCGGACGAAATGGGGAAGGTGTAATCAAACTTAAATCAAATCTTGCTGCTCTACTTAAGAAAGAAGAACTCATCGGTAAAGAAGATTTACGAATCGATATTGAAGAAGTTCGTTCCCCAGAAGCCAATGCTCACATTGTGAGTCAGATGGTTGCAGAAACGCTTGAAAAGCGTATGCCATTCCGTCGTGTACTAAAACAGACAATTGAGAAGGTAATGGCAAATAGAGAAGTGAAGGGTGTGCGTATCGCATTGGCGGGCCGACTTGGAGGTGCTGAAATGGCTCGTCGTGAAGAACTTAAAAAAGGTCGCATTCCGCTTCAGACATTCCGTGCTGACATTGACTTCTCCCGTTACGAGGCTCATATGACATACGGACAGATTGGTATCAAGACCTGGATCTATAAGGGTGAGGTCTTTAAGAAATAACTTTAATTTATTATCATGTTACTCCCAAAGAAAGTAAAACATCGAAAATGGCAGAATGCACGACGAAATCCTGCAAGAGCTCGCGTTGAAAACCGTGGGGTAAATCTTGACTTCGGGGGATATGGTCTCAAAGCCACAACCCAAGGACGTATAGAGTCAAAACAAATCGAATCAGCTCGAAAGGCAATTTCCCGAACACTCGGAAAAACTGGACGTATGTGGATTCGAATATTCCCAGACAGACCTTTTACTCAAAAGCCAGCTGAAGTAAAGCTTGGTAAAGGTAAAGGAGATGTTCAGGGTTATTGTGTTGAAATCTGGCCAGGACGAATTCTTTTTGAAGTTGATGGTGCAACACCAGAAGTTTCAAGAGAGGCTCTACGAAAAGCTGGAACAAAGCTTCCTGTTAAATGTAAAATAATTGCTCGCGAAGCATAATCCAACCATGAAAGATATCAAAACAAAAAATGATAGGGATTTGGTAAAAGATCTTGCAGAAAAACGAGAAGCTATTCGAGCAATCCGTTTTAATATTGCTGGAAGTAAAACTCGAAACGTAAAAGAATCAAAAGGTCTCAAGAAAGATGTTGCTCGTATATTGACTGAGCTCAACTCTCGAAAATAAAAATTATTATGGAAAAGACACAAGAACAAAAGAAGGGAGGTAGAATCTTCAAAGGCACAGTAGTTTCAGATAAGATGAAAGATACTGTTGTTGTTAAAGTTGAGAGCTACCAAAAGCATCCTAAATACGGAAAATTTCTCCGTTCCCAGAAGAAATTCAAAGCTCATAATCCAGGTAATACTGTGAAAGTGGGTGATGTAGTAGAAATTATGGAATGTCGACCAATTTCAAAAGATAAGAGTTTTATCGTTGTTAAATAAACTGCCATGATTCAACCACAAACAATCGTAACAATTGCAGACAACTCCGGAGCAAAAATCGGACGAATCTTCAAGGTGCTTGGTTCTGCAGCAAAACGCTACGCTCGTCTCGGCGAATTGGTAGTTCTTTCAGTACAGAAAGCTGAACCTCGAAAGGCAACAAAAAAGAAGGATATTCATCATGCAGTTGTGGTACGTACAAAAGCGGCATATCGAAGAAAAGATGGTTCATACATTCGTTTTGATGAAAATGCAGTTGTGCTTGTTGATAAGGTAAAAGGTGAACCAATTGCAGGACGTGTATTCGGTCCTATTCCTCGAGAAATTTCTGAAAAAGGTTATCAGTCAATTGCCTCAAAAGCTCCTGAAATCGTATAATTATAAAAACTATATATGGCAAAGATTAAAAAAGGCGACAATGTAATAGTGATCACAGGTAAAGATAAAGGCAAGAAAGGCACTATTTCAAAGTCATTTCCAAAAGAAAACAAAGTACTCATTGACGGTGTTAATGTAGTAAAGGTTCATACAAAACGTGGTAAAAAGGGAAGCACAAAAGGACAGATTATTGAACGCCCAATGCCAATCAACGTTTCAAATGTAATGATCGCAGATTCTAGTAAAGCAGGCCGAACTCGCGTAGGTTACAAAGTTATCGATGGCAAAAAGGTACGAATTGCCAAGAAAACCAACAAAGAAATAAAATAATATGGCACAATTTACATCAGTAAAAGAAAAAATATCACAGGCTTACGATACAATGAAGCCAGTTTTTGGATACAAAAACAAAATGCAGGCTCCAAAGATTTCAAAAGTTGTAGTGTCTGTAGGTGTTGGTTCTCAGAAAGATAAAAAGAAGATTGAGCTTATCGCAAATCGATTAGAAAAAATCACTGGTCAGAAAGCCGCAGCCAGAAATGCAAAGAAATCTATTGCAACATTTAAGGTTCGTGAAGGCGACTTGAGTGGCTACCAGATCACACTTCGTGGTAAACGAATGTTTGATTTCCTTGACCGACTTCTAAATATCTCACTTCCTCGAACAAAAGACTTCCGTGGTATTTCACGAAAGGGTGTTGATGAAATGGGCAACTACACACTTGGTATTAAAGAGCATTCAATTTTCCCTGAAACAGCCGACGAAGATATTAAGGATGTGTTCGGTATGTCAGTGATTGTTGTAACAAACGTTAAAGACAAGAAAGAAACTCTTACACTTCTCGAAAACATCGGTTTTCCTTTCAAGAAGGACTAAAGAAAAAAATAAAAAACAAGCGGCGTGGACTTTGTCCACGCCGCTTGTTTTTAAACCCACTTTCTTTTTTCCTTGAGTTATTTTCTGGGGGGGTATAATTTCTTCATATTAGATTAATAATCAGTAATGAAGAAAATTTTATTTCCATTGTTTGTGTTTTTGTGTCTGTTCACCTTTACTCCTCAGACCCATGCTGCTACCAAATATTGGTATAGTGCAAGTAGTACAAATTGGGCAACTAGTACTAATTGGTTCCTGGATATTAATCTCACTGCCCCAACGGTTGTGGCAACAAGTGGTGATTATGTAGTTTTGCTGCCCGGATCAGTTGCACCTGTTCTTAATTTAAGTAGTTCAACACCACCTGATTTTATTGAGTCTAGACTGACCGGAGATGCTGGTTCTGCTGGTTTCGTTATTACTGGTAGTGGATTTTTCTCTGCGACAACCAGCGGAAATGTTAATTTCAAAGGATCTGTATTTAATAACGCATATATTACGGGAAACGTTGTGTTTAATGATAGTTCTCGAAATAATAATGGAATAATTTCTGGAAGTGCTATTTTTAATAATAGCGCATTAAATTCTGGTGATGTCCTTGGTAGTGTGACATTTAATGATGGTAGTGTGAATACTGCAGTAAGTGCGTTTGGATCTACTACGGGTTCTGTTATTTTTAATGGTAACTCTAGAAATGTTGGTCAGATAAGAAATAATGCTATTTTTAACGGAAGTTCCACAAATGCAGCTAATATAACAGGTAATGCGGTATTTAATAATAATTCATATAATGATGGAGGTACTATAGAAGGTAATGCTACTTTTAATACAACTTGGTATAACAATGGTTCTAACAGTGCAAATAATGGAACATTTACTGTTTCTGGTCATAGAGCCTGGAACTATAGAGTAGGTGGAACTGTTTATGGCTCCGACGGTTTACCGGTGAATGAATTTTTCTTTAAAGATTTTGCTTCCAACTTTGTTCCGATAAATAAACCTTCATATTTTTTGGATTTTGCAAAAAATTATTCATCCTCACTGTCCGAAACAGCCACTTTTTGTGGGGATAATTCGGAAGATGTTGGTGGTACAGCCCAAAGAATGCGTTACTATAGCTCAGATTGTACGCAATCCACGACTACTCGAAATTTTGTAAGTTCAGTACCTTGGGTTGTATCCGCTGATGGTGTTCGGGTTAACATGGCAAGTAGCACATATAATGCAAGTACAACATTTACTGCAATTAACGGAGGCTCATTTATTCCAAGTAACCTTGTTCCTACGGGTCTTTCGATTTCAAATCCCGCCACAAGTACTACGGTTACATCGTGGGCGCCAGTAATAAATTGGGGTGATTCAACGAGTTTTGCATATTCTTTCGATGATACTGATTACGTCGATCTAGCTTCTGCGACAAGTTCTATTCCAGCCCCAACATTTGGTCAACATGTATTATCAATTCGAGGTACAAATTCAACAGGTATAACAATAGTTTCATCTTCATTTACTTATTCCCAACCTGTCGTTGTTAATTCTGGAGGTGGTTCATCTGGTGGGTCATCTCATGGAGGTGGTGGAGGTGGAGGGGGCTCAGCTAAGACGACCGCAACTGCAAGTACCTCGGTATCAACCTTAAAAGTTCCGGTAACTCCGGAAACAATTACAGCACTTAAACAAGAGCTTACAAAACAACTTATAGCAGCTCTTCAGGAATTGCTGAAACAGCTTATTGCTGAGTTGGCCAAACTTCAGGCTGCTAAGTAATTTAGGGTATTGTTTTTATAATCCGACCACTCCAGGTGATACCTAGAGTGGTCGGATTTTGTTGACATTCCTCGGTTTTTTTGATAATATCTGCCGAGCTCTATATGAGCGTTTTCTTATTAATTATAAATTTATATGGCAAAAACATCAGTAAAAGTACGTGCTGCCCGAAAGCCGAAATTCAGCTCTCGCATCGTGAGACGCTGTGTTCGCTGTGGTCGAAAGCGAGGATATATGCGGGACTTCGGGTTGTGTCGCGTTTGCTTCAGAGAAATGGCCAATGACGGCCTTATTCCTGGCATCAAAAAATCATCATGGTAATAGACTCAATCTCAAATCTCATCGTTCATCTTAAAAACTCTAATAATGCAGGAGTTCAAACTGCAAACATTACGTTTTCAAAGATGAAACTTGAGGTTCTTAAGCTTCTGGAAAAGGAAGGATATGTAGGTAAAGTAAAAGAAGTTGGAAAAAAAGACGTTAAAAAAATGATTGAGGTTGAACTCCTCTATACCAACAAAGAACCAGCTATCATGGGTGTAAAGCGAGTATCTCACTTTTCACGCCGTGTGTATTTAAAAGCTAAGGAAATCGCTCCAGTCAAGAACGGCTACGGTATTCTTGTTATGACAACTCCAAAGGGAATCATGACAGGTAAGGATGCTCAAGCTCAGCATCTTGGTGGTGAGGCCCTATTTAATATTTGGTAATTTCTACAAACATGTCACGACTTGCAAAAAAACCAACAGCAATTCCACAGGGCGTAGAAGTTACCTTTTCAGATTGTACTCTTTTTACAAAGGGTCCAAAAGGAAATCTATCCGTTTCTGTAGATCCTCGAATTACTGTTGAAGTAAAAGATAACGAGGCGCATTTTATCGTAAAAACAAAAAATGATCTTGAAGCTCTAGCGCTTTGGGGTACTTATGCTGCACATCTTCGAAATATGATTGAGGGTGTCACAAAGGGTTATACAAAGAAACTTGAAGTTGAAGGTGTGGGCTTCAAATGGGAAGTAAAAGGCAAGGACATTGTTATGGCTCTTGGTTTTTCACATCCTGTTATTGTTGCCATTCCAGAAGGTATTCAAGCTATAACTGAAAAGCTTACAATGACCATTACAGGTATTGATAAAGAAAAGGTCGGACAATTTGCAGCGCAGGTTCGCAATTACAAGAAGCCTGAACCTTACAAAGGTAAAGGTATCCACTACGTCGGCGAATATATTCGTCGCAAGCAGGGTAAGAAAACAGTATAATCATGGCCAATACTAACAAAAAAACACTCAAACGAGAGACTCGACATGCACGTATTCGAGCAAAAATCGAAGGTACAAAAGAGATGCCTCGACTTTGTGTGTACAAATCAAACAAATATATTTACGCTCAGCTCATTGATGACCTTTCAGGCACAACTCTTGCAGCAGCTTCTTCAATGAAATCAAAAGGAACAATGATGGAAGGAGCTAAAGAAGTAGGAAAGGAGATTGCAGAACTTGCAAAGAAAATCAATATTTCAAAGGTCGCATTTGATCGAGGTGGCTTCATTTACACAGGCAAGATAAAGGTTCTTGCGGATGCTGCCCGAGAAGCCGGCTTAACTTTCTAAATTTATGACAGACAATAAAACAGATAATAAAGAAGTAGAGCAGAAAAAAGAAGGGGAGGCCGCACAGGCAGCTCCTGTTGTGTTCGACAGTTTTGATTCTGCTACTGTTGAAAAACAAGAGACATCAATGACTGCTCCTAAGCGAGATTTCAAAAAGAATACTCGTCGCCCAGGAGGACCAAGACGTGAACCTCGAGTAAAATCTGAGTATGATCAGAAAATTCTAAACATCCGACGTGTGACTCGAGTTGCATCAGGAGGACGAAGATTTAGTTTTTCTGTAGCTATCGTTATCGGTAACAGAAAAGGTGCAGTAGGTGTGGGAACAGGTAAGGCTGGAGACACATCACTTGCTATCGACAAAGCTGTTCGCGATGCAAAGAAAAATCTAATTCATGTTCGTTCAACTAAAGGTTTTTCAATTCCTCACGAAGTTTCTTGTAAATACTCAAGTGCTCGTATTATGTTGAAACCTGCTAAGGGTCGTGGCATCATTGCCGGATCTGCAGTACGTGATGTTCTTGAACTTGCTGGTGTGAAAGACGTGAATGCAAAAGTACTTTCTCCAAGTAAGAACAAATTGAACATTGCTCAGGCAACATTGAAAGCAATTCAAATGCTTAAGACTCCGAAGGCACAGGTCGCAAAAGAACCAAAGAAAGCTGAATAATCTACTACCATGCAATTTAACACTCTTAAATCAAAAACTCAGCGAACTACAAGCACCCAAGTTGGGCGTGGAGGTAAGCGAGGTAAAACAGCAGGACGAGGAACAAAAGGTCAGAAAGCTCGCGCAGGTCACAAAATTCGTCCAGAATTTCGTGATGTGATCAAGCGTATTCCAAAGATGCGAGGACGAGGAAAGAACAGTAACAAAACTATCCAGACAAAATCAGTAATCGTTCCAATTCTCATTCTTGAAGCATCATATGAAAATGGTGAAAAAGTTACTCCAAAGACACTTTTGGAAAAAGGTATTATTACTATAATGAAGGGCAAGACTCCAAAAGTAAAAATCCTTGGTAATGGTTCAATTACAAAGAAAGTTAACATATCAGGCTGTGATGTATCTCTCGCTGCAAAAGCAAGTATTGAAAAGGCAGGCGGTACAGTAGCAGCTTAAGCACAATTATGGAAAATTTTTTCCACAAGATAGGGGTAATCGTGAAAGACAAAAATCTTCGATCGAAATTTTTGTTTACTATAATTGCCCTCATTGTGTTTCGAGCGTTTGCAGCAATCCCAATTCCAGGAATTGATATCGCGAGACTTCAACAGTTTCTTTCAAACAATCAATTTTTTGGTTTGCTTGATGTGTTTTCTGGTGGAGGACTCTCAAGTCTTTCAATTGTAATGCTTGGTGTTGGACCATATATTACTGGTTCAATTATCATGCAGCTCTTGACTATGATGTCGCCGAAACTCAAGGCTCTATATCACGAAGAAGGCGAAGCTGGTAGAAAGAGATTTACACAATATTCAAGAATGCTTACCGTTCCTCTTGCACTCATTCAGTCAATTGGCTTCATTTTGCTTCTTAGAAACCAGGGTGTTCTAAATGCAATGACGCCATTTAACCTAGGTGTAAACGTTATCATTGTGTCAGCAGGTTCAGTACTCTTGATGTGGATTGGTGAGCTCATCACTGAGTTTGGTATTGGAAACGGAGTTTCACTTATTATCTTTTCAGGTATAGTGGCTCGTATTCCAAGTGCTATCAACGAACTTGCGCTCAACTATGATGCATCACAGATTCCAATGATAATCGCATTCTTTATCGGTGCTCTAGTAGTTATCGGTGGGGTAGTGTTCATTACTGAAGCAGAACGTCCTGTTCCTGTTACATATGCTAAACGTGTTCGCGGAAACAAAGTGTATGGAGGTATATCAACATATCTTCCACTTCGTATAAACCAAGCAGGTGTGATTCCAATTATTTTTGCGCTTTCAATTCTTGTATTTCCTCAGATGATCGCACAGTTTTTGGTTACATCAGGTAATGTTGCGCTTCATGCTGTTGCTCAGGCAGTTATAAGCGCTCTTCAGAATCAGCTTGTGTACGGAGCTTTGTATTTCTTCTTTGTATTTGTCTTTACTTACTTCTACACAGCTGTAACTTTCGAGCCAGATTCAATTGCAACAAATTTACAGAAGAACGGTGCGTTTATTCCTGGTGTTAGACCAGGTGTACCAACTTCTGAATACCTTGCAAACATCATCACTCGCATTACGCTTGTGGGAGCACTCTTTCTAGGTGCTATCGCTGTTCTTCCTTTAATTTTGCGAGCCGTAACTGGTGTGGCATCTTTGACGATTGGCGGTACTGCACTTTTGATTGTAGTTTCTGTAGTTATTGACCTCATCAAAAAGGTTGAAGCACAGCTTACAATGAGAGAGTACTAAAACAGTCATAAATATAAAACAAAAAGCCAGCATAGCCGCTGGCTTTTTGTTTATTTACACATGTCACTCATCTGGTAATTTTCCAAAAAATCGGCTAATATAGAGCTTATAATGATGCAAAAAGAGAAAAAGCCGATAGCGTTCTTGTTTATTGGTCGGTCTGGTTGTGGTAAGGGTACTCAGGCAGATATTTTCATAAAAAAATTCAAAGAAACTCATCCTCATGAACCTTTGTATTATCTTGAATCCGGAAAGAATTTTCGTGAGTTTATTTCTAAAGAAAACTTTTCAAGTGTGCTGTCTAAGAAAATAATGGAGACAGGTAAGCTTCAACCGGAATTTTTGGCAGTATGGGTGTGGTCACATTTAATGATTAGAAATATGAAGGAAGGTGAACATCTGGTTCTTGACGGTGTTCCTCGAAAGCTTAGAGAAGCTCATGTGCTTGAAACCGCATTTGATTTTTACGGTTTTAAAGAAGTATATGTTATACATATAGATATTACTCGAGAAGAAACAAAACGAAGACTTGCAATACGTGGAAGAATGGATGACAAAGATCCTAAAGAAGTAGATGAGAGACTTGATTGGTTTGACAATGATGTTACACCTGCAATTGAATTTTACTCAAACAATCCACGGTACAAATATATTCATGTTAATGGAGAGCGAGAGATAGAAGTGGTACATGATGAAATCATTGAAAAAGTTGGACTCTAGTTTTTGCAGTCACATCAGATGGAGTGGTAATTTAAGAATAGAAATGATTAAATTAAAAACAAAAGAAGATATAGAAATTTTACGGGAAGGTGGCAAACATCTGTCTTTTGTCTTATTTCAACTTAAAAAAGCTGCAAAGCCAGGGGTGACAACAAAAGAGCTCGATGATCTAGCTTACAAACTCACCATTGAGAAAGGAGATACTCCTGCTTTTCTTAACTATCAGCCGTATGGTGCAGATCGGCCATATCCGGCAAGTGCTTGTATTTCTATAAACAATGAAATCGTTCACGGTATTCCGAATGAATCAGAAAAGATTTTAAAAGAAGGAGATATTGTTTCTTTAGATATGGGCTTGATACATAAAGGGTTGTTTGTGGATTCTGCTATTACCGTGCCAGTTGGAAAAATTGATGATGCTGCAAAAAAACTCCTAAAAGCAACTCGTGAATCTTTGGAAGCTGGAATAAAAGCTGTGAAAGTTGGTGGTCACATTGGGGACATTGGTGCGGCTATAGAGTCTGTGGCAAAGAAATATAAATTTGGAATCGCTGAAGGTTTGTGTGGACACGGTGTTGGTTTTGCTGTACATGAAGACCCATATGTACCCAACGAAGGAATGACAGGTGAGGGGCCAGAGCTTGTACCAGGACTTGTAATCGCTATTGAGCCAATGTTTAACGAAGGTACGGGACAAATAAAACTTGCAAAGGATAAGTGGACATACGTCACAAAAGATGGGAAGAGAAGCGCTCATTTTGAGCACACAATAGCTGTTACTGAAGAGGGAATAGAGATTTTGACTTAACATAATTTATGTTGTCTAGTATATTGGCCTTATTAATGAATAATAAATTCATATAATCTTCATGTAGGTTTTGTTAATGTGTTGAAAGTTATACGTACCTTAAAACCTGTTTTCACTACAGTAGAAAAAGCTTAATTATAGTTATGTTTTTTCTACTGTAGTGAAAAACACAGTGTAAACAACAACCAACCAACGAAAGGAATTTAGTATGGGATTAATAGGAACATTGGCTGAAAGTGTATTTGGAAAGGGGTGGAGCCCTCAAAATGTGAATTCTGATTTATCAGGATCAAAAACCGTAATGGTCAGAGGGACGAGGAGAATATCCTTACCTCTTTTTGAGGTTTTTGCCTCCAATACGAACCGGAGCGCTAAAATTAAAATATCCCAAGTGTGGCCAGTGTTCGAAAAACTCTTCTACATGAACGGATATGTTGTGACTTCACAATCAGACAGCGTTTTGGTTTGCGACGAGATGAGAGATGGTGCTCTTATAAACCTTAAAAAGGATGCGTTGGATTTTGACAAATCTGCCATAGTCAGCCTCGGACAAATCTTGTCTTTGCTGCTTGAACAGGGAAGTGGTGAAGAAGGCTCACTCTTAACTAACGGATGGTCAAATGGGTTCCGTGTTGTTAACGACTATGATGAGCTTTGCACACTTGTTGTCTATGCAGATTCGGAAGGCTGGTGCATTGGTGTCGAAGCTGATGACAAAGGCGGACTTAAGAAGGGTCGCTTCTTTTATCCTCAGTAAAATAATTGTTGAGTCCTGGTTTGTATCTCGTTGAATTAAACGAAACAAACCAGGGCTTTTATTTTTTTATATTATTCACAACTCTATTGGATTTTTTCTATATTTTTTATTTGTATTTTGCGGTACAATTGTAAAGAATATGAATCCTAATTTTTCACAAGAAGGTGGGGCTTTTACAAATTCTCAGGATGAACTCGCATTTTTGCGAGAACGTATTGCATCACTTGAAAAAAACTTTGAGCAGAAAGGTGAAAAAATAAACCGTGAAGAAATAATTCGCGAACAAATAGACTCGTATAAAAAAGTCTCTCCAGAAGTTGCTCTCCATCAAGATTTTGCACTCACGCATTCACAAGTAGAGGGGATAGTACTCGACCTCTCTCCAGAAGAGCATGACAAAAAAATGGAAGAATTGGTGGGGACTCTTCAAGAAAAAGGAATTCATAATACTTTGCGTGTGGTTGAAGGTTTGAAAAATCCGCACCTAGAGGATGATTTCCACAGATTTTTAGTGGAGTATGTAAAAAAAGGATATCTGCTCGAAGGGATGAATGAGCGTGCCCCAATATATAAAACACTTCGACGTACTCTATACGAAATTGCTTTTCCTGATGCAGAGAAAGACGAGAAACAAAAACCTCTAAAAGAGTTTATTTCAAGCATGGAGCAATTTTATTCTGGTCTTTTGAATGCTGGAGGAATAAAAAGCCTTCACGACTATATAACTATCGAGCTTGCAAATTCATACAATAGTCAAGAAACTGTGTTTTATATGTCGGTACCAAATGACCAATGTGATTTGTTTGAAAAGCAAATACTTTCTGTTTTTTCCAAAGCAAAAGTACTTGCTAAACATGATGACTACAATATTTTCAATGAATCCGGAATAACAAGTGGTTCGTTTGCTTCATATGTGAAGAGTGATGCACTACCTCTTAAGCTTTATGATGAATATGATTATGATCCTCTCAATATCGTTCTCAACTCATTTTCTAAAATAGGTAAAGCAGGTGAAGGTGCTGCTATACAAATTATTCTTAATCCGGCAGGAGATTTTTACCTATCTCGCTTTAAAAAAGCACTTGAGGAAATTGAAAAAGGTGGATCTAAAAAAGAAGCACTAGATGTAACCTATGATTTAGGTGAAGAGCTTGCAAAAGACTTTAAAATTTTTATTAAAGACATGTTCAAGGGGGATAAAAAGAAAACCGAGAAAGACCAGTTCGAACACAAATATGTTGACCAAGCTACGGTAGAAAGTTTAAAGAAAAAAATATCCTCTCCTGTGGTTGCTGCAAATATCCGCATTTTGGCATCTGCAGAAAACAGAGCACGAGCAGAGGCTATTCGTAGTGAGCTAGAATCTACCTTCAACCAATTTGTAAGCACTACAGGAAATAGTGTTGTTTTCACAAAATGTGAAGGAAGTAAACTAAATGTTCTTGTAAGGAATTTCTCGTTCAGGTATTTTATTGATGGTGAAGTTTTGCCTATGAATATTAAAGAACTCACAACTATTATGCATTTTCCTGCAGGCGGGCTTGCATCAAACCCAAACTTGAAAGAAGCAAAAGCAGGTTCAGCTCCTGCGCCAGTAGGTATGCCAGAAAGTGGATTGTTTCTTGGTACAAATATTCACCAAAATATTAAAAAAGAAATTTATATAACTCCAGAAGACAGACTTCGTCATATGTATGTTATTGGTCAGACTGGTACAGGTAAGTCTGTATTTTTGAAGAATATGGCAATTCAGGATATTAAGAATGGGGAAGGTGTGTGTTTTATTGACCCGCATGGTTCGGATGTAGATGCTGTTCTTGCCTGTGTTCCACCTGAGAGATATCAAGATGTTATATATTTTGACCCTGCGTATACAGAAAGACCGATGGCTCTCAACATGCTCGAATTTGATCCAACTCGTCCAGATCAAAAAACATTCGTAGTAAATGAATTATTTAGTATTTTCAAAAAACTTTTCAGTTCCGACACTATGGGCCCTGCGTTTGAACAATATTTCCGAAACTCTGCTGGTCTTGTGATGGAACATCCAGAAAGTGGTTGTACCCTTGTTGATGTTTCTCGTGTTCTTTCGGATAAAAGATATCGCGATCTTAAGCTTGCTCATTGTAAAAATCCTCTCATTGCACAATTTTGGGCAAATGCAGAAAGAACCAGTGGGGAGCAGGGTTTGGCAAACTATGTGCAATATGTGACAAATAAATTCGATGTCTTTCTTTCAAATGACATTATGCGTCCTGTTGTTGCTCAAGAAAAATCATCTTTCAATTTTAGAGACATTATGGATAGAAAAAAGATTTTACTCGTCAATCTTTCAAAAGGACGTCTAGGAGACCTAAATGCAAACCTTATAGGACTTATTCTTGTTGGAAAGATTTTGATGGCAGCTTTGTCTCGTACTGATTTAGTAGGTAGAGAAGAGTTTCCACCTTTCTATCTTTATATTGATGAGTTTCAGAATATCACAACAGACTCAATCTCAACTATACTTTCTGAGGCCCGAAAATATAAACTTAGTCTTACGATTGCACATCAATTTATAAAACAGATTGAGGAAAATATTAGAGATGCGGTATTTGGAAACGTTGGGTCTATGGCAGTGTTTCGTGTGGGTGCCGAGGATGCAGAATTTTTGGTAAAACAATTTGAACCTGTGTTCACGACAAAGGATATTATGAATATCGATAACCTAAATGCTTATTTAAAAATCCTTTCCCAAGGAAAGCCTGTAAGACCATTTAGTATCCATGAACCTTTTCCACCGCAGGGAAATGTTGATGTGGCTGATAAGCTAAAGCAGCTTTCATATCTTACATATGGAAAAGACAGAACAGAGGTAGAAGAGGGTATTATGGAAAAATATGCTCCTACTGGAGGAATGAGTGTTAAATTATAGGATAAAGTATATAATCATAATCCTATGACACACTTCAAAAAAGAAAAAACACTTGTAATTATTAAACCAGACGGAGTGCAACGTTCACTTGTTGGAGAAATCATAAAGCGCTACGAGAGAGTAGGGCTTAAACTTATCGCAATGAAGATGATAACGGTAGAGGGTGATTTTATAGAGAAACATTACACCCTTGATCCAGAATGGAGAAGAATAACAGGAGAGAAAACAATAAAAGGGTATTTAGACAAAGGTCTTACACCGCCATCAAATGATCCTCTCGAAATTACTGGTGTGCTTTTAGGAAAACTTAAAAAATACATGACGAGCGGTCCTGTGGTTGCGATGGTGTGGCAAGGAGCTCATGCTGTAGCTCTCGTGCGTAAACTTACGGGCGGAACAGAGCCACTAACCTCCGATGTGGGGACCATACGTGGAGATTTCGTTCTTGACTCATACCAGATGACTGATAGCGATAACCGTTCTATACGAAATTTGGTGCACGCCTCTGGCTCTGTAGTTGAAGCAGAACAAGAGATTCCTCATTGGTTTAAGGAAGATGAAATAATTAAATATAATCATATTCAAGAAAAAATTCTCTATGATGTAAATTTGGATGGAATTTTAGAATAATCTTTCAATTTCTTGATTTAATGATTTTTGGGTGTAATATTCATTTTAGTATGAACTTTCCATCTCAAATAGTAACGGCGGAAGGTGCCATTGGCATCATTCCGGTAACAGACGATGAAGATTCTGTTTCACCTAGCAACGGAAAAACTGTTTCAGTGACACCAAAACGTGATTCGGTTTTCAAACCAGTTGATGTAGGTGCTCAGACTCGTCGAGCCTACTCCGGCTGTTTTTTTAGGGTTTAAGGTGATATTTTTTATTTGATTCCATATTGGGTACCTCAAGTTAATCTTGTGGTACTTTTTTCTTTGTGGTGCTACATGAAGTTAACATTGCATTCTCAGATTGCAAGTATATAATCCAAATGGGGGATGTTTGAGAATGTTCACCGATAAGTTTTCGCAAGGGAGTCTTATATCCTTGAGTTCTGGTTGAATACGTTTACGCGCAATTCCGATGAACTCATATGCGGACACCCACTTGGATTCTGTTCAAGGCGAACATTCTCGCACTCCCTAATAAAAACACTTCCCTTGGGAAGTGTTTTTATTTTCCATTTTTATATATATGTGTGATAAAATACAGAATAGTTTTTATCAATCATTTTTTATATGAAATTTTTTCGTTTATTTTTATCAATATTGTTTCTGGTTTGTAGTTTTGTAATAAGCCAACAAAACGTTTCCGCTTCTGTTGTTCCTGGTCCTGGAATTGAGATTAAAAATCAGACGGAATTTACAAATCTTTCTTTTGAAGACAGGGTTTACAAACCAGGGGATACTGTAAAAGCCTCGTTTACTTTTGTTAATAAAGATTCTTTTGATTATAGCGATATTTCACTCAGTCCATATCTTGAGGTTTTTTCATCGACAACAAAAGCTTTCGATGTTTATGGTATCCAAAATAAAGTAGGATCATATTTTATTCCACGTTCTTCCAGTAAAGTAATTTCATTTGAGTATACAATTCCACAATCTGGAAACATAACAAAAGATGCAAGTGTGCGTCTTGTGGCTAGTGTATTTCAGGGTACAGGAGCTTCACTTGGACCTGTGGGTAGTTCAATAAAAGTTGATGGATTAATTTCTTCTGTTAATGTTGTGAATGCTTACTTAAAAGTAAGTAATAATATATATGGTGTTCAGGAAGGTCCTGTTATTTCATCTACGACCCCGGCCCACCTAATTGTAAAGCTTCAAAATAATACTGGAGATGCTATATCCCTAAAACCAAAAATTACAATTTTCGATCTCCAGCCTTCTCGTCCAGAGGTCGGAGATAAAACGTATAGCGTTTTAAGTCTCAAAAAAAGAGAATCCCACGATCTCGATATAGAACTCCCTCAGATAGTAAAGCCCGGCGTGTACGCCGGAGAATTACGTCTTTTTGACGAAAAAGGGATTGAACGCTCAACTCTTATAACAAGTCGATGGATTATTGATGGAGATATGGTGACTATACCTAGTGTAACCATTGATAAAACTACCCTTAAAAAAGGAGAACAAGCAAATGTGACTGTGGTCTATACGGGAGCTCCAGTAAATATAGGTACAAGAGGTGTTTATAGTGTAGGTAAGGGAGAGTTAAAAGTTACTCTTTTTGGAAATGAAAATCAGGTTGTGGCTGAAGATAAGAAAGAGGTTGATTTTGACACGTTGAACTCGAATGCTGTTTTTAATCTTGTCACCAAAGAAGATGTCTCAAAGCTCAGTGTTCTTGTAATTGCGCTAAAAGGTGAAAAAGAACTTGCTCGCTACAGTACTCTTCTTACAGACCCAGATGTCCCGGTTGTTGTGGAATCTCCTATAAAAAATATAATTGTTTTTTCGATATTTTCTCTTATTGTTTTGTTGTTGGTTTTTTTTGCATTTTTTAAAATTAAATCAAGAAAAAAACTACCAACTTTATTTCTTGTAGTTATTTTTTTTACAGCTTTGTTTGGTCTAGGTGGAAAAGAGGTTTTGGCTGCTGACAGAGCCTGTCTTAATGGTCAGTTTTGTGCTCAAGGGTCTATGACTTCTAATCTTGTGGTTGCTCCAAGTGCGGATATTTCTTCCAACATTTGGAATGTGGCAGAAGCTCAGGTGTGTGCTAATGGAGGTGGGCAGACTACTATGGTCTATGCAATCTATGATTCAAATAATAATTTAGTTTCTACAAAGACAGCTGTTCAAAATGATGGAGCTGCAGCATCCCATGATGATTATAATTCTTGGGTTGACTCTTATAACTCTGATATGTATTGGTACTATCAATACATGTATTATGCAGACACTTGGGTTGATCCAAGTGATGATAATTCTGATCCATATGGTCAACGTCAAGGTTATATTGATTTTGCGAACCACTATCTGGATCTTGCTAACGACATGTTGTCTTTGATGAATAATTATAATCAATGGAGGACATTTACGGGATTTTATCCGAATACTGCAAATAGTATCCCTGTCCATATTATAGCTCCAACAACACCCGGTACATACAGGCTCGTGACTTCTGTTTCGCTCTTTGCAAATTATCGTGACGCGTGGAGAGCTGCTGGTGATGAGACAAATGGGGGACCAAAAACTCAAGGACCAATATCGTTTCAGTATAATTTTACTGTAGCCCTTCCTCCCTCCGCTCCCACAATCACCTCAACTGGAGGTCCTCTGTCTTGCGGAGTAAATTCATACACTTTTAATTGGGGAGCCGTATCGGGAGCAGTCTATTATGGAGCTCATATACTAGATGATACTGTCAGAACTGCAGGAGCTGCAGACTGTACATATGGAACTGATATCTGTGTAGGAGACTCAAGTATTGGGACTTCATATTCCGTACTTTCTACATCACAAACTCCTTCTTGTGGGATTCTTGCTGTTGGTTCATCTCTCACACCAGGACAATCCATTACGTCTTGCGACGGAAGATTTAAATTTATATTACAAACAGATGGAAATGCGGTAATCTATCCTACAAATTCTAGTACGGCCTTATGGAGTTCAGGAACTAATGGTAAAGCTTCTGCAAAAATAATTATGCAAGGAGATGGAAATCTTGTAATTTACAATTCATCAGGAGGATTTATTTGGGGTTCAATTAACAGTACTGGTGGTCACGGGGGAACACCAACTGGTTTAAATATGCAAGCAGATGGAAATCTTGTCATATATGCAACAAATGGGGGTGTGTTGTGGAATTCAGGAACAGGAGGTCATAGTGTTGTTACTTTGCAACCAGGACATTCATACGAAGCCAGGGCGTATGCATATAATTCAATCGGTTGGAGTGGTGGATCAAACACTATTAAATTTAGCGTGCCAAGTTTGTCGCAATGTACTCAGTCATGTACTCGTAGTGACGGTGTTGTTGTTCTTAATAATGGAACAACCACCCTTTATGCTACACCTCAAACTAATTGTATCGATGGGGTGAAGGCTGTGGCTACATGTAATAATGGAGTATTTCTTATTAATGGTACCACAACGGATTATCAAGCAAGTTGTAGTTGTGTTTCAAACTATATATGTCAAGGTTCAACATTGGTAGACACTAATCATTGTGGACAATCGAGGACAGCTGGTGTGGATCAACAATGTAGTACAGGTTCTAGAGGGGTTGATATTTATGGGAATTGGGAGTTTATGAAAATAAATTCTTTCTTGAGTAATCCTAGCTACATTGCAAAAAATAACTCATGTACCCTCAAGTATAATATCTCAAATGGGTCATCAACATGCTCCATTTCCGGATATGGTTCAAATTTTCCTCGTATAATTAATCTAATAAACGGTTCAGCGATTGGATCAGTCACAACCATGCCACTTGCATCAAGTACAACATATAGACTTAGTTGTGGTTATGGAACTGTAAACATAGTAAAGGATGCTGTATGTAGAGTATTGAGTGTTGCTGAATATTAAAATTTCTTTACAAAAAACATCTTTAAAACTAGATGTTTTTTGTATGTAAGCAAGAAAAAACATGATACAATTATTTTGTTCATAATTTAAATATTCAATGGCAGAAGTAAAACTTCATTTTTGTGGTGGTGTCGGCACGGTAACAGGTGCTAACTTTTTATTGGAGACAGGAAAGTTGAAAATTGTTGTGGATTGCGGGTTAGTTCAGGGGACCAAACTTGATAATGAACAAAATCGAAAAGCCTTTCCGTACGATCCAAAAGATGTAGATATTCTTTTTATCACACATGCGCACATGGACCACATAGGTCGTGTTCCAAAGCTGGTGCATGATGGTTTTAACGGTGTAATATATTCCACTCCAGAAACAAAAGCTCTTGCTGAAGTTATGTTGGCAGATGCTCTAAGTCTTCTCACGAGAGAAGCTCAAAAAGAGGGGCTTGAACCTTTTTATAATGAGCAAGATGTAAAGCAGGCATTAGATATGTGGCACATGATTCAATATCACACAATAACTCCAATCGGGGATTCTATTCAGGTATATTTGCGCGACCCGGGGCATATTTTAGGATCTTCCATGGTTGAATTTAGGCGTAATGCAAAACGGTTGGTGTTTACCGGAGATTTAGGCAATACGCCAACTCCACTTTTGCGAGATACTGAACCACTTGAAAATACGACATATCTAGTTACTGAAAGTGTGTATGGAGATAGAAATCATGAAAATAGGGAAGACCGCAGAGCCAAGCTTGCAGAGGCAATAAACAAAAGTTTAGCACAAGGTGGAACGCTCCTTATTCCTTCCTTTTCTTTAGAAAAAACTCAAGTACTTCTTCATGAACTTAATGATTTATTGCTTGAACAGAAAATTCGCAAAGTTCCTATTTATTTAGATTCTCCTCTGGCGATTAAAGTCACAGAAATCTACCGCGCCATGACACAAAGTTTCAATAATGATGCAAAGTTAGAAATCAGTGGGGGTGATGATATTTTCAATTTTCCAGAATTACACAATGTAGATGGTGGTGAAGAATCACAAACTCTTGATCGAACTTCAGGGCCAAAAATAATAATTGCTGGCAGTGGAATGTCTAATGGGGGACGCATTGTAAAGCATGAAAAGATATACTTACCTGATCCTAATAGCACAGTTTTATTTATTGGATATCAATCTGTGGGAACATTGGGACGAGCAATAACAGAAGGTGCAAAATATGTACAAATCGGTGGCGAGACGGTACCTGTTAGGGCGCACATCGCTGTTGTTTCAGGATATTCTTCACATAAAGACTCAGATCATATTGTAGAATTCGTGGAGACTTCTGCAAAAACTTTGAAAAAAGTTTTTGTGGTAATGGGTGAACCCAAAGCTTCACTTTTCCTTGTTCAAAAACTTAAAGACCTTGCTGGTGTAGATGCATATCACCCAGAGCAAGACGAGGTAGTTACGTTGGATATGTAGGTGTGTGATATAATACATTTTTAATATATGTCTCTACACGATATAAAAATTTGTGTTTCTGGTGCAGCTGAAACTTCCCATTGTGGAAAAGAAGCATATGAACGTGCAAAGGAGATTGGAAGGGAAATTGCAAGACAGGGTGCAACTATTATGTCTGGTGCGACAACAGGTTTCCCATACTGGTCTTCCATCGGAGCAAAAGAAGCTAATGGTTTTTCCATTGGGCTTTCTCCTGCTTCAAATGAAGATGAACATATTCATGCATACCGTCTTCCTACAGAAAATATGGATTTAATTATTTATACGGGTTTTGGTTTCTCAGGAAGAAACTTAATGCTCACTCGCTCTTCTGATGCTGTAATAGTGGGGTGTGGAAGGATTGGGACTATCAATGAATTTACAATTGCATTTGAAGATAATAAACCAATTGGTATTTTAGAAGGACCTTGGATGGCGGATGATATTATTCGCATGATTATTGAAAATAGCAATCGACCACATTCGCATGTTGTTTTTGATAAAGATCCAAAAAAACTCATAGAAAAAGTTATACAAATGGTTATGCTGAGAAAGAAAGGAGTATATCAGGCATATAAAAACTATGATGGGGTAGAGGGTGATAGTGCGAAAAGTTCTATCTTATAGACTGACTTATATAAAAAGAGTCGCGTCCTTCGGACGCGACTCTTTTTATATAATATAAGATTATGCTGTTGCGAGTTCTGTAATTCTCTGGAAAGTTTCAGGATGAGTTGCTGCAAGTTCCGCAAGCATTTTTCGATTCACATCAATATTCTTTTTCTTGAGGTTGCCGATAAATTTACTGTATGAAATTCCTTTTACATCAAGTGCTGCATTGATCTTTACATTCCATACTCGTCGAGCTTCACCTTTCTTGTCTCGTCGGTGTGCAAATGCATAAGTACCAGCATGTGCAATAGCTTCATATGCTTGCTTTTCTTTAGTGCTGCGTCCAAAACGGTAACCTTTTACCTGTTTTAGGATATTTCGTCGTGTTTTAAGTGCGTTAACACCTTTCTTTACTCGTGCCATGGTTGTTTATTTAGAAGGAAGATATCGGCTTTTTGCCTTGTTTGTAAAAAAGTTAGCATAACTAGTAGCGCGCTTTTTTGAGAGCTGGCTACCTCGGCTTTCTTTTGCATTAAAGTGGTTTTGTCCGGCTTTTCGTCCTACGATTTTGCCGTTCTTTGTCACTTTAAGTCTTTTTGTGATTGATTTGTTGGTTTTCATATTCTTTCCAAAAACGTCCCTCTATATTACTGATTTTTTTGATTTTGTCTAGTTTTCTTACTTTTTCTTTTCAATTAGGGTTGTCCAGCCTTTAGGACTCTTTTTAGGTTCTTCGGCAATTTTGAATTCTACCGTGATAAGTGAAAGCACTTTTTGTAATCTTTCCTTTAAAAAGTCAGGATTTAGGTACTTTGAGCGGCCTGGGAGAAATAGGTTTATTTGTATTCTGTGTCCCTCTGCTAGCCATTCTGAAGCTTTTTTTGCTTTAAGTTGAAGGTCGTTGTCCCCAGTACCAATGCGCACCTGTAGGGTCTTCACTTCAATCACGTGTGTACGAGTTTTTGCGACTTTAGCCTTCTTATTTTCGAGATATTGAAACTTTCCGTAATCCATTATCTTGGCTACTGGAGGAACTGCGTTTGGAGAAATTTCAATTAAGTCTGATTCTAGTTCCGCAGCTTTTTCAAGAGCTTCTCGGAAGGAGAGGACTCCGTAATTATTTCCTTCGCTATCAATAACGCGCAATTCTTTTGCTCGTATTTGATGATTAATTCTGTATGTTGGTGCTGCCACGCGTGTAAATATAAAGTGATTATTTATTAATGTACATTTGAATATAACACAAAAAATGGAATTTTACAATGTAAAAGAAAAAGCCAGAACCTACCACGACGTGGTTGGTTCTGGCTTAGAAGTTGAAGTTGCGTCAAGAAATTGCCGAGGCGATTTCCATCTGACTCATATTTTCAATGACAACTACTCCGTTTTGGTAGAGAACACGGAATCCCTCTGTTGGGGATTCGATAGCATGAAACATCCTCGAGCTTCCATTCATGGCATGGAATTGGCGTTTCCTGCCATCAATATCTCCCATGTATGATTGGTCGACTAGGCCGGGGCAAAAATTTCCTTTCCTTACCTCGTTACATATGAGGGCTTGGATTAAAACTCCTGTGGTATGAACATCCTTCGGTGTTTCCGCAGTCAGCAGTCCTTTTTTAAAAGTTGCACGGAATACGCGTCCGTCTTTTGTTGAGGGAGGGTTCTTGGGGTCAAATTTGACCTTTGAAGTGCCAAGGTCAATAAATTTAACCCCGTCAGCTTCCACGTAGGAAACTCCAAGTGTGACTTCGCCACCATTAACTTCGCTAAGTTGCATAATGAACTAATTTTCTCAAACAAGTATTGTTGTTATTTCCGATTAACATTTATTGTCTTTCGGTGTTTGAGTTCAGCGGTCAATTATACAACTTTGCAAAAATAAGTCAAGAAAATGAAGATGATATGAAGATTCTTCCTAAACTATTTTTATTAAAGTTTGCTCAATCACTTTTGGATTTTTTGTGTATATATAAAGTTCTTGTACAGTTCCGCTTCCACGAACAATTGCTTTTAATCCGCCAGTAATTGGAAGGAATTTAATTCCGCGCTTTCCTCCTTTACTTGTGGTAGTTTTGATTATTCCAATACTGATTTTGCTTACTTCTGGTATGTGGTGGGCCGTTTCAACAACCTCTCGGGCTAAGTCGGTAAGAGTCGTGTGGCTCGCTGTTATTTTTTTATTTACTTTGGGCATGGGTGTTTAGTATATAACTCATCATGCAATAAATATACAAAAAAATAAACCCAAAAAGATATCCACCTTTAAAGGTTTTGCATATTATTTAATAGGAGTACAATTTAATGTAGATTTTTTGAGAAGAGTTTCTCTTTTGTGGGAAACAATTCAATTGTTTCAATTTAAGTCAACGCCGATTCGCTACCGGCAGGACCAGGGCGCACGATGCAATCGTGCGCCCTAATTACTTTATACAAAAACATGAGGCCGGTTCCCTTGGTGGGAACCGGCCAGATTTAGAATCGCCTAAATTGTTTTTCAAAAGGACGGTGTAACATTGGCGGCTCTTTTTTGCTTGCAAGCTCTTTTTTTGGTTTTTGCCAAACATAGGGCGCCAAAAGGAAACTTTACTGAGCAAAATGTCTTAGCCTCCCGTCTACTCTTTACGATCGAAAGAACAATTCAAATGATTGTTGACCTTTGATGTCGGTATACTTTTGAGTCGCAGCGACAACCTCTTGCTCCTTCAAGGCGGCATCACCAAAAGCGGTTTAATAGGCACCGCTCGCAGGGTTAGTTAACCACCTTTTAGCCCGAGCGATTTGTATCAACTCTCTAAATCTAAACTAAGTCTACATTAAAATATTATATATGTTAAAGGGTTGGGCTCTGTTGTAATGTGTTGAATTGCACTACATAAACCAAAGGTGTAGACTGCTTTTAGTATGAAAAAGTTGCAAGGCACTATAGTTTTCGTGGTCAAAGATGGCAAAGTTCTTTTGGCTAGAAAGAAACTTGTGCTTGGTATTGGAAAATGGAATGGGTATGGTGGAAAGCTCAACGTTGGGGTAGATAAAGATTTTCTCGATTGTGCAGTAAGAGAGTTTAGTGAAGAGTCTGGGAGAGCAGCCATAAAGAGGGAAGACCTGGAGCAAGTAGCTCTAATCACTTTTCACAACGGAGATAAATTTGAATTCACTTGCTATATTTACATTGCTTCAGATTTGCAAGGGTTTCCAAGTGAGACGGATGAAATGGGCGAACCTTCATGGTTTCCTGTGGGTGCAATTCCTCCGAAAGAAGAATTTATGGAGTCGGATTATTTTTGGGTTCCGAGAATCTTCAAAGGAGAAAAACTCTCAGGTGATATTTGGTACGACGGAGAATTCCATTTGACCGAGCGCGGAGTTGAATTGAAAATAGTCGATCACTTTTAGTGGTCGGCTTTTATTTTATGGAGATATCGAGAATCGGTCACGAGTCAGATTTTTGTCGTCACAAAAATCTGCTCTCGACCCCGACTCGCACTTTTTTCTGCTGAAAAAAGTATGCTCCGTCTTTCGATTCCGCACGTAGGCAAAACTCTTTGCCTACTGCATCTCCACTTGAATTTTGTACAGAAAAAACACCAGAAAGGTTCTGGTGTTTTTTCAACAAAATATCAGTGGACATAGTGCGTGAAAGTTGGAACCAACTATATCCTTGGATATTTGAAGCGTCTCAGGCGATTGTAGGGCAGGGGCGTGTTGAAAATGTTTATGTTTAGAGCAATATCAGAATATATCAGTATCACAAGAAGGGAATTGAATTAGTGAAAAGGAGTTCTGTGTGAATATCTACAAATTGACTTTTAATAAGCTTGGAGTAAAGTAAATTCTTTATGAATCCTGACGAAAAAATATTGGAAGCTAAAGATATGAGAAATATAATCCATGAAAGAGGGTTGTATTCTGAGGAACGAGCAAACGAAGCCTCTATTGAATTTATTAGACTCGAGGTTCAAATCGCAACACTTCTACTTGGTTTAACTGGCGTGTTTTGGAATCTTTACTCCTCAAACTTGAAGGGGGTTGCTATTGCTTCAACTGCAGCAATAATTTTGATAAAAATAGCCTTTTCTTTCATATTGTTTTTTCTTGTAGGTTCTCTTTCGGTAGGTTTAATTCAATTGAAAAGGGTTGAGAAGTTTTGGGACGGAGTATCTTTGACTCGCACAGTTAGATTTAATAAATGGCATGATGTTATAGCGAAAAAAACTACTTTTGAAGAGGCTCACGCATATCATGAAGGAACCAAAATAGAAGGAGGAGCTATGATTCAAACACCAAAATGGCCTTGGATACTTCAGAGTGTTTTTCTAGGGATTTCTATAACTTTAATATTTGGTATAGCGATAGCATTTGTTGTTGTGAGTTAAGACATACGTGGTAAAATAAATGAAGGTTATTAATTAATCTTAGTAATCAAAAATATGAAAATATCTGGAACATCTTCAACTATTTAAGAAACAGCTCCCATCAGGGAGTTGTTTTATAATGGTGGCAAAAACAAATTTTAAATAAGCTTTTACTCAAATGATTTCAGAACTCGATTTTAAAAATGAATTGATACGCAAATTGAGTGTCGAAAAAGGATGGATTGATGGTGATAAAGAAATTTCAGATGGTAAAAAAGTTGATATTTTGAATCACAGAAAAAAGGTTGCGATTGAGGTCAAAGATGACACAGTCCATAAATCAGAAATGCCCTCTCCAGAAAGACCAATAATATGTACCACGACGGATATAGGAAGGATGAATAAGATATTGTCCGACCATATTAAAAAAGCCAGAATAAAGTTTAAAAAATATTCTGACTATAAAACAATTTTATTGATTAGGACTGAACATAGAATTATGGATACTGTGAGATATGCAATTGATGGCTTACATACTTACACTCAAACTTCTTATATTGGTAGGAGAGGAAAATATAGTGAGCACACACGAGAGAACATTGGGTGTTATATCATATGTGATTCTGATGGAGGTCTTCATTACATACCAAATCCTCATTGTAAGTTTTCAGAGAATTTAGTTTCAAAAAGAGAAGCTGAGGATATACTGGAACAGTCTCTTGATGAAATTCGTGAGGTTTAAAACGGATACTGATGAACAGTTCAATAACAGTTAAAATACGCTGAGGAACAGCCTAAAAACAGCGTAGCAAAGTCGGATAGATTTTTGGGAAGAAGTGTATTAAAATATGAAGACAACTTAATAATGTTAGAAGTAGCCTAAACCAGTGAGAAATTGCTGGCATGGTGAAGAAAGACCAGTAACGATTAAAGAACCCATCATATGGGGCGTCGTTACTGGCCTTACTGGGAAACTGGTAAGGAGGGCGAAAGCTCTCACCTATGTGGTGGGCTTTTTGCTATCTTAATTTAAAAAACTATGTTTAATTTTTTTCATAAATTAGGTATTGGAATTGTATCGGCGTTTGTTGCATTTACAGGGTCCTTCCATACAGCTCCTATTGCTGTAACCCAAACTGGAACATCCAGTGCTTCAGAAATCGTAGATACTTCTTCTGTTGTCTCTCATGTTCAAAAAGAGGAAACTAAAAAGTCAGCTGCTATAGACAATTCAGCAGAGATACAAGCACAGGTTCAATTGCAATTAAAAGCTAAAGCAGAACAAGATGCTTTGATTGCAAAACAAAAAGCTGATGAACAAGCTAAGTTGGATGCGCAAAAAGCTGAAGCGGATAGGGTGGCTCGAATCAACACAATAAAAGCACAGCAAGCCATAGACAGAGCAAATGAAGATGCAAGAAACGCACAGGCTCAAATTGACTCACAAAGACAGGCAAAGCAAGAAAAGCTAGATGCTGTTAATTTAAAAATTGCCAATCTAAATGCTAAATATGCTGCAGACATTAAAGCAGCAAGAAGTGGAGGTGCTACATTGGAGCAGTCAGATGCTTTTGTAAGAGATTTGAATAGTCGTTACACAGCAGATTACGATGCATTACAAGCTGAGTATCAGCAGATTCAGTACAGTAATTAAATAAGATGGACCAAGCTGAAACAAAAAAAGAAAACCAGCTTTTAAAAAAACTTGAACCGTTGCTGTGGTTTTTCGGTAGGACTATAACTTACATTGTTGTTTGGGTTATTTTAAATAGTTGGCTCAACCCAGACACAGCAAATGTTTCTCTGGGTATGCTTACCTTCAATCAATTGTTGTCTACGGTATCTTTTTACATAGCTTCTATTTGGTTGATAGTGAAATATTCAAATGGGTTTAGTAAATACTCTGATACAAAAGAGATGTGGTCGAGTGTTGGTTACTTGGCTATCATAGGGGTTGTTGTTCTGGTTGGGTATGTTTATTCTTCGGAAAATCCACAAAATAAATATCCTCAAACAGTTGTTCCAGCAAATTCTGGATTTCAGAATGTTGCTAAGGACACGCTTGAAAAAACACCCGAACCTGCAAAGACTAAAATGGAACCTAACCAGATACCAGTTCAGGTGATGAAAGTAAATAATGGGTTTGCGCTAAAGATACCAAATACGATTTCATCAACTTGTGTTTGGAATTACAATGGGGGAAGCGCTGTTATACCGTACACAAAAACAACACATGTTGATGACTCAACAGCGTTTCATTATTTGATTCTTGATGGTGACTATTATGATTTTAAAGTTTCTTGCGCTGACAGCTTTGGTAATTCCTACGGCGGAATCTTTCCGCAATAATCACTGAGGGTGTTTGTTTTTATGGTTGTGTCGTGTTATAATTCTGGTAAAGAAGGCATCTAGTTTTTTAAAAACACAGTTTCTATTTAGCGCTCGGAGACGGTTAATACAAATTACCCTTACCTAAGAGCACTGAAATGGTTTACAAAAACCATCTTAGTGTCTTTTTCGTTTGGAATAAAAAAGAAGGCACAAAAGATGCCTTCTTTTTTATTTGTATTAACCACATAAAAATGCGCTCTATAAAAGCAAGTTATAAAGCTGTGCAAGATAAGAATCCACATCTGGGTGATTATCTTTGTTTGGCAAAGGCAGTGAGAGGGAAGAAGTATTCAAGAAAGAATCTGGTAAAAGCATTCAAAGATTTGATTGCAAATGAGGACTATATAAAAAACGAAACTAAAGAGCTCGTTAGTTATTTAGAGTATCTCACAAATACCCCTGAGGAGGTCGAAAACTAAGGCATATTTCGTCTAAGAGGCCATTTAAAATCAAAATGTTAAGCATAGAGCGTTGCAAAGAAATACTTGGGAATAAAACGATTTCTGATACCGAAATTGAAAAACTTCGGGAGGCGCTTTATGCTGTGGTCGAAAATGTTGTAGACGATTACGTTTACAGTTGTGTTAATATTCAATCAACATGCAAAAAGCAATTATCTATTGCAGAGTTTCCTCAGAGCGTCAGAAAATAGAAGGACACGGTTTAGAAAGCCAAGAACATCGATGTCGCGACCTCGCCTTTCAAAAAGGATATGAAGTTGAAAGAGTCTTCAGGGATAGTTTTTCTGGGGGAGGAGATTACACCAAAAGGCCAGCTATGTCTGAGCTACTTGCCTATATGGACTCCAAGCCATTCAACAGCTATATGGTTATCTTTGATGACTTAAAGCGACTAGCCAGAGATACAGAGCAGTATATAAAGCTTAAGAGAGCATTGGAGTTACGTCGAGCAAAAGTTGAATGTCCGAATTTTGTTTTTACGGACTCTCCTGAAGGGCAGTATGTTGAAACAATAATGGCGGCAACCGCTCAACTTGAACGTGAACAGAATCGAAGACAGGTTATGCAGAAAATGAAAGCAAGGTTGGAGTTAGGTTATTGGTGTTTTCCAGATGTTCCTGAGGGGTATAAATTCACAAAGGACCCAGTGCACGGGAAGTTGCCAATACTTGTTCTAGAAAAAGCTTCCATAGTAAAGGAAGCCCTTGAGGGTTTTGCTACAGGTCGGTTTATTGAACAAGAGGACGTTAGAAGATTTCTTCAAGAAAAAAATATCTTGAATGGAAAACCTGTTTATCTTGAATATGTGAAAAGGATGCTAACAAGAGTATTTTACGCAGGGTACGTTGAATATGCTCCTTGGGAAGTCGCTAGAAGGCAGTCTAAGCATGAACCGCTAATTGATTTGGTAACCTTTGAAAAGATACAGACCAAGCTCAGAAGTAAAACAACTACTCACACAAAGAAAGTTATTAATGAGGATTTTCCTTTAAGGGGCTTTGTTCTTTGTGGTGACTGCAAACAGCCTGTTACAGCGAGTTGGAGTAAGGGAAGGAATGGAAAGTTTCCTTATTACCGATGCAAGACAAAGGGGTGTTCTGAAAGAAATAAAAGTATACGTAAGAAAACTATTGAAGAAGAGTTTTCCGACATTATAGGAAAGATAAAACCAAGCGAGGAGGTTCTGAATCTGACTAAAGAAATAGTTGGAGATGTTTGGAGAAAAAGAGAATCTGATTTGGTTATCGGAAAATATCGGTCTGAAACGGAGATAGAAAACCTAGTAAAAGAGAAGGATAGGTTTTTGGAGTTGTTATCTAGAGCAACTGACAACAATGTGATTTCTGCTTACGAAGAGAAGGTTGCAAAAATATCTGAAAAAGTTTTGGTTCTAAAAGATTCCTTGATGTCATACGACAAACATAAACCAAACATTGAAACCGCTTTGGATATTGTTTTTGATTTTCTTAAAAACCCTTTAAAACAATGGGAGAAGGAAAATATTCACACGAAAAGATTGGTTCTAAAGTTGGTCTTCGAGAAGAATTTGGAATATAACAAAAATAGCGGGTTTGAAACCGCTATTCTGTCGCTCCCCTTAAGGGTATTTACCCTCCCAGAGGCTCAAAAATCGTCGCTAGTGGAGATGCGCGGAATCGAACCGCGGTGCAAAAGATTTTTCTCAATGAGTCTACAAGGTTTATCGTGATTCGGATGTTTTAGGTTGATAATGCTCTACATCACGCGACATGCATTATCCGCCGATCTCTTATTTTAGTTTAAGCTCTTCAAAAGAGAAGTGAAGTGCCGAGTCTCACATTATTACACCAATCGTTTTCCGTGAGGCATTGAAAACGTTGACGTCGTTTTAGCTTACGCTAGAGCGAATTGAAGATCTGCCACACTGTAGTATGGAGATTTCACTGCTGTTTTTGCAGTTAGGGTTTGTGACCTTTTAAAGAGTTATCACAGCTCTACCTTGCACAAAGAAAAAAGGTTCCTTTGTCTATGCCGATCATCCCCAATATTATCGTTTCAAAGTTCTACCAAGCTCACGCTCTGTGTCTCGCTTTTTTATTGTCTGGCGTTTGTCGAATTTCTTTTTGCCACGACCAATTGCGATTTCAAGCTTAAGCTTTCGTCCTTTATTATACAACGAAACAGGCACAATAGTCAAACCCTTTTCAGAGGTTTTTCTTTCAATTTCATAGATCTCCTTTTTGGTGATTATGAGTTTTCTTGTACGAAGTGGTTGGTATTCTGTAGTGAGGTTGTTGGGCTGGTATGGACGTATTTCAAAACCTACAATAAATGCTTCGCCACCACGGAGGAGTATGTGAGCGCCAGCCAGTTCACCTTGCTTGTTTCTCAGACTTTTTACTTCAGTCCCTGTAAGCTCAATACCGACCTCATATTTATCTATGATTTCGTAGTCAAATGTTGCTTTTTTGTTGAAAATAAGAGACACAAAGAAAGTGTAACATGGAGTAGGGAGCTTGTAACGTGAAGAAATGGCCACATTGAGTCCTGTGTTTAATCTGTTATACTTCATAATATATATGGTAAATAAACCTCAACAGCCTAATAAAAAATCACCTCTTAGCAAAGTTCCTAAACCAGGGAAGGGTTTTGCTTCAAATTTAATAACCCTCGTGCTTATATTTCTTTTTATTGGTGCTCTATATTCATATATAAGTGAATCAAACAAGAGTAATCCTCAAATACCTATCTCACAGCTTGCGCAGGATATAACTAACGGCAAGATAGCTTCTATTACTGTCTCTGGTGATGAGGTTCAAGCTACATACAAAGCTGAACAGGGAAAGACAGCAGAAACAAAAAAATCAAAAAAGGAGACGGGAGTAGCGATTACTGAAACTTTGGCAAAATATGGAATCGCCTCGAGTACACTTCAGTCGGTATCTATAGATGTTAAAGACGAAACAGGATTTATGTATTGGTTTATAACTCTTGCTCCGTTTCTACTTCCTATTCTTTTTGTTATATTTTTTCTTTGGTATCTTTCAAGACAAGTAAAAGGTGCTGGTATGCAAGCTTTTACATTTGGTCAGTCAAAGGCAAGAATTATTCCGCCAAATGATAAAGGTCAGAGAGTTACTTTCAAAGATGTTGCTGGAGCAAAAGAAGCCAAAGAAGAACTTAAAGAGATTGTGGAATTTTTGCGAAGTCCAAAGAAATTCTTTGATATCGGTGCAAGAATTCCAAAAGGTATTTTACTTATGGGTGCTCCTGGTACAGGAAAAACATTGCTTGCTCGTGCTGTGGCAGGGGAGGCAAATGTAGCATTCTTTTCTATTTCTGGTTCAGAATTTGTTGAGATGTTTGTTGGCGTAGGTGCTTCACGTGTACGAGATTTATTTTCGATGGCAAAAGCTGCTTCACCTGCAATTATTTTTATTGATGAAATAGATGCTGTAGGACGTACTCGAGGTACTGGTATGGGTGGAGGTAATGATGAACGCGAACAAACACTCAACCAGATACTTGTAGAGATGGATGGATTTGAACCAACAGAAAAAGTGATTGTTATGGCAGCAACAAACAGACCGGACGTTCTTGATCCAGCAATCTTGCGACCAGGAAGGTTCGACAGACGGGTGGTGATTGACTTGCCTGACAGGAGTGATCGTGAAGAAATTTTGAAAATTCATTCTAGAGGTAAACCACTAGCTGAAGATGTAAATGTTTCTGTGCTTGCCGAACGCACACCTGGTTTTTCTGGAGCCGATTTATATTCTCTAATGAACGAAGGTGCAATTCTCGCTGCTCGAGAGGGTCGCACTAAAGTTGCTCAATTTGATTTGATTCGAGCTATTGAAAAAGTAATGCTCGGTCCAGAAAGAAAGAGTCATTTGCTTTCATTGAAAGAAAAAGAGATTACTGCATACCACGAAGCTGGTCACGCGCTCGTCGCGTCTGTACTTCCGTTTGCTGATCCTGTGCATAAAATTTCCATCATTTCTCGTGGACGTGCTGCAGGATACACACTCAAACTTCCTTTGGAGGATAGAAAACTTCAATCAAAAAATGAATTCATGGATGATATTGCAATGTCGCTTGGAGGATATATTACAGAGAAAATGATATTCGGTGATGTGACAACTGGTCCATCAAATGATTTACAAGTATCGACAGCTCTTGCGCGAGATATGGTAACTCGTTATGGAATGTCGGACAAGATTGGTGCGATGGCACTTGAGAGTGCTGGCGGTAAACCACTCTTTGGACAAGGAATGGAAGGAAAAGAATATTCTGAACAAATGGGCGCAGAGATTGATTCCGAAGTTACTTACATAATGAAAACTGCATACGGAAGAGCGGAAAAGATTTTAATTGAATACAAAGTAGTTCTTGATGCGATTGCAAAAAAACTGATAGAAGTTGAGACTATTGAAAGGGAAGAGTACGAAGCCTTGATTTCTGCTCATGGAATACCTCTTAAGAAAAAGAAAACTATTGAATCAGATGTTTTAGAAGTGGTTGGGTAATTCTAGAATTAAAATAAAAAGCCTCTCACAAAATTGTGAGAGGCTTTTTTTATTACATCCACTCTCTATCTGTAAAATATGAAAGTGCATGGATTTTTGGCGGTGTTACATTCTTTCTTACTTCTTTAATTTGATCTATAAAAAGATTTGTAATCAAAAAACGCAATATTCCAGAGAGTATAAAAATGAGGAAGAATGCATTAATAAATGTTGGTAAATGTATCCGAGTTATAATCAGTCCACCAATTGATGCTCCAATAAAGGCTCCAATTCCGCTTAATATATTGTGATATGTTACACAAATTGCTCTTCGTTCTGGAGTTACAGCATCGTAAATGAAATTGGATGCTGCAAGAGTAAAAGCTCCCCATCCTAGTCCAAAAAGAAGTTGTGGAATAAGAGCGAGATAAAATACATTGCTCGAAAAAATCCAGAAAATTGGTGCAGCTATAATAAGGATTGAGCCAATTCTTAAAAGCTCTTTATTTCCATAATGTTTTGAAAATTTACCCCAGACACCCATTGATATTGTGAGGAAAAGTCCAGATGCAAGACTTACGATTGAAAAAGAGATTGGATCAAATTTTAATTCTTTCCACATATACACTGCTAAATATGGATTTGCTATATTGATAGTAAATTGTATTGCTGCAACATAAAGGGAGAACTTTCCAAAGTTATTGAATGGAGCACTTCTCACAAAATCTAACAATGAAAAGTGATAATTGGGAGACATTGTAATCCCAGGGTCGTAATGTTTAGAAAGGAAGTATGCAGAAATAAGTCTAGATATGCCCGCAATAGAGAATAGAATTATGAAAGTACCAATAAAATTCCAATGCTTTCCATAATAAAGAGCTATTGAGGCCAATATGGAGGTGCTTAAACTGAAAATATTTGAAATTTTATTACGTCGAGAAAAATATGAATCACGAATATTTTGTGGTACCAAATCTCCCAAAAGAGAAAACCATGCTGGTCCACCAACAGCGCCGAAAGATGAATAAATAATATAAGAAAAAATAATTGCAGGAATTAAAAAGTTTGATGGGCCATTTTGAATGAACCACCATCCAATATATGCAAAGACAAACCACATAGCCGCTTGAAATGGAACAGTGTAGGCAATAATTTTCCTTCGACTATATTTTTCTATAAGCTTGCTTCCGAGAAGTTGAGAAAGGGGAGAGAGCAAACTTCCTAAAGTGCCAAGAAGTCCTGCTTGCAGATCGCTAGCTTGGAGTTCTATAGCAAATGGCGTTATATAAGAGTCACCAGCACCTGACATTATGGAGGCTGTTGCTCCGTCAATAATGGAATATTTGCGAGATTTAGATTTTTGAGGATTGTCCATTGAAGGTGTATTTTTACATGTTCTGATGAAATAATAAAGCCTTGTTTTCCAAGAAAAAACCGTCCAGGAAATTATGGACGGTTTGAAGGTTTTTTAGCCTTCGATTATGGTTCTGGCTGGTTGGTTTGTGATGAGTGGAGGAAACGCATGTTTGATTTCCTGGAGTTTCCCCCTCAATGCCTTCAGCTGTTTTTTTGTGGTTTTCAGAAAAACATATCCTTTGAGGTGGACACAAACCACAGTCATGTGATTCGGGTGTTTTCCTTTTTTCTGTTTAATATCGTCATAGCGGAAGGTGTCTCTGCATTTTGACACCACCACTATGTAAAATGGGTCAGGACAGATTTGTACCCACCTTAGGACTCTTTGTCGATATTGTTCACTTCTTTTCTCGTGAACAACAGCTCCTCTTCCGAAGAGTTCGTATCCTCTTGTAAACTCAATGGGTAAAGTTTCCGATTTTAAATGTAGTGGAACGGTGGGAGGATTGAGTTCTGTTTCTTCCCAAGTTATTCCTCCTCCAAATATTTCTTCAACTGCATTTTTGAACGGTTTCCAAGATTTAATGTGCGTTTGTTTGGAATTTACTGCGACGGGTTTCTTGCATTTTCTAGAGGTGGTCATGGTTGTTTATCTCCAATTTTTTTTTCTGGTGGCTATTTTCCCACTTTTTAAATATAAGTCAAGGGGAGAGGATACAGAAGTCTCTCTCCTTACAGGAGCTGTAGTCAGATATAATTTTCTGATGAAAATTTACGCCTCCTTACAGGAGCTGTCCACTCATTGGATTTTTATTTCACAAGCTCATAAAAATCTCAATGAGTCTTGCGCTTGGGTCCCACCCCAAGCTCACCCCGCCTCGCGCCGTCGCGCTCCGGCTCGCACCAAAATAAAAACACCCACCCGGGTGTTTTTATTTTGGTGCGCGCACTAGGACTCGAACCTAGGACCACCGAGGTATAAGCTCGGCGCTCTACCAACTGAGCTATGCGCGCATGTCTTACTTTTCAAAACCTAATTGCTCGCATAGCCAGTTTTGCTTTACCTACCAAAACAGCTATGTGCGCATTTGTAACTACTATATCAGAAAATCAGCATGAATCAATTTATGGGCGAGGGAAGACATCTAGTAGCTCGTTCGATCTATATATGTTGTATGTAAGTCCTCCAAATGAATATTTGATTCCACCAACTTCTATTTCTGCACCTCCTACTTGAGGGTTTACTTTTGGTTCTGAGTGTCCGAATCCTATATTATAAAGTGTGCCAATTATTTCTTGTTTATCATCTATATTATTCCCAGAATTTTTCCATGCCTGCTCTATTTCTTTTATATAGAGTGCACCATAAAGATATGTATAGTACCTATTGTGTTCATCTGTTATTCTAGTGAACCTTTCCTGATCTGTGTTTGTTGCTGATATAAAATCTAATTTGTGTTCAAAATCTTTTCCAAGGTAGTAAGGCGATGTTGGATTTACTAAATTATTTTCTATCTGTTTTGCTGTGTCTGGTTTAATTCCCATTACACCCCAAGAAAATTGAGTCTGTGTGCCAAGTATCTTAAGAGGGAAGAAGGCTTGTTTGTAAACTTCTCGCTCGCTTGTAAAAAGACGAAGTTGTTCAACTCCTAGAACGGAAACGATGAGTCGAGCCGGTATTCCAGTTTCGTTCTCCACTCGAGATAAAACGTTCTTATCTTTTTTTATAGCTTCAGAAAAAGTTTTCCATTCCTCCGTTTGTGCCCATAGAGTGTCTATTGTTGTAGCTGTTGATGAGCTAGAGGATGTGTTTTTATAAAAAGCCTCGGTTTGATTGTCTATAATTCCACGAGTATTTGTGAAGCCAAATTTAACAGCAAAAAAACCAACTACCAAACCAAAACCTATTATGGCAAATCCATAAACAAAGATATTGAAAATTATGCGTGGTATTTTTTGCATGTGTGTGCAAAACATACCACAATAGACTGTATGTGCCAAGTTTGCGATTATTCAAAATGTATTTCCTTTCGTGAGGCAATTTTTTCGCGAAGTATGTGGTAGGAGACTAGCTCTGGATCGATAGATATTATATGTGAAGCCTCATTGCGTGCCGCTTCCACCATCTTTATGTTTTTAATTGCCTCCATGCCGATGTCGGAAATGCCCCATTGTTTTTTTCCATAAAGTTCTCCAGCCCCACGTTGAGCGAAATCAAATTCTGCAAGTTCAAAACCATTTTTTGCAGTTTTCAAAGCCTTCAATCTATCTCTTGTTTTTTCACTATTGCTTTCTGTGAATACATAACAATATGCTTGGTGGTTTCCACGGATAACTCTTCCGCGGAGCTGGTGTAGTTGGGCGAGGCCAAATCTTTCTCCGCCTTCAATTAGCATCACCGTGGCATTCGGATTGTTTACGCCTACCTCGACTACAGAAGTTGAAACTAAAATTTGAATTTTATTTTCCATAAAATCTTTCATAACCTCATCCTTTTCTTTTGGATTCATTTTGCTGTGCAGTATTCCAATCATGAATTCAGGAAATACATACTTATCAAGTCTCTTTGCTTCTGCGATTACAGATTTGGCGATAATCGCCATTTCTTTAGTTGGGTCTGGTTCCTCAATGCGAGGGCATAGGATATATACCTGTCTTCCAGCTTTTAATTCATCACGAATTTTTTCGTAAGTTTTTTCTCTATCATGCGGCATTACAATTTCTGTGATGATTGGTTTTCTACCAGAGGGCATTTGGTCTAGAAGTGATAAATCCAAATCCCCATAGATTGTGAGTGCGAGAGTGCGGGGGATAGGTGTTGCTGTCATAGAAAGCAAATGTGGTGCAAAGTTGTCTTTTCTTGTGAGTTTTTGTCGTTGTGCTGTCCCAAAACGATGTTGTTCATCTATTATAACTAGCCCTAAGTTTTTGAATTTTACATTTTTGGAAATGAGAGCGTGTGTACCAATAACAATAGGAATATCACCAGATGCTACCCATTTCAAAAGTTGGTTTTTGGAAATTGGAGTGGACTCTGTCGGACGAACTTTTGAAGGAAATTTTCTACACTCACTTCCTGTTACGAGTCCCACTGAAATTCCCAGATATGTAAAATATTTTATAAAAGATTCAAAGTGTTGTTTCGCCAGGATTTCTGTTGGTGCCATGTAGGCAGTTTGTAAATGTGCATAGATATTGCTTGTGGGGGATGAAGCCGTGGCTGCATACACTAAAGCAGCCGCTACAGCCGTTTTTCCACTTCCCACATCTCCTTCAAGCAAGCGCGACATTGGCTTTCCACTTTTCATATCTTTGATTGCGTCCGTGATGGATTTTATCTGTGCGTCTGTTGCTGTGAAGGGGAATCGGTCTATGAATTTTTGAATATCTTTATCCTCAGTGTGAACAATAAAAGATTTTTTGTTATTTATTGAATGACGGTCACGCATTTTCTGAAGCTGTATGAAAAATATCTCTTCAAATGCAAAGCGTTTGCGCGCTGCCTGAGCATCACTTTCTTTTTGTGGAGAGTGTATCCATATGAGAGACGTCGTCAGCTTTGGCAGATTATATTTCTTTAATATTTCCTCGGGAATAGGATCTTCTATTTTATCTAAAAGACCTGATGAAAATATTTTTTGTTCTGCGTGATATATCCACTTACTTGTAATGCCCTTTGTCTCTGGATATACAGGAAACCCAAATTTTTCTAAATTATCCGCAGTTTCTCCCCACAATGAATCACCAACACCAATAGGTAATTCTTTGATGGTTTCATATTCAGGGTTTGTAAGATATAAAGTTCCTTTCCTTTCAGATACAACCCCGGAGAGTTTGACCAATGCACCGTCAAGAAGCATCTTGGCTACATATGGTTGTCGAAACCACACCGCTTTTATTTTGTTGTTGTTTATGTCCGTAACTTCACCCTCCGCCATGGCAATATTTGTTTTAAAACTTTTACTAGTCTTGAGTTTTCCAATTTTTCCATACACAGTAACAAATTCCCCTTTTTCAAAAGAGGATATATTTTTTATTTCGGCAATGTTTCCGTATTTTGAAGGGAAGTAATATAGGAGGTCTAAAATAGTATGAAGACCTAGATTTTTTAGGGCCTTTTTTTGCGTATCAACAAGTCGGAAAGCGTCTTCTATTTTTGTTTCCGATGAAAATTCTTTCATTTACCTATATTAGATTGTCTTACTTTTGACTGCAAGCGCCAATGCTGAAAGTATAATAACTATGTCTTTGTAGAAAATATCAAATGATGGAGTGCCCCAGCGAGCATTCGAGAAAACTATAAGCCCCAGGTAAACTGCTGCGATCATGGGTGGAACAAAAGGTTTTCTTTCAAAAATTATAAATGCTGCAACTATCATCCAAAGAGCAGAAAGGATCCAAACAAGTGCATTGTGAGAAATAAATTGAGATAAAAAATTTGGTATGTAAACTGCAAAATATTTTGGACGCAAGTAAGTTCCCCAGGCCATATAAAGAAGTGGGAAGGCGACTGCAAGTTTTAAAAGTAAATAAGAAAGTTTTTCTTTGCTCATGTCCTATATTATTACACATGATAGAATTTTTTGCTGCGGAGACGGAGGGATTCGAACCCTCGAGGCCGATTAAAGCCTGGCCCCTTAGCAAGGGGCTACGTTAGACCACTCTGACACGTCTCCAAATACGTTGCAAATGTATCATAAATTTGAAAAAAATAAAATCGTCTATTTCATTATATAGAAAGCGTGTAAATTTATGCTACAATATTTTTTATGTCACGACTAGAAAACAAAATCGCCCTTGTTACGGGTGCTGCTGGTGGTATTGGTAAAAGTATTGCCAAAAGATTTTTACAAGAAGGTGCCACTGTTATTATTTCCGACCTCAATGATGAAAAATCGGAAGAGGTGGCAAAAGAGCTTGGAGAAAAAGCTTTCCATATTCACTTGGATGTTTCAAAAGAAGAAGAGTGGGTGAGTGTGATGAAATTTATTAAAGAAAAATTTGGAAGGTTGGATATTCTTGTAAACAATGCAGGTATTATCGGTTTTGAGCGAGACTGGGGGCCACAGGATCCAGAAAACACATCACTTGAAAGTTGGAAATTTATACACTCTGTAAACAGTGATAGTGTTTTCTTGGGATGTAAACATGCTATCAAACTTATGAAAGAAACTGGCGGAGGGAATATTGTGAACATGTCGTCTCGTTCCGGCATTGTGGGTGTACCTGATACAGCTGCATATGCTTCAAGTAAAGCTTCTGTTCGCAACCATACAAAAAGTGTTGCGCTCTACTGTGCAAAAAATAAATATAACATTCGATGTAATTCACTTCATCCAGCTTCAATAATGACACATATGTGGGAGATGATGCTGGGAGACGGAGAAAAAAGAGAAGAGAATTTAAAGAAAAAATGCGAGGCAATACCGATGGGTTGTATGGGGACGCCAGAAGATGTTGCAAATGGTGCTTTGTTTCTGGTGTCTGATGAGGCAAGGTTTATAACGGGTACGGAGCTTGTGATAGATGGAGGGACTTTGGCTGGTACACTCTCTTCACCGCATAAGGTAGAATAAGGTTATGAATATTATAGAGGTTAAAAATTTAGTGAAAAAGTTTGGTGATTTTACTGCTGTAGATGATGTTTCTTTCGATGTTGGAAAAGGAGAGATTTTTGCATTTCTCGGCCCGAATGGAGCTGGAAAATCAACAACGATCAAAATGCTTACCACGCTTCTGTCACCGACAAGTGGGGAAATAAAAATGAATGGGTATGATCCGGAGAAAAATTCTCATGAAGCGCGACGTTCATTCGGAATTGTTTTCCAAGACCCTAGTCTCGATGATGAACTCACTGCTTATGAAAATATGGAATTTCATGGGGTATTGTACGATGTGCCAAAAAAAGTCCGTCGAGAAAGAATTCAAGAACTTCTCGAATTTGTAGAATTGTGGGACAGAAAAAATAGTTTAGTAAAAGAATTTTCTGGTGGTATGAAGCGTAGACTTGAGATAGCTCGAGGGCTTTTACATCATCCGAAAATTCTTTTTTTAGATGAGCCAACGATTGGGCTTGACCCACAGACACGAAATCATATGTGGAATTATTTGCTTGAGCTCAATAAAAAAGAGGGGATTACTGTTTTCTTTACTACACATTATATGGAGGAGGCAGAAAAGGTGGCACAGAGAATTGCAGTGATTGATCATGGAAAAATAATTGAGACTGGGACAACTGAAGAACTTCTGTCACGCACGAACACAACTTCACTTGAAGAAGCATTTCTTTCACTTACTGGAAAAGTAATTCGTGAAGAAGAAGCTGGTTCTATTGATAGGCTTCGTACTGCTCGTAAAATGTGGCGACGATAATACAAAATACTATGAAAACGATTTATATTTTATGGCTTAGACAAATTAAAAGGTATGTGAGATCTAAATCAAGAATGATTGGTTCACTTGCTCAGCCTGTTTTGTTTTTACTTTCTCTCGGGTATGGATTTGGTTCAGTATTTCAAAAGGCTGGGCAGGGAAATTATATTGAATTTTTGGCTCCGGGTATTATTGGTATGGGAATCATTTTTTCTGCTGTATTTTCAGGCATTGAAATTATTTGGGATAAGCAATTTGGTTTTTTGAAAGAAACATTGGTAGCACCGGTGTCGCGGTTTTCTATTATGCTTGGGCGAACGATTGGAGGTGCAACAGTTGCAACATTTCAAGGAGCTCTTGTTCTCTTAGTTTCTCTTCTTGCTGGCTTTCACCCTACAAACTGGTTTTTCATTCTTCCACTTTTGGTTGCGATGTTTTTGGTAGCTCTCGTTTTTTCTGCTCTTGGTACTATGATCGGCTCGCTTTTGAATGACATGCAAGGTTTTCAGCTAATTGTGAATTTTTTGATTATGCCCTTATTTTTCCTTTCGGGTGCGCTTTTTCCACTTACAAATTTGCCAGCTATTATGAATGTAGTGGTGCGTCTCGACCCGCTTTCGTATGGGGTTGATGCATTCAGAGGGCTTCTCATTGGTGTCACACATTTCGGCTTGGCTATGGATATGTCTGTACTTCTTGGGTTTGCACTTGTTTTTGTAACGTTGGGAAGTTACTCGTTTTCGAAGGTTCAGATTTAATTTATTTTTTTTGATATACTTTGGCTTATGGAACAACAACCAGAATTCGGTTTTGCAAAAGAATTAGAGTTGAAGCCCTCAAAGTCACCCGAAGAGGTGAAAGAGGAATCTAAAAATGTTATCGAAGAAACAGGTGACTTACCTTTAGATGATTCTCATCAGAAGACTGCTGAAATAAAACATTATCCCGCACCATGTCAGTATTGTGAAGATTCTGATCCAAATTGTAGATATTGTCAGGGAAGGAATTATTCTGAATAATTATGGCTGATAAGTACTCTGCAGTGTGGGTATCCCATTCTTCGATGGGGGATTTTATAAAATGTCCTCGTCTTTACTATTTGCATAATGTATATAAAAATCCAAAAACAGGGAAGAAAATAAATCTCGTATCACCTGCGCTCTCACTCGGTTCTGCTGTGCATGAAGTGGTGGAAGGCTTGGCAGAATTTCCTGCAGAAAAAAGATTTGAAAACCCATCTGAGCTCCTAGAAAGATTTGAAAAAACATGGGAGAAATTTTCTGGAAAGAAAGGAGGTTTCAGAAGCGAGGAAGAAGAGCTCGAATACAAGGCGCGTGGGAAAGCTATGATTGAGAGAGTAATACAAAATCCTGGTCCGCTCAAAGAGAAAATTATAAAACTCAAAGAAGGTTCAAATGGAATGCTTCCAAATTTTTATCTTTCAGAAAAAGAAAATATTATTTTGTGTGGACGAATCGACTGGCTCGAATACAAACCCGAAGACGACAGTGTTCATATTCTCGATTTCAAAACAAGTCGGCAGAAAGAAAATGGCGATCATGAAGAAAATGAAGAGTCTCTCCAATTACCAATTTACCAGCTACTTCTCAAACATTTGCAAAAGCGAAAAGTTTCTGGTGCTTCCTATTGGTATTTGGATGTGGATGACAGACCTAAAGAGAAAACATTGCCGAGTGTAGAGGATTCATATGAGAAGGTGTATAAAGTTGCAAAGGCTATATCTGATGCTCGTGCACTCGCACAAAAAGAAGGTCCTGAAAAAGTGTTTGTGTGTCCACGCGGTGAAGCTGGATGTTTCGGTTGTGCTCCTTTTGAAAAAATTATTCGTGGCGAAGCGGAATTTTTAGGAGTGGGTGAGTGGGGGCAGGAGATGTATTTGGTTTAGGGTTTGTGGGTATAAGATACTTGAAATTTGTTGTGTATATAGACTATTTAAAAAAAAGAAGAGGTTTTACGTTAATTGAACTTTTGGTTGTTATTTCTATAATAAGTTTTTTATCTTCTATAGTGTTGGCAAGTCTAAATACAGCTCGTGGTAAAGCTCGGTTTTCTCTAGCTTTAGAACAGATGAATAGTATTGAAAAGGCAGCATCTCTTGATTACAGTGATAATAATACTTACGCCCCAGATGTTCTAACAAATACAGCTCCATCATTTGTTCCTAAATATTTGCCAGTTTGGCCAACCCCTCCATGTCCTAATTGGGCTTATGATTGGGAAAATTGGCCAGGGTTGGGTATAGCAAGGGTTAGTTTACGAAAGGGAAACTCTAATGGGAGTCCGACGCTTTATTATTACTGCATTATCTCTACAGGAGATTGTTCTTGGTCGGATGGTTCGGATATAAAAAATGTAACCAATAAAATACTTACCTGTAATGAATAGCTTTTCGAAAGGTGGGTCTTCTTCAAGTATTGTCTTCGATATTATTATCTACCTCCAATCTATCTCCGTTTTTTCGTGTTCTTGTAAGTATTTATTTGTCTTACTAAAATGTTTGCATCCGAAAAATCCATTTGCGGCTGAGAAGGGTGATGGGTGTGCCGACTCGAGCACGAGATGTTTTGAGCGGTCTATAACCATACCTTTTTTCTTTGCGTAATTTCCCCAGAGCATGAAAACTAAATTTTCTCGTTGGTCTGAGAGTGCTTTGATTGCTGCGTCGGTGAATTCTTCCCAGCCTTTATTTTGATGTGAGCCGGGCGAGCTCGCGCGTACCGTGAGTGTTGCATTCAAAAGCAAAACTCCTTGCTTGGCCCAGCGCGAAAGGTCTCCGTTTTGTACCGGCTCAATTCCTAGGTCGCTTTTGATTTCCTTAAAAATATTTTGAAGTGACGGAGGGATTTGTATACCCTCGTGCACTGCGAAAGAAAGTCCATTGGCTTGGTGCGCTCCGTGGTATGGGTCTTGGCCGATAATGACCACTTTCACTTTGTTAAACGGACACATATCAAAAGCTCTAAAAATATCTTTTGGTTGTGGAAAAACTTTATGTTTTTTGTATTCATCTTTCACGAAATCCGAAAGCTCTTTGAAATATGTTTTTCCAAACTCATTTTCAAGAGCCTTTTTCCAGGATTCTTCAATACGGATGGTTTGTGACATCGTATGTATTCTAACCTACATCATTGAAACAAAACAAGAAAAAACACCAGTTTTATTTCCTGGTGTTTGGTGCGATTTTGTGTTGTGTGGGTGAGATCATTTCAACAGCATCATTAATCGTCATCCCTTCGTGCCATCCGATTTCACTTACTTCTTTCTGTTTTATCATCTTTCTTACGTCTCGCCTTGAAACGAGAGAGTTGAAAGCTTTGTGTGAAATGAGTGTGGATGGATAAATTTTTTCCGGATTAACCCCTTCTTTCTTGGCAACCTTGTGTTTTGCAAGGACTAGAAGATCTGTTTTGGTTCTGGCGTAAATTTTCAAAATTTCTCCTTTGTACTTTTGTTCGAATAATAACCCTGATTTTCCATCTGTCAATGGTTACAGCTGACTGTTGGCAAAGTAGTATTAGGCCATGGAACCACTCGCTTCAAAAATACGACCTAAAACCCTAAAAGAATTTGTGGGGCAAGAACATTTAGTGGGTGAAGGCAAGCCTTTACGAAAGGCCTTGGAAGAAAAACACCTATTTTCATTCATTTTATGGGGCCCACCTGGTACTGGAAAAACCACCCTTGCACGCATTTATGCAAAATCTTTAGATGTGGAACTTTATGAACTTTCTGCGGTTTCGGCGGGTAAAGATGATATAAGAAAAATTATTGAAGATAGAAGCGTGCTAACTGCAAAACCAAAAGTTTTGTTTTTAGATGAAATACACCGTTTTAATAAAGCCCAGCAAGATTTTTTGTTGCCTTATGTGGAAAATGGTGTCATCACACTCATTGGTGCCACGACTGAAAATCCAAGTTTCGAGGTTATTTCCGCATTACTTTCAAGGTGTAGGGTTTTCACGCTTGCAGAACTTTCACCAGATGATATGAAAAAGATTGTAAAGCGTACGGGTGTGAAACTTGATAAAAAAGCAACAGAGTGGATTGTGGAAATGGCAGCAGGGGATGCTCGTATGATGATAACCACACTTGAAACAGCTCAAAAATTTTATGGAGAAAAAGGTGTAACAATTACAGTAGAAAATTTAAAGGATACTGTTCAGAATAGATTTTTACGATTTGATAAAAAAGGTGAAGAGCACTACAACACCATAAGTGCGTTTATAAAAAGCATGCGAGCAAGTGATCCCGATGCAGCACTTTATTATTTGGCTCGCATGATTTCGGCGGGGGAGGATCCAAAATTTATAGCCAGGAGAATGGTGATATTTGCATCTGAAGATATTGGACTTGCACAACCAACAGCTCTTGTTGTTGCAAATGACGTTTTTAGGGCTGTTGAAATTATTGGACTTCCAGAGTGTAGAATAAATTTGGCACATGGTGTGGCCTACCTTGCACTTGCGAAAAAAGACAAAAGCGCATACGAAGCAATTGGGAAGGCGATGGAGGATGTAGAAAAATATGGAAACCTGACCATTCCAATGAAACTCCGAAATGCACCGACCAAACTAATGAAAGAAATGGGGTATGGAGAAGGGTATGAAAAATATGGCATGAAAGATTTGTTACCAGAAAAATTGAAAGGAAAGAAATATTTGAAACGTAAAATTGATATGGTTGATGAAGGTGCGAAATAATGCGAATATAGAAAAAATGGATGATAAAACAATAAATACATATAACCTTTTAGCAACTGATTATGACAATGAAACTATTGATTTTTGGGAAAGATTTCCACCAACAATAATCAATGAATTTGTTTCAAATACAAAAAAACTTGGGAGAGTTCTAAATGTGGGTAGCGGTCCAGGTAGAGATGGACTGATTCTGCAGAAGAATGGTCTTGACGTGACATGTCTAGATGCGTCGGAAGCGATGGTAAAAATGTGTAAAGAAAGAGGTTTAATTTCTTTGGTTGGGGATTTTAATAAAATGCCGTTTGAAAATGAGGTGTTTGATGGTGTATGGGCATACACATCACTCCTCCATGTTCCAAAAGAAAAAATAGATATTTCTATGTCGGAAATTGTACGCGTACTTAAGAAGGGTGGGGTTCTCGGACTCGGTCTTATTGAAGGAGATTTTAATGATTATCGAGAAAGTTCAGGTGTAGGAATGCCACGATGGTTTTCTTTCTACACAAAAGAAGAAGTTGAAAAGCTCCTTCAGAAATTTGGTTTTGAGATAGTTCATTTTGAACAGTTCAAACCTGCATCAAAAAATTACCTAAACTTTATTGCGCGACTAAAATAGGAGGTGGTATAATACTATTCATTATGATGAACAGTAATTTATATTATCCACAGCGTTTTGACACAGGTTTTGGTCATGGATTTGGTTTTGGCCCAGGTTGGTTTTTGGCAACTGCACTTTTCGGAGGTTTGTTTATAGTAATTGTTTTAATATCTCTTGCACTTAAAGGTTGGGCTTTGTGGACTGCTGCAAAGAGAAGAGAGAAGTTTTGGTTTATTGCACTTCTTTTTATAAACACATTGGGTATTCTTGAATTAGTTTACCTTATCTTTTTTGCAAAAGTTTTGTTTAACAAAAATTGTTGCAAACATGAGGGTTGTACATGTGGAGATTGTGATAAATGCAAACAAACAGAAGATAAAAAAGCTGAGTAGATGTTAGTATAAAAATTAGGAATACAAATGCGCGGCGCCTATGGCGCCGCGCATTTGTATTCCCCTAAACATTTTATCTAATGCGCGATAGTATAAGCAATAACGTGACGTGCTCCAGCTTTCAAAAGTTCACCACGAGCCTCTCCCAATGTTGCTCCCGTTGTCCACACGTCATCTATCAATATAATATTTCTCCCTCTAATTTTTTCTGAAAAGTCTACTTTAAATGAATTTTTTAAATTTATCAGTCTAGCGGATTTATTTTTTGTATGAGCTTGGCTATCAGTATTTTTTGTCTTAGTGAGTATTTTATATGAAGTCTCAAAAGATTTGTTTATGTCGATTCTTTCAAGTTCACGGACAATCCTTTCGCATTGATTGAATCCATGTTCTTTCATTCTTCTCTTTGTGGCAGGTATGGGGATCATTATTGGCTCTCGAAAATCTATCATTAAATGAATATCTCCTAAATCTTCTAAAATATGTTCATGAAGCATCTCTGCCACGGCTCTCACTAAGGTTTTATTTCCTTTGTATTTTATATCCCAAATAAGTTTTTTTGTTTTGCTATTTTTATAGTGGAAGAGTGAGAAAAAAATCGGATGCTCATTCGTGGCTTTTGGCAAATCAAGTAGCCCATCTTTTTCTTTTGTGAGAGTGTTCGAACCGAAAACTACGTCAATGACATATCCCCAGATTTTCTCCATCAACTCTTTCATATATATATTATATATATGATACAATAAAACAATATTTTGTATGTCTAATTCTTTTTCTGAAATATTCAATAATTTTTTTAACTCAAAGGAGGAGAGTGTTGTTGGTGTTGATATAGGTTCATCTTCCATTAAGATTGTCCAACTGAAAAGAAAAAGAGGTAAGGCTGTGCTTGAAACATATGGAGAGCTTGCACTAGGTCCATATGTAGGTTTTCAAGTGGGGCAGGCTACTAATCTATCTCAAGAAAAAATAGTTGAAGCTCTTAAGGATATTATGGATCCAAAAGTTGCTAACATAACCACTAAAAATTGCGGAATAGCAATTCCAATAAAATCTAGTTTAGTATCCACAATCGAGATGCCTAATCTTTCTGAGAAGCAGCTAAACCAGATGATTCCCATCGAGGCCAGAAAATACATTCCAGTACCGATATCTGAGGTTACGCTTGACTGGTTTGTTATTCCAACCGAGGCAGATATTCCAGAAGAATCATCCGAAGATCTTCCAGACCAAAAAACTGCTGCGGTGGTGGAGAAAAAAACACATGTGTTGATTGTTGCTATTCACAACGATGTACTTACTCGTTTTTCCAACATTGTCACAAATGCACAGCTAGATGCGGGATTTTTTGAAATAGAAATGTTTAGTACTGTACGTGCAAGTTTGGATCAAGACACCAACCCTGTGCTGGTTTTAGATATGGGAGCTGCAACAACAAAACTTTATATTGTGGAAAAAGGAGTGGTTAGAAATTCCCACATCATCAGTCGTGGTTCTCAGGATATTACACTTTCCATATCTTCAGCTTTGGGTGTTCCCATGGATAGAGCAGAAAAACTCAAACGTAATTTTGGATCAAATTTGGCAGAAGAAGACAAGCAAGTTGGTGACATTATAGGCCTCATAATTGACCCAATATTATCTGAAGTTGGTAGTGTTTTGTTGAACTATGAAAAAAAATACAATAAAAACATTTCAAAGGTACTTGTAACAGGTGGGGGAGCTGCTCTCAATGGCTTTACTGAATATGCACAAAAAAAGCTGACAACTTCTGTTGTGTGCGCTGATCCTTTTTCCAAAGTTGAGACTCCTGCGTTCTTGACTGATGTTCTAAAAAAGACAGGTGTGAGTTTTTCTGTTGCTTTAGGTGCGGCATTGCGAAGATTGCAAGAAATTTCATAGCATTGTTTTTTCTTTCGTATTATAATATACACAGTTCATTTTTATGGAACCAAAATTTCAAACATCATTTATACCAAAAAAACCTATCGTGTCATCACAAGGTGTGGCGAGAGAGTCTATTAATTTTTTTATGATAATCGCTGTCGTGATTTTTCTTGGGAGTATAGTGCTTTCAGCTGCTGTGTATGGGTATAAATTTTTTCTAGATAAAAATGTTAAAGATCTTCAGTCGAGCCTAGTAACTGCTAGTGGACAATTTGATCAAGACTTTATAAGTTCTGTAAATAGATTAAACACACGCATTGAAACTTCTAAAGACCTTTTGAATAAACATGTTTCAGCATCAACTATTTTTGGTTTCCTAGGGTCTCACACGTTGAAGACTGTCTCATATACAGACTTCACATATTCTCTGGATAATGACGGTACTATAAAAGTTGTGCTCAAGGGTGTTGCTCAAAGTTATGGCTCCATTGCTTTACAGTCAGAGGAGTTTGGTAAACAAAATCAATATATTAAAAGTCCTATATTTTCAGACTTGAATCCAGATCAAAATGGTAATGTAGTTTTCACGCTCACAGCTCTGCTTGATAAGAACCTTATCTCTTATGTAAAAACACTTTCTCAGAATCCAACACAACAGAAAAATGTAGATGCGGGAGTAATACCAACTAATACTCAATAACATGAAATCAATAACCCCTTTTATTTTTATTCTTGTCGCGGTTGTTCTCTTCTTTGGAGTAACAGATCCTTTATATAAACAGGTGATTACTCTGCGTGCGCAGGGGAACGAGTATAACGATGTTCTTGTTAAATCAACCCAGTTATTAGCAAAACGTAAGAGTTTGCAAGAGAAGTCTAACAGCTTTTCTCCTACAGATGTTGAGCGTCTTCGGAAACTTCTTCCAGATGGTGTGGACAACGTTAAGTTAATTATTGATATAGATGAGATTGCAAAGAGGTACGGACTTACTATAAAAAATGTGCGACTAGATGATTCCAAAACAACAAAGAGTGGAGTAAAAGATCCGGCGGCAACTATCACAGCAGGTGAATCAAAGTACGGTTCTATTCCGATGGGTTTTTCTGTTACTGCTGACTACTCAACATTTATGAATTTTTTGCAAGATCTGGAAGGGAGCTTGAGAATCGTTGATGTAACAAGTATTAGTCTTAAGCCGGGAACAAATGGTGTTTATTCATTTGATGTATCATTAAAAACTTACTGGCTTAAATAATATGTCATCCCTAATAAAAACAATCATTACAATTGCGGTCTTGGCGGGAGTTGGTTTTGTTGGATATAACTATTTATCACGAGACACTTCATCTCCTGATGTGCTTCAAGTTCAGAAAGACGATCCTTCACAAATGGGTGCTCAGGTACTTTCTGCTCTAAATCAACTCCAACAACTAAAGTTGGATGAAAGTATTTTTAGCAATCCAGCATTCAAGAGTTTGAAAGACTTTAGTCGTTCAATTCCTGCTGAACCAATTGGTCGTTCAAACCCCTTTGCTCCCATTGGCGTAGACGTTGGTTCTGTGGCTACAAATACATTAACTGTAGGCACAGCCGTACCTCCAAATAGTACTTCATCACCCCAGAGGGAGTTATTAAAAACATCTCAGGTTTCAAAGCCAAAATTGCCTATACCTGAAAATTTACCAGTAGGAGTACAGGTATCAAATAATTAAGGTAGTTCACAATTTCGATATGACCTTCATTGACTTTCTTGTTGAAAAAAAAGTAATAGACAAAAATGATACAACCTTATTAAAAAATGATCTAAAGAAACTTTCTTTAGATGATGCTCTATTAAACCGTGGGCTTACCGGCAATGACATAATTGAGCTTAAGGGTGAATACTACAATATTCCTATAAGAAGCATTGAAGATGGGTCAGTTCCTTTTGATGTTTTGAAATATATACCAGAAGAATCAGCAACCCATTATAATTTTGTTCCGATTGGCGTTCGCGACGGTTTTCTGGAGGTCGGTCTTGTTGATCCTGACAACATTGAAGCACGCGATGCTCTAAACTTCATTGCATCAAAAGTAAACATGCCATTTAAGGCATATCTAATAACGCCAGAAGATTTTAAAAGAGTTTTGGAAGTGTATAAAGGACTCTCAGGAGAAGTTACAAAGGCGCTTACCGAGCTCGATAGTGAGTTGTCAGAAGAAGAGGCTTTGTTGATGGATGAAAAAGGAACAATACAAAAATCTGTAACAGGAACAACGATTATTGAAGATGCGCCTGTGACAAAAATTGTTGCAACCATACTAAGGTATGCTGTAGAAGGTAATGCCTCAGACGTTCATATAGAACCAATGGCGGATAAAGTTCGTGTTCGTTTCCGAATGGACGGCGAATTAGGTACAAGTTTAATTCTACCTCTTAAAGTGCTTCCTGCGGTTGCGGCTCGTATTAAAATTTTATGCAGTATGCGTCTTGATGAAAAAAGAAAACCTCAAGACGGTAGTTTTTCTGCTAAGGTTGAGGGAAGGCAAGTTGATTTTCGTGTCTCAACATTTCCAGTCGTGTATGGTGAGAAAGTCGTGATGCGTATTCTCGATAAAGAAAAAGGTGTAAAAAAACTTGAGGATTTGGGGATGACACCAGAAAACCTTGCTCTTATTAGGGAAGCAATAAAGCGACCGTTTGGTCTTATTCTCATTTCAGGTCCGACTGGTTCTGGTAAGTCAACAACTCTTTATTCCATGTTGAATGAAATCGATAAAGAAACTAACAACGTGCTTTCTCTTGAGGATCCTGTGGAGTACAACATTCCTGGCATCAGCCAATCTCAAGTACGTCCAGAAATTGGTTACGATTTCTCGACAGGTCTTCGTACAACACTTCGACAGGACCCAGACGTGATCATGGTGGGGGAGATTCGTGATAAAGAAACAGCTCAGCTTGCTATTCAAGCTTCACTTACAGGACACCTTGTTCTCTCAACTATTCACACAAATAGTTCTACTGGTATTGTTCCTCGTCTAATAGATATGGGTGTTGATCCTTATCTTATTCCACCAACACTTATTTTAGGTATAGCTCAACGTCTCGTTAGAACACTTTGTCCTGGTGCAGGTAAGCCCTTGCCAATCAATGACAGTCTTACACTCATGCTAAATAAACAATTCGAAGATTTACCAGAATCAAAACGTTCAAAAATTGTATTTCCAAGTGAAGTGCTTGCACTCTCACCATCACCAGATTGTCCAAGTGGAACCCGTGGACGAGAAGCTGTGATTGAAATGTTTAAGATGGATTCAGATATTGAAAAAGTGATTCTTCAAAGTCCTGTAGAATCAGAAATATATAAAGTTGTTCGCAATAAAGGAATGCTTACAATGAAAGAAGATGCAATTTTGAAGGCGTTCAATAAGAAAATTCCTTTTGAAGAAGTGAATAATTTGTAATATAATAAAATAACCATGACAGATCTGAAACCAAAAGTACTTATAGTCGATGATGATAAATTTCTCATCGATATGTATGCATTAAAATTTACAAAAAAGGGTTACGAAGTAAATACTTCTTTAAACGGAAGTGATGCACTTACCAAACTCAGAGATGGATATGTCCCAGATGTAATTGTCTGTGATATCATCATGCCGGTTATGGATGGGTTAAAGTTTTTAGAAAATATGCGTGCAGAAAAACTCGCACCGAAGGCAGCTGTAGTCGTACTCTCAAACCAAGGTCAGCACGAAGATATAGAGAATGCTCAAGCTTTTAATATAGATGGATACATTATTAAGGCACTTACCATTCCTTCAGAGGTTATCGACCAAGTTGATACTGTATATCGTGGTAAGGTAAATATTTCATAATTAAAAAACATGCCAACAGACTACGCAACAAGACTCGATGATCTTTTAGAAAATGTTATTAAAGAAGGGGCATCAGATTTACATCTTTCGGTAGATAGACATCCAACTGTACGTATATCAGGAACTCTTGTTCCTATGGTAAATCAAGAGGTGTTGACTGAAGCTGACACAGAGGGGTTTTTAAAGCAGCTTCTAACATCTGTTAATCAAAAAGAATTTGAGGAGAATAAAGAAATAGATTTTTCATATAATTTTAAAGACAAATCGCGTTTCCGTGGAAATGGTTTTTATCAAAAAGGAAATGTCGGAATAGTTTTGCGTTTAATTCCAAAAACAATTCGTACTTTAGGTGAACTAAATCTTCCTCCAATTTTAGAAACTTTCTGTCAAAAAAAACAAGGTTTCTTTTTGGTAGTGGGTCCTGTTGGTCAAGGTAAAACAACCACATTGGCTTCTATGATTGAGATGATAAATCAACAAAGAGGAGAGCATATCATCACAATTGAGGATCCAATTGAATATATGTATGAAGCAAAGCGGGCCATGATAGATCAGCGTGAAGTTCGTCTTGATACAAAATACTTTCATACCGCTCTTGTTAGTGCTCTTAGAGAAGATGTTGATGTTATTTTTGTGGGGGAGATGCGTGATTTTGATACCATATCTGCCGCTGTTACTGCTGCGGAAACTGGACATCTTGTTTTTTCAACTCTCCACACAAACAACGCAGCTCAAACAATTGACCGAATCATTGATTCGTTTCCACCAGAACAACAAGATCAGATTCGTGTGCAGCTCGCAGGTTCACTGATCGGTATATTTTCTCAGCGACTTATCCCTCGTGTCTCTGGGGGTCTTGTTCCTGCGTATGAACTTCTCATAAATAATAATGCGGTTTCAAATCTTATTCGTGAAAAACGAACACATGAGATAAATAATGTTATTGAAACTGGTTCAGAGCAGGGGATGATTGACATGAATAGATCTATAGCAGAACTTGTTCGCAGAGGTGAGATAAGTATTGAAAATGCATACTTGCATTCAACAAATCCAAAAACACTTGAGAGGTTGATTTAGTTTTAATTTTATAAGGGCCAGGTGCGCTTTGCGCACCTGGCCCTTTGAGTTATAATGTACACATGTTATTTGTCTATAAAGCAGTTGATGCAAACGGATCAGATCAAAGTGGTTCGATTGATGCACTTAATGTTGATGTTGCAATAAATTCACTTCAACGTAGGGGGTTTATTATTAAATCCATTAATGCAAAAGAAGAAACTGGTTCAATTTTACAAAAGAAGCTTTCAATATTTAACCCAATTTCAAACAAAGATGTTGTGGTTATGTCTCGACAGATTGCCACTCTTTTCGAGGCGCAAGTTTCAGCACTCCGAGTGTTTCGTCTTATAGCAAGTGAAACTACAAATCAAGCCCTTGCAGTTAAGCTCCAAGATATTGCAGATCTTTTGCAGGGAGGGGAATCTATTTCCAAGGCCATGGAAAAGCACTCAGATGTTTTTACAGGTTTTTATATAAACATGGTGAAGGCAGGTGAAGAGTCTGGAAAGTTGGATCAAACCTTTGTATTTTTGGCAGACTACCTTGATCGTAATTTTGAGGTTAGCACTAAAGCGAAAAACGCTCTTATCTACCCAGCCTTCGTTATTTTTACTTTCTTTTCTGTGATGGGGCTCATGCTTACTATGGTGATTCCAAAAATTTCGGGTATTCTCAAAGATTCTGGACAGGAAATTCCTGTATATACAAAAGTTGTTATGGGTCTATCAGATTTTCTTGTAAACTATGGAGTATTCTTTTTGATCGTTCTTGTTATTGGTGCTTTTGTATTAATAAAGTATGTAAAATCAGATAGCGGAAAAGCTTCATTTGATGAATTCAAACTTTCTATTCCATTTGTGGGGAATCTATACAAAACTTTGTACCTTTCGCGCATTGCGGACAACATGAACACAATGCTTACTTCAGGTATTGCTATGGTGCGCGTGCTTGAAATAACAAAAGATGTTGTGGACAACAATACATACAACCGGGTTTTAAATGATGTTGTTGAAGATGTGCGTGGAGGTAATGCTGTTTCAGATTCAATGGCTCGACACAAAGAAATTCCTGGGATCATGACAGCGATGATGAAGATTGGGGAGGAGACTGGTAACCTTGGTGAGATTCTTTCTACGCTTGCAAAGTTTTATCGTCGTGAAGTTACAAACTCTATAGATACTCTTGTTGACCTTATTGAACCTGTAATGATTGTGGCTCTTGGTCTTGGTGTGGGTATTCTTCTCGCTTCTGTTCTTATTCCTATTTATAACGTATCATCTAGTTTCTAGAGGGTTAAAAATTAAACTATAAAAAACAAAAGATTTTTCCGAAGGAAAAATCTTTTGTTTTTGTATTCTTATCCCACTCAATGCATAAGAGTCATATTTGGAGTTATCCACACTCTTAGCTAGTCGTATTATTCATAAACGCGGTATAATTAAGAACGCAGATAAAATATATAGGTGTCTCGAGCATCTTAAGTTTGCAGAATTATAAATAAGTTTTTAATAAACAAAATTTCATTCGAATGAAAAAATATTCAAAAGGTTTTACATTGATCGAACTCTTGGTGGTTATCGCCATCATCGGTATCCTTTCTTCAGTTGTGTTGGCTTCGTTGAACACAGCACGAAATAAAGGTAATGATGCTGCTGTAAAATCCCAATTGGCTTCTATGCGTGCGCAGGCAGAGATTTACTATGATTCAAATACTAACTATGGAGCTAACGCAACTCTAAATGCTACAGCTGTTACTGGAACAGGTTGTGCTGCTCTAACTTCTACTCTTTTTGCTGATCCTACAATCAAAAATCAGGTTGCAGGTGCTGCAGGAGTAGGTCCTACTTATTGTTCTTTGGATGCTAATCCAGCAACAAAATGGGCAGTGGCAACAGTGCTTAAGAGTTCAAATACATCAGCTTGGTGTGTAGATTCTTCTGGTGCTTCAAAATTAGAAACTATCACAGCTAGTACGCCATCAACAGCAATTACAACTGCTGGAGTTTGTAACTAAGGTTTAAAACTCAGATATTTACTTGCTGGTTAATATTTAAAACAAAACTCTCGTCACGAGAGTTTTGTTTTTTGTGGAATATTTATGATACAATAAAAGATAATAATTCTTATTAAATTATTATTATCTAAATGAAAAAATATTCAAAAGGTTTTACATTGATCGAACTCTTGGTGGTTATCGCCATCATCGGTATCCTTTCTTCAGTTGTGTTGGCTTCGTTGAACTCCGCAAGAACAAAAGCTAATGTAAATGGAGTAAAAGCAACAATGAAAGAGATGTTGAGTCAGTCTTCTATTTATTACGATTCACATAGTTATTCATACGGAAGCCCTTCAGATTGTTCATCTGGAGTATTTTCAGATCCGGTTATACAGCAGGCCATTTCTTATATTAATACAAATGCGACATCAACTACATGTATTGGTACAAACGAAAAGTGGGCAATCTGGGCACAGCTTAAAGATGGTACCTACTGGTGTGTTGATTCAGTTCCAACAGAAAAAGTTAGCCATGATATTACAAACAGCATTTGTAATTAAAGAAAACAAAAACCCACGCCTATGGCGTGGGTTTTTGTTTTATATCTGATATAATAATCTGCATATGTTATCTTTATTTTTCTTCTTTGCATTTTTGCTCGGTACTATCATTGGAAGTTTTTTAAATGTTGTTGCGCTTCGCTATGGTACACAGAAAAATCTAGGTGGGCGTTCATCATGTATGAGCTGTAAAAATACTCTTTCGTGGTTTGAGCTTATACCTGTGGTAAGTTTTTGTACTCTTGGTGGAAAATGCAGGAACTGTAAAAGTAAAATATCATTCCAGTATCCTTTGGTTGAAATAGGGATGGGGATCTTGTTTGCTTTAACATATTTGAAATTTTTGCCGATGCTTATGGTTTCACCATTTGTATTTGCTTTTGTCTTTTCTTTTATTGTTGTGGTGTTTTCAATTCTTGTGGTTATTGTGGTCTATGACATTCATCACAAAATGATACCCAATCCTCTCGTGTATTGGTTTATAGGGCTTTCATTTCTATGGGTAATAATGCTTCGCGGTGTTCCAGGTATTTTCATGTTTCCTGCGGTTCTAGACTTGTTAGCTGGGCCTTTGATGGCTTTGCCTTTTGCGCTGCTTTGGCTTGTATCTTCAGGAAGGTGGATAGGTTTTGGTGACGCAAAGCTCGCTCTTGGTATTGGTTGGTTTTTGGGAATAGTGGGTGGAGTCTCGGCTATAGCACTTGGTTTTTGGATTGGGGCCGCGGTAAGTATTGTACTTCTTCTGCTTTCAAAATTTGGAAAAGGAAAAGGAAAAATAAAAATAACTCGCACTACAGAAATACCTTTTGCACCATTTTTAGTTTTCGGTCTTTTAATTGTTTTCTTTTTTAACTTTGATTTCTTCTATATAAGAGATTTAATCGCGTATGTATTCTAAGAAAAAAATAAATAAAAATAGTGGTTTTTCGCTCGTTGAGCTTATGGTTGTTATAGGTATCATGGCAGTCATATCTGGTGTTTCTATTTTTAATTATGGAAAATTTTCTAGTACCTTAGTGGTGACAAACTTAGCATATCAAGCCGCTCTTGCAGTGCGTGAAGCTCAGGTGTACGGAATTTCGGTGAAACAAACAGGTATGGGAACATCCGCCAACTTCAATTCTCCATATGGGGTTTGGTTCAGTACGGATGATCCATCCTTTCATCTTTTTTCGGATAGGGGTACTTTACCCAATAATCAATATTCAATTGATGAAAATGAGGAAACATATGTATTGGGGGGCGGTAATAAAATTTCATATTTTTGCGTAACTTTTTCCAGTGGAAGATATTGCAGTAATGGAACACATGGCTTAAGTGCCATTTCTATAATTTTTAAGAGACCAGAGCCAAATGCTCTTATATATGGTTTTACTGGAAGTTCTGCATCTGGGTATTTTGGTGTTGACGCTTCTAATCCAACCTTTAGTGATGCTCAGGTGATGTTCACTTCTGCTAAGGGTGATAAAATATCGCGTATAAACGTTACAAGCACGGGTCAAATATCGGTTAATTCCTGCAATAACGATGGGGCACACGATGTGCATAGTTGTCCAACAGAAACAAACTTTTAACATGATAAACAAAAAAAAATCCCAAAAAGGTTTTACTCTTATTGAGATGATGGTCTCAGTTTCTATTTTTGCTATTGTTGTAATGATTTCCATGGGCGCTATTTTCACAGTTGTTGATTCAAACAAAAAAGCACAGTCGTTGAAGTCTGTGATGAATAATCTGAACTTTGCCCTTGAAACCATGACAAGAACAATCAAGACAGGACAAATGCAGTCTTTTACTAGTGGGGGAAATACAATATCAACCCAAATTTTTGATCCTACTATTAGTAATGTAACATATACTTACAGAACAGATGCTAGTGGTGTGGGGTACGTTGAGCTTTCAAGGGATGGTGTTGTGTCTCGTATTACTGCCCCTGAAGTAAATATAACAAACTTGAAGTTTTACGGAGTAAAACCAATGGTGGTTATGGTGGTACAGGGGACTGTAAAACTAGATGAGCGTATAAGTTCAGATTTTAATATTCAAACCACTGTCACTCAGCGGCTTCCAAATAATTAGTGATTATGAAATTTACTTCAAATAAAAAAGGATTTACCCAGACACCAACTTCTGTCTTAAAAGCTTTTTATCGATACCTTTCATCGCAGCATCACTCAATAAAACAGAATTTGGTGTCCGGGTTTACTCTTGTTGAAACACTTGTTGCTATTTCAATACTTATGCTTGCTGTTACTGGTCCAGTGTATTTTGCATCAGAAAGTTTGAAAGCTGCAATATATGCTAGAGATCAAATTACTGCATTTTATCTTGCTCAAGATGCATTTGAACAGATTCGGGGGTTGAGAGTTAATAATATTGCTAATAATAGTCCGTGGCTAAATGGAATTTCTGGTGTGTGCGACAGTTTATGTAAAATTGATCCATATTCTAATTTGAACTCCAACTCTTATCCTTTGGCGTGTGGAAGTGATTGTGGACAAATAAAAAAAACACTTGATGGTAGGTATGGTTATGGTTCTAATTCAGATTGGACTGATACGCCATTCAATAGATCTATCAAGGTAGAAACTACTGAAACTGATAATGGTACACCACCATCAGCGACTGAGGTTAAAGTTACGGTAACAATTACCTGGAGATCCGGTACTATAGATAGAGTATTTACTGCTTATGAATTTTTGCGTAACGTAAGCTAAAATATGAGACAAAAAAGATTTACCCAGGCACCAACTTTTAGATAATTATGATTTTAAACTTAAAAAAAACAAATATTAATAAAAAAATAAAACCAAATTTGGTGTCCGGGTTTACAATTTTATTTGCGGTGCTGGTATCGAGTATTGTGCTTGCACTCGGATTGGGTATTGTTGCTATTACCATGAAAGAAGTTCAGCTTTCTGGTGCCGGACGAGATTCGCAACTTTCTTTCTATGCCGCAGACTCTGGTGCAGAATGTGGTTTTTATTGGGATCTAAAGGGGGAAAACTTTGCAACATCTTCTGTTGGTGGTATATCTGTAAACAACCTAAGTTCAATGACCTGTGCTGGAGGAGAAAACCTTAATCAAGATAAACCATCTGATATAAGTGGGATAGCCAAAGGTGTTGATAGTGGTTCAGGTAGTTTGGATGCCACAACTACATTTTGGATATATATGGCAACAACAAATGGTAATGTTGGTGATCCTTCAAAACCTTGTGCACAGGTCCAGGTGGGTAAGCATGCTGACTCAGTTGGTGGGCAAATAAGGACCATTATTGACTCACGTGGCTATAATACTTGTGCAGATAATCCTCGTCGCCTTGAACGAGGATATCAGATACAATATTAGTATATATGGGGAATATTCCGCAGGATATAAAAGATCGGGTTTTAAAACTCCGAAAAATAATAGAGCTTCATCAGCACAAATACCACGTGCTTGATACACTAGATATAAGCGATGAAGCATATGACTCTCTTTTAAAAGAGCTTATTTCTCTTGAAGAAAAATATCCAGAACTACTTTCAAAATCCAGTCCGACCCAAAGAGTAGGTGGATCACCTGTAAAAGAATTTAAAAAAGTACAACATGAAGTAAAACAGTGGTCTTATGATGATGTTTTTGATTTTGAAGAACTAAAGAAATGGAATGATAAAGTAAGGAGGATGGTAGAAAAAGAGGGTTCACTAAAAAATGAAAAAATAGAATATTGTGTTGAACTAAAAATAGACGGACTGAAAATGGTGCTCACATATAAAGGTGGAGAGTTTGTGCTAGGTGCGACACGAGGCGACGGAGAAGTGGGTGAAGACGTAACTTCAAACTTGAGGACCATAAAAAGCATTCCTCTTGTTTTGAATAAAAATATTGACCTAATTGCAGTGGGGGAATGTTGGCTTTCAATAAAAGAACTTGCCCGCATTAACAGTGATAGAGAAAAAAAAGGTGAGCCGATTTTTGCAAACACTAGAAACGCAGCTGCTGGCTCTATCCGACAACTCGATCCAAAAATTGCATCACAAAGAAATCTCAGTTCTTTCATTTACGATATAGATATGTTGAATGGGGAAACTATTACAACCCAAAATGATGAAATAGAACTTCTTTCAAAACTTGGTTTCAAAACAAATCCACACCACAAAGTTTTTAAATCTTTGGAAGAAATACAAAAATTTTATGAATATTGGGGTGCTCATAAAAAAACTCTTGACTACGGACTTGATGGTTTGGTTATAAAAATAAACTCAAGAAAAATTCAAGAAGTGCTTGGACATACTGGAAAGTCGCCACGTTGGGGTGTGGCATATAAATTTCCTGCGGAACAAGTAACAACAACGGTGGAGGATATTTCACTTCAGGTTGGGCGAACTGGTGTAATAACTCCTGTTGCTCATCTAAAGCCTGTTGTGGTAGCTGGCTCAACTGTTTCTCGAGCAACCCTTCATAACGAAGATGAAATTAAAAGGCTTGATGTAAGAATTGGAGATACTGTAATTTTAGAAAAGGCTGGAGATGTGATCCCTAAAATTGTGAGGGTGCTTACAGAAATGCGTACAGGAAAAGAGAAGCCTTATACTTTTCCAAAAAAAGTTTCTATGTGTGGTGGGGACGGTTCCATTGAACGTGTTCCAGGTCAGGTTGCTTGGCGTTGCGTACACAACTCTTTTGAGCAAGAAAAAAGAAAGTGGTATCACTTTGTCGGTAAGCACGCTTTCGATATTGACGGGCTTGGTCCGCGGATTATAGATGCGCTACTTGAGGCAAATCTTATTTCTACATATGCCGATTTATTTACTTTAAAGATAGGTGATGTTTTGAGCTTGGAAGGTTTCAAGGAAAAATCAGCAAACAATCTTATTGAAGCGATCGTAAAATCAAAAAAAGTCTCATTGCCGAGACTTATTATTGGTCTTTCAATTCCACAGGTAGGAGAGGAAACAGCATATGATATTGCAGAACACTTTAAAACTATAGAGAAAATTAGAAATCTAAAAGCAGAAGATTTTATGGGAGTATATGGAGTGGGAGACATAGTGGCGGAGTCTCTTGTGGAATGGTTTCAAGATAAAGAAAAACAAAAAATACTTGATGATCTTTTGAAACAGGTAGACGTAGAAAAGATAAGAGACTCAGAAACTAAAGGTAAACTTTTTGGAAAAACATTTGTGCTTACGGGTACACTTTCATCTATGTCACGAATTGAAGCAGAAGAAAAAATTCGTGAACTCGGCGGGGATGTGTCTAGTTCAGTTTCTAAGGCAACAAGTTATGTGCTAGCAGGTGAAAATCCAGGCTCAAAATTTGATAAAGCGAAACAGTTGAATGTTGTGGTTTTGAGTGAAGAAGAATTCCGAAAAATGATACAATAGTTTTACGTGGGGTAAAAAAATGCTATTATCCTTTGGTATGACTATCGAAATCAAAGACGTTAAAAAACTCGCCGAATTAAGCCGTATTCACCTTGAAGAGGGGGAGGTTGAAGAACTACGTGCAAGTCTCGATTCAATATTGGGTTATGTAGAACAAATTAAACAAGTTTCTGCTGATTCAAATATTGAGCAAACATTTCCTGTTACAAACATTTTACGTGAAGATATAGACCCGAACCCAACAGGCGCTAATAGGGAGAAGCTTTTGAACTCTGCTCCAAAACGAGAAGGGAACTATGTGAAAGTTAAAAAAATTCTTGGTTTAATTTCTGAATAAATACATGACTATGATTGATCTAAAAAACCTCACAATTAAAAAAGCGCATGATGCACTTGTTGCAAAAGAATTTACAGCTGTTGAATTGGCACAAGCTTATCTTTCAGTAATTGAAGAAAAAAACCCAGAACTCAATGCGTATCTAGGTGTGTATGACGATGTTATTGAGCAGGCTAAAAAAGCCGATGAAAGAATTGCTCGAGGCGATGCAACAACCCTTACAGGAATTCCAATTGCAATCAAAGACAACATGCTCATTGAAGGCAAGATTGTGAGCTCTGCTTCGAAGATTTTAGAAAAATATGTAGCCACCTATGATGCGACTGCCATTAAAAAACTTAAAGAGGCTGGGGTTGTTTTTCTTGGACGAGTAAATATGGATGAGTTCGCAATGGGTGGGTCTACAGAAAATTCTGCATATGGTGTAACAAAAAATCCACATGACACAACTCGAGTTTCAGGTGGTTCTTCTGGTGGTTCTGCAGCCGCTGTTGCTTCTGACATGGCGCTTGCCGCTCTCGGTTCTGACACCGGTGGTTCTATTCGACAGCCAGCTAGTTTTTGTGGAATTGTAGGGTTAAAACCTACATATGGTTCTGTGTCACGACATGGGCTCATGGCAATGGCTTCGTCTCTTGATGTAATTGGTCCAATGACAAAAACAGTAGAGGATGCAGAGATTCTTTACAATACGATTAAAGGAAGAGATTCTTTTGATTCTACAAGTGTTGAAGGCTCACTCCCGAAAAAAGAAAAATATGTTATTGGTGTACCTAGAGATTTTTTGAAAGAAGGCGTGGACGCAGATGTTTTAGAAAATTTCAATCAGTCTATTGAAAAACTCCGTAACGCGGGATATGAAATAAGAGATATTTCTTTACCAACACTCCCATATTCACTTGCTGTTTATTACATCATTATGCCGGCTGAAGTTAGTTCAAACCTTTCTCGTTTTGACGGTGTAAAGTATGGATCTCTAAAAGAAGGTAAAGATTTAACAGAAGACTACTTCTTTACTCGTGGAGAATTTTTTGGAAAAGAAGCTCGCCGAAGAATAATGCTTGGTACATACGTGCTTTCGACAGGGTATTACGATGCGTATTATGGTAAGGCAGGAAAAGTACGTGAACTTATTAAACAAGATTTTGAAAAGGCTTTTAAAGAAGTTGATGTTGTTGCTACACCTGTTTCCCCAATGCCGGCATTTAAAATAGGGGAAAAGTCTAGTGATCCACTTCAAATGTATCTCGCTGATATTTTTACAGTGAGTGCAAACCTTGCAACAATTCCTGCTATTTCTATTCCATCGGGAACAGTAGTTCATGAAGATAAATCTCTGCCTGTTGGTATTCAAATACTCGGCCCTCGTTTTTCTGAAGATATCCTCTTTGAGATTGGTAAAAAATTTGAGACAATAGGTTAGCCTATGGCAGATGCTCCAAAGAAAAAAGAAGGACCTAAAAAACCCGATGCTCCTCCAACAAAAGACGGACATCAGATCCTATTAGACATAATAGGTGTATTTCTTGCTGTTGTTTTGTTAACAAGTGCTCTTTCTGGAAATTCACTTGTAAAACTATTTACATCAAGTTCACCTACTTCAGGTGATTCTAAACAAGTGAGTCAGGGTGATTTTGGTTTTTGGCAAAATCTTTACAACCAATTTGGTGACAATTCATTGCAGCCATCAAGTAAAATTTCTGTAGGAAGCAATGTTGTAGATCAGAAACTTACTCAAGTGCGCCGCGAGCCAGGGGGAAGTGTAATTGGTATTCATCAGCGTGGAGAGAAATCAACTGTTACTGACGGACCAGTGGAAGCATATGGAGCTAGTTGGTGGATGGTGAATTACGAATCTTCTCCAAGTGGATGGGTTGACTCACAAGATATTGTAATTGGATCATTATGGTTTAGTGTGTTAAATTTTCCTCTAATTTTGTGGGGTTATGTGAAAATAATAAGTTGGATTATTTCAGCATTTTTTATTTTGGTTATTTTATATGTTATGTTTCGTGAGCCTCAGGTACCAGTTTATGATGAGCCAAAAGATGATGGCGTGGACACTAAAAAACCTCAAACAATTGTATCGGCTACGTCATTAGGCGCGTCAGCTGTTCCTCCAAATCTTCCAATAGTAAGTCAGCCTGCGGAACAAACAGAGGAAAATGCTCGTTGGAAACATGTTGAGCTTTTGATGCAATCTCATAATCCTAGCGACTGGCGTCAGGCTATTATTGAGGCTGATGTGTTGTTGGAAGATATGTTAGATAAAATGGGGTATGAGGGTGTAAGTATTGGAGATAAGCTTAAAAATATTGAGAAGGGTGATTTTCAAACAATCGATAAAGCTTGGGAGGCGCACAAGGTACGTAACCGCATCGCTCACGATGGAGGTGTTTACAAGCTTTCCTATGATGAAGCAAGCCGTGTGATAGGTTTGTATAATGATGTATTTAAAGAATTTTATTGGGTGTAATCTAGAATCTTGCATTTTTATCCAAAATGCGGTATTATAATGGGTAATTAGCGGGGTAGAGTAACGGTAACTCGCAAGGCTCATAACCTTGAGACTATTGGTTCGATTCCAATCCCCGCAACAAAATATAAAAGTCGCTCCCGCTGGGTGCGGCTTTTATATTTTGTTGCGGGGAAGGAAGCTCTGGTAGAGCTTCCGTTTGGAATCGAACAGCGGAGCGGGACCCAAGCAAGCTTGCTTGGGAGCGAGCTGGTGCCCAACCCGAGCCGAGTGACGACGAGGGGAGAGGTGCGGGCGATGTTTAATCCCCGCAACAAGAAAAAAGTCCCCGAAAGGGGGCTTTTGTTTTGGGTATTGAGTAAAATCAAAATATATGTTATTTTATCTTCACATCTAATATATGTCGGGGTAGCTCAGTTGGTAGAGCACAGGACTCATAAGCCTGGGGTCATGGGTTCGATCCCCATCCCCGACACAAGATATGATGAATGAGTTTATTGCTCATATGCGATAAATTTGTTACATTGTATCCACCTTTAATAAGGTTATGCGGGTGTAGCTCAGCTGGTTAGAGCGCTTCCCTGTCACGGAAGAGGCCGTGG
>JBAXQO010000004.1:0-48990 GCA_037131675.1 bacterium
ATGCGGGTGTAGCTCAGCTGGTTAGAGCGCTTCCCTGTCACGGAAGAGGCCGTGGGTTCGAGTCCCATCACTCGCGCAAAAAATCAAAAGATCTGGTCTTGTGCCAGGTCTTTTGATTTTTTATAGCGAGCTAGGCGGGACTCGAAAACCGGAAGGAGCGAATGCGACTGAGGTGGGGTCGAGTAAAAATTCAGCAGAATTTTATACGTGACCGAGTCCCATCACTCTTGCGGTGAACAAGTGGGTTTTTATAAAAATAAATATGATATAATTCTACCAGAATATCTTCTGGTATTTCAATTTTATTATTTAATTTAACTACATGAAAGTTTTTTATAAGATTTGTCTTTCGTTGTTTTTTATTATTTTTTCTGCTGGTTTGGTGTCTGCCGAGACTCTTCCTAGCATGCCTTATATTCCAAAAGTAAGTATATCTAACTTAAAGTTGGATAAAGATTCTTACCGTATTGGAGATGTGGTGACTGGTTCTTTTGATCTTGTGAACAAGGAGAGCTTTGATGTTGAAGGTATAAACTATCAAGTCTCTTTAGTTGGTGCTTTGGATAAAAACGGAGTTCCAAATGTGGAATATGATCTTGGTACTACTACACCGATTGCTGTTTCCCCTAAGACAAAACAACATGTTGCATTTAAATATAATTTAAGAAATGCTCCCAATGATACCGCAGCCGGAATATTACTCTCTCTTGTTATGAATAATGGGATAGAGCTTTCTTGGAAAAGTTCTCCTGTAAAAATTATTGGTGGAGTTTCCATTCTTACTCCTGTGAATGCTTTTATTAAATTTGATGGTAAAAAGTTTGAGCTACAACAGGGTCCGACTGTTTCTTCAGACAAGGAAACAAACTTTAGTGTTTCTTTTTTTAATGAAAGTAAGGATGTGTACAATTTACATACAACCATGGTTTTGCAAGACAAATCAATGGTAGATGTACCAGATTTTAAGCCCGTTTTGTCGACTCCAGTCAAGGTTTTGGCCTTCTCAACAACGACAATAACTTCTGTTTTACCGACAAAAGGTTTAGTGCCTGGTGTGTATCTTGCCAAGTTTACTTTCTCTGATGATAAAGATGTTTCCAGGGCTCCGGTTTTATATGCGAGATATATAGTTGGAGGTGATATGGTTTCTATTGTGAATGTTACTTCTGGTACTGTTTTGCCAGCAAAAGCAGACGATACTCTAAATGTAGATATTGCTTATACTGGTAGGCCTTTGGATATTACTTCTAACAATAGTTCCTCCACAACAACAGCAAATATTAGTGTTGTTGTAAAAAATGAAAAGAATGAGACGGTTTTGAATTATAATGAAGAAAAGCAATTTGGTCTTTTTGGAGTTATTAATATTTCTGGAAATATAAACAAACCAGCAGAATCTTTAACGGCTGAAGTTACTGTAACTAAAGGTGGTAATGAAATACTTGCTAGCTATAAAAATAAAATTATTTTTAGTGACATATACTCTGGTAAAAAAACAAACTCCGACGGTCAATATGTTGAGGAGGTAAATACGCCTCCGGTTAAATCTAATAAATATATTTTTGTTTTGTACGGAATTGCGATTTTGTTATTTATAATTGCTGTTATTGTTTTGGTTGTTATCCGGAAAAAAAGATTAGCTGCAACTTTAATATTGGTTGGTGTGAGTTTGTTTTCTTACTCGGCACACGCTGATTTTATTGTCGTTTCATCCCAAAACGCAGGTGTGGTAGTAGATGGTCAGGAATACGGAAGAGCTCCTGTTGTTACTGGAGATCTTTCACCTGATATTTTGTATCCGGGGGAACCATATAGTGTTTCTGGCACCATCCAAAACTGGGCTTGTAATAATTCATATTCTGATGTAAATGTTTTGGGTTATGTGACTAGTGAAAACGTTTTGTTATCACAGAGTGATAAGGTGTCTACTCCATTTAATGCGAATCATGGCAGTTATGTACATTCTACCAGATTTGCTTCAGATAGAAATATTAAGGCTCCAACTGTTCCTGATACATATTCTTTTAAATTAGATGTAACATCTCGTATGTATTGGGATGGAAATGTTTACTCTGGGTATCAAAGTCGTACCTTTGGATTTTTCCCATTCACTGTTGTTTCTGATTCAATAAATAACTTGTCATATATGTGTAATAGTGGGACATCTACTGTCTTAAGTTGGTCTCCTATTGTACCTGCAGACGGGTATAGCGTGGTGGTTAGTGATAATTTAAAAACCATAAGAGATACAGTGTCTGTAAGTTCTTATCAATTTAATTCTGATAGTGAAAAAGATTACAATGCAATTGTTAAACCTTGCCAAGGCGACTTTTGTGGTAAGGCAACTTCGATTGTAACTAGGTGCGCAGGAGAGTGTGTGTCAAATACAAGTCGAGTTTGTTCTACCTCTGATCCTGATAAGATTTTTGATAATTGTGGGAAGGTGGTGGATACTTGTTCCGGAGGAGATATTTGCTCTGGTGGTATGTGTACAAAAACAACAGTAAGTGCTGATAAAAATAAAAATCAATGTAATCTTAGCGCCTCATCAACAGCAATATATGATAACAACGGTAAATTTGTAAAAACTTGTCCAAGTGGTGAAGCTTGTTTTGATGGTTACTGTACATCAATCTCTTCTCTTTCTAGTGACCCTGCAAAAATAAATCTACGTGGAAGAGTTACAACAAATGATATGTCAGCGCCATGGAAGACCGCATCTCCTGTTGCAAATGTTATTGTAAGTAAGGGTGGGAAACTAGATCTAGACTGGGTTGTTACAGGTAGTTTTTCAGGAATGACATGTACAACTAATAATATAAATTCATCAATTGGTTATGGCGGAACTTGGACTACTGGTGTAAACAATGAGACAACTTCTTATTCGATAACTTGTAAAAATGCCTACGGTACCGACACAAAGACTGTGAAATCTATTGTTTATCAAACCTCAGAGTATTAGCTAGTGGATATAAAATAAAATCCTCAATTAAAAGTTGGGGATTTTATTTTTTTTGGTTAATAAAAATTGGATTGAATTTATATAAATAAATTAATAAAAAAGACATAACAAGTAAAATTTGATATTATTTTTACATGAATGATAAACCACTTAGTCTAGGGGAAATTAGAAGTTTACGAAAACCTATACGAAACGTAAATATCGAGCATAAAGAAAAGCTAACCAAACTTGAAAAGTTCGCTGTTTGGGTGACAGAGAACATTGGAACAATGGGTTTCTTTTTCTTTATATTATTTTTTAATGCTATATGGATAGTTTGGAATGTTCTAGCCCCAAAGGAAATGGTTTTTGATCCAGGGTGGAGTTTTCTTATCCTTCTCTTTATAAACAACATATTACAAATTCTTTTCATGCCACTTATTATGGTAGGGCAGAACCTTCAGGGAAGGCATTCTGAAGCTAGGGCAGAAGCTGATTTTGAAGTTAATACTAAAGCTGAGAGAGAAATAGAAGCAATTCTTTTACATCTTGAAAATCAAAATGAGGGAATACTAGAGATTATTAATAAATTAGATCAGAAAAAATAAAATCATGACGACTAAAATGAAACAACAGAGGCTTAATGGTCTTGGTGACGGTATTTTTTCAATCGTTATGACATTGCTTGTGTTGGAATTTAAGGTTCCATTGTTAGACGGACAGGTTACCGATTTAATGTTATGGCAAAATCTTGGAAAACTTTGGCCTATATTTATAAGTTTTATTTTAAGTTTTGCTCTCTTGTTTACGTATTGGCGCGCACATCATTTTCTTGTTTCGGTATATGCAAAATCTGTAACTGTGGGTTTAGCAAATCTTAATGCTCTTTTTTTCTTTTTAATTACGCTGATTCCGTTCAGTGCTCACTTGCTTGGCGTTTATAATCAGACGAGAGTAGCAATTGTTGTCTATGGTTTAAATATTATATGTATAGGGATAACACTTTTCTGGATGAGAGAGCATATAGAGCATACTGAGTCTATAGAAAAAGTCGCAATTTCAAAACATGAATATGTGAGTGGGTATGTACGAACTGTTTTTCCTGTTATTGCTGCGTGTGTTGCAATTATAGTTTCTTTTTATAGTACAGAATTATCCATTTTTGTATTTACTGGTTCAATACTATTTAATCTTTTACCTGCATCAATGAATCCAATATATAGTGGATTAAATGGGGTAATGGAAAAGGTTGTTGGATAGTTTGAAAAAAGCCTTAAAATATATTACTATTCATCGGTGTTTGTATTTTTGCAAACGCCGTTGTAGCTCAATCGGTAGAGCACTCCATTGGTAATGGGGAGGTAGTGAGTTCGAAACTCATCAACGGCTCCTTATAAGGTTATTAGGCCAGTATAGTTCAGTGGCAGAACACTACTTTCGTAAAGTAGGAACGTGAGTTCGATTCTCACTCCTGGCTCAAAAATAGGCTTTTAAGTAAAAACTTGCATTATTTTAGAGATATGGTAATGTCATCTCAGGTTAAATTTTAAGCATTTTTGGGGCCGGGGGTAGTCCTCCTGTCCTGGCCGCATCTCCTACTGCACTCCCGCGGCATTTCTTCCTGCCCTCGGTCCCAAAAAGTTCTTTCTCCAGAGCCCCCCCCCGGAGCTCCCCCAAAAGACCCGTCGCCCAAACACTCCCCCAAAGTGTACAGGCGACGGGTCATAATTTTTGATATAATCGTTTTTAATGAATGAAGAGCTGCAAAAAAAAATAGAAGAACTAGAAGCTCAGATGTACGAGTCTCACTTTTGGGATGATAAAATCAGGGCACAGGCAATACTTAAAGAAATCTCAGATCTTAAAGAAAAACTTGCTGGGCATGGAAAATATGATAAAGGTGACGCTATCATGAATATACTTTCTGGTGCTGGGGGAACGGATGCAGAAGATTTTTCGCAGATACTTTTTTCAATGTATACAAAATATATCACCAACAAAAGATGGGGGTATAGAGTGTTACATTCTCATGAAAATGACCATGGTGGATTTCGTAATATAACAATTGAAATTTTAGGTAGGAATGCATATGGTACTCTAAAAAATGAGACAGGTGTCCATAGACTTGTTCGCATTTCTCCTTTCAATGCAAAGCAGCTAAGACACACATCTTTTTCTCTTGTCGAAGTTATTCCCAAGTTTGAAAAACAAGATGCTGAAATAAATATCAATCCAGATGATATAAGAGTTGAGTTTACTCGGTCTGGAGGACCGGGCGGACAAAATGTAAACAAACGAGAAACTGCGGTACGTATAGTTCATATTCCTACAAATATTTCAGTTCACTGTGATGTTGAAAGATCTCAAGGTCAGAACCGAGAAAAGGCCATGGAAATACTTAAAGCTAAGCTCTATGTTCTTGAAGAAAATCGACTTAAAAAAGAATCAGAAGGTATGCAGGTTGCTAAGTCTACAGATATTGAATGGGGAAGCCAGATACGTTCCTATGTTCTTCACCCATATAAAATGGTTAAGGACCACCGTACAAATGTTGAAACTGCCAAAGTTGATAATGTTTTGAATGGAGATTTGGACTTATTCTTGGAGGCTGAACGTGAATTGTAAACAGAATCTAAATAGAAAATAGGTGTATTTTGTGATAGAATATTCTTTGTATAATTATGATTTACTTCGACAATGTTAGTAAAATTTATGATGACGATTCCGTTGGTCTCCATGGAGTTACGCTTAAAATAGAACCAAAAGAATTTGTTTCCATTGTTGGACATTCTGGTGCTGGTAAGACAACTTTGCTAAAAATGATTTTAGCTGAAGAAAAGCCTACAGAAGGTAAGGTCTTTTTTGAATCTACAAACATTCACGATATAAGAAAGAAGCACATGCCTGACTACCGCAGACATATCGGTGTTATTTTTCAGGATTTTCGTTTGTTACCACACAAAACTGCATATGAAAATATTGCTTTTGCTATGGAGGTGGCAGGACGAGATGAAGAGGAGATTCAAGCTGATGTAACTCATGTGTTAGATCTTGTGGGACTTAGTAGAAAGATGTGGAGCTTTCCGCACCAGCTTTCTGGTGGTGAGAAACAGCGTGTAGCTATTGCTAGAGCTATTGTGAATCAGCCAGATTTAATTATTGCCGATGAACCTACTGGAAATCTTGATCCGGAAAATACTTTTGAGGTAATACAATTATTTAAAAAAATCAACGATCTTGGAACAACTGTGGTACTCACCACTCACAACAAAGGAGTAATAGACTCATTGAATAGGCGAGTTATTACGATGGAAGCCGGAAAAGTGGTTCGTGATGAAGTTAAGGGAGGTTACGTTCTGTAGTTTTAATAAAAATTAAATTTTAAAAAGAGTATATGATGTGGGTTAATACAAAAAGAATATTCAAAGCTGGTTTCATAGCGTTTTGTAGAAATGCTTTCGTTTCTCTTTCGGCAGTCCTCATCATGGTGGTTACTCTTTTCTTCATTGGTTGCATAATTTTTTCAAGTGCACTTCTCAAGTCTTCTCTGCAAACCATTCGAGATAAGGTTGATATAAACGTATATTTTGTTACAAATTCTCAGGAGTCAGATATTTTACTTTTAAAAAAGACTCTGGAAAAAATGCCAGAAGTTTCAAAAGTTGAATACATCTCTCAAGACCAAGCTCTAGATAATTTTCGCAAGCGACATGAGAATGATCAGATTACACTACAGGCACTCGATGAACTCGGTGACAATCCACTGGGTGCTGTGTTAAACGTGAAGGCAAAAGAAACATCTCAATATGAATCAATTGCCAATTTCCTTAATCAACAAAACCTTGCACAAGGAGATAGTTCAATAATAGATAAGATTAACTATTATCAAAACAAAGATGCTATTGATCGCTTAACAAAGCTTATTGATTCAGGGCAAAAAATTGGAGTAGTCCTTGCGATTATCTTTGCTCTTATTTCTATTTTGATTACATTTAACACCATTCGGCTTGCAATATTTACAGCAAAAGATGAAATTTCTGTTATGCAGTTGGTGGGTGCAAACCATATATACATAAGGGGGCCATTTATGGTTGGAGGAATCCTTTATGGTTTAACAGCCGGTATCATTACTCTCATTCTTTTCTATCCATTTACTTATTGGCTCAACACTTACACAGAAACATTTTTTGCTGGTGATGGAATATTTACTTATTATATTCATAACTTTGGCCAATTGTTTTTGATTATTATAGGATCGGGTATTGCTATTGGTGCAGTATCAAGTTTTCTAGCAGTGCGAAGACATTTAAACTAATATTTTGTTTATCAAAAAGTCACAGAAAGTTAGTTTTGGCAAAATAGACAAACCAAACAGAAGCGTTACAATTAATGGAAATTAATTTACAAGAATAATTTCACAGAATGGCGCATACAAAATCACATAAATACATTTTTGTTATTGGAGGGGTAATGTCTGGTGTGGGCAAGGGAATTACCACCTCTTCTATAGGAACAATTCTTGAAGCAAAAGGCTACAAAATAAATATCGTAAAAGTTGACCCTTATTTAAACGTCGACGCAGGAACAATGAACCCCACCGAACATGGTGAGGTTTTCGTTATGGACTCTGGTCTTGAGACTGACCAGGATATGGGAAATTACGAAAGATTTCTAAATCGTGATTTGCGTAATGAGGACTATATGACAAGTGGTATGGTGTATAAATACGTGATTGAAAAAGAACGAGCTCTTGGCTTTGGAGGTAAATGTATAGATGCCGATAATATTCGCGATGAAATAGTTCACCGTATTGAAAAAGCGGGAAAGGTAAATTCCTCAGATGTTTCCATTATTGAAATTGGGGGGACTGTCGGAGATTACCAAAACATAATGTTTATTGAGGCCGCGCGTGTAATGAAGATTCGCCATCCAAAAGATGTGATTTTTATTATGGTTTCCTATATGCCAATACCTAGCAAACTAGGTGAGATGAAAAGTAAGCCAACTCAAAATGCTATCCGCCAGTTGAGTTCATATGGAGTTAATACAGATTTCATCATCGCCAGAAGCGAACTTCCTCTCGACCAGAAAAGAAAAGAAAAAATTGCATTTTCTTGCAGTGTACCAGCAGATAACATTATTTCCGCTCCAGATATAGACAGTGTATATGATGTACCGATTAACTTTGAGAAAGACGAACTAGGGGAGATGATTGTTAAAACTTTTGGTTTACCAAATAAAAAAATAGATCTTTCCGCATGGAAAACTTTTGCAGCAAAAGCAAAAAATGGTTCCAAGGAAGTAAAAATTGCTGTTGTTGGGAAATATTTTGATACGGGAGACTTTGTTCTCTCAGATGCATATATTTCTGTTATTGAGGCTATAAAGTTTTCTTCTTATCATTTGGGGGTAAAGCCAAAACTTTCTTGGCTCAATGCAAAAGATTTTGAAAAGGACCCTAAAAAATTAAAAGAGCTTTCAGAATATGACGGAGTTCTTGTACCTGGGGGATTTGGTGAGTCTGGTATTGAAGGAAAGTTAAAAGTTATTGAATATGCGAGAATAAATAAGATCCCATATTTTGGGCTTTGCTATGGTATGCAGCTTTTAGTGATTGAGTATGCTCGCAATGTGCTTGGTTGGAAAGACGCAAATACCGCAGAGATAAATCCAAAGTCATCACATCTTGTTGTAGATATTATGCCTGAACAAAAGAAAAAACTTGAAGAAGGAAAGTATGGTGCATCCATGAGACTTGGTGCGTATGAAGCTATTCTTAAAGATGGTACGGTTGCACGCCGGGCATATGGAAAAGAGCAAATAAGTGAGCGTCATCGACACCGATATGAAGTAAATCCTCTATATACAAAAGATATCGAAAATGAGGGACTGGTATTTTCTGGAACTTCTCCAGATGGAAGACTTATGGAAATCGCAGAACTTCCAAAGAGTATACATCCGTTTTTTCTCGGTACCCAGTTTCATCCAGAATTCAAAGCAAGACCACTTTCACCCCATCCTCTTTTCACAGAGTTTATGAAAGCTGCTATGAAGGAGAATAAAAAATGAAAAACATAAAATTCGCACCAGCTCTTGTTCCTCTTGTATTATCTGGAGAAAAAAACATAACATGGAGACTTTTTGATGATAAGGATCTTTCAGTTGGGGATGATTTGGAATTTATAAATGGAGATAGCGGTGAGGTTTTTGGACATGCCAAAATATTGAAAGTGTGGGAAAAAAAGTTGGGTGAAGTTGGTGATGAAGATTACGACGGACATGAAAAATTTGTAAGCAAAGAGGTTATGTTGGAAACCTACAGAGGTTATTATGGTAAAAGGGTGAGTGGTGAAACTCTCGTTAAGGTGATCACTTTTTTGTTTAATTCAAGTAAATAATACTAATTGTTTATTTTAGAGAATCCCCAGTTTAGGCTTAAACCGGGCTTTGAACTTATGTTCTCGCATTATATACTTGAGACTATATGATACAACCATACGCGGCTCGAACGCATGAAAAAATGAAAGAAGTTTTAATGAACCCTGAGGCTTATGGACCAGAACTACATTATTATATGATTCGTGGTGGGTCAGATAAAAAAAATATTACAGTTTGGGAAAGTGGAACTGTAGGAGGAGAATATATAAAAGCATACGGGCATTATCACATTACAGATTTCAAAGAAATATATTGGATACTTGAAGGAGAGGGGATTTTGCTTTTGCAGATGCGCAAGAAGGATACAGGAGGAAATGATATTGATGATCAAATTGAATCTTTTGAAGCAAGAAAGGTAAAGGCTGGAGATGTGATAGAGGTTCCTGCTTTTGCCGGTCATCTTTTGGTAAATACTGGCAATACATGGCTTGTGACTTCAGATGACAGTCCTGTGAATCTTGATGACTCTGCAAGTATGCCTGTCCACGCTGATTATGAAGTTGTGAAAAGGATGAAAGGTTTTGCTTACTATGTGGTAGAGAAAGATGGACAACCAACTTTAATTAAGAATCCTAATTATTCAGTAGTTCCAGAGGCTTTCATAAAATAAATAAAATGCTAGAAGAAAATCCTAAAGCATACATAGTGGCGGTGGATATGGGATACGGACACCAGAGGGCTGTTTTTCCACTTGAACACATTGCAGCTTTGCCAGAAGGTTGGGAGAATTTGCCTTCCGCAATAATTTCTGCAAATACATATCCTGGTATTCCAGAAAGTGATAAGCGTAGTTGGAAAGGAACCAGAACCTTATACGAGTGGATTTCTCGAATGAGAACTGTGCCTTTTATTGGTCCTGTCCTTTTTGGAGCGATGAATTATTTTCAGCGTATCGAACCTTTTTATCCAAAGCGCGATCTATCAAAACCAACACTCCAAGTAAAACAAATATATAGAATGATAGAAAAAGGTTTTGGAAAAGATTTGATTGAAAAGTTGAATGAAAAGCCATTGCCTTTGATTACTTCTTTTTTCATTACTGCATTTTTTGCAGAAGAACATGAATACGAAGGGGATATATATTGTCTTTGTACAGATACAGATATTTCTCGAGCATGGGTACCATTCTATCCAAAGGAAAGTAGAATAATTTACCTCGCACCGACGCAGCGCGTGAAAGATAGACTTTTGCTTTATGGTGTTCGACCAGAAAAAGTTATATTAACTGGGTTTCCTTTGCCAAAGGAATTGTTAGGTGGGGAGTCAGACCTTCAAGTGCTCAAAAGAACACTTTCTCGCAGAATAGTTAAACTTGACCCTCAGAAAAATTACGAAGAAAAATACAAAGCTTTAGTTTCAAAATATTTAGAAGAAGATACAGATTACGAAGGTTCTATTTCGCTCATGTTTGCCATTGGTGGTGCAGGCGCTCAGCTAGATGTGGGTATAAATATAATCACCTCATTACGTTCCCATATTGAGAGTAATAAAATAAAACTTAATTTAGTCGCAGGAACTTCTCTGTATGTATACGAGACCTTCAAAAAGAAAATTGAGGAACTTGGACTTCTTGAGAGTTATAAGAATGGTTCAATTTCAATTTTGTACAATCCAGAAAAGTTTGAATATTTTCGAGAGTTTTCTGCTCTACTTTTGGAAACAGATATTTTGTGGACAAAACCAAGTGAGCTCTCGTTCTATGCTGGGCTTGGTTTGCCAATAATAATTGCACCTCCTCTTGGTTCACAGGAAGAATTTAATCGGGCATGGCTCTACTCTGTGGAGGCAGGAATCGACCAAGAAGATCCTCGCTATGTTTCAGAATGGCTTTTTAGTTGGATTTCCAACGGCAGGTTTGCAGAAGCCGCCATGAACGGATTTCTTAATTCTCCAAAACGAGGGGTCTACCACATCGAAGATTTGGTATTGCGTGGAGAAAAGAAAGAAATTGAACACATTCACTCTCTATGATAACTTCATTTATTTTTGCAATCGCTGGATACGCACTTCTTGCAATAGTTTCAATACTAGATAAATTTATTTTATCTGGATCTGTAAAAAAAATAACTGTTTACACTTTTTATTCCACAATATTTTTTCTAGCTGCATTTTTAATCTTGCCATTTTGCCAAGCTGTTAATGCGGGGGATTTGTGGTGGATGATTGGATCTGGCTTGGCATATGGTTTTGGGCTTTGGACCATGTTTATTGCTTTGGGGGATGGTGAAGCGAGCCATATTATGCCTTTTGTAGGCGCTGTGGTTGCCATTGCGACGTATGGTTTGTCTTTGGCTATATTGGGCGAGGTACTAAGTTCTTCAGTTCAAATTGGCTTATGGCTCTTGGTAATGTCGTGTCTACTTTTATCTTTTGAGAAGAGTGAAAAGCACAACGGATTTCACAAAGGCTTTTTGTGGGCAATTTTTTCGGGAATTCTTTTCGGTGTGTCATCTGTGTTTGCTAAACACATATACGGTGTTTATCCATTTATAACCGGTCTAGTGTGGACTAAAGGAACAGTAGGAATAGTCGGTTTGATTACTCTATTTATTCCAGGTACTTGGAAAGAAATCAACCGGTTGAGACACGAACCTCAATCAGATGAAAAAAACGGGTTTTCGATTGTTTTTACATCTAAATTTTTAGGAATAATTGCGGTTGTTTTGGTTCAGTATGCTATTGCTTTAGGTAGTGTCACAATAGTAAATGCTCTGGCTGGGGTAGAGTATGTGCTCATGTTTGTTTTTATTTACATGATGACAAAATTCAAGCCAAAAGTATTTTCTGAATATTTTACAAGGAGGGAATTGTTGGTTGAGTCGAGTGCAATAGTTTTAACAGTTATCGGTTTGTTATTTTTGAAATAAAATGCTTAAACGATTCGCTATACGTTTTGCCATAATTTTAGTTACATTATTTTTTGTTGCTTACGCTGCACTCTGGGCTACTTCATTTAAAAAATATCCGGTTTCATTTGGTATAAGTTTTAGTCCAGAATACGCTACGTCTCTTGGTTTAGATTGGAAGGAAACCTACTTAGCAATGTTAAACGATTTGAAACCAAAATACATTCGCCTTGCTATTCCTTGGAGTAGAGTTGAAGCAAATAAAAATTCGTATAGGTTTGAAGATATAGACTACATGATGAATGAGGCATCAAAACATGATGTAAAAGTTTTGTTGGCTTTTGGGCAGAAAGTTCCGCGATGGCCAGAGTGCTATATTCCCGATTGGATAAAAACTACACCTGCAAACAATAGAAAAGGTGAGCTACTTTCATATATTGAAAAAGTTATAGGAAGGTACAAAAATAATTCAGCCTTGGAATTGTGGCAGGTTGAAAATGAGCCATTCATAAAATTCGATTTTGGAGATTGTCAGGTGTTTGATAAAAATTCAATAGCTGAAGAAGTTGCTTTAGTAAAGAAGTTGGATACTTCTCATAGGGTGGTACTTACAGACAGTGGGGAACTTTCTACCTGGCAAGATGCTGCGAAAATGAGAGACGTGCTTGGTGTAACAATGTATAGGACTGTGCGTACACCAGGAGGTTTTATTGTTAACTATGGTTTGGTGCCAGCAGCTTTCTACAAGGTGCGGGCTTTTATGTGGGGTAAAGATTATAACGACTTTTTTGTTTCAGAACTTCAGGCTGAACCATGGTTCACAAATGGTACACCTACAAATACATCTATTGAAGTTCAGGAGCAAACAGCAAGTATTGATCAATTATCAAAAAATATATCATATGCACAGTACGTAGGAGCCTCCCGTGCATATTTGTGGGGGGTGGAATGGTGGTATTGGATGAAGACAAAACAAAGCGATTCCAAATATTGGAATGAGGTCAAGGGGGTATTGGAAATGAAATAATAAGTAAAACAAAAAACCTCGAATATATTCGAGGTTTTTTGTTTCCATCATCTGGAAAAACTATGCAACAACTTCAGGAGCTGCTTCAACTGCTGGAACTTCTGCGGGAGTCGCTTCTAGAGTAGCCTCGGTAACAACTGGAGCTTCTACTGGAGTAACTTCACCTTCTACAACCTTTGTTTCTTCTGTCATATAGATAATATAAGTTAGATTCTGCTAAAACGACTCACGGAGTATACTATATGTACTTCATATAGATAGGTTGATTTGTAGTACAACCGATTATTTACTATGTGGCAAGGACGTGGCTCGCTCATACTGTGGGTGATGTTGGCACTATTTTTTTTCAAGAATATTTTTGAGTTCCATAATAACTGCTTTTTCCCAGTATCTCATCGAGTACCAGCGTATGAGTGGCACAGCAACTATGCGCAGCCATTTTTTATGAATAGTCACTTGGTAGGTATAGTCAATCAAAGTTCCTTCGGAGTGTGGAGAAAGCAACAATTCCTCATGTCCAGAAGTTCCAAACTGATAGCTGTCATTATCTGAGATAAATCCTTTCCCAGGAAGAATATGTGTTTTCATTTTTACTTTAAAGCTTTTCCCAAATGATTTTACAGTTGCCTCCATCTCGAGGTGGTCTCCTTCATGCTTTTTGATATCTACTGCTTCGGCGACTTTTGGAAAATACTTCGGCAAGTGTTCAAAGTCTGTCATTATTCTGAACACATCATCTATTGAAGCTTTAACAACCCATTGTTTGTGAAGTGTTATTTCATTCATTTTTATATTCTAACATTATTTTAGAATCAACATAAAACAAAAACCCCACGTGAATGCGTGAGGTTGAAACGTTTGAAGTTTTACGTTTCTTTAATTTATAACAAGAACTATCTATCTAAGGTTCTCTGTGGCTTCATGCGACAAAGTTGAATGTATTTTTAATATAGTTTTTACTATAAGTCAACAGGTTGTCTTGACACTTAATTACACTATAGTAATCTTCAGCTCAGGTCAGAAAAAAACTTGATCTTTCACAACCATCAACCCAGGAGTTATTTATGTCTACATTGAGTAAATCATTCAGAGACTGTTTATATCCAGCACTACCTCAAATCATTCAACAATTCGGAACACCATTCCACATCTATCATGAAAGTGGAATTCGCCAAACCCTCAGAAAGTTGAAAGGGTCTTTTCCCAAGAACGAATTCCAGGAATTCTTCGCAGTGAAAGCACTGCCCCTATCCGCCATCATGCAGATCGTTAAAAGCGAAGGGTGCGGCTTTGATTGCAGTTCTATACCGGAGCTACGCTTAGCTCGAGCTGCTGGAGCATTGCCAGAGGACATCATGTTCACGGCGAACAACCCTTCCACAGAAGAACTCATGGAGGCACTCTCTTTTGGGGGATGCATCCTGAATCTCGACGGAATCGAGTTTATTGAAAAAGTCGAAGAAATTGGGCCCTTCCCAGAACTCATCTGCTTCCGCCTCAACCCAGGAAATCGCAAAACCGGTGATGAAGTAAACACCATTATTGGTAATCCAGTGGATTCCAAATATGGTGTACCAATCGAGAAAATCGTAGAAGCGTACAGCCTAGCAAAAAAAGCTGGCGCAACACGTTTCGGTTTGCACACCATGGTGTGTTCGAACGATCTCAACTACATCCATTTGGTTTCAACATACCGGTTACTCCTAGAAGTCGCTACGAAGCTCGAGGAAGAACTTGGAATCAAGCTGGAATTCGTGAACGTCGGAGGAGGCCTCGGCATTCCTTATCGGCCAGGCGAAAAAGAATTCGATCTTGAGGCATTTGCCCTTGAACGCAGTTGTCTTGGTGAAGAATTCATGCGAACACACGGATACTTGCCTAAACTCTATATGGAAAGCGGTCGCTATGTGACTGGCCCTCACGGAGTTCTTGTGAATCGTGTGATTAACATCTACGAAAAATACAAAAACTTCGTTGGAGTCGAAATTGCAATGCCTGCCCTCATGAGGGTTGGTATGTATCCGGCGACAGCTTACCATCACTGCACATTGCTTAATGCTGACGGATTAATGATCAAAGAAGGAAGTCGGCCGCTCACAAAAGTGACAATTGCTGGCTCAATCTGCGAAAATTGTGATGTGCTTGGAAGAGATATCGAAATGCCAGAACCTTGTGAAGGGGATCTTGTTATTACTCACTTCACAGGCGCCCACGGTTCAGCTATGGGATTCAACTACAACGGTCGTTGTCGCCCACAAGAACTGTTGATATGCAAAGATGGCACCGTCAGGCGTATCAGCAGAGCTGAAACATATGACGATCTCATCGCCAGGCAACTTGGTTTGAATGGCTCCGAGCATGTCTTGGAGTTGGAATTGTAGGACAAAAAAGTCCAACAATATAAACCGTATTGTACGTGGATGCAGTACGGTTTTTTCTTTATATTGGTTTCCAAGGTTTAACCTTACGAAGCTCAAAAACTTTTTATAGTACAACTAATTAAATTCAAATAAAATATCTCTAAAATTTATAATTTTATTATTTTTATCTAATGTAATCCCTTCTTTTTTATATAGAGCAAGACGTTTGTTTTTATACTTATCATTAATCCATATGCTGCCGTCAGAATATACAATTCTATGAAAAGGAATATTCTTTATTCCATTTGTATAAGCTTTACCTAAAATAGTGGTAATGCTCTGAGAAGCCATCGGTCCTGCACCAGCGGCACGAGCAATTCTGCCATATGTAGTGACTCTACCTTTCGGAATTTCTAACGCCATTTTAATTACTCTTTCACTAAAAGTTTGTAGCATGGTGTTATTTTTTATGGTAAGGACGGTCCTTGATGAAGGTTGAAAACTTTCTTCCGTTTTTCATATATTAGTTACTTCACCTTCTTCAAAGCAAGAATTAAATGTTTCTAGGTTTATTGTCCTAGAAACTGTATTTCCGTATTGATTAGTAAAATCTCCTAAATTAACAAAGACAGATCCATTTTTTTCATAAACAAACTTAACAACATATTCTTCTCCCGAAAAAAGTACAAAACCTTTTTCTTCTAGTTCATTTTGTGATGTGAAATGATGACATTCAATTAAGACACGATATTTTTTATTTTCTATGATTTTCATACCTTATATTATATCTCTATTTATAAAATAAACAGAATTAACACATCTCGAGCTGGCTAAAATTAGTTGCAAGACTTGGAATCTCTCCCTCGACTAAAAATTTTCCGTCGAAAATTTTTGTCTGGGCACCGCCTCATGAAATTTTCTGCTGAAAATTTCTATTCCGGCGTTCGAGTCCAAGGCGAAAGTGCTCCCAGCACTTTCTTCCCGCAGCAAATAAAAAACGGCTCTATTGAGCCGTTTTTTATTTGCTGCGGGACTTGGACTCGAACCAAGATACACGGTTCCAGAAACCGTAGTCCTACCATTAGACGATCCCGCAATGAAGAATACAATACTAGAAAACTGCCTTTTTTTCAAGTGCTGGAAAATTTTTAGATTTGCTGGAAATAGAAAATATAAAAATGTATAATTACTTCTTAACTTTATTTTTTGAAAACTTTTATTTTATGACACTTGCACTTATTGCACCTCTAATACTTACTGTTTTAGGACTTACTCTTTTTGAAGTAATAAATAGTGTAGATAATGCAGTGATTAATGCAGAAGTGCTTGGGAAAATGTCTCCGTGGGCAAAAAAGTGGTTTCTTGTTTGGGGAATTTTTCTGGCAGTGTTTGTTGTTCGTGGAGTCTTGCCGTGGCTAATTTTGTGGGGCTCGGTTCCTGGTATCGGTCCATGGGAAGCCTTTGTAGCTTCATTCAGTTCGGATCCTAGAGTTTTGGGTGCCGTAGAGATGTCCAAGCCTATACTGCTTTGTGGGTCTGGGTTGTTTCTTGTGTATCTTTTTTTACATTGGTTATTTTTGGAAACAAAAGAATTTGGTTTGGTGGGTGAAAAATTTATTGCACGGCATGGTGTATGGTTTTATACTGTTGCGTCTTTGGTGCTCGGAGTAGTGGTGTGGAAGACTATTCATATAAATCCTATGATGGCAGTGGGCGCTGTTATGGGTTCAACTGCATTTTTTCTTGTTCATGGTTTTAAAGAAAACGCCGAACGTGCTGAAGAAAGAATGTTGGAAGGGGACAACAGTATGTCTGATTGGTCAAAAATTTTATATCTTGAAGCGATTGATGCGTGTTTTTCTGTTGATGGTGTACTGGGTGCATTTGCCTTCACAACTGCTGTCCCGCTTATTCTTATTGGAAATGGTATTGGTGTGTGGGTCGTGAGAAAACTTACAGTAAGTAATGTTGATACAATTAAGAAATTTGTTTTTCTGAAAAATGGAGCTATGTACTCGATTTTTTCTCTTGGAATCATAATGCTTGCTGAGGCGTTTGGTGCACATATTCCTTCATGGGTTTCTCCAGTTATTACATTTTGTGTTATTGGTTTCTTTTTGTTCAAGTCTGTTGCGGTTTTGAATTCACAAAAAGCATAATAGGCAAGTGCTTGTAATTAGAATGATATTTGAAGTTTGTGTTCGGTGATTGTATTGGTAGGTATTGTGGTGATATATGGAAAAGAGAAGGAAACACCTTCTCTTATTCCTGTATTATATGTTTTTCCAAAAGATTTATAATTTAAGGAAGGGATTTTATTCCGTCTTGAATTGTGACTACGGGAACATTTTTTAGTTTGAGATAGTCAACAACCTGATTAAAAATTGTCGGACTTATACTGTACTGAACACCACTGGTGTCAATTTGGTGGAAGCTAAGAATGAGCCATTCTTTTTTTGCGATTGCATTATCTATCCACTGCTCTGCTTTTGTTAAAGTAACAGTTGATTCCATTGACTGTCGTTCAAGTTGATATTTGTCTGAGGTGAGTGTTACATCTCCATCAATTGTTGCAGCTGCATCGCTAAACCCATCACTTTTTACAAGATTTAATGTAGTGTTGTCATAATCTCCATATGGATAGGCAAACGAGTTGATTGGTCCCACATTTAGTGCGAGCAAATCATTTCGTGATCCTAAAATTTCTTTTTGTTGGTCTGCACTACTTAGTTGGGTAAGATATGGATGATCTTGTGTATGCGCGCCTATTTCATTTCCCGCGTTGTATAGATCTTTTATTTGGGCAATACTCATATATCCAGAGAAACCATAATCCAAAAGCTGTTTACTTATAATGAAGAATGTTCCTTTTAAGCCTGCACTTTTTAGTTTAGGATATGCCACTTGATACTGTGACAGGGATCCATCATCGAAGCGTAGGGTTACCGCTCCGGTAGAAAATATTCCCTGATTTTGCTCTGGTGTTAATGAAACATTGTCCATCGTGAGGAAACCAACTCCTTGAATGAGGTGAAATACACTCACGGCTTGCACACCGGTTGGTACTGAAAAAATTACAGATGTGTGTGTGAAGTTGCTAGCGGCTGGAAGAGCTTGAATATCTTTGTAGGTAAATGTTCCATTTGAATTTTGATACTGGAGAGTGATAAGACTTGGAATATTTGATATGTAATCATCAGAATAGACATAGTTTCCTTGTGTAACAGCTATTGGATTGAAATACCATTTTGCATCACCTGATGTGTAGCTTGAAATACTCACTTTTACTGCTTTACTGCCACTCACTCCAACTTCTGGGTAAGTGAATGTTCTAGTGTTTGTGCCCCAACCGCCTTTACCCCAAGAAAGTGGCAGCCCATTCGTACCAGACTGTTCGAATGCGGGGTTGGGTACAAGATTTCCAGAAACAGGTGTTGGTGGTTGAACAGTAGTTACTTCGCTAAGGGAGTATTCATCTGTTGTGAGGTTGCCAACACTGTTTATAAGATGAAATATTGTCATCGACTTTACATTTTGAGGTGCTGTAAATTGAACACTAACCTTTTTATATGAAGAACTTGGGTTTATATTAGAAACAAGTTCTGGATATGAAAATGATCCGTCGTTCATTGTGTAACGAGCGTCGATAATACTCTGTACGTCTGAGGTGTAATAATCAGAGAATTCGTATGTGGTGCCAGGAGTTACAGGAACATCGTCAAAATACCATTTTGCATCACCGCTTGTATAAGAGCTAATTGATATTTTTACAGCCTTGCTACTATTATATCCACTGACGGGATAGGTGAGTGAACGATCGTTTGTGCCATATCCTCCCTTGCTCCAATTGGTTGGAAGATTTGTTGTGCTTGAAGATTCTAAAGAATTATTAATTATAAGGTTTGGTCCAAGAGAAGGAGTGGCTGTTGTCTGCTGTACAGGTGCGCTAAGTGAAGGAGTAAGTACGGTCTGTTGTATTGAGGGGGTAATGAGCGATGGAGACAGGTCAACACTGGGAGATAAAATTCTTTGAGACCTTTTCACTTCTGGAGTTTGCGAACTTTCTCCGTTTGGTGTTTTTGCGGCTAGAGCAAGTGATGATGTTGAGAGTGAGATAATCACCATACAAGCTACTATCCATGAAGGCAATTTTTTTTTCATGAGTGGTTTAAAAATTAGCAAACTTATAATTAGTTATAATTGTAAATGAAGATCTGTGAATTTATGGTGAATATTAAAATAAAAACCACGCCTTAGATGCGTGGTTTTTAAGTTTGGGAAAGTTATTTATTGTTGAGTGCTAGATGCGTTTGGTTGTGCTGGACGTATTTGGATTGTTTGAGCACTAAGACTACCGTCGGCATTTGGTGTGCCTAAGACAACAACTTGTTCGTTTGATGAAAGGTCATTAAATGTTCCGGGTACCGTTTTTGTAACGGGCGTATTTCCAGTAATCAAAACTATTCTTGAACCCCCATCACGTAGTTTGACTGTTAAACTTGTATTGTCTTTTGAAATGATTTCTCCCGTGACAGTATTTCCATTTAGAGTATTTCTACCCAAACCAGCTGGTCGGTTTCCATTGTTTTGTGAAAATTGCCCTCGTGCCTGATTTTGGTTTGCTGGAGTTTTATTTTGCGAGTAAAGGATCCCGCCATAAAACCCAACTCCTAGAATTATAATTCCAACAAGGATAGTTATAATGTTTTTCTTATTCATTGTATTTTTATTTTAAAATTTTTATTAATTTATTCATAACGCAATGCTTCGATTGGATTTAGTTTTGCTGCTCGTCTGGCAGGGTAGTAACCGAACACAATTCCTATTATAGTAGAAACGCTAAAGGCTAGAAGTATTGAAAACATGGATACTTGGGTTTGGAGAAGACCGAAATATGTAATTGTAAAAGATATAATCCAACCAAGAATAATTCCAATAAGTCCGCCTGTAAATGTCAGCATTATTGCTTCTATTAGAAATTGTAGGCTGATGTCTTTGCTTTTTGCACCAATAGCTTTTCGAAGTCCAATTTCTCGTGTTCTTTCTGTAACCGTTGTAAGCATCATGTTCATAATTCCAATACCACCCACAACTAAGGAAATTCCCGCAACAGACCCAAGAAGAATCGTGAATATTTGAGTAATACTTGATGCTGTTGCTGCCACATCAGATTGATTGAAGGTGCTGAAATCAGCTGTTTGTGTGGTTTTGTTGTGACGTTCAAGGAGGAGGTCTGTGATTTGTTGTTGGACGCTGGCAGTTGAGTTTGCGTCTTGAGCTGAAACACTTATTGTACTTACATATTGGTCTCCAGATAGGAATCTTTGGGATGTACTTATTGGAATGAATACTTGGTCATCCTGACTTCCGAAGCCAGATCCACCTTTTGGCAATGTAACTCCAATGATTTTAAATTCAATTTTATTTATGCGAATTTGTTGACCGACTGGATTTGACCCTGTTCCAAAAAGGTCATCTCTAACATTTGATCCAAGTACAGCAACTTTACTTGCACTTTCAATATTTTGATCAGAAATAAATGAACCTTCGTTCACTGTAAGGTTTCTAACCGTTGGATATGCTGAAACAGTACCTACAACTTGAGCATTTGTATTTTGTCCTTGTGCTGTCATTTGGTAGCGGCCATCTACTTCTGGGGCTATGCCCTTTATTCCTGTCACACCGGCCTGGATTGCATTTGAGTCAGCGAGAGTGATTGATTTAGCACTACCACGACCAGCACTTACGGCAACTCCAGGTCCTCTTTGTGCTCCTGGGGTAACAAGGATTAGGTTTGAACCAATGGACTGAATGCTCGATTGAATTGAATTTTGAGCACCTTGTCCAATTGAAAGCATGGCAATAACTGAGCTTATACCGATTATGATACCTAGCATAGTGAGCCCTGAACGGACTTTGTTTGCCGATAGGGCAGTATATGTTTCGTGTAATATGTCGAATATTTTCATATTAATTATGTCGAGCTACTCTCTTATTATTGTTTTTCTTATCTTCGACAATAAGACCGTCTCTGATAAAAATAATTCTATCGGCATGTTCTGCTACGTCTGGTTCATGGGTGATCAGAATAATAGTCCTACCTTGTTCTTCGTTGAGTCTTTGAAATGTTCCAAGTACTATTTCACCAGTTTTTGAATTTAGGTTACCAGTCGGCTCATCTGCGAGAATGAGGGATGGATTATTAACAAGTGCTCGAGAGATTGCGACTCTTTGAATTTGTCCTCCAGAAAGTTGGTTCGAGAGGTGGTCGAAATGAGACTCGTCTAAACCTGAAGCTAGGAGGGCTTTTTTGGCTCGTTCCTCTCGTTCTTTTTCTTCTACTCCAGAGTACACAAGCGGAAGCATTGTGTTTCGAAGTACTGTGGTGCGGGGGAGTAGGTTAAATGATTGGAAAACAAAACCAATTTTATCAGCTCGTATATCCGCAAGTTGATCGTCTGTTAGTGTTGAAACATCTTTTCCGTCTAGAAAATATGTTCCACTAGTAGGAGTATCGAGTGCTCCAAGTATGTGCATGAGAGTTGATTTACCTGAACCTGAGGGTCCCATGATTGCTATGAACTCTCCATCTTCCACGTTGAAAGTCACTCCTTTGAGCGCTTGAAAAGCGTTTTCCCCAGAGTCATATGTTTTTGTTATGTTTTTAACTTCAATCATATTTTTTAACGACCTCCTGTACGTATTACACTATTTCCGCCTCCACCTAATAGACTTGGTGTTGTAGATTTTGTTGTAGCTGTTGTGGCTGTTGTGGCTGTGACTGTTTTCGTGATAATTTTATCTCCTTCTTGTAGACCTGAAATTATTTCTGTTGATGTATCATCTGAAATTCCTACTTGAACTTCTTGTTGGGTTGGGGTTGTTGAAAGGTTTACTCCTTGACTGTTTGTTGTTGCTGTATTTTTGTCTACAACATCTACATAATGTGTTCCGTTTTGTATTTTGACTGCACTATTTGGCACTGTGATAACATCTTGTTTCGCTTCTGTTATAATTGCAGCACTTACGCTCATTCCTGATTTTACACGGTCATCTTGTGTATCGAAATTAATTTTTACACTGTAGTTTACTACTCCTTGTGTAACTGTTCCTACAAGGTCAACCTCTGCGACCTTACCAGAAATAGAAAGTCCGTCTATGGCGTCAAATGTAAGAGTAGCTTGCTGACCGACTTTAACTTTTGCAACATCAACTTCATTTAAGGTTACTTCGGCTATTTTTTGTTTAGTTATAAAAGTTCCAATATTTGTTCCGTTGCTTACTGTGGTTGCTTTATTTACGTTTAGTTGGGCAAGTACTCCGTCAAATGGTGCCCGAATAGAGGTGTCATCATAGGCTTGTTGTTTTTGCTGAATGCTTAGTTGTTGAGACTGTAGGTCGTATTTGTCTGGTCCTTGTTGTAATTTATCAAGTGATGAGGTTAACTCCTCTATATTTGTACGTGCCGAAAGCAAATTTGAAAGGTCTGTATTCATTTTGTTTGTCCATGAAATCAGATTATTATCTGCTGTTGTTTCGTCATTTGTATTTTTTGTTGCCTGTTGATTGTTGATATATTCAACGGCATTCTTTGAATCTTTGATCGATTCATTCAAAGTTTTTACAGTATTGTAAGTCTGATCAATGAGAGACTGAATGCTTTGAGTTGTGCTGGTTCGTGTTGTATTTTGGTAGGAAACTATATTTGCATCATACATTTTTTTTGCAGCATCATAATTTACTCCGGCAGCATTTCGATTTGCTTTTGAAGTATCACTCAAACTCTGAATCTTTTGGTCGCTTAGATAACCTCCAGATGTATAAAATAGATCATGCATACCGTTTATAATGTCTGGAAAATCAAGGAATGTGTTTACAACGGTATTAAAACCTGTGTCATAAGCTTTGGCGAGAGAATTTTGTGTTTGAAGAAGGGTTGTTTTGTCTGTCGGTTCTGTAAGTTTTTGTAAAGAAATATTTGCGTTTTCAAGATCGATTTGTGCGTTGTGTGGATCAACTTGTGCGATAAGGTCTCCTTCTTTTAGTTCTTGTCCAACAGTTGCATTTATGGAAATAATATTTCCAGAAGCCTTACTTTGAAGTGTGATTTGGTTTGAAGCAGATACCTGCCCGCTACCAGAAACAGAAGACACCAGTGTTCCTTTTTTAACTTCCGCAATCACATACTTAGGTGTAGTTGCTGTTGGGTTTTTCCATTTATAAATTTCGTAACCACCCCCAATAACAATCAACAGGAGAATTCCGCTAATAATTTTATGACTTAGTATGTAATTTTTTATTGTGTGCATGATGAAATTATGATTATAATATTATTTTTTTTGTGAAGGTTTTGGGTTGGTTGAAGTGGAGGATATATCGCTGGGTGGGGGAGGAAGTACTCTTATGAGCTTTGCTTCTATCTCTGACTTATCATTTGATGAACCTAACACAACTATGTGATCACCAATTTTCAAATCATTGATTGATATGTTATTTCTGAATTCACGAATTATTGTATCGTCAGTAACTCTTATGTTTTTTTCTAGGTTTTCAGGTGTTGCAACAATGATTGTGGTTGAGGCTATATTAACAATCTTTCCAACAGCCCCACTCCCATTTGTAAAGTCTTTATCAAAAAATGAAAATGGTGATTCTAGATGATTCCCTTCAAAAGTCTGGTAGTATCTATCACCAAATCTGAAAGAAAATTCTGCTTTCCTATAACCAACTAACACACCTAATTCAAAAATCATTAAAGCAATGACGAGTCTGGCTACTATAGTTAAAATTTTTTTTGATTGGGGAGAGATATTTTTCATATATTATTTAAGCATGAGTAACTAATGCAATACGTGCATCTTTGATTGCTCTTGCGGTTGACCACATGAGCATGCCAACAGCTGATAAAAAGGCTATGAGTGCAATTAATGGGAGAGATTCTACGAGTGATAAGGTAAACTCTTTCCAATATTGTACCAATAATGTCGGGTCAGAAAAAGCAAATGAAACATATTCATAAAAACCTGTCTGGGTAATATTGTGCCACAAAGCTATTCCGGCTTCATAGAGCGCCACACAAGAACTTCCGGCAAGTATGCTCTGTCCCGCAAAACTAAGTTGAGCTCTCTTTTTTTGCTCAATCATTATTTTAGCGAGGATTAGTCCGGACAGCTCCTTCGGAGGCTCTTGTGTGAAAAGCTTTTCAAACAATTCTTTATTATAATGTTTGCTCATACCTTGTTTATACGAGGGTTGGCCTTATTTTGGTGCATTTTGGAGGTATAAACGCAGTTTCAGAATCCCTCGACGATAAGTGCTTTTAACTGTGTTTGTGGGTTTTTTTAGTATATCCGAGATATCCTCAAATGTGAGACTTTCGCTTAGGTGCATTAATAGTATAGTTTTTTGTTCAATGGAAATATGTGTAAGTGCTTCTTGAAGTGTTTTCTCTATTTCTTTTCTTTCGAATATTTCATCTGGGAGTGCTTCTATATCAACAAGACTATCTTCAAAAGAGTCTCCGTCTTCTTTGTCGAAATCAGAAAATACATAAGATCTTTTTTTTCTTAGCCAGTCTATTGTTGTGTTCCGTGCGATACTTATAATCCAAGTGTTAAAAGCAAAACGTTTATTGTATTTTTTTAAATTTTTCCACACTTTTACGAAGGTGTCCTGTGTAATATCTTGTGCCGCCTCAGCTTCTCCTGTGAGGCGATAAATAAAATTATATATACGAGAAATATGTCGTGTCACAAGCATTTCAAATGCAGTGTTGTCACCAGAAAGTGAATCTTCAATAAGTTGTGAATCTGTCAGTTCCATTGATTATAAGTATCTGTTTTTTGAATGTTCAACATTGAGTTGGTATTCAGCCTCTTTTGCTAGCTCAAGAAACGTATCAAGTTCAGAGGTTGTCATTTTACGAGGTTTGTAATCTTTCAAGCAAAAAACCCCGATAGGTAGGCCTGTTTTTTTATGTCTTAAACTTATGCCAGCATAAAAGCGAATAGGCGGATGTGCTTTTACATATGGATTATTTATAAAACGTGAATCCAAAAAAGTGTCTTCTACGATAAACATATCTTCTGCAAGTAGTGCGTGTCCACAAAAGGATATATCTCTGGGTCCTTGAGTCTGTTTTAATCCTTGTTGTGATTTAAACCATTCTCGGTCTGAATCGATGATTGTTATTGTGGATATGGGAACTTGGAATTTTTCCAAAGCCGTTTTTGTTATATTGTCAAAACGCTCTTCAGGTTTTGTGTCTAAAATATTGAGTGTCTTAACTATGTTGAGACGGTCTTGTTCTTGGGAGTTTTCCACATTTTTTTGTGTCATATTTCTTGGTAGATAGGCAATTAATTAAAAATTAATTTTTAAATTCGTGCACTATATTTTGTTTTTGTGTATTTTCGAAAACTGAATTCGTATGTCCTTAATCCTATGCTTACTCAGTATTGTTGTAAAGGAAGATTATTTTGTTTTATGAAGAACGATTAGTTGCCGTGGTGTAAGCTCTGGTATTTGTATAGGAATAATTTCTTTTATATTAACTTTGAAAACTTTCAGTTTGGATTTTGTCTCTTCCAGCTCTGTTTCATTCAAATTTTTCATAGCAATAAATAGACCATCTTCATGAATAAGTGGGGTACAGTATTCTAAGAGTTTAGGAAGAAATGCAACTGCTCGTGCTGTGGCCACATCAAATTTTTCCTTAAATTTATTTTCTTTTGCTAAAGTTTCAGCTCGGACATATTCAATATGAACACGTTTTAGATTGAGAACTTCAATCATTTTTTTAATGAAAGCAGCTTTTTTTCCAGTAGATTCTACCATTGTCACTTCAATATCTGGTCTGGCAATAGCTATAGGTAGTCCTGGAAAGCCTGCTCCGGAACCTATATCAATTAAAGTTTTTGTTTTTTCTGGAAGAGCTTTGATAAGTGTTAGAGAGTCAAGAAAATGTTTTAGGTACACACCGTTAATATCACGAATGGCTGTGAGATTTGTTATTTTGTTTGTCTCAAGAAGTTCTTGGGCTAATAAGGAAAATTGCTCAAGCTGTTTGACAGAAAGTTTTATTCCTATGTGTGTTAATACTAGCTCTTTGAAATTTTCCATATGGCGATTATAGCATAGGTTTTTATAGAATAGACGAGGTCTGTTTTTCGAGGTAGATTAGATGGTATGAAAAAAGAAACTACCTCATGGGGAGGCGTATCAGATTGGTATGATGATGTTGTTGAAAATGCAGATAGTTACCAACAGAAAATTATCCTTCCAAATTTAATTCGTATAGTTGAACCCAAGAAATATATGAATATTTTGGACGTAGGTTGTGGTACTGGAGTTTTTGCTAGAGCTTTTTGTGAAAAGGGTGCGAGCATCGTAGGTATTGACCTGGGAAAAGAACTTATAGATATTGCAAAAGAAAAATCTAAAGATGTTCAATATCTTGTTGCTTCAGCTGAAGACCTTTCCTTATTAAAAAATGAAAGTTTTGATGTAGTTACTATTGTGCTCGCTCTTCAGAATATGAAATTTTTGGATAAGGTGATGGGGGAGGTTTCTAAAAAAATGAAGAAAGGTGGGAGGTTGGTTGTGGTTTTAAACCATCCAGCTTTTCGTGTCCCACAAATGAGTGATTGGTACTTTGACGAAAGACTTAAAATCCAATACCGAAAAGTTGCAAAATACATGAGTGAAATTGAAGTTCCTATCTTGATGAATCCAAGCAATAAAAAAAGTGAAAAAACATATTCATTTCACAGACCTCTTCAGGTGTATGTTAAATCATTCGCAAAAAATAATTTATATATAACCAGACTAGAGGAGTGGGTTTCTCATAAACAGAGTCAGGCTGGTCCCAGGAAAAATGCAGAGGACAAGGCGCGAAAAGAGATACCGATGTTTATGTGTCTGGAGTGTAGGAAGGTGATTTAATTATATAAACTATTCGCCAGTGTGGGTTTTTGAGAGACACGAAAAAAAGTTGTAATTATATAGAAAAATAGGCTTAAATAAGTACTTGTCTTGGTTGGGTATGGCGAGTACAATGGGTTTTATGGTTCTTATTGTTTATACAAAAAAGGGGTGTTGGTGGTGCGATGACTTACTTTCTTTTTTGCGTGCCAAATCCATCCCATTTGAAGAACGAGAAGTATTGAGTGATCCGACATATTTTAAAGAAATGGTTGAACTTTCCGGACAAACAAAAGCTCCTACAGTACTGATTGATGGCAAGGTCTATGCTGATACTGACAAAGAGGAGATTGAACCAATTTTAAAAACTTATACGTATAAATAAAACATTATGATTAATTCTACATTTAATTTTTTTACACTCGCCAATAGCTTAAGTGCTTTTAGGTCTCTTCCTCATGTATTTAGCCTTTTCAGTATAAAGGATGCTATAGATATTTTTATTGTAGCGATATGTATTTATCTTGTTTTAATTTTTATAAAACAAACTCAATCTTTTTTCATTTTTGGTTCCATAGTTGTTTTATTTGGAATTGATTTCTTGGCTAGAACATTCAATTTGGGTTTAACACGGCAATTATTTCAGCCGCTTCTAACGTTTTTTGTGGCTATATTCGTTTTGGTATTCCAGCCAGAAATTAGAAAGTTTTTTAAGTGGTTTGCTTCAGGTAGGCGAATGTCTTTCTCAAAAGCGTTAGTGCCCGATGACAATGTTCAAACGCTCGTGCGCGCTGCATTTGAGATGGCAAAGAAGAAAATTGGAGCCATTGTTGTGCTTCCTGGGGATTACCCACTTGATGATTTGGTGGAGGGTGGTTTCCCACTCGAGGGGAAAATTTCTTTTCCACTAATCTTGAGTATTTTCGACCCTACATCACCAGGGCATGACGGAGCTGTGCTTGTGGAAGGTTCCATCATTAAAGCTTTTGGCTTGCATCTACCTCTTGCTCGTGAATTTTCTGAATACTCTCGTGTAGGAACAAGACACCGTGCTGCCGCGGGGATTACGGAGAGAACAGATGCTCTCGCAATTATAGTTTCGGAAGAGCGAGGCGAAGTTTCTATTTCTCGCAGTGGAAAACTTATTAAAATTGATACACCAGAGAAGCTTGCTGATGCTATTCATGAATTTATGAAAGATGAACCAACACAAGAAGTTCAGCGTAGCTTTTGGCACTACTTTGTGAAGAAAAATGCAGGCTCAAAAGTTTTTGCTTTTGTAGGTGCAATTGTGTTGTGGTCGGTATTTGTGTATCAAGCTGGGGTGGTAAATCAGGAATATGATGTTCCTATTGAATTTCATTATGTGCCAGCAAATCTAACTGTAGCTGAGAGTATTCCGACAAACGTTAAGGTTACTATTTCAGGAAACAATACCGATATAGAAAATTTCAAAGATACAGATCTTCATGCGATTGTAGATTTGAAAGATGTAAAAGCTGGAAATACGTGGATTAAAATTACAAAGGACAACATAAAAATTCCTTCATATCTTGATCTTACATCCATAACACCTAAAGATGTTGAAGTAGTTTTGAAGTGAAATAAGTAATTATTTTGTATCCTTAATACGAAGTGCTACTGCTATACCTGAAAGCATGATTCCTCCCAAGATTAAAAAGGTATATCTTTGGTCTATGAATATAAGTAAGATGCTTCCCAGAAGTGGGCCCAGTATATAACCCATTGGTCCTGCGGTACGAAATGTACTTATTAAGTTTTGGTTTGCAGAATTGATTTGTTTGAAAAAATAACTTTCAGTTGTGATTTCAATTAGGCTTGCACCCATGCGTGCGATTAATAATATTATCGTCCATAAAATAAAATTATTTCCATGTACGAATGTCATTATGCATAAACCTATTGCGGTGACGATGAAACCCAGAATAAGTATTTCTTTTTCTCCGAATTTTTTGTCTGCTAATGTTCCTATTGGTATTTCAAGCGTTACAAATGGTAGGAGTGCAATACTAATCATGAGGCCAAGTTGTTGCCAATCAAAGCCTAATGTTTCGTGTAGATAAATTGGAACATAGATCACAACCCACGAATAAAATATTTGTAAAAGAAGATTTGAAATATAAATATTCCTAATGTCTTTGTTTTCAATAAAAGTTCGAACGCTGTTTTCGAGATGGATATGGTGATAGTTGTTATCTTTAAGATTTTTAAACCTTCTAGCTACAATATATATGAGTGGCAAAAGGGTTAAGATTGAAAGTATATATATACTTGAAAAACTTCCTTCAGTAAGAATTGAACCGACAATAATAGGGGACATAACCGCTGTCATATTCATGAGTGTTAGAAAAATACCACGAATACGACCAGTACCAGCGTTTTCAGAACTGCTTTCAAGAAAGTTGTCTAGGTTAAGAAGGATGAGTGGGTTTATCGAGCTATGAGCTATAAAAAACAAAATAACCCAGAATGAATTATGTGATGCTATAAGAGATGTTAAAAAAACAACATCGAGGCCCGCCACCCACAGCATTGTGTAATAACTTCCAAAACGTTCTAAGAATTTTGAAGAATAAAGAAAAAGTATGATACTTACAATTGAACTTGTGGCGTAAATAAGCCCAATTGTGTATGTGTTTGCATACTGTTTTAGAAACGACGAATTAATATAGGTCGTAAGATAATAATGAAATGCTAAAAAAAACGTTGCAAGGTAAATATAGGTAAGTGTGTTTACCTTCTTTGATTTCAAAAGCAATTTATACATCCAGTAATTATATCCAATTCTTCTCTAGCTGTGTATATTTACACTCCAAGAATAACTGGGATAACGATAGGGCGTTTAGCTGTTTGTTGGAATAGGTATTTACCTACAGCATCTGCGACTTCGTCTTTAACGTAGTCGAAGTTGATCGGATGTTGACCTTGAACGGAGTCTTCAACTGTTTTTTTGATGATAAAGCGCGCTTGGCGCAGAAGTTCTTGAGATTCGCGCAGGTATACGAATCCACGAGAAATAATATCTGGTGACTTTTTGATTTTGCCAGTTGTTGTGTTTACACTTGCGACAACAACGAAGATACCATCTTCTGAAAGTGTCTGTCGGTCTCGAATAACTGCTTCTTGAACGTTTCCAATTGAGAAACCGTCCACAGCAACGAGTCCATCTCCAGCTTTTTCTTTTCGTACTGATATTTTTTCTCCGTCTGTAATTTCAACAATTGAACAGTCGTCTGGAATTGCAATATTTTCTTTGGGTGTTCCAATAGATTCTGCAAGATCTGCATGGAGACGAATGTTGTAGTGGCTTCCATGAACTGGCATGAAGAATTTTGCCTTTATTTTTTTATGAAGCCACTCGATTTCACCTCGGTTTGCATGACCTGTTGAGTGAATGAACACATCTGATGTTCTATAGTGAATTATTTTAGCACCTTGTCTTGCAATATTGTCTTTTAGTTTTGCAACAGATTTTTCATTTCCTGGAATAATAGAAGATGAGAACAAAACAGTGTCTCTGTCGGTAAGGTTAAAATATTTGTGTGTTTTTGTTGCCATACGCATAAGTGCGGCAAACTCATCTCCTTGTGCCCCTGTGGCCAAAACAACAATTCTATCTGGTGGAAAGTTTGGAATATCTTTTCCATCAATAATTGTTCCTTTTTTAACTTCAAGCATTCCTGCAATTTGTGCTATTTCTATGTTTTCTTTCATTGCACGTCCTTCAAGTACGATTTTCTTGCCAAGATTTTCAGCTATCTGAATGATTTTCATTGTGCGCTGGAATTGAGATGCAAAAGTTCCAATGATCAAGCGTCCTTTTATATCACGTATTATTTTTTCTAGGTTTTCGTGAACTAGTGATTCTGGGGTAGAGAAGCCAGGGTTTTCTATGTTTGTTGAATCGGCCATTAGGAGTAATGGTTTTTTGTTGTCGAATATTGAGTACTCGGCTTTTTCTCTGTCTGTTGGTTCTCCATCTACATGTTCAAGTTTGAAGTCTCCTGGTGTTACAATTTGTCCCCATTCTGTATCAATTGCTATACCCATTGAGTCTGGAATAGTATGAGTAACACCAAAGAGATGGATGATTGTGTTACCGAGTTTTATTGTGTCGTTTTTTTCAACAATTTTAATATCAAGAGCTGGTGTATGAGGAAACTCGACTTGTCGTTTCTGTATCATAAGAGCTGTTAGATTTCGCGTGTAGAGTGGCGGATTACCTATGCGAGGCATTACATAAGGAATACCTCCAATGTGGTCTAGGTGGGCGTGGGTAATCAAAATTCCGCGAATTTTTTCTTTACGCTCCTCGAGATACTGAGTATTTGGAATTATATAGTCAATACCTGGTGTATTGCTATCTTTAAATTGGAAACCACAATCGATAAGAATGATATCGTCTTTGTTTTCGATTGCTGTCATATTTCGGCCGATTTCCTCTACTCCTCCCAATGGGATTATACGGATTACATTATCCTTTACTACAGGAATATTATCTTTTGCTCGTTGTGGTTGAGTCTGGGGATTTTTTGGAAAAGATGGCATTTTGGGACGGTGATTTCCACGAGAAAGAGGACGTCTTTGCTGAGTTTGAGTTGGTCGAAAATCATTTGTTCTAGGTGTCTGTGTTTGGTTCTGAACACGCTGCATGGTGTGGTGTGGCTGAACCTCTTGTTGTGCTGTACGAATATCTGGCCGACGAGGGTTATTGTTGTACGGAGCTCGATTAGCAGGATTAAATCTCCTTGGTGCAGGCTGAATACGTGCGTGATAAGGAGCTCGTCTATGTGGCTCTCCTTGGGGGGTAGGGTTTCCTGTTTTTGTATCTGTTGTATCTGTCATGTTGTTTTTTTATTAAATATTAAATTTTATTAATTTTGTTTTTAAGGTATGAAGGAACAAAAATATTCCACACATGGTCCGTTTGAATGTACCAGTTTTCAATATCTGAAAATCGATCGCTCGGTGTTATTGTCTTTCCGAATGAAAAACCTTTAATTTCTTCTGGAAGAACATATACGAAATCTGGAGAATATGCGAATACTGCTGGTGTGTCATTTATTATTTCCTTTTCAAATGCTCCATATTTTTGAAGGCGAGTATCTTCATCTGAAATTGTTCTGGCGTCCTCAAGTATTTTGTCTGTTTTTGCGTTGGTGTACATTGCAATATTAAGACCTGGGTCATTGCGTTGTGAGGAATGCCAGAATGCATAGAGATCTAGGTCGCGGCCGACAATTTCTCCAAAAAACAACGAGTCGTATTTTCTTGGTCGGATTACTGATTGGTTTAAATCATTCATTTCGAAAACTTTTACATCTATACGTGCTCCAAGTTGTTCCCATTGTTTTTTTATTATTTCTGCGGCTTGTTTGAGTTCTGGTGCATCTCCTGTTGAAATTGAAAATGAAAGAGTTTCAGTTTTAGTCTTAGACTTTAATTCATAAATACCATCTTGATTTTTCTTCCATCCTGCTTTTTCGAGAATGGCTTGAGCATATGCAATAGAAGTAACGGTTGGTTCGATTGGTTTCAAATCCGTAAGACCTTGAGGTATTGGACTTGTAGCTTCGGTCCCAAAACTATGTAGAACTTGGTCAATCAAGGCTTTTCTGTCAATAATAGAATTGAGTACGGTGCGAACTTCCTTGTGTGTAAATATTGGGTTGACGTTTTGGTTGAAGTAAACAGCAAATGTTTGAGGTAGGGGATACTGTTCTATTCTAGCACTTGTGAGTTTTAGTTCTGAAGCAACTTCACCTGAAACAGAATGAAGTGCTGTCACGGTTCCTTTTTTGTAAGCATCCACTAAAGCTGTTTCGTTTGGATAAAATTTAAATACAATAGAGTCTATATAAGGATCATTGAGTGTATATTTTCTAAAAGATTGAAGAGTCAGACTATCTGGAATGCCTGAAGTATTTCTGCTCACAGTTCCAATTTTGTAAGGTCCGGAACCTATTGGTTCTATGTTGAATTGGCTAAATGTAAATTCGTCGATAGATGCATCTTTCCATATATGTTTAGGAAGGATTCCCAAAGTAGTATTTTCAATAAAAGGAGCATATGGCTGCTTGAGTGTAAATTTAACAGTTTTATCACTTACTTTTTCAGCTTTTACACCATCCCAATTTGCACGCTTAGGACTTTTCAATGCAGGGTCTTGAGCTTTCTGTATGGTAAATATTACATCGTCGGCGGTGACTGGAGTACCATCTTGAAAGACTGCGTCTTTTTTTATATTGAAAGTGTAAGTCTTCCCGTCATCAGAGATTGAGTAATCTTGAGCCAAGTCTCCTACAAGTGAGCCGTCAGGTTTTGCTTTGAGTAGGCCAGAATATACCAAAGAAACAAGGTCTCGGTCGGTATCAGAAAATGCTAGCAAGGGATTTATATATCGAGGGGATCCGATTACTCCTTCCGTGAACGTTCCTCCGTGGCGAGGGATTTCTTTAAGGAAATATGAATCAACAGTGTGTAATATTAGAAAAGCAGAAAACAATGCGGTTGCAGATAAAACCCCAAAAATTATTTTCTCTCCCAAACTAAATGAGACAAGTGCTGTGCGAATTGAATCGCGTATAGATGCTATTCGATTTTTCACGATAGATAAAAATGCTAGAGAAACAGACGACTGCTTAGTCGTTTATATTAGTAAAGAAATGAAACGAGCGCTGTTGCTGCAAAAAGTATTGCTAAAACTATGGTTGCATTAAAAAGGAATTTTTCGAAACCTCGGCGTGTGTGGTATCCGGCTTCAAAACTGTCAGAACCACCAAGGGCTCCACCTATACCTGCTGCACTGTACTGTAAAAGCACGCCCGCAGTAAGAAGTACGGAAATAACAATCTGTATGTAAGGCATTATAGTAGCAATACTCATTTGCACCATAGTATAGCAAAAAGAAGGGTAAATTGCAAATACGGCCAGGGTTATAACCTACACTTGATCAAGTGTACCAAAATATATATTTATGTGTTCAAGGGCTTTAATTGCGCGTGCAGCCAAGGCTTTTTCTTTACTCTTATAAACATGTATAATATATGAGTTATTAAAGATTAAAAATTATTTATGACTATCTTATATATTGTTCTGGGTATTATTTTACTTTTGATATTGTGGGTGATTGGTTCTTATAACAATTTCGTAAGTCTTGTAAACAGGACAAAAGAAGCATGGGCGGATATCGAAGTTCAGCTAAAACGTAGATATGACCTTATCCCAAACTTGGTAAATACTGTAAAGGGTTATGCAACCCATGAATCTACTGCTTTTGAAAAAGTTTCAGAGGCACGAAGTGCGGCAATGGGGGCGGGAAGTCTTTCAGATAAGGCTCAAGCGGAAAACAATCTAGCTGGCGCATTGAAATCAGTTTTTGCTATTGCAGAGGCATACCCAGACCTGAAGGCAAATCAAAATTTCCTAGAACTTCAGCGTGAACTTTCAGACACTGAGAATAAAATTCAAGCAGCAAGAAGGTTTTACAATGGAAATGTTCGAGACTTAAATATTTCAATTGAATCTTTTCCTGGAAACGTTATTGCAAACACATTCAAGTTTTCAAAAATGGAACTCTTTGACCTTGCCGATAATGATGCAGCTCAACAGCCAGTAGAGGTTAAGTTTTAATTGTTTATGGAATCACTTCCACAACAAAAGAGTCAAGAGGAAATTTTAAATAGAGGTCTGGCATATGCACTTAGAGTGGCCCAAGCTGAAAATATAACCGATGAAGAGGCTGTTATTACTATTGCAAATACTGTTGAAGAAACAATGAGGCTGACTGGTAGGCCAGAATTTATGGATAGTTTGGATCCAGGTACTTTTCATTCTGAAACAAAATTCCTTTCAGAAAATGCAAAAAAGAGACTTGGTGAAGGTTTAGAAAGATATATTGCAAAATTCAAATAAACACATGGCAACTCTCTACACTCAACAATCTAAAAATGTTACTCGCACATGGCTTCTTATGGGGGTGTTTCTTGCGATAATTGTTGCTATCGGATATTTCGTAAGCTACTACTATAATAATCCTGCAATCTTATACATTGCGATTATTTTCAGTGTTGTGATGAATATTACGAGCTATTGGTTCTCAGATAAAATTGCTCTCGCATCAACCGGTGCTGTGGAAGCAGACGAAAAAGAATATATAGAGCTTCACAGGATTGTAGAAAATTTGGCGATAACTGCAGGTCTTCCAAAACCAAGAGTGTATATTATAAATGATATGGCACCGAATGCTTTTGCAACTGGGCGAGACAAAGAACATGCGGCTGTGGCAGTAACAATAGGACTTTTGCAAATGCTCGACAGAAGCGAGCTTGAAGGTGTAATAGCTCATGAACTTTCACATATTGGAAACAGAGATATTTTGCTTTCAACTGTGGTGGTGGTCTTGGTGGGTTTCATTGCAATGCTTTCTGATATGTTTTTGCGAGCTTCGCTGTTTGGACGCAATCGTGATAGAGAAGAAGGTGGAAACGGAATAATTATGATTGTGGGAATTGTGTTTGTAATACTTTCCCCAATTGTTGCTACACTCATCCAGCTTGCAATTTCTCGAAAGAGAGAATTTCTTGCTGACGCTTCTGGCGCACTTCTTACTCGCTACCCGGAAGGGCTTGCAAATGCATTGAAAAAAATCAGTTCGTATGGCGAGCCTATGCAAAAAGCATCAAATGCTACCGCACATCTTTTCATTTCAAATCCATTTGGAGGAAAAGCAATGAATGGACTCGCAAAACTTTTCATGACACATCCACCGACAGAGGAAAGGATAAAAGTATTGCTTTCAATTAAGTAAGACGTAAAATAATTTTTCAATACATTTTTCTCTTTGGTTGTAGGATTCGGAAGATTTTTCTATACAATAAAGATTCTCCGGGATATAATATTTTCATATGGAGGAAAATTACATATCCAACGTTCAGGAAAATAATAATCCTCCTCTCAATTCAGTAAACCAGAATGTTACAGCGGAAGTCTCTCCGGAGTTTCCCCTCATAAAATATATAATAATATTTTCAGCAGTATTGTTGATAATATTTATTGTTGGTATTTTCTTCTTGAAAAAAACGAAATATGTCTCAATGATATCGTCTGATGAATCCATAAAGAATTCTGAGTTGGAAGGTGAGGCACCTCAGAAATCAGAACTTCCGTCTGAAATTGTGGTAAGAGACCGAATTAATATACAAAGTTCTAAGCCAGTATCCACTTCCTCTAAATCCGCAACCTATGCTTCCACCACAAAAGCAGCTCCTTTGTTGAGGCACTGCTCAAAATATTTTAATGTTTGTATGCTTGATCCAGAAAAAAAATGGGAAATAAAAAATAACACGGAAAAAGATTTTGATTTAAGAAACACTAAGAGTCTTACGTCTTTATATTTTGTATATTCCGATATTTTGAAATTGGGGGACCCTGCCAAGAAAGGTTTTTTCTCCGTTTCTCTGTTAAGGGGAAAAGCTGAGGTATATAAAAGTACTACAAATGGGGTAACACAAGTTATGATTCCTACCCAGTTTGATAAAGATCATGTGCTTGTTGTTATATTAAATTCAAATAAAGACATAACAGCAAGTGAAGTCAAAGGTATTTCAGATTCTATCGTAAATAAATAAATATGAAGATTATCAAATTTCAATCAAGAGGTTATGTAAAACATATTGCAGTTTCTCTTATTGCGATTCTGTTGCTTACAGTTTCTATTTTTATAGAGACTAATGTTCCTACTGTACAGGCTCAATATGATGATTCTAGTTATGGTGATTCGTACGATAGTTACGATTATTCAGACAATAACAACTCCAACACTAGCGATTCTTGGTCATACGATAATAGTAATTCAAATACGAGCAACTCTTCCTATGATAGTTCTGAGAATACCTATAGCGATAGCCCCAATGATGTTTCTAATCAAGAAGCTGACTATTCCAACAATGGTGGGGGTTATGGTTATGAGGGTACTTCTTACGACAGTTCAACTGACTTAAATAGTGAGGATAATATTTCCAACGGCAGTTTGGAAAACGGTACCTCTGATGACAATTCTATCCAAGAAGCTGATTACCGTGATGATTATGGTTATGGAGGTACTTCCAACAACAGTTCTGATGTTACTGCTAATGAATCTAGTGAAGAAACTGACAACCCCAACAGCAATGCGGATTATGGTTACGGTAATAATCCCTATGACAGCTCAACTGACTCAAATAGTGTAGATAATATTTCTAACAGCAGTTTGGAAAACAGTACCTCTAATGACAGTCCAAATGACAATTCAGATTATTATAACTATGATGCTGCTTATGGTGATATTAATACTGATAAAAAAACTTCTGATGGTATTGTTGGTGGTTCTTCCTCAGAAAATTCTACATCTGATTCCTCAGGTTTAAGTCTTGAAAAAAACATAGAAATTGCAGATAAGCTTGGATTATCATCTTTCAATATAAAAGAAATTGCAGCACAGAAGGTAAGTTTGGATGGGGTAATTACAGATGCTAAGTATTCCTCAGGTGAAATTCCCCACTTGGATAGTGGACAAGTTTTATTAGATGGAGATATAGACTCGAATAATAAACGTACGTTTTATATAGCTAATGAAAATCAGTTGCCCGAAAATTACATACTTACTGGAGTTGCTGAAATAAATACAAGAAAAAACTTTGTTAGTTCTATATTTAATGAAGGTACTTATGTTCCAGTATATGCAGTTCAAACAAAAGAAGAGGCTATAGCTGGTGATAACAAGAGTGATGCAAATGGAAAATTTTTGCTAACTGGTAATACAATGGGTGTATATAATAGCCTAACGAATAGTACAAATAATATAGTTGAAGCTGGCTTAGAAGTCAGTGATCCTCGTGTTCCAAGAGAAATAAAAACCATCGCTGATTATAATAGTAACTCTAAAGAAACACTAGCCAGTTTTATTGATTATGGACAGAGACTTGAATCTTCAGGTACATTGTCCCAAGAACAGAAAGAACAACAGGCTTACGAATATGTAAATGAAAAAATCCAATGGGAAAACCCAAATGCTGCAAATGATGCAAATTATCCAATGTCACATACATTGGAACAAGCTGTGCAATGTGGTCATGGGGTCTGTAGGGATAAAGCCCCAGCTCTTGTAGAAACTCTTAATGCTGCAGGTGTTCCAGCAAGACAGGTTGTTTCTGATAGTCATACTTTTGTAGCAGTTTTAAATGGTGAAGGAGGAGTTGATCATTACTTGGATCCGATGCATTACGAGACATATTTGCCAGTATCAAGACCTAGTGTGAAGCCAAATCAAATTTTACCTCTCTCAATATCTTCTCCGGCTACAAAATCTACCTCAAAGAAGAAATAAAATAAAAAGCCGAGGATCTTGCGATCTTCGGCTTTTGGGTTATGAATTACATTGGGAAATTTGTCACACTTCTGAGTTTGTCACTCAATCTTTGTAGCTCCTTATCCGGAACTTCTTTTTTTGCCATCCTTTTTCGGTTTCCTTGAGAACGTTTTTCTGTGGAGTATCTCTGTTTTCTTAACGCCTTTAAGGATAAACCAATTTCTTTGAATTCTTTCTCAATATGAGCCTGTTGCATTTCTGTGAAACGCGGTCCTTTGTAATTGAGATGTTTGGTGTTGCTGTAAGCTAGAGTTACCGCCGAAAAATTAGCCCAAAAAAGACCGAACTTTGTGTCTTCATAGAACTCCACCTCATCGGTAGGTTCATCGGGCTTAAATGCAAGAGCTTCTTCTATTGCCTTTTGCAATAGCTCAGATGCAGTTTTTGTTTCAGGTTCGCAGAGGAGATTTGTCATAAGGATTCCTTCCTAAAAACAAACAGGGTTTAATTGCGGGGTTAGGGTGAGAGTATGCATTTTCCAATGTGCACAATCTGGTAAAAAATAGTACCACAAATTTTAAATAAAACAAGTTTAAATTTAATTCTGGGGAGAGGAAGGGAATTCGGTCACAAGTCAGATTTTTGCCATCGCAAAAATCTGCTCACGACCCAGACTTGCACTTTTTTCAGCTGAAAAAAGTATGCTCCGTTTTTCGAATCCCCACACAAAGCATGTGGATACTCCGCTTTCCCATCTTACTCACTTCTTTCGCTGCGGAGAGAGGGGGATTCGAACCCCCGGTACCATTTCTGATACACAGTCTTTCCAGGACTGCCGATTAAACCGCTCTCGCATCTCTCCAACTATTTTATTGCTTGATATGTGGATAAAATATATAACAAGCGCTGTGCTATAATATATCCACTTGAAAACTAATTCAACTATAAAATTAGCGTTTTCTTTTGGAAAGATAATATTTACCATTATACTTTTAATTATTATAGGAATTTCTTGGTGGAATGTTTATGTATACGTAACATATTTTCAATATCAGAAAAATGTTTTAGCGGTAAGGGGTTCGGTACTCGGGGCGTATGTTGTGGATACAGAAGAACAAAGAATGCAAGGTTTGAGCGAAAAAGGTTTCTTGCCTTCTGGTATGAGCATGCTGTTTGTGTTTGATAAGCCAGATACATATGGAATATGGATGAAGGACATGAATTTTCCACTAGATATAGTATGGCTTGATAAAGATAAAAAAATAATTTACACACTTTCTCATGTGGACCCTTCCACATATCCTCACGTTTTCTATCCTCCTACTGAGGCATTATATGTATTAGAGGTTCGCTCTGGCTTCTTGGAGAATCAAGGAATAAAAGTTGGTGACATGTTCTATTTTGAGGATTAAAATAGGTTATAGACACTCACTTTTTCATGAAGGTCCTTTACAGGGCCGCTTGGGTGTTTTTGAACACTTATCCACACGTGGGCTATCCTTTTTTAGGAGTACAATAAATGAACAAAAATTTTAACAGCGGTTAACTACATCATACGTATGGGAGATAAGAACAAAAAGAAAGTTTCAGTCGAGATTAATCAGATTCAAAAGCGAGACGGTAATATTGTACCGTTTGAGTTTGAAAAAATTGTACGTGCAATCAATAAATCGATGATTGCTTCAGATGAGGGCTCTCCAAAAGAGGCTGAGATGGTGGCGCGTAAAGTGGAGGCTGAACTTATACGTACAAAAAGGAAACATAAGAACTTCATACCAACAGTTGAAGGTATTCAGGATGATGTAGAACGGGAACTTATTTTGAGTGAGTATGTAAAAACTGCTAAATCTTATATTATCTACCGTGAAGAGCGTTCAAAGCTCCGTGCAAAAGGCTTTCAAGTGCCTGAAAAAGTAAAGCTCCTTGCCGCTGAAAGTAAAAAAGCTTTTAAAAACCCACTTGGCGAATTCGTTTACTATCGAACCTACTCTCGTTGGATAGAAGAAGAGGGCCGTCGTGAGACATGGACTGAGACAGTCGACCGATACATGTCTTTCATGAAAGAAAACTTAGGCAACAAGCTTAAGCCTGCTGAATACAAAGAAGTTCGTGATGCTATCTTTTGTCACGAGGCAATGCCTTCAATGCGCTTGTTACAGTTTGCTGGTCCTGCCGCTCGCCGCAATCATGCGTGTGCATATAACTGTTCCTTCAGTGCTCCTCAATCATTTCAGGATTTTGCAGAAATTATGTTTCTTTCAATGTCTGGTTGTGGTGTTGGTTTTTCTGCAGAAAGTTACAGTGCTCAATCTCTTCCACAGATTAAATATCAAACAGGTAAGAAAATTAAATATGTAATTGAAGATAGTCGTGAGGGTTGGTCAGACTCATTTACTTTCGGTATGAAAAATTGGTTTGAAGGAAATGAGGTTGAGTTTGATTATTCAAAACTCCGACCAGCAGGTGCACGTTTGAAAACAACTGGTGGTAAAAGTTCTGGTCCTGACCCACTTAGACAAATTCATGACTTTACTCGAAGTAGAATTTTGGCACGACAAGGTGGACACCTTACTAACTTAGATGTTCACGATATTGTATGCCAAATAGGAATGGGTGTTGTTTCTGGTGGAGTACGAAGAACGGCTCTTATTTCACTTTCTGATTTGAATGACAGTGATATTCGTGACGCAAAGAAAGGCCAGTTCTGGATGAGTGAACCTCAGCGATCTTTGGCAAACAACTCCGCTGTATATAACAACAAACCAACAAACGAAGAATTTTTGAAAGAATGGTTGGCACTTATACAGAGTAAGGCGGGTGAGCGAGGTATCTTCAACCGAGGTGGTCTACAAAAAACTTTCCCTGAGAGTCGCGCAAAAATTTCAGAAGGATGGTGGGACAAGTTTGGTGCAAACCCTTGTGGAGAAATAATTTTGCGTCCAAAACAGTTTTGTAATCTTACAGAGGTAGTTGCTCGCCATGAAGACAAAGAGGCAGATTTATTACGAAAAATTCGTGTAGCAACAATCCTTGGAACATATCAGGCGTCATTTACAAACTTTGTATATCTTTCTCCTGAATGGAAAAAGAACTGTCAGGAAGAAGCCCTTCTCGGTGTGTCTATTACTGGTATGTGGGATTGTCCCGTGGTGCGTAAACCAGAAGTTTTGAGAAAACTTCGAGAGGAAACTGTAAAAGTAAATAAAATATATGCAAAGCGATTCGGCATTAATGCTTCCGCCGCAATCACGACAGTAAAACCTTCGGGGAACTTGTCACAGACAGTAGACTGTTCTTCTGGTATGCATCCTCGACACTCACAATACTATATTCGCCGAGTAAGAATTTCAGCAACTGACTCACTATTCAAAATGTTGAAAGATCAAGGTGTGGTGTATCATCCAGAGGTTGGTCAGACAATGGAAAATGCGACAACTTATGTTATTGATTTTCCTGTAAAAGCTCCAAAGGATTCAATATTCAAAAATGACATGTCTGCAATTGAACAGCTTGAATTCTGGAAGACAGTAAAGGTAAACTATACTCACCATAATCCTTCAGTAACAATTTCAATAGGTGATGATGAATGGGTTGAGGTGGCAAGTTGGTTGTACAAAAACTGGGATTTGATAGGTGGACTCTCATTCCTTCCAAGAGACAACCATGTTTACCAGCTCGCTCCTTATGAAGAGATAGACGAGAAGAAATATAACGAACTTATGAAGCGTTACACAAATATAGATTTTTCTAAAGTTGTTATATATGAGAAGGTGGACACAACTGATGTCAAAAAAGAATTGGCATGTGCAGGTGGTGTGTGTTCAATAGACGATATTGTGGTGACGGCAGAGACAACAAAATAGCTCTAAATTTAGTTGTTAGTTTTTTAAGAAAACCCTTATGTCATAAGGGTTTTCTTATTGTGGACTTTTTGATTAAAACGTGATATAATTAGGGGCGAGTCATGTCAGACAATCGCTCTGCGAAAGCAGGGAGGAAAGTCCGAACACGAACTTTTCGCAAGAAAAGTAGCAGGGTAGCGGGTAACACCCGTCGCGTCCATTGGATAAGTGGCGAGAGGTGCGAGCAGTGACGTCTAAGCCGAAAGGCGAAGAATTCCTTCGGGAATAATTTTGTGGAAACGCAAAAGTGAAACGGCCAAATCCTTACCTTCGTGCAAGGCCGTGTCCGTCTTTGACGGAAGTGCCGCTTGAGGGTGGTGGCAACACTACTCCCAGATAAATGATTGTCTCCAGCAATGGAACAGAATTCGGCTTATCGACATGGTTTATTCACATGATTACACCCCGCACAACTTACGTTGTGCGGGGTGTGTCGCGTTCATTTTTTTGAAACTCTTTCTCGATGAAAGTTTCTCCGAGCACGAAAATTTTTTGCTAAAAATTTTCTCTGTACAGCGCCGTCGCACTTCCCAAGGCTCGGTTAAACTTCCACACTCGACGAGTTTCAAAAGATTTCTCTGTTTTTGAAAATGGAAGTATAATGAATCGGATTTATGATGCAAAGAATATTTTCTTACTTAAACAAAGAGATTAAGGGTCTACATGAGGCTGCATATTTTCTTGCAATCTTTACATTTCTCTCCCAAGTACTCGGCCTTGTTCGTGATAAACTTTTAGCACACTTCTTTGGTGCAAGTGCAATGCTTGATGTTTATTATGCATCATTTAGAATTCCAGATTTAATTTTTGTCACCATATCTTCGCTCGTTGCAGTTTCGGCGCTCATTCCTTTTGTTGTTCGTGAAAATAAAAAAGGAAAAGAAAAAGAAGAACATTTCATAAATAGTGTCTTTACAGTTTTTTCTTTTTCAATGGTACTTGTGATTGGTTTGGTGGCTATTTTTGTTCCAGTCCTATTAAAGTTTCTTGTTCCAGGAATTTACAATGGTACATATCAGTCAACCTTGATATTAATGACAAGGATTTTACTTCTATCACCTTTGCTTTTAGGGGTTTCTAACTTGCTTTCAAGTGTAAATCAATCCAGGAAAATATTTATTGTAAGTGCGATAAGTCCATTGCTTTATAATCTTGCAATTATATTTGGGATTGTTTTTCTGTATCCAAAGTATGGTCTAATTGGGCTAGTCATTGGTGTTATCTTCGGTTCTCTCCTCCATGTAATAATTCAAATACCTTCGATTGCTGTTTGTGGTATTAAGCTTTCGTTAACAAGAAATATAGACTGGAAAAGTGTTCGAGAAGTTATTACACTTTCTATTCCTAGAACATTTACATTGGCAGGGAATCAACTCTCAATGACCTCACTATTCTACCTAGCTTCATTTATGACCGCGGGATCTATTTCTGTTCTGGCCCTTTCATATAATCTTCAATCTGTTCCGCTTGCTATTATCGGTCTTAGTTATTCATCGGCAGCATTTCCAACTCTTGCAAAACTATATTCAGAAGGAAAGAAGTCTGAATTTATCAGTCATGTCGTATCCGCAGCTCGACATATTATTTTCTGGTCTATTCCTGTCGCTATTCTTTTTGTTGTTCTTCGTGCGCAGATTGTTCGTGTAATATTTGGCTCTGGTAATTTCAATTGGGACAACACACGTCTTACCGCGGCTTCACTTGCACTCTTTTCTCTTTCAGTCACAGCTCAAAGCCTAGAACTCCTTTTTGTAAGAGGTTTTTATTCTGCTGGTATGACAAAAAAACCTCTTGTTATAAGTACGATTACGTCTGTGTTAGCTTTCGTATTTGCAATAGGGGGAGTGTTGATATTTAATTCGTTTTCTACTTTTAGAAGCATATTTGAAAGTATCTTCCGTGTAAGTGGAGTGCCCGGAACTGTCGCCTTAATGCTTCCTTTGGCTTTTACTCTAGCTGCACTTATAAATATAGTTTGGTTGTGGAGATTGTTCGAAAAAGATTTTTCTGGTTTTGGAAAAACTCTCCTACGAACTTTGTTTGATTCACTCGTCTCTTCATTGGTTATGGGTTATGTTGCATATATAAGTTTGGATTTCTTTGGAAAGTTTTTGAAGCTTTCTACATTGTCTGGAATATTTTTGCAGGGTTTTATCTCTGGTATCTTAGGAATAATTGCAGGCACTTCAGTTTTATTCTTTTTAAAGAATGCTGAAATTAAAGAAATAGCCAAAGCCCTTCATCATAAGATTTTGGGTACAAAAACCGTCGTACCAGAACAATCAGGTCTTTAATATTGAATCCCTCAACAAAAGGGCTTATTTCTGCTAATATGAGCCACACATGCAACATATTAGAAACTTTAGCATCATAGCTCACATTGATCACGGCAAGTCTACTCTTGCCGATCGTATGCTTGAAATCACACATACAGTAGAAGCACGAAAAATGCACGACCGAGTTCTTGATGATATGGAACTAGAAAAGGAGCGCGGTATTACTATAAAAATGCGACCAGTGCGAATGGAATATAAAAATCCAAAAGACGGTCAAAATTACGTTTTAAACCTGATTGATACTCCTGGGCACATTGATTTCTACTACGAGGTATCGCGTGCACTAAAGGCTGTAGAGGGCTCTATTTTGCTAGTAGATGCTACTCAAGGTGTGCAGGCACAAACACTCACTACGCTTGCAATGGCACGCGAGACCGGTCTTGTAATAATTCCCGTTATCACAAAAATTGATTCACCGCTTTCTAGGGTGGATGAAGTGAAGTATGAAATGATAAGACTCCTTGATTGTAAGGAAGAGGACATTGTTTGTGTTTCAGGAAGAACAGGTGAGGGAGTAGATGAGCTTCTCCAGGAAGTGATTCGTCGGGTTCCTTCTCCTAAAACAACACACTCGGGACCAAAAGATATTCGTGCTCTTATTTTTGATTTTCAATATTCAACACATACTGGAGTAATTGTTTTCGTGCGACTTCTTGATGGAAAAATAAAGAAAAATGATCCTCTTTTGTTTAAAATTGCTAATGAGAAATTTAGCGCTCTTGAAGTTGGAACGTTTAATCCGCAAGAAACTCCAAAAGATGAACTCTCAGCTGGGGAAATTGGCTACATTGTGACAGGTATAAAACGCCCAGGCATTGCCTCTGTGGGAGACACTATCACACATTCAACACACCCACTTCCAGAACTTCATGGATATATGACACCGAAGCCTGTAGTGTGGGCTTCTATATATTCTGAAAGTCAGGATGATTTTAATAATCTTCGCCAAGCGCTTGAACGTTTGAGACTTTCTGACTCATCATATGCTTTTGAAGAGGAATCCTCAGGAACTCTTGGGCGTGGATTTAGGTGTGGTTTTCTAGGAATGCTTCACTTGGAAATTATTACTGAAAGACTTCGACGAGAATTTAACTTAGAGCTAATTGTTACAACGCCAAGCATTACCTATATTGTTACAAATAAACAAGGGAAAAAAGAAATTATATATTCTCCTTCAAAATTTCCAGAGTATGGTGAGGTGGCTGAGGTGGAAGAACCATGGGTTAGTATGACCATTATTACTCCTCCGGCATATATTTCTCCAATAATGCAGACTCTTTTTGATCACGAAGCAGAAATTGGAGATTCTGAAAACTTTGGTGATGATAGAGCCTCAATCAAAGTTATGATGCCTCTACGTGAATTAATGAGGAACTTTTTTGATGAAATAAAAAGTGTTACTTCTGGCTACGCTTCGCTTTCCTACGAGATAGGGGAATTCAGAAAGGCAGACGTATGCAGATTGGATATTTTGATAAACGGTGAACCAATGCTTGCCTTTACGAGAATTGTTTCGAAACGTCGAGTTGTGGAAGATGCTCGTAAGGCGGCAGAAAAACTTCAGAAAGTTATGCCTCAACAAATGATTATTGTTAAAATTCAAGCGCAGGCATTAGGAAAAATTATCGCTTCTGAAACGCTTTCAGCCTTAAGAAAGGATGTTACTCAACATATGTACGGTGGAGACATTACCCGAAAAATGAAGCTTCGTGAAAAGCAGAAAAAAGGGAAGAAAAAGATGCAGGAAATGGGTGCTGTAAATATTCCTCATGAAGTATTTTTGAAGATGGTGAAAGGAGGGGAGTAAAAAAAGAGTGTTTTTACTTAGTTTTCATTTGGGTATTATTCAAGAAAATTCCCCGAGTTTTGGCAAAGCCCAAACTCGGGGAATTCATTTCTTAATTATCTTTAAATCTTCACTATCTCCACAGAGCTGGGAAATAAAGCAGTATCATGCTTAATATAATGATTACACAAAAGACTGCGAATGTTCGGCGGATTATTTTTTTGTTTTGCTGTTTGAATAACATGATAAGAACACTATACCATAAATTAATCCTAATTCCAGTTGTTGAAAAGAGTCATTTTTAAATACTTTTGATATAATAAAAAATGTGGAATTTCGTGATAGGCAAAAAATGTATCAGCTAGTGTATTCAAAAGTAACTATTTTGATTACAGTGTTCTTTATTATTGTCCTTATTCCTGGAGTTTACGGTATTTATAAAAAAGTAAGTGAGAGTGAAAAAGACAGAAAAGCTGCCGAGCGAGAGCTTGCAGATTTGGAAACACGTGAGCAAATGCTTGTATTGAAAGTTGACCGAGGTAATACAGACAGAGGACTTGAGGAACAGATTCGTGAAAAATATAATGTTGCAAAAGAAGGGGAATCAGTTATTGTGTTAGTTGATAAACCTATTGCTGCATCCACCACACAAAATGAAGCCAATGTATTTAAGGCTGTGTGGCAAAGGTTGAAAAAAGCATTTTAAAAAGCGGGTATTGTTTAGTGGTAGAATGCGACCTTCCCAAGGTTGAGACGCGAGTTCGATTCTCGCTACCCGCACAAATAAAAAACGGCATGTGCCGTTTTTTTTATTTGTGCGGGTAAGAAAGCTCCTGTGGAGCTTTCGTGCGAGAATCGAAGGGCGTAGCGGGACCCAAGCCAGCAGGCTTGGGAGCGAGCCAGGGTCGTGAAAATTTTGGTTTGACGAAACCAAAATTATTCCTGACCGATTTTACACTTTTTTTCTTCACCTTATTTATGTTAGTATCTAACTATATGAAAAAAATAATTCCTATATTTTGTGCGGTGGTCTTCATCTTTGCTTTGAATGTAAATACAATTCATGCACAAACATTTTCTAATCCATTACAAATTTCTGCATGGATACCATATTGGACAAAAACCGATGGTACAAAGTCTGCGTCAGATCATATTTCATATTTTAATGAGCTTAATCCATTTTCTTTTGAAGTTCAGCCGGACGGTACAATTAAAGATGCTTTGAAATTAACACAAAGTCCTTGGACGGAATTAATTCAGAAAGCAAAAATTTATAATGTAAACATTGTTCCAACTTTCCTTTGGACGGGTCCCACAGCAATGAAAAATGTTTTTACTGATATTTCAGCTACAAATAACCATATCAACGCCATCATAAAAGCAGCACAATCTATTAATGCTACAGGTGTAGATATTGATTATGAAGGCAAGAGAATGGAAGATAAAGCATTGTATGCTCAGTTTATGAGAAAACTAAGTACTGCTTTGAAACAGAAAGGCATGACACTATCATGCACCATAGAAGGATCTTCCACAGCTTCTCCGTCTGCACGTTTGTTAACGCTTAAAGCCACATCTCCTTGGTCAAATGACCTAAAAACATTAAATGAAGTATGTGATGTTGTGAGAGTGATGGCATATGATCAGATGGCACAAACAACTACATCAACATGGAATGCAAAGGATAAGACCTTCTATGCTCCAAACGCAGATATTTCTTGGGTAAGAAAGGTGCTTGAATACAACCTAAGGTATATTGATAAAAATAAATTAGTGTTAGGTGTACCAACATATGGCTGGAATACCAAAGTTACAAAATCAAAGAAAGGTGGCTATGACTATGAGATTATGAAATCTATGTCATATGTAGACTCAGTACAACTCGCAAAAGATAATAATATAACACCACATAGAGACGCTACAGGGGAGTTAAGTTTTTCTTATGTGAAAGACGGAGAACAGAGAATTGTGTTTTTCTCGGATGCATATTCTGTCCAACTCGCATTGGAAGCTGCTAAGAAATATAATATAAAGGGGGTGTCATTATTTAAGCTAGACGGTAAA
>JBAXQO010000005.1:0-30488 GCA_037131675.1 bacterium
GCTCAGGTGAATGCTGTGAAGTTGATGGCGATGTTGAGTAACAAGATGTTGTAGGGAATTAATTGATGTTTAGAGCAAAGCCCCTCTCTCCCGAAGGAGAGAGAGGCTTTTGTTTGCTTGTTTTCAAAAAGTGATATTATTAGTATTATCTTAAAAATTAAACTTTTATAAATGAAAGACACTCAAATTGCAAAGCTTATCAAAGCAGAAAAAGACAGACAGAAGAAAGTTATAAACCTTATTGCATCAGAAAATATTGTTTCCAAAGATGTACTAGAAGCTCTTGGTTCAGAACTTACAAATAAATATGCGGAAGGATATCCAGGTAAAAGATATTACGGAGGTAATGAAGTAATAGACAAAGTAGAAATTTTGGCACAAGAAAGAGCTCTAAAACTTTTTGGCCTTTCAAAAGAAAAATGGCATGTAAATGTTCAAGCGCTTTCTGGCTCACCAGCAAACCTAGCTGTATATTTTGGACTTGTGCCGCAAGGTGGAAAAGTGATGGGTATGACTCTTGAAAATGGAGGACATCTTACTCATGGTCACAGAGTGTCTGCAACAGGAAAAGTTTGGAATCAAATTGGTTATGGGGTTGATAGCAAAACTGAAATTATTAATTATGATGAGCTAAAGAAAAAAGCGGTTGAGGAAAAGCCAAATATAATTGTTTGTGGCTTTACCGCATACCCAAGAATTGTTGATTTCAAAAAGTTTCGAGATATTGCAAATGCTTGCGGTGCTATTTTAATGTGTGACATGTCGCATTTCGCAGGGCTTGTAGCAGGAAAGCAGTATCCAACACCGTTTGAATATTGTGATGTTGTTACAACAACTGTCCACAAAACTTTGCGCGGTCCTCGCAGTGCGCTGATTTTTGTACGAAAAGACAAAACCAAAAAAGATTCAAAAGGAAAAGATATTTCATTTTCAGATCTTATTGATAAAGCAGTCTTTCCAGGTCTTCAAGGTGGTCCACATATGAACCAAGTGGCCGCTGTTGCTGTAGCTCTCAAAGAAGCAGCTTCTCCTGAATTTAAAAAATATGCAGTGCAGGTAAAGAAAAATGCAAAAGTGCTTGCAGAAGAACTTTCAAAACTTGGTTGGAGAATAGTTTCAGGAGGAACAGATAGTCATTTGGTTCTTGTGGATGTGTGGATGGAAGGAAAGGGAATCTCAGGAACGGAAGCGAGTGATAAGCTTGAGAAAGCCGGGATTATTGTAAACAAAAATACAATTCCAGGTGAGACTAGGAGTGCATTTGACCCATCTGGAATTCGCCTTGGTTCTGCTGCGGAAACTACACGAGGAAAGAAAGAGAAAGACTTTGTGAAGATTGCTCAGATGATTGATAAAACTTTAAGAAAAGGGTAATCCATTTGGCAGAAAAGTTTTTTTAAATTATGAAAACAGAAAATATAACTGGAAAGTTCATCGTGCTCGAAGGTGGTGAAGGAGCGGGGAAAAGTTCACAGCTTGCAGATATTAAAAATCTGTTTGGTGAGAGAGTTGTGGTTACTCGCGAGCCTGGAGGTTCGCCGTATGCTGAAGAAATTCGAAATGTTATTTTGAAGTCGGTGAACGCTTCGCAAGCTGATGCTAAAACTCACTTTGCTCTGTTTTGGGCAGCTCGCGCAGATCATTTGAAAAATACAATCATTCCTGCTTTAGAAGCGGGGAAGGTTGTGATTTCAGACAGGTTTGATTCATCTACTTTTGCGTATCAAATCTACGGACAGGAAGCAAAAGAGCTTGAGAGTTTTTTCTGGCAAATGCGGGATTTTTATCTTGGGAGTGTAAAGCCAGACCTTTACATTTATATGGATGTGAATGTAGAGGAGGGTTTGCGGAGAAAACAAATACAAGGTGGTGATGAAATCAATCACTTCGATGAGCGCAAGCCCGATTTTCATCTTCGGATGCGCGAAGGTTTTATGCAGTTTTTGAAGCAGGTTAATGGAGTTGTTGTTGATGCGAATCCTCCGAGGGGTATCGTTGCAGATGCTCTCAAAACTGAAATTGATAAACTCCTCACGTAGAGGGGTTTTTTCTTAAAAAAAACTCCCACAGTACGAAAACTGTGGGCGTTTGGTTAGTTTGATCCTACCTCAATTTAGAGAGGGTATCGATAACCTTTTGATTATACTTTTGAAGCGCCTCTGTCTTTCGAGAGAGCTCGACTTCAGCGCGATGAATCGCCTCTTGAAGCTCCCCCTTTCTTGATTCGAAATAATCTTCGACCTCTTCGACATTGATTTGACGCATTTCAGTGAGAGAAGATTCGTCACTTCCGGGTTTGCGGATGATCAACAGATCTCCTGTTTCTTTCATGTCGTCAAAGCTGATGACGCTGAAAATATTCTTGTTTCTGTTTACTTTGGTGACCAGGCAGGGACAACTCCAATCGCTAGAATATCTACTTGCCGTCCACCACACTAACATGCCTTTTTTGAGATGTTTCGGTTCGATCATGGATTACTCCTTTCTTTATCTGGATGGAATACTACACATAATGGTTATGCAGGTCAAATTTTATGATAAACTACTCTTTATGGAACTTAAAATTAAAAAACTCATACCAAATGCCACTCTACCAAACTATGCCCATGTAGGTGATGCAGGAATGGATTTTTTTGCATCTGAAATAACTGTGATTAAAAAAGGAGAGAGAGTTCAAGTAAAAACCGAAATAGCTATGGCAATACCGGAAGGGTATGTTGGTCTTGTGTGGGACAAGAGCGGACTCTCACATAAACACGGACTCAAAACTTTAGGTGGGGTGATAGATGCTGGATATCGGGGTGAAATTATGATAGGAATGATAAATCTCAGCAGTGAAGATTATACAATCGAAGCTGGGCACAAAGTTGCACAGATGCTTATTCAAAAAGTGGAATCTCCAGAAATTATTGAAGTGGAAGAATTGGATGACACATCTAGAGGGATTGGAGCCTTCGGTTCAACAGGAAAATAAAATGCAAAATACAATAAAAAAAATTATACAGGATTCATGTCAGGTGCTTGGTTTGCCTGAAGCGGATTTTGTAATTGAACATCCTGAAAATGTTGACTTTGGAGATTTTTCTACAAACATTTCTTTGGTGCTTTCGAAACAGGTAGGTAAAAATCCACGAGAGCTGGCAAATATTATTTCAGAAGAAATAAGTAAAAATCTTCCAAATACAATTTCAAAAGTAGAAGTCGCTGGTCCGGGCTTTATAAACTTTTATCTTTCCAAAGATTTCTTTGCGAGTGAACTTCAGCAAATTTTAGAAAAAGGAAAGGGGTATGGTGAAGGGCGTGAACTGGAAGGAAAGAAAATAATTTTAGAATATACAAACACAAACGTTCTGAAGCCTTTTCATATTGGGCATTTAATGGGAAATATTTTAGGGGAGTCCCTTTCTAGGGTTTTTGAATTTAGTGGCGCGGATGTTACAAGAATTACATATCAAGGTGACGTCGGTCTTCATATAGGAAAAGCTATTTGGGGAATGATGCAGAGGAAAGATTCTTTTCCTGCTGACACTGATTCAGTTTCAAGTAAGGTAAAATTTGTTGGTGATGCATACGCTTTTGGTTCAGATCAGTATGAAGATAATCCAGAGGTGGCTGAAGAAATCAAAATCATAAATAAAAAAGCTTACGAAAAAAATGACCCAGAAGTTAATCATTATTATGATTTAGCTCGTGGGTGGTCACTTGAACACTTTGAAGAAATTTACAAAAAGCTTGGAACAAAATTTGATGATTATTTGTTTGAAAGTGAAGTGGCAGCTGATGCAATAAAAATCATTAACGAATTTTGCGAAAGGGGGGTGTTTGAAAAAAGTGATGGTGCGGTTGTCTACAAAGGTGAAGAAAAAGGCTTGCACACACGTGTTTTTATAAACTCACAAGGTCTTCCGACATATGAAGCAAAGGATATTGCTCACGCCCTAAGAAAATTTAAAAAATATCCTGTCGACAAATCTATAATCATTACTGCTAATGAGCAGAGTGATTATTTTAAAGTAATATTAAGTGCTCTTGGAGAAATCGATTCAAATATTGCAGGTAGAACAGAACACCTTTCACATGGGATGCTACGATTAACTGAGGGTAAAATGTCTTCACGAAAGGGTAATGTAATCACTGGTGAATCACTCATATCTGAGACAGAAGAAGCTGTGAGTGAAATCATTAAAGACCGAGAGCTTCCACAAGAAATAAAAAATAAAATTGCCGAAGAAGTGGCTGTTGCTGCAATAAAATTTTCAATACTTAGACAGTCTCCTGGAGGTGACATCATTTTCGATCGCGAAAAGGCTATTTCATTTGAAGGGGACTCTGGTCCGTACCTCCAATACACAGCGGTGCGTGCAGCATCGGTGATTGAAAAAGCAGGGTGGAAAAATAAAGAAGCTTCCTTTGAAACTTATAACAAAGACGCTTATCCCATAGAGCATTTTCTGTATCGTTTCCCAGAAGTTGTTGCTCGAGCTTCCTATGAAAAATCCCCGCACTATATTGTTTCGTATTTAATTGAACTCGCATCTTTGTTCAATGGTTTTTATGCACATAACAAAATTATTGACGCGGGGGAGGAAAGTGAATATCGTCTCGGTGTTACTCAAGCCGTGTTTAATATACTTTCTAATGGTTTGTATCTACTAGGTATCAAGGTGCCTGAAAGAATGTAAGCGCTAGACATTTTTAATAAATGTGGTAATCTACTTTTCAGAATTTTATATGATTACCATTGAAAGATTGATTAATTCATCTGCTATTTTTGTTGGAAACGGTGTTATCATCAAGAGTAAGGGGGTTCCTTATGTTGGTGTGTTACATATCATAAATCTCCGAGGTGATAACCTTATATTGGATTTACTTTGGATGGCGGAACATATTAATGTAGGTAGAATGGAATGGGGACTTGTGGGGTGTGAAAGAGATGTTGAAATTGTTCTCCCTAAAAACGGACTTTCACTGCTTTCTCGCTATCCTTATGACAGGATAACTTCCATAAGTCTCGCAAACCCATCTGTGGGGATTCAGGCTGTAAACCTCTATTCACGGAGGAGTAATTTTTCCCCACAACAACCTCAATCGGTATCTTAGTTCTGTTTTTTTTGGGTCTAAAATACACAGCTCCAATGCAAACCTTTCTTGAATGAGAGGTTTTTCTTTTATTTCAAAAGAGGTATACTTCCAAGTATTAATTCAATCTAAAAAGACGAAAATGAATAAAACAGTAATCGCTTCAGCTTTTGTTCTTGGTATTCTTCTTGCGGGTCTAGGATATCAAACAATGATTGTTTATCAACTCAGAAATCAAGTGGAGACAGACCATACAACTATTACACAAATTGTTACTTTTCTAAATAATGTAACACAACCTCCAGTACCGGCTCCTCAACCTATACAAGCAACTTCAACTCCTAAGAAGAAAAAATAATCCCTGGTTTTATTATTTTTTACATTGAAATAATGTGAAAAATTGATACCATAGCATGATGGTAGACGATAAAACTATTAAAAGCCCCACAGCCTTAAAAGAGGAACAAACCCTTCAGTTTTGGCGTGACATTGATGCGTTCAAAAAAACAGTAGAAAAAGCTGCTCCGAAAGGCGAGTATGTCTTTTTCGATGGACCTCCTTTTGCAACTGGAACTCCTCACTATGGACACTTGCTAGCAAGTACCATAAAAGATGCAATCCCCAGATACAAAACCATGAAGGGATACAAAGTTCTTCGTAGATGGGGTTGGGATTGTCACGGTCTTCCGATTGAAAACATTGTAGAAAAAGATCTTGGTATTTCGGGTAGAAAACAAATCGAGGAATTAGGTCTTGAAAAATTTAATGAGCATGCGCGAAGTAAGGTGATGACATATGCTCATGAATGGAAGCGCACGATTGAGCGTTTGGCTCGTTGGGTGGAATTTGATAATTCCTACAAGACGATGGATAACACATATATCGAGTCTGTATGGTGGGCGCTTAAGAAGTTTTACAATGAAGGAAAAGTCTATGAGAGCGTAAAGGTTCTTATGTACTGTCCACGCTGTGAGACCCCGCTCTCAAATGCTGAGGTTGCAATGGATAATAGCTATAAAGATATAACTGATATTTCTGTATATGTTAAATTTAGACTTATCGATGAAGAAAATACCTACGTCATTGCATGGACAACTACTCCATGGACACTTCCTGGAAATGTGGCTTTGGCTGTAAATAAAACCCAGACATATCTAAAGCTAAAATTAGTGAAAGATGACAGTGGGGAATTTCCTTTGAAGGAAGGGGAGTCAATAATAATGATGCAGAGTGCGGAACTGCAAGCTCGATTATTTGATTCGCATCTAAATGTTAATTTAGAAAATAAGGAAGCAAGTGTTAATTTTAAGAATAAAGGGAATGTTCTCTTTGAGTTTGAAGTTTTAACCGGAGAACAACTTGTTGGTAAATCATACGAACCGGTTTTTAACTACTATTCAAAAAAGAATTTAAAAAATAAAGGGAATGGCTGGAAAATATATGCCGGTGATTTTGTGACAACAACAGATGGTACTGGAGTTGTTCATATTGCTCCAGCTTTTGGTGAAGATGATTTGCGTTTGGCAAAGGAAAATAATTTGCCAATCATCCACCATGTAGATGGTACAGGGAAGTTTAAACCCGAAGTAACTGATTTTGCTGATAGGCTTGTAAAGCCAAAAGACACAAAAGAAGAACCTCAAAAACACCAGAGTGCAGATATTGAAATAATTAAATATTTGGCACACAACGGTAAACTTTTTGCTAAGGAAAAAATCATACACTCTTATGCTCATTGTTATCGCTGTGAGACACCTCTTTACTATTATGCAATTCCTGCGTGGTTTCTTGAGATTCAGTCTTCTAAAGAAAAATTTATAAAACTTAATGAGAAAATAAATTGGATACCTTCACATCTTAAAGAAGGACGATTTAAACATGTTATGGAAAATGCTCCAGACTGGAATATTTCTCGTAACCGTTTTTGGGCAACCCCACTTCCATTTTGGAAATGCTCGACATGTCAGAGTGTTGATGTTGTTGGCTCGTCAGATGAATTGAAAGAAAAGGCTAAAAAAGGAATCGCAGCCCTGACTCTCATGCGTCATGGTGAAAGTGACAAAAATATTCAAGGGATTTTTGATGATTCTGTTGAAAAATTTCCACTTACTGAAAAAGGAAGGGAACAAGTTAGGAAGGAAGTTGAGAATTTAAAAGCAAAAAAAATAGACGTAATTTATTGTTCTCCAGTGCTGAGAGCAAAAGAAACTGCTGAAATAATAGCAAAAGAACTAAACATATCTCTTTTTGTTGAAAATGATCTTAAAGAAATAGACAGTGGTGAATGGGATGGAAAGACAATAAAGGACGTTTCTGAAACCGCGGAAAGATCAGAATATAATGGATTATCAATAGGCGAATATTATTCAGCTAAGCGAGGTAGAACAGGGGAGAGTTGGAAAGAAACTGAAATTAGAATACATAAAGTTGTTGAGAAAATCTCGCGAGAGAATGACGGAAAAAATATTCTCATAGTATCCCATCAGGGCCCTCTAATATATTTATTGCGAGCCTTGAAAAATTTGGATTTGGAACAAACAGGTGATCTATTCAATAAATATAATACCTTTGACTACGCCCAGCATGTTTCTCTTTATGTTGATACGAACAGAATTAAAGAGTTTGACTCGCATCGTCCATACATAGATAACTTCACATGGCCATGCTCTTGCGGTGGGGAATACAAGCGTATTTCAGAGGTTATAGATTGCTGGTTTGAATCCGCATCAATGCCATACGCTTCTCAACATTTTCCATTTGAAAACAAAGAGTTTTTCAAAAGTCATTTTCCTGCAGATTTTATTACAGAATATATTGCCCAAACACGTACGTGGTTTTATTACACCCACGCTGTTTCCACTATGCTTTTTGGCGATATTGCTTTCAAAAATGTGGTAACTACAGGAACAGTACTTGCAGAAGACGGTCAGAAAATGTCCAAGTCAAAAAACAATTTTCCTGATCCTTGGATTATGTTTGATAAATATGGAGCAGATGCTGTAAGGTTCTATCTTCTATCATCACCTTTGTTGCGCTCAGAAGATCTAAACTTTGCGGAGAGGGAAGTGGATGAGATTCATAAAAAAATAATTCTTAGAATGAGAAATATTTTGTCATTTTATGAAATGTACAAACGTGAAGACGTGGAAATGAAAAATGACAGTAGAAATGTTCTTGATAGATGGATAATCACACGTCTTTCACAGGTGCACAATGAGGTTGTTAAGGGGGTTGAGGGGTATGAGCTCGATAAAGCTCTCAAGAGCATTCCGCTTTTTGTTGATGACCTTTCAACGTGGTATCTTCGACGTTCACGTGACCGTATGAAAAATACTGATGCTGATTCAATTGCGGCTCTTTCAACATTACGTTTTGTGATTTTTAGTTTTTCTAAAATAGTTGCTCCATTTATGCCATTTATAGCAGAAGACCTTTATCAAGGTGTGAAGACTAATACTGATGAAAAAAGCGTACACCTCACTTCGTGGCCAGAGAGAATTGAGTCTATTGGTTCAAAAATTAAACATATGATTGTGAAAGATACTGTTATTGATGACATGGAAAAAGTCAGGGAGATTGTATCACTCGGGCTAGAAGCACGTGGGGCGGCTGGTATAAAAGTTAAACAACCACTTGCAATGCTTGCCGTTAATGATCCTGAAAATCTATTTTCAGATGAACAATATGCATCCTTGGTTCGAGATGAAGTAAATGTTAAAACTGTTGTGAGTGAATCGCATAGAGATGTTCCTGTTTGGTTAGATGTAAATATTACCCCAGAACTCAAAGAAGAGGGTGATTATCGTGAATTCCTCCGTGCGGTTCAGGATACCCGAAAACAAAAAGGACTTGTTCCAAAGGATACTCCAACTCTCATTGTTTCATGTACGGAAACAGAAAAAGAGTTTTTGGAAAAGTTCAAAAGCGAACTAATGCGCGCGGCTTCACTTTCTGGCATAGAATATGCCGAGTTAGAAGGTGAGGAGATTGTGATTGGTGATAAGAAAATGATTATTTCATTTCGTATGTAGAACATGTATCACATTCACACTACATATGCATTTGTGGTGAGTGCCGCTACGACAGGAGAAAAAAACTCCATAATAACTTTGTTTACTCGTGATTTTGGGATGATACGTGCCAGAGCGCAAAGTGTACGCTCACACAGTTCAAAGCTACGCTATGCATTGCAAGAATATTCTTGCGTGGAAATTTCTCTTGTAAAAGGAAAAGACATGTGGAAGATAACAAATGCTCGACCTATCTATAATTTATATTTTGAATTACAGAATAGTTATGGTTTATGTGTTCCTCTTGTGAGGATTTTATCTCTCATTCGACGCCTACTACCAGAGGAGGGTTGTGAAGAATTTATTTTTGATGATTTCTTTTCAATATGTGAGAAATCTGTGCACGGGAATTATAATGAAACATCTTTAGTAACCATAGAATGGCTTTTTGTATTGAGAATGCTTAATGCTCTTGGATATGCGAGAGCTGAGTCCTTGGGGGAGGTGTGTACCCTAAAAATAGATTGGTCTTCAAAATATTTGGATTCAATTGCCTTCAAAAAAAATGACGCTATTTCTTATATAAACAGTGCTCTCCAAGCTTCTCAATTGTGATATAATATCTTGCGTATATGAATGAAGAACACAAGCTTGAGAAGTTAGAATCAAAGCTTTATGCACGTAACGCTAAAAATACTGTTGAATATAAAAAACATGATTTAGAGCCACATACGTGGGAGACCCCAAGACAATGGGAAGATGAAGCGCCAGAGGAAAATAATCAGATTATGAGTCCTAGAAAACAAAAAAATCCATTCTATAAATTACTCATAGGTTCTTTTATTTTTTTCTGTCTAAGTTTGGTGGTTGCTTTCTTTTTGTTCTCACAGGGTGGAAACACTGTCTCTCCTGATAATATAAATATAACCGTAGGTGGACCTATTCAAATAGGTGGCGGACAAGAGCTCGCATTGGATGTTGGTGTTGAAAATAAAAATAATGTACCAATTCAACTTGTTGACCTTGTTATGGATTATCCAGATGGTACAAAAACTTCTGATGATTCGAGAACTGACTTGAAGCGGGACCGTGTTAACTTGGGAGATATTGCTTCGGGTGGTTTTGCTCATAAAATATTTAAGTCGCTTCTTTTTGGAGAAGAGGGAAGCTCGAAAGATATAAAAGCCTCTATTGAATATCGCGTGCCAGGCTCTAATGCTATTTTTGAAAAAAGCAAAATCTTTTCATTAACACTAAATTCGTCTCCTGTGGCAATAGTCACAAAAGGTATTAAAGAAATTACATCTGGACAACAAGCACAATTTGATATTACAGTCACCTCTAACTCAGAAACTCCTCTGAAAAATATTGTTCTCAAAGCCGAGTATCCGTTTGGGTATTCATTTAAAGAATCAGACCCAACACCTTCGAGCGGTAATGATACCTGGAAATTAGATACTCTTTCACCAAAAGAAACCCGAACAATCAGAGTTACAGGTAGTCTTCAGGGGCAAAATGATGAAGAGCGTTATTTTAAATTTACCGTTGGTAATGCAAGTGCTTCCGATGAAAAAGAAATAGGAACAGTGCTAGCTCTTTCGTCACAGTCTATATCCATAAAAAAACCCTTTATTGGAATGGTGCTCACTTTGGACCAACTTGATGTTCCTGAATATGCAGTTACAGATGGTCAAACTGTTCACGGTAATATTGATTGGGTAAATAATACTGTAGGTACTATATCAAATGCTGAATTTAGTGTGGTTCTTTCCGGAAAACCTCTTGATGAATCAAGTGTTGTTTTATCTAATGGCGGGTTCTATGATTCATCGACAAACACGATTACCTGGGATAAAAAAACCAATAATGAGTTGGCAAGTCTTTCTCCAGGAGATTCCGGTAAGTTAGGTTTTAGTTTCTCGGTACATAATGTTTCATCTGGTGATCCAAAAATAGATGTAGCAGTAAGCGTAAAAGGACAACGTACTTCTGAGAGTAGCGTAGAGCAAGAAATTAATTCAAGTGTTTCCAAGATAGTAAAACTTACTAGTGATTTACATTTAGCTTCTCAGGCACTTTATTTCACTGGTCCTTTCCAAAATTCAGGGGCAATGCCACCTCAATCTGAAAAGCCAACTACTTACACTATTGTGTGGACAGTTACAAATACTACTAATGGTGTTTCTAATGCAAAAGTTTCTGCTACACTGCCTTCATATGTCTCTTGGAATAATAAAATATCTCCTTCATCAGAAGAAATAACATACGATAGTGTTACTGGTGATATTGTGTGGAATGTGGGGAAAGTACAAGCTTCTGCCGGTTTCTCTAAGCCTAAGCGCGAAGTTGCATTTCAAGTTACTCTGAAGCCTAGTGTTACCCAGGTAGGAACTTCTCCTGTACTTATAAGCACTCAGACTCTTACAGGTACAGATAATTATGCTCAGGCTGAAATTAAGGATTCTCGAAGTTCACTAACAACTCGTCTTACTGATGATGCCGGCTTCAATTCAAATGACGAGCAGGTTCAACCATAGTTTTATTAACTCACTTTTTTTAGTGGTTCGACAAGTTCAATGATTTGCTGTAAATTAGACTAAATAAAACATGTCTGAAAACAAAGAAAATACAATGGAAAAAATAATCTCGCTCGCAAAGCGACGAGGTTTTATTTATCAAGGCTCTGAAATTTACGGGGGTCTTGCTGGCACATGGGACTACGGGCCTTTGGGTGTTGCCTTAAAACGAAACATTGAAGGTTTGTGGTGGAAACGCTTTGTAACAGATAGGGAAGACATGTATGGCATGGATGCAGCTATTCTTATGAACCAGGATGTATGGAAGGCAACAGGACACGTTGCAACATTCGCTGATCCTCTCGTGGAAGATTTGAAAACAAAAAAGCGCTACCGCGTTGACCATTTACTTGAAGCAAATGGCATTGATCCTAAAGGTATGAAGCTTGAGGATATGGACAAAGCTCTTAAGGAGAAAGGAATAAAAAGTCCAGATGGAAATCCACTAGGTGATGCACGCCAGTTTAACCTCATGCTTAAAACTCACATGGGAGCTATTGAAGATGATTCATCTATTTCGTACCTTCGTCCAGAAACTGCACAGGGAATGTTTGTGAATTTTAAAAATGTTGTAGATTCATTTCATCCAAAACTTCCATTTGGTATGGCGCAAATAGGGAAGGCTTTTCGCAACGAAATTGCTCCTCGCGATTTTATTTTCCGTGTTCGTGAACTTGAGCAAATGGAAATTGAGTACTTTGTAAAGCCAGTAGATTGGGAAACTGCCTTTGAGGAATTTAGAAAAGAAATGTGGGCATTTACAAATGACATTGGTTTACCAAAAGAAAATGTGCATGAGCTTGAAGTTGGTCCAGAAGATCGTGCACATTATTCAGCACGCACGATTGATTTCGAGTTTGATTATCCATCTGGAAGAAATGAATTAAGTGGTCTTGTCTACAGAAGTGACTTTGATTTGAGAAGTCATTCAGATGGGTCTAAGGTTGATTTGTCATATTTTGATGAGGAAACAAAAGAGAGATTTATTCCTCATTGTATCGAACCATCAATTGGTGTTGGGCGCTCTATTCTCGCAGTACTTACAAGTGCTTATACAGAAGATGAGCTCGGGGGAGAAACAAGAAGCTATTTGAAACTTTCTCCAAAAGTTGCACCAACACTTGTTGCAGTATTTCCACTTTTGAAAAATAAACCTCAGCTTGTAGAAAAGGCGAGGGAAGTATATGGAATGCTTCGCAGGGAATTTGGTAGAGTATCATTTGATGACAATGGAAATATTGGAAAGCGATATCGAAGACAAGATGAAATAGGTACACCGTTCTGCGTGACTGTAGATTTTGATACTGTTGAAAAAGATGGGATGGTAACTGTACGAGATAGAGATACTGGAAACCAAGAAAGGGTAAAGATTGAAACCTTGAAGGAATACTTGAACGGAAAAATATAAAGCAAAATCTAGGACAACTAAGGTTGTCCTAGATTTTTGTTAAAAATGGTATAATTACTTTATATGAAGAATTGTTCTTTACTTGTGTTTCAGGTTACTTCTCATGAAGCAAACTCTCCTAAATTGCTTCAATCATTGGCCTTTTGTCGAAAGACACTTTTAAATAGGATTTTTAAGATTGAGGAAAGTGGTTTGCTTTCTCCACACTTGGATCCGTATCCACACTTTATTGGTGGGGAGATTGATCTCGGATATAACTACTTAGAGAATGCTAATAAGATTGCTACTATGTCTAACCTGTGGAAGGGGAGAGAGTCGGCGGTCTATGAAAATAGATCGGTTGCCCCGATTGTTTTTATCGACAAAGTACCACATAAACTTTTTATAGTAAAAAGATATCCACTAATTCCTTGGTTCTGTCCAGCTTTTAAAATAGTGCTACTGTGAATGGGTTTATGTAAATAAATTTAACCTACTAAAATTCTTTGGTAGGTTTTTATTTTTCTGTTAAACTGGGTTTTATGACATACACAAAAACAGTACTTAAGAATGGTCTCCGCATCATTACGGTTCCTATGAAAGATAATCAAACAGTCACTGTTATGACGCTTGTAGAAACCGGCTCAAATTACGAAACGAAAGATATAAATGGAATCTCTCATTTTCTTGAACATATGTGTTTTAAAGGTACGATTAAGAGACCTACAGCAGCTCATATAAACAACGAACTTGATTCTCTAGGTTCGCAATCAAATGCCTTTACTGGCACGGAATGTACAGGTTACTGGGCAAAGGCCCACCATTCAAAGGTAAATAATCTTTTAGAAGTAGTTTCGGATGTGTATTTGAATTCAACACTTCCAGAAAAGGAAATTGAAAAAGAGAAAGGTGTAATTATTGAGGAGTTGAATATGTATCAAGATCTTCCTCAGGTAAAAGTTGGGGAGGTTTTTGGAGAGCTTCTCTATGGTGACCAGCCTGCAGGTAGGCCTATAATTGGAACTCGTGAAAATATTAAAAAGATGACACGAGAAGACTTTGTAAAATATCGACAAGCTCATTATGTTGCGAAGGCAACTACTGTAGTGGTTGCTGGAAAAATTCAGGAAAAGAAAATAATTTCTCAAATTGAAAAGCTTTTTTCAGATATTTCAAAAGGTAAAAAATCTGGAAAAGAAAAAGTGAAAGAATCTCAAAAAGATCCACAGGTAAAAATCTTTTTCAAAGAAACAGACCAAACACATTTAGTTCTGGGTTTTCGTTCATTTGATCGTTATGATAAAAGAAACACAGCACTTTCTATACTTTCTGTTATCCTCGGGGGAGGTATGAGTTCTCGGCTGTTTCAAAAAATGCGTGAAGAGCTAGGAATTTGTTATTATATTCGTTCAGGTAAAGATTCATCTACAACACATGGTAGTTTTAATATTTCAGCCGGAGTTTCAAATACTAGGGTTTCAGAAGCAGTAACCGGTATTTTGGATGAGGTAAAGAAAATAGTAAAAGAAGCTGTTCCTAGCGAGGAGCTTCGTAAAGCAAAAGACTATATGATAGGTAATATGTTTTTGGGACTTGAGTCATCAGATTCTCTTGCTGATTTTTTTGGTTTTCAGGAGTTGATGCATGATAAAAAAATTCTTACATCTGATGATGTTGTAGGTAAGATAGAGAAGGTGACCGCAAAAGACATACAAAAAGTGGCACAAGAAATCCTTAAGAATGAAAAACTTAATCTTGCAATTGTCGGACCATTTAAGGACTCGCAGGAGTTTTTGCAACTTTTAAAGATTTAGACAGGTGTTTTCGAATTTAGCCGCATTTTCCCGAAGGGAAAATGCGGCTAAATCCACTCCTTACACTAGATTTTTTTTGTGGTACTATTGAATAATGCATAAAAATGAAACCATCTCGATTTCGTCGGGAACGATCATAAAAACGTTATTGATCGTTATTGCTTTTTATCTACTCTTTATACTCAGAGATATAGCCCTGGTTATACTCACATCAATCACTATCGCATCTGCAATAGAACCAGCAAATAAAAAATTGATTAAAAAGGGTGTCCCAAGGGTTTTGTCTGTAGTATTGGTGTTTCTTTCTTTGGGTATATTTATTGTTGGAATATTGTATTTCTTTTTGCCGACATTTATACACGATACTCTTAGTCTTCTTGATGCTCTCCCTAAATATGTAGACAGTACTAATCTTTGGAATCCATTAAGTCAAACTAATTTTCTTCCAGATTTTTCAATTAAAGGTATTGTTGATGGGCTAAGTTCAACTCTAGCAGATGTTACAGGGGGAATCTTTACAACTGTTTCTGGAATATTCGGTGGTATCGTTAGTTTCATATTGATTGTTGTGCTTTCATTTTATTTGTCAGTACAGGACGATGGAGTTGGAAATTTTTTGAGAATAGTAACCCCCATTCAATACGAAGATTATGTAATTGATTTATGGAAGCGTTCAGAACAAAAAATTGGGCGTTGGCTTCAGGGGCAGCTAATTCTAGGAGTTATCGTTGGTATATTAACTTTCCTAGGTTTGTCTATTCTCGGGGTAAGTAATGCTATTTTCTTGGCTTTTATTGCTATGGTTTTGGAATTGATACCAATTTTTGGAATTATTTTAGCAATCGTACCCGCGCTCGCAGTAGCCTTTACAGACGGAGGAATCACGCTTTCAATACTGGTACTTGGTTTGTATTTGATTGTACAACAATTTGAAGCTCACCTAATTTACCCACTTGTTGTTAGAAAAATTGTAGGGATACCACCAATCTTAGTTATTCTTACTCTTATTATTGGTCTCAAGCTGGCGGGGTTCATTGGAGTAATTCTTTCAATACCTGTTGCTGCTATCATTGTTGAGATTATTAACGATGTAGAGAAGAAAAAAATCACTAAGTAAGCAGAATAATAAACCATGTCAGAAAGTAATAAAAAAGGTAATTTTTATATCACCACCACGCTTCCGTATGTAAATGCTGAGGCTCACCTTGGTCATGCAATGGAGTTTGTTCGCGCTGATGTTATTGCTCGCTATAAAAAGTTGCAGGGTTTTGATGTTTTTTTTAACACAGGCACAGATGAGCATGGTATGAAGCTCTACGAGGGTGCAAAAAAAGAAGGTAAAACCCCTCAAGAATATGTTGATTTTTACGCCAATAAATTTAAAGAACTTTTAAAGCTGTTGGGAATAAGTGAAGACGTTCACTCTATTCGTACTACAGACGAAGCCCACATAAAAGCCGCCCAAGCATTTTGGACGAAAGTAAATAACAATGGTTACATTTACAAAAAAAATTACAAAGCAAAATATTGTGTGGGTTGTGAAGAGGTAAAGACAGATTCAGAGCTTGTGGATGGTAAGTGTCCACTTCATCCAAATCGAGAATTAGAAATAATTGAGGAGGAAAATTATTTTTTCAAATATTCTGCTTTTGGAGAAAGGCTTTTGGATTTATATGAAAAAAATCCAGATATTGTAATTCCAAATTTTCGCTTGAACGAAATGAAAGAATTTGCAAAGAGTGGATTGCAGGATTTCAGTATTTCACGACTTAAATCAAAAATGCCTTGGGGAATAGAAGTCCCAGGTGATCCAGAGCATATTATGTATGTATGGTTTGATGCTTTAGTAAGTTATATAGCAACACTTGGATATCCAAATATGGAAGATGATTTCAAAAAATATTGGGTAGAGGGTGAAACTGTTCAATATTGTGGAAAAGACAATAACCGCTTTCAGTCGGCAATGTGGCAAGCAATGCTCATAGCTGCGGATCTTCCAAATACAAAACATATAATCGTAAACGGGTTCATAACAGGTGAAGGTGGAATAAAAATGAGCAAGTCACTTGGTAATGTAGTAGATCCAAAGGACTTGATCGCAGAATATGGCACAGATGCTTTAAGGTATTTTGTATTGCGTGAAGTAAATCCATTTGAAGATTCTCCTTTTACAATTGAACGTTTTAAGGATTCATATAATGCAGGTCTTGCAAATGGCGTAGGTAACCTTGTGTCGCGAGTAATGAAGATGGCGAATTCAAACCTTTCTAATCCTATTGGAAAAACTGCAAATTTTGTTGATACACCTGAGACTTTTAGAAGCGCTCTAGATAACTTTGATATCCAACGAGCTTCGCATGAAGTTTGGGATATGATTGCAAATGCTGACAAAAAAATCCAAGAAACCCAGCCATTTAAACTGGTTAAAACAGACCCAGAAAGCGGTAAAAAAATAATAGCAGATTTGGTATACGAAGTATCTGTTATTGCCCAATGTCTAAGTATTTTATTGCCAGAGACGTCTTCAAAAATTTCCTCATGTATCGAAAAAAACTCAATGCCGGAAACTCCATTATTTGTACGAAAAGATTAAAATAAAAATCCTCAATTTATTGAGAGTTTTTTGGGTTTTGGTTTCAAGTGTTTGTTTGTTTTTGTTTTGGTTTTTGGAACGAAGAGTCCGATTCCACAGCTTCCTTTAACTGAAATCTGATGATCAGATTCCTGAAAACCGCATTTTCTGCATGGGATGCTATTTGCCATATATATTTCCTTTGTACTGCTGGGTTCAGGTTATCTTTTTTGGAGTATTTGTCAAACACTTGCGTCTATAATCTATCCACTATAAGCTATGAGCTATGTACGACTACATCGATATTCATTCCCACCTAAACTTTCCTGATTATGAAAAGGATTTTGAAGAGGTGATACAGAGACTTCGAGACACGAAAACCGCAACAATCACCGTAGGTACTGATTTGGCGTCTTCCCAAAAAGCAGTAGAGCTCGCAGAAAAATACGAAATGATTTACGCCTGCATAGGCCTACACCCCGCAGACAATACTGAAGAAGAATTCAACGAGCATGAATTTGAAAAATTAATCTCTCACAAAAAAGTCGTAGCAATAGGGGAATGTGGCCTAGACTATGGACGTGAAAAAGACGCAACAGAAGAAACAAAAATTCGTCAGAGAAAAGATTTTGAAAAACAGATTGATTTTGCGGTAAAACATGACAAACCTCTCATGCTTCACATTCGAAATGCTCACGAAGATGTTCTTGAAATACTTACAGAAAAAAATAAAGAGTATGGTAAAAGACTTCGCGGTAACGCACACTTCTTTTCTGGAGACAAACAAACAGCTCAAAGATATCTAGATTTAGGGTTTACAGTTTCTTTCACTGGGGTGATTACGTTTGCTAGAGATTATGATGAGGTCGTGCGATATGTTCCATTGAATAAAATAATGTCCGAGACAGACTCACCATTTGTAACTCCCGTACCATATCGAAGAACTCGCAACGAACCCTCATATGTTTCAGAAGTGGTTAAGAAAATTGCTGAAATCCGCGGAGAAGAGATTGGAGCGGTTAGGAATTACCTAATGAAAAATGCAATAAGATATTTTAAATTATAGTAGTCTATTGCAGAAGTCTTATATATGTGCTATAATTGTAGACGGTAAAATCGTTTCAGCGTAATCTGAATGACGAAGGATACCGTCTAAATTTTCTGTAAATATATGACCTTATATTAGGATATAAAAACAGCAGAAAGACGTCACTTGGAGGAGGAAAGAACTAATGTCGAGAGACATCAGGGAAAGCCTCGAAAGACTGAGGTTTGGAAACAAATGACGAATGATACAGGTACACTGCCTGGTGGTATACAGCCAAGACCGGATTGTGTTTGGTTGGAAGCTGTGAGTACGCTTCACTGCGCGCTCTCGACGAGGAAAGTTGAAACGATACGGTTCGGAAAAAACCTTGGGGGACCTGGCACATGCCGGGTCCCCCAACTTTGTTGCTTTTTTGCTATTTAATGGTAATATCACTCTCGCATCGTTGAGACAGTGGTATTTGTTGCGAGTTATCCAAACCGCATATTACAAACAAAAAAAGTCTCATAAAATTCGTTGAGAGCATATGTTTTCTGGAAACTAGGGAGCGCGACGGCGCGAGCTCGAGGAAAAATTTAGCAAAATTTTATCCGTGTTCCAGAAAATGTATGCCGAAAAAGAGTTTTATGAGTCCAAACAAAAACCATTAACCCTCAGCATTTTGCAACCCTTAAATGGCTGATATAGAGCTTATGCAGGTATATGAACTTGGTCTAAACCTAGTTCCAACTATCGCTGAAGAAAATGTAGCGACAGTGTTTGGTGACATGAAAGCTATGCTAGAAAAGCATGGAGCAGTTTTCGTATCTGAAGAATATCCAAAGATGCGACCTCTAGCTTACACAATGATTAAAACTGAAGCAGGCCGAAATGAAAGATACAATTTCGCTTATTTTGGTTGGATAAAATATGAGCTTCCAAGAGATGCTGCGCTAGATGTAAAAACAGAAGTTGAGAAGAATAAAAATGTTCTTCGTTCTCTTATCCTAAAAACTGTTCGAGAAAACACATTGTATAGTAATAAAATTCCTAGAAAGGAAGGAGATAAACCTGAATCAAAAGAAGATATTCCTTCAATAGAAATAACTCCTGAATCAGAAGCTGAGATAGATAAGACGATTGATGAGCTTGTGGTAGAATAAAGTACAGTTTCGTAGTTAACAACTAATAACTAACAACTATCATATGTATCTCAATAAAGCATTTCTTTACGGTAACCTTACTCGCGACCCTGAAATAAAAGCTCTTCCAGGAGGAACTCAAGTTGCATCATTTGGTATTGCAACAAACAGAACTTTCAAAGATAAAAATGGCACTCGCCAAGACCAGACTGAATATCACAATATTGTGGCTTTCGGAAAGACTGCAGAAACAATTGGTCAGTACATGAAAAAAGGTAAGCCAATTTTCGTCGAAGGGAGAATCCAAACACGAAGTTGGGATGATAAGGGGACAGGGGAGAAGAAATACCGAACAGAAATTGTTGTAGATAACTTCCAGTTTGGTCCACAAGCACCAGGTACAGGGGGTAGTGCAGGGTACTCAGCACCATCAACATCTAATACTTCGGCTTCAAAACCAAAAGAAGAAGTTCCAAGTATGGATACAATTAACTATCCAGAAGAGGACATCAACCCAGAAGATATTCCATTTTAAACACATTACAAATAATTCATTACAGATATGAACAAAACACAAGATTTTTTTGCTCTGCAAAATATTAAACACATTGATTATAAAGATACTGATATCTTGAAGAAATTCGTAAATCCTTACGGACGAATTTTGTCACGAAAGCGCTCAGGTCTCTCAGCAAAACACCAGCGTGCCCTTGCTCTTGCAATCAAGAATGCGCGATTCATGGGTCTTCTACCATATATTGCTCGATAATTTAGTGTACGAACAAAAACACCATGAAGTTTATAAATTCATGGTGTTTTTGTTTATATATATAAAAAAACACCCCCAGAGCTTGCGCTTGGTGGAGGTGGTCAGATTTTTAGGTGTATTTCTACACTTTTCTGCAGATGCATTCCGTACGCTCACATCCCGTTAAGGAACAGCATGTGGCAACGGTGATGCATCCGTTGACTCCGATTTTGACGTCGGAATATTTTTCCAGGTCAAGCCAGATTGAAGGCGATTCGCTCATGGCCTTAATTTCACAATGGGCTGGATTATTCGGATCAAATTTGATTCGTACGGATCTTCCTTCCTCCGTAGAACGTTCCTCTACGCTGCGAGCGTGGAGGGTTTCTCCTGCTTCAAAGAGTAGCTCGATACCGCCGTTGGGGAATCTTTTAAAATGTCCCTTGATGCGGTTGTTGAGTTGGTCTTTTTCTCCTGGCTTTGGATTTGGGTGCACTCCCATAACTTCTTTTGTTCTAATTATACTGGTTGTACTGGCTGTTTTTCTATTCTCACCTGTGTGAGGTTTGTTCCGATTAAAAACTTTACACTTCTAACATAAAAAAAGCAAGTAAAAACAAATAGGTTGGCTGAAACTTTTAGTTTCAGCCAGCCTATTTGTTTTTACATTTTTTAAGTCTTCCTATACTCTCTCCATGTATTCTCCAGTTTCTGTGTTTATCTTCACAATATCTCCTTCGTTTATAAAAAGGGGAGCCGTGATGGTTGCACCTGTTTCAAGTGTAATAACTTTGTTTCCTCCTTTTGCTGTATCGCCTTTTACTGCTGGAGGGGCGTCAGTTACTTTAAGCTCAACCTTAGCAGGAACCTTAATACCAATTACTCTCTCACCGAACATAAGCGCATCAACTGTGGTGTTTGCTTTAAGGAACTTACCAGTACCATTAAGAAGTACTTCATCAAGTTTGAAACGCTTTGAAGGGTCATTTATTTCTGAAAACCACCATTCGCCTTTATTGTTGAATAGATATTTTATCCCTTTTTTATCAATATCAGCTTCTTCTGCCTTGTCAGATGATTGAAAGCTGACTTCTTTAGTGCTTCCTGAAATCAAGTTTCGCAGTTTGGTTTTGTTCTGAGGTTTTCGCTGTTGCATACGGAAAATATGTGAGTCGAGAACTTCATATGGCTCTCCGTCCAATATTATGTATTTTCGAAGGGTTATTTCATTGTATTCTAGCATTGCCATAGGGGTAGTTTTTAGTTGCCAAGCTTTAAATCTTAGCTTTATAATTAATTCGTAATGATAGGGGAGATATTATCAGAATAGGTCGTTTTGGTCTAGTTGTTATTTTTTATTAGTATCAGCACAAACTCCCCACATATATATTTCTCTGTAGACGTATTTTGTTTGTTCATATACAGAATCTCTTGTGAGATTATATAATCCAACTTTACCTATTGGTGGAATTGAAAACCATACGTACGCACGATTTTCACAGCGTTTTTGTTCAAAAATAGTTTGTAGAGAGCCGACCAGGAAATATAAAGTAATTATAATTAAAATAACTATGAAAATTTTTTTAGTGAATTTCTTTTCTAGCCAATCCGGGAATAGTCTTCTTTTTTTAGTGAAAAAATTTTTCATAATTATTCCTCACTCTCACTTGCTCCAGAGGTCACTAACATATCACCTTTGGCAAGATGTTTTTTAATTTCTTTCAAAATTTCATTTGAGACCTTTGAATTCTCGCGAAGGAATTGGCGGGTAGCATCATAGCCTCGGCCTAGGGGAGTCTCACCGTATTTATATGAAGCACCTGATTTTGAAACAATACCCATTTTTTCTCCAAGTGCAATAATTTCTCCTTCTTTTGAAATACCTTCATTGTACATAAGGTCGAACTCTGTTTGTTTGAAAGGTGCGGCAACTTTGTTTTTTACTACCTTTACTCGCACGCGTCCTCCCATAACCTCATCTCCTTTCTTGATTTGAGCGATACGGCGAATATCTAGACGTACAGATGTGTAAAACTTAAGAGCTTTACCTCCAGGTGTTGTCTCTGGGTTTCCAAACATCACTCCAATCTGCATTCGGATTTGGTTGATGAATATAACAACTGTTTTTGATCGAGCAACAATGGCTGTAAGTTTTCTCAATGCTTGGGACATAAGGCGAGCCTGCTTTCCTACGTGTTGCTGGCCCATGTCGCCCTCAATTTCGTCTTTTGGTGTAAGTGCAGCAACAGAGTCGATAACGATTACATCCATTTTTCCAGAACGCACTAAAGACTCTACAATCTCCAAAGCTTGCTCTCCTGTATCTGGCTGTGAAATTAGAAGCTCATTTATTTTTACACCAATCTTTTTAGAATATTCTGGGTCCATGGCATGTTCAGCATCAATATATGCGCAGATACCACCTAGTTTTTGTGCCTCTGCTACTACGTGAAGTGAAAGAGTTGTTTTTCCAGATGATTCTGGACCAAAGATTTCTACAATACGTCCTCGTGGCATTCCTCCAATACCAAGAGCTGCATCAAGACCGATAGAACCAGTAGGGATAGCATTTATATCCACCTTGGGAGCATCACCAAGTTTCATAATAGAATCCTCTCCGAATTTTGCCTTTATCTCACGTAAAGTATTTTCAATGCTTGTTGCTCCCACTGCTACCTTGTCTTCTTTTTTTGTTTTTTTGAATGCCATATTAAATTAGTTTAGAGTTTGTAAGTGATTCGTAGTTGGTTTTAATAGATTGTTGGTTGTATTTTACTTTATAGATTTTTAATATGTGTCGATGTCGCCGTTTGCCCGACTAAGGTTGAACTCGCTGTAGTGTTGGTCGGTGGGGAAAATGCAACGGTTGGATATTTGTCCTCCGGAGTTGTCAGTCGTATGTATTTAGTAATTTCCCGACCAAATTTATCTTTTCCGTAAAATTTAACAGTATTGTATCCAGGGTAAAGCAATATTTTTTCTTTGAAATTACCTTTATCATCAATAAAAATCTGTCTGTCATTCATGCTTATATAATTCAAGTTTTCACTTTCTCCTTTTATTTCCATGAAATTGTCAGAAGCTGTTTGTCCGTCAGAAGGGGAGAGTATTGTAATGACGGGTCCTGCAATAATATGTCGTGCAGAAAACAAAGAGTAACCAATCACAATAACTGCGATAAAAATCGAAACGGAAAGTCTTATGGCGATTTTTGATGTTGTTGTGAGTGGCATGGTTTTTTACAAATTACTTTCTGGACTCGGTGCTCTTTCTAATACTTCTCTTGCTTTTGCTCCGTCCCCAGGACCTATCACGCCTCGCTCCTCAAGCATGTCCACAAGTCTAGCTGCTCGAGCGTACCCAACTCGAAGCTTACGTTGTAAAAATGATGTTGATGCTTTTCCAGCTTCCATAACAGTCTGCCGAGCTTCCTCATACATATCATCATCTTCATCCATAGATTCGCTATCATCAGAAAGTGATACATCTGACCCATCAAAAACAGGATTCCTCTCTGTGCTTACGTTATCTGGTGTTAGGTTTAGTTCATATGAAATCTCGTCTCTATACTGGTTTACAAGGTGTTTAACAACATTTTTAACTTCCTCTTCAGAAATATATGCGGACTGAATACGAGTAGGCTGCGACATTTCACCAGAAAGATAGAGCATATCTCCAGCACCAAGGAGCTTTTCAGCACCTGCCATATCCAAAATAGTACGAGAATCCACTTGTGATGCTACCTGTAGAGCTATTCGAGCTGGCACGTTTGCTTTAATAAGACCTGTAATAACATTCACAGATGGTCGTTGAGTTGAAAGAATAAGGTGAATACCAACAGCTCTAGACATTTGAGCAAGGCGCACAATAGCTGCTTCAAGCTCTCTTGGAAATGTTTGCATGATATCCGCAAGCTCATCAATGATGATAACAATATACGGCATCGAATCCGGAGCCTTTTCATCAGCTTTTACACCTTTCTTAAGTGCTGGTTCAATAATATTTTTATGGTAAGACTGAATGTCGCGAACAGAATTTTGTTCCAAAATGTCATAACGACGATTCATTTCTTTTGCTGCCCAACGCAATGCAAGAATAGCTTTCTTTGGTTCTGTGATAACCGGAGTGAGCAAGTGAGGAATCTTGTTATATAAGGTAAGTTCAACGCGCTTCGGATCAATCATAATAAGCTTCATTGCATCTGGGCTGTTACGATAGAGGAGGGAGGTGATGATTGTGTGAATTGTTACAGACTTACCAGAGCCAGTTGCACCTGCGATAAGAAGGTGTGGCATTTTAGCAAGATTTGAAAAATGAGATTTGCCAGAAATACCTTTACCAAGTGAAACAAGAAGTGGTTTGTCAGATTGCTGAAACTCTGCAGAAGAGAGAAGTGTTCCGAGGCCAACCATTGTTTTTGTTGTGTTTGGAATTTCAATACCTACAAGTGACTTACCTGGAATAGGAGCTTCGATACGAATAGGGTGGGCAGCAAGTGCTAGTGAGAGGTCGTTTTGAAGTGCGATTATGCGTGAGAGCTTCACGCCTTCAGCGGGCTTTAGAGCATAGCGGGTAACTGATGGGCCGATAGTGATCTCATCCATCTCTACGAGTATTCCAAAGTTTTGAAGTGTACGCTTAATGATGTTTGCGTTTGCTTTAATGTCTCCCACAACCGGCTTACCTTTGTCGTGTTCTAGAAGGTTTACAGGTGGGGGTGTGTAAATACCATGGAGCTCTTCTCGATTCTTATTTTGAGGAACGAACTCTTCTTCCTCTTTATTTCCTCCAAAAATACTGAAACCTTTTTTAGATTCTTTTGGTTTTTCTTCGTCAACTTTTTCTTCACCTTTTTTATCGAGTTTCTTTTCTTCTGCTTTTGGAATTTCTTTTAGAAGTTCCTCCTCATCTCCTGTGATAATCGGTTCGTGTTTTTTTCTAAAGAGTGAGATGAGTTTTCCTATGAGGCTCATGCGTAGTGATGTATCAAATATAATGAGAAGTGAAATAAAAAAGAATGTACCGAGAATCACAAAGCTTGCTTCAAAAGCAAAAAGTTGAATCATGGGAGATGATATCCAATGACCAATGATACCTCCTTTGCTTTCAGAAAGAAGTCTCACAGAAAGTAGCTCGATAAGCCCAAGCCCTGAGACGAGGAACAAACCTCCACCAATAAGTTTTGGTGTTGCGAGATTGTGGTGAAGTGATTTCAAAAATGAGATACCGAGAATGACACAAATAGTAGGGAGGAGGTAGTAGCCAATACCGAGGAGGTAGTCGAGACCTGCAAAAAGTTTTCCACCCACAAATCCTGCGTGACCAGTAGATGCCATTAAGAAAAATATTCCAAGTACTAAAAATAAAATTCCGGAAATTGTTTCAACAGTGTCTTCTCCTAGGTGTGAATATAGGTTCCATGATGAAGTAGTGATTTCGTCTCTTTTTGTTTTCTTTTCATCAAGATTTCGTTTGTCTTTTTTTGCCATAACTTGCCCACAATTATACCGCGAATACACTAATTTCAGAAGGGGAAAAATATGAGAATTCCGCGTTGATTTTCTTTTTCTAAAGACACCTGTATTGTTTTAAAGAACACGAAAAAATCCTACTGAATTTTTTCTCTGTACGTTGCCGTCGCGACTTCCAAGTTTCTTTAAAACAATACAGGTGTCTTTTCTCCCTTTCCCTCCTAAAAGCCACTCAATTCCTTTTTTACGAGTTAGTGAAAGTCTTCCAGAATTTCGCGAGCTTTTTAGAAAAATCAAACTGTTTGAAGCGAGCATGCTGAGTTTTTGATTTTTCGTGAAGAAAAGTGACCTGAAATTCTTAAGACTGTAACGCTTTAGTAAAAAAGAAAGTGGATGGCTTTTACCCTCCTTTTTGACTTTTATTTCAATAAGACTATAATCGGAATAAATGATTCTTTGTGTCTCCTAATATTCAAAAAAGACATAAAGGTCAAACGCAACCATGGACCAGAAAAACGACCTCACAATAAAAGACAATAGTATAAAAGACATTAAAAATGTGGCTATTTTTCAGAATGATTCTGATTTCTACCTTGTCCACAAGAAGGCAGAGAAGATTGCGGTTGCTACTTACATGATCAGTAATTTCTTTACTGCAGAGGAACCGATGAAGTGGTCTTTGCGTAAAGTTTCCACAGAGCTTATTAAAGACATTGTCTCACTCAGCTCAGCATCACTTTCTGTAAAAGATAGTCTAGTTCGTTCTCTTGTTTCAAAGATAGTTGAGCTCATCTCTCTATATGAAATAGCTCATCGAGCAGGCTTCATATCTTCAATGAATTTTTCTGTTATCAAAGAGGAGTTAGAGAAAATCTTAGAGCTTCTAAATAAGAGGGAGGGTAATTTGGTTGGCACAAAAAGCATCTCTTTTGATACTGCCTTTTTTGAAGTTCCGAAGGCCGATACTGAACTTAAAAACGAATCTGTAAATTCAAGTACAATATCAAAGACACAGGTCTGGAACTCGGCTCCGCATACTCCAAACATCTCACATACAAACACACCTCATTTCACTGCTCCAGTAGCACCAGCAAGTTCACATGCAGAGGTGCGAAAACCTATGTCCTTTATAAAGGACAGTTCACCAGTTGGTGCACAGGCTCAGAAAGATATAAAGGACAAACGTCAGCAGACCATCCTTGCTCTCATTAAAAAACACCGAACTCTTACTATTAAAGGTTTCACCGGTGTCATCAAAGGTTGTAGTGAAAAAACAATTCAGCGCGAGCTTCTGGCTCTAGTCGCAAGTGGTGTCCTTAAGAAAGAAGGGGAGCGAAGGTGGAGTACTTACTCCTTGGCTTAAGGTTTGAAATGTTGACTGGCTCAAGCAGTCAAAATCTTGGAGTCCCAGACCTGACCAGTGCACCAGTTTTTATATAGGACACGTATAACCTAATTGGACGTAATCGGGTACATGAAGTATTTCATAAAAGGTAGGATGTTCATCTTACACATTGGGGTGTTGAGCTAAACAGCCAAAATCTGCCCCCAGATTGCATTTTCTTCATATTTATGCTATACTTGTGGGGTGGTTTAAGAAGGCCCAAAAAGCCTATTTCTTCCAGCAAGTGAGAATCGCGTGAACGAGTAATCTCATTCACGGCGTTCGAACGCAGTTGGAACAAAGGGTTCAACACCCTTTATCCACATATTCCACAGGTGCACTGTTAACACTTTTAAAAAAGAGTATATACTTACGTGTAGTCCTGTAACGATTGTCACTTTGACATTTAAATAAGGCACAAAAATTTCCGAAATTTCTTTTCCTTTCACTGTCGCAAAATTCTAGAAAATCAGTTTAAATATTTGTTGCTAACCTTTGGTTTTGCGTCGATCTGTGTTCGCCAAAAGCGAGTGCGGATTTAAACCAAAGTTAGTGTTGTGTGTACAGTAATGTATACACCTCTCGTGCTGATTACACGATGAGTATTCCGCACTCAGTACTATCTGTATGGACCGTAGGTATCAGCTTACGCATTATTCGTTTCTTTATTAGTTATTAACTCCGCTTCCACTTTTATAATTAAACGGAAGAGGATTAATATTTTTAGTTCGCGAAAGCGGACGTTAGTTAAATTATGAAAACAATTTCAAAGATTGCAGCTATAGCTTTAGTTGCAGCATTCGTAGTTGTTGGCGCAGCGGCTCCAAAGGCACAAGCAGCGACAGTAGCAGAGCTTCAGGCAATGATTGCTCAGCTTACTCAGCAGATTGCAGCACTTTCAGGAACAACAGCTCCAGCAGCAACAACATTTACTTCAAACCTAACAGTAGGTTCAACAGGTGCAGAAGTTTCAGCACTTCAGAATTTCCTAGCATCAAAAGGTTTCCTTACAGCAACAGCTCGAGGTTACTTCGGTGCTTTGACAAAGGCAGCTGTAAAGGCATACCAGACATCAAAGGGTATTGCAGCAGTTGGAAACGTTGGCCCACAGACACGTGCAGCTCTTAATGCAGATGCAGCAGTTGCAGCTCCAGCAGGAACAACAACTACTACAACTACAACAACTGGTACAGTTTCAACAGTTGGTGCAGAAGGAACACTTTCAGTAACAAAGGGTGCTATCTCAAACTCAACTCTATACGAGGGTGATGTGAAAGCTCCTGTATTGTCACTTAAAGTAAAGGCTCAGTCATCTGATATCAAGGTAGATCGAATCAAGCTTGATCTTGGTTCTTCAACAGATATCTACAACAAAGATCTTAAAACTGTATATGTTCTAGATGAGAACAACAATGTTCTTGCTTCATCAGCTTTGAACTCAGATACAGTTGTAAAGGATTCTGGTGAATACTACATCACTCTTACTGGTATCAACTATGTTGTTGCAAAGGGTGCTTCAAAGTACATCACAATCGCAGCTGACGTTTACTCAAGTGTAAAGGCAGCTCCAGTTAATGTAACTGTTGCTCTTGTTGACAGTGCAATTCGTGGTACAGACGGTGCTGGTATTGATCAGTATGCAGGTTCTGCAGCTATCAGCCAGACAGTTTCAATCAACACAACTTTGACAGATTCAGCTGATGTAAAACTTTCAACTGATACTGCAACTCCTGCAACAGGTTCAGTTATCGCAAACAGCGGTTCATTGAACAATGAAGCAGACAAAGTTACTGTTCTTGCATTCGATGTTAAAGCAGAAAAGGACAATGTACAGATTACAGACCTTACAGCTACAACATCAATCACAACTACAGCAACTCTTACAAATGCATATTTGTACGATGGTTCAACTTTGATTGCGTCAGGTGCAGTTTCATCAAACAAAGTTACATTCAACGATATCAACTACAACATTTCAAAGGATTCTACAAAGACTTTGACATTGAAGGTTGATGTTCGAAATGCAACTGCAGATGCAGATCAGCTTACAGCTTCTGTAACTGCTTCTGGTATCTCAGCTCAGAATTCAACAGGTTCAAACATTTCTGTAACTGGTGGCGCAACTTCAAACACATTGAATGTTCAGAAGGCTGGCCCAGTTTACACATTAGTTGGAACACCTGCTCTTACAAAGAGCGCTATCGGAAATACAGCTTCATCTTCATACCTAGCAAGCTTCAACTTTAATGTTTCAGCTAAAGGTACAGACGTAGTTGTTGCTTCATCAAGTGCATTTGCTGTTGGAATCTTCAACGGTAATTCACAGGTTGGTTCAAACCTTGCTGCAACTTACGAAAAACCAACATCTGGCATTACAACAAATGCTAATGGTGATTACGTAATTGCTGATGGAAACACAGCAACATTCACAGCTTCTGTAAGCTTCACAGCTCCTGCAGGTGCTTACACAGTTGGTCAGATTGTAACTGCACGAGTTGTGTCAGCTACAACTTCAGCTGGTCAGGCAACATACATCTCAGATTCATTCCGAACAAACCAGCAAGCTATCTAACGATAGTTCAAGGTCTTGTCGAAATAAATTTCGCAGATTTACAAAAAACTCCCCGAAAGGGGAGTTTTTTGTTGCTTGAATTTATTCACGAAAACAGGGCTTCGTAAGGTTTAACCTTGAGTAACCCAAAACAAAACTCCACCCCTCACAGGGTGGTTTTTTGTTTTTTTGGTTCATTTTTACCGTGTGATATAATATTTCCCAAATGCAAAAAGATTTTGATAAATGGAAAGAAAATAAAAAGAAGGTGAATGATGCTATTTTAAACAGAGATTTATTTTTTCATGAAAGAGAAATCAGGGCTTCGCAAGGTTTAACCTTGGTGTAACCAGAGCCCAGCTCTCGGTAAAGCAAAAGGAATCTCGAAAGAGGTTCCTTCGGGCTACGGAGGTCCGACCTCCTGACGATTTTCTGCAGAAAATCGGGAGTGAAATATTAATGAAGGCTTATCCACATGTTTATTGACATATTTACAAATATGGAATATATTGTGTATGTGCCTGTGGGCGTAAGCCCCGTTCAGCTAAGGTATGTCCTAAGCTGAAGGCAGGCATAACAAAACCACCACCTTCAGGTGGTGTTTTTGTTATTCCTCTTCTATTCCTTCGGTAAAGAGTCTTTGACAACCATTTTTTATTTTTGAATACGGCATTACACTCCAAAAAGTTATATTACCGTTGCCGACTCTTCTTAAGATTGCTTTTAT
>JBAXQO010000006.1:0-27751 GCA_037131675.1 bacterium
AGGTGCTTGGCGATACCGCCAGAACCAATTATTGCGACTTTTTTCATAGAACTTCCTCCTAAAAGGTTAAAGATTTATCTAAAATAGATATTACTGAATTGCTGTTATAAGTCCAGTAGTTAGAAAAAAGAAGATATCAACCTTAAACAAATTAACATTAGGATTTCTCAAGGTTTGAGATGGGGCAGGAGTTTTGAATCTTACAGATTCGGTATACCTTTCGTACCGTACTCGCTTTGCTCCGTGCGGTATACTCAAGGTCTTCAAATCCTGCCCGAAAGCTCCACTGGAGCTTTCTCTACGCACAAAAGAAAAAACCTCAGCAACTTTGCTGAGGTTTTTTCTTTTGTGCGTAGGGCAGGATTTGAACCTGCGTAGCCCGAAGGCGACAGATTTACAGTCTGTTGTAATTGACCACTCTACCACCTACGCATTTAACTAGGAACTGATACATAATAAGGCCAAACCAGCTTTTTGTCTATATCTTTTTTAAAGGTTGTTTTTCAAGTCTGCTTATGATTTTCGCGAGATCTGTCTTTAGGTTTGTAAGCATAACATTATTAATTTTGTTGTGGGAGCGTTGATCTTTGGTATCTTCCTTAATAAGGTCTATACTTTTTTTAATATCTAATAGAATATTTTCTTGCGCGGAAAGCGCAAAAAGTACATCTTTTATTTCACTTATAGATAATTTTATTATCTTAAATTGTTCGGAATTTTCTTTATTTAAGGTTTCTATTTTCTTAAATAAAAAGAAAGTCACAATCAAGTTTAGAAGGAAAAGTATGGAAAATATAATATAAACTGTCATTATGCAAATAATGTCACAAATTTGTAAAAAAACAACTTTTTAATTTTGGTGTTTGAAACTCTTTTTTAACATTTCAAACAAAATAGGAATAAATGACGTTAGAACAATTACAACAATGATTGGTAATAAATACTTATCAATATTTGGTACCGAAGCACCTAATGAGTATCCGAGTAATGTAATACCTCCTCCCCAAAGTAATCCACCAATAACATTATATGAAATAAATTTACTGTAATACATCTCTCCGACACCTGCAAGAATTGGAACAAATGTCCTGACTATAGGTATAAATCTTCCAATGATAATAGCTTTTGAACCATGCGTTTCATAAAAATCATGAGTACGTTCTATGTGTGCTTTTTGAAAAAACCTAGAATTCTCTCTGTTGAAAATCTTTGGACCTATTTTTCTTCCAAACCAATATCCTACGTTATCTCCAAGTATAGCCCCAATAACTATTACGGTAGTGAGTGCATATATGTTGAAGATTTGTTGGGAAGCTAGGAGTCCTGCTGTAAAAATTAAACTGTCACCAGGAAGAAAGAAGCCAAAAAATAAGCCTGATTCTGCGAAAATAATGATGAACAGGCCAATGTATCCAACAGTTTTGGCCAGTTCTACAATATTTAAATGTATAAAAGATATGTCCATAGGATTAGTATACCTTAGGTATATAAAAGACAAAATTCAATATTTCATGAAACTAACATTAAGTCAAAAATTGTGATGTAGATATTTGGGTATAGAATTAAAAGTGAAGGTTTTCAATTACTCATTTAATATTAAAGCCATGAATAGATTTCTACTTGCACTTGTTTTGGTTGTTGTTCTTATTATTTTGTTCGTCTATTCTTTTAATTCTCCCTTGAATGCTCCGCAGGTGGTTGTTCCTCAAACTCAAAATATCATAAATCAAGGAACTACATCTACAAGTTCAGTTCAATCTTCAACAAGTACAAATACTGTTTCCACAACAACAAGTCAGATTTCCGTAAGTATTAATAACTTTTCGTTTGTTCCAGCAAGTGAAGTTGTAAAACTTGGAACAGTTATTGTTTGGACAAATAATGATTCTGTTCCCCACACTGTTAATGGAGGAAGTGTATTTAGCAGTGCTGTATTGCAACCCGGTGATACTTTTTCTTTCACTTTCAATCGGCTGGGCACATTTAACTATACATGCAGTATTCATCCCTCCATGAAAGGTCAGATAATTGTTCAATAAGTTTGGCTACAATATGAAAAATAGAATAATCAGCGTTTTAGAAGCGTCAAAATTAAAGGACGAAGGTGCAGCACTCGTTTTTGTTTTGCCTAAAGAATATTTTGATGCTGGTCATATTGAAGGTTCAAAGAATATTAGTGTGTACGATGGTGATTTCATTTCTAAATTTAAAGAAATTTTTAAGGACAAGAGTGATCTTATTGTGTTGTATAGTAAAAACAAAAATTATATTGCTTCAGAGTTGGCATACGAAAAAATATACGATTTGGGATATAAGAATATATATAATTTTAGAGAAGGTTTTGAAGCTTGGAAAGAAAAAATAGGGGAATTTATAGAGGCATCGAGTCCCCCAGAAGAAACGGTGCCGATAGGTAATTATGTTATTGATATAGAAAATAGTCATATAAAATGGGTTGGTGGTAATTTTCTAATAGAGCACTTTGGGAATGTTGATATTGATGCTGGTTCGATAACTATAGGATTTGGTGATGTTGTAGCTGGGTGTCATTTTGTGATTAATATGCAATCCATACGGATTAACGACCTTTCAGGGGTCAATAGTCTAATCGACACTTTCCTTATATGGTATATAAAATCTGAATATTTTTTTGATGTGAGCAAATTCCAGACGGCTGAGATTAGATTTATAAAAATTGATCGTTCAGCAAATGCAAATATGCCTCAAGCTTATGTGTACGCAGAGCTCACACTTAAAGACATAACAAACCTTATTGAATTTCCGGCTCACATCGTTACGATTGAGGGTGGTGCTGTAGTTATACAAGCAGAATTTGATATAGATATAGATTTATGGAAAATAAGATATGGTTCGGATATATTTTTTTCTCTACTTGGACAATTGTTAGTGTATAACGTATCCACTATTAATATAAAAATCGTAACAGAAAAACCTTAATTGTGGCTATTGTGTAATTAGGTTTTTTTCAACATACATCAAAGACCCGATAATAATAAAAATAAATTTGCTCCCACATTGTTCATGATTGAGAGTAGAAAAAAACATTTTGTTCACATAAATTTCATTTTATAGTCTGTAATATTAGAGTATGTTATGGGGAGTTTATAAATTAATTTAAAAACTATGCAAATGAAACAAAGTGTAGAAATAGAGAAAATTAATTCTAAAATCGGTGAACTCAAGGGCCTTATAAAAGAAGCTGGTGAAGATATAAAAAAACGTTTAGAAGGCGAACTACAGGCACTGAAGGACAAAAGAGAGCAAATATTAGCTGGTGTAGACCAGGACATTGATGAGATAGACGATTAGCTTGTATGATAGTAAAATGCACTCCTCATACATTAAACCCGTTTAATTTATAGTTAAAAATCACCCTAAGTGGTGATTTTTAACTACGCATTCAACATAAATGTTACAAAGCATTTTCCCCTCTGATGATTCGGAATATTATAAGAATAACCGCTATTACAAGAAGTACGTGTATAAAACCACCGAGTGTGTATGCGGATGCGATTCCAAGAAGCCATAATACAAGCAATATAATCGCGATTGTTGTAAGCATGATACTTTATGAATTTAAAAAATAAACTTTTATATAAGTGGTCGACCTAATACACTAATGTGATATTGGTATTATATAAATCTATTAATGAATAATAGATGAATTTTCAAAGTCTCCTTGTGTAATATTTTGTTAATAAATTCCATCGTATACATAATATATCCCAAGCCATACGCAACATTCCTCTTGTGGTCATTTTGCTTAATTCGTCGTTAACCCAAGTTATAGGAACTTCCACAATACTAAAATCTAGCAGGCGGGCCAAGGCCAGTACCTCTACATCAAATGCCCAATCAAGGATTGTTTGGTTTGGGAATATTTTATCTGCCGCCTTTTTTGAGAAAAGTTTGAAGCCGTTTTGAGTATCGTGTAATCCAAGGGGTATGACAATTTTTACGAACATAATAAATACATTCCCCAACAATCTCCTGAGTGGCGGTTGTTGTTTCTTTATTACAGAGTCTTTTGTTTTTCTGGAGCTTATTACAATGTCGTATCCTTGTTGTGTGTAGGGAAGTAATTTTTCTATGTGGTGAATATCTGTTGAATTATCTGCGTCGGTAAAGAGTTTGTATTCTCCTACCGCTTCACGCATTCCTCTTTTTATTGCTCGTCCTTTTCCAGGTTTATTTTCATAAACAATTCTCATTGGTGAAATGTAACTTAGTTGTTCTAATATTTTTTTAGTGCTATCTGTTGATCCGTTTTCTACAACAATAATTTCAAAATTATATGCTTGTGTTTTCAGGTACGAATATATTCTTTGGATCGTATTACAGATCCTCTTTTCTTCATTGTGACAAGGGATTATAACGGATAAGTACATAATATTATTAGTTATTTTATAAATACAAGATATTTATAACCAAAGAAATTTGAAATAAGTACAATCGCTGAACCCGCGAGAGCCCCTATGTTTGCTGCTATTCGTGGGGTAATATTTTGATTAAAGTTTCCCAACACTACAAACATAAAGTGAGCAATGATTGTGTTTATAAAAAGCCCTACAATGGAAACCATAATAAATTTCCATATTTCTTTGTGAGTGTTAAATTTGGTGTTTTTTGCAGAAACGGATTTTTTGAATACGAATTTTTTATTCCATATGAAACTATTTATGACCGTAACAGTGAAAGATATTGCCTTAAGATATATGTAATGTGGGTCTTGTTGGGCGAGACCAAATATTGTGATCAGAATATTGAGCACTAAAAAATCTACAGCTGTGTTGATTGCTCCTACAAAGGAAAATCTTGCGAACTGGCGAGCGGTATTTACCCACATATAGAATGGTGTTAAACTTATAAAGTAAGACTTACAAAAAATAGACTTTCTATATTGTAAGTATATCACTTTTTAAGCCAATATTCTCTGGGAGGCCACACAGCACTCTTTCTTTGGTTTTTTAAACCATCGCAAATTTATTGCTCCAAAGTTGTAACCTTCTGGGAAAATCAGAAGCTTTAACTGTATTCTATTTAGCTCTAATTTTTACGCATATCACAATCATGACTCCTCTTAAAATACTTTGGTATTTATGTTTTATTGCAAGTTTATTTTTATTTACTTTTGGGGTGTCTACATATTTTAATTCACATGCTACAAATATTATTTTTTCTGATAAAGCCGCATTACAGATTCTTTGGGAAGATTATAAAAATAATTATTTAGATAAAACTACTTTACGTGCCATAGATAAGCAAAGTGAAAATATCACAACATCTGAGGGACAAAGCTACACCCTGCTTAGGGCTGTGTGGGTTGATGATGAGGATACGTTTAGTAAAGTTTTTGCATGGACAGTTGTAAATATGCAACATAAAAATAATCATTTATTTTCTTGGCTATATGGAGATTTGGGAAATGGAAAATATGGAGTTCTTTCTTCAAAAGGTGGAAATAATAGTGCTACCGATGCTGATACTGATATAGCTTTAGCTTTATTGTTTGGATATAGCCGCTGGGGGAATGCAAATTATCTTAATGAGGCAAAACTTATTATTAATGATATTTGGCAAAATGAAGTTATAACGGTGGGAACAACATCATATGTAGTAGCTGATGATATTGAAAAAAAATCATTTGATAATGTTCTTATTAACCCATCATATTTTTCACCCTACGCTTATAGAATATTTTCAAAAGTCGACCCTCAACATAGCTGGATGTCTTTAGTTGATAGTTCGTATCATGTCCTACAAATAACCTCGTCTTCTTCTTTGGACAAAAAAACATCAGCGGGACTGCCTCCAAATTGGGTTTTGTTTAATAAAAAAACTGGTGCGTTTTCACCAGCTTCTTCTATTAGTGGCGCTAGTGATTTTAGTTTTGATGCGCTAAGAGTTCCATGGAGAATAGCTATTGACTATGAATGGTTTAAGGATCCTCGAGCCAAGGCATATCTAGACACTTTGAGTTTTTTTTCACGCGAATTTAAGTCACGTAAATATTTAGCTTCACTATATTCTCATGATGGAACTGTTATTGATATAAGTGAGGCTCCGGCCATGTACGGGGGAGTTATTGGATATTTCAAAGAAAGTGACCCTTCTCTTGCTCAGAAAATATATTCATTAAAACTCAAGGCTATCTTTAACCCAGATTCCAATTCTTTCACATCTCCCTTAAGTTATTATGACGCAAACTGGATTTGGTTCGGTATGGGTCTCTATACTAATTTATTACCAAATTTATTTTCTCTGAAATCATGATAAATCAGGATGAAAAAATAAAAAGAGAATTCATCTCTCCTGACATAGGAAATGAAATACTTATTGTAAATACTATTTTGACACTTATATATTTTTATACAATAGCCTTCGCATTTCCTGTGGGCAATAAAATTTTATTTGGGATTTTGATTTTTGGAGAGGTATACCATGTTTATCAAGCACTTGTGTATATGTATACGATTAAAAAAATGAATTATGAATTTCCACGCAATATGGCATACAGTCCTTCTGTAGATGTGTTCGTCACTGTTGCAGGAGAACCTATTGATATTGTGTCTAATACCGTAAGGGCTGTGCAAAAAATGGATTATCCAAATTTTAAAGTATATGTTCTTAATGATGGTTTTGTAGCAAAGAAAAATAATTGGCATGATATAGAATCAATGGCTTATCATCTAGGTGTTGGAGTTATTACTCGCAAAAAACCTGGTTGGGCAAAAGCAGGAAATATAAATAATGCACTTATGCAAACAAAGGGAGAATTTATTGTCATCTTTGATGCTGACCATGTACCCCATGATGATTTTCTTAAAAAGCTAGTACCGTATTTGATTGATCCTAAGGTTGGATTTGTACAGTCTCCTCAATTTTACAAAAATTATGCCAAGAATTATATAACTTTAAGTTCCTGGGCTCAGCAAGAACTGTTTTTTGGGCCTTTATGTAAGGGTCGCAATGGATTCAACGCTGTCCCAATGTGTGGAACTAATATGATTATTAGGAGGGATGCACTTTCTTCTGTTGGTGGGATGAATACGAGTATAACTGAAGATTTTGTCACGAGTATGTATATACATCAGAAAGGTTGGAAATCTATTTATATTCCCGAAGTGCTTGCTGAAGGTCTTGCCCCAGAGGACTTTCTGTCATATTACAAACAGCAATTTCGTTGGGCTAGAGGTTCTTTGGATGTAATATTTAGCAATAATGTGTTTTTTCAAAAAGGTCTGACTTGGCAACAAAAACTTCAATATTTTTCTGCTGTAAGTTTTTATTTTTCCGGCATTATCGTAATCATTGATGCTCTTATTCCGCTCATGTTTTTATTCTTTGGGATTGTTCCAATAATCACATCAACCATGCAACTCGCGGCAATTTTTATACCGTATATTTTCGTAACGCTATATATTTTGGAAAAAACTAGCAACTTTTCTTTTTCCTTTAGGGCTTTGGCATTTTCAATGAGTGGATTTATGATTCACGTGGCGGCGTTGTTTTCATCTATAACAGGTCAGAAAGTTGAGTTTTCAATTACTCCAAAAAAGCAGCAAAGTGGGAATTTTGTGTATTTAGTAATTCCTCATGTTTTTTATATTGTACTTGCTTTGGTTGGTATTATATTTGCTTTTGTGCGCGAGGGTTTATCTGCTTCATTTATTACAAATACGATATGGGTTTTTCTCAATGTATCCGTTTTCATACCATTTATATATGCGTCCATACCTTCCGCAATGAAACAAGAGAGTATTAAAAAAATACTGATTAATGAATATAGTTAATTATGAATTTATGGAAAAGACACAGAACAATTCATTGCAGGTTTTAATGAGATTTATTATTTTGTGTTTTTGTATGTTTATTGCTGTTGGTATTTCATATTTATTTTTTCAAAATCAAAGTCTTAGGCTGGATGAGTCACAGAGTCTTTGGCAAAGTAGCCATTCTTCTAAAATGATTATTAGCCTTATTGGCCAAGATGTCCACGTCCCACTTTATCCGTTACTTCTTCATGTTTGGTTGCTTATATTTGGTACTGACATTCCAGTTGCTCGAACGCTCTCTCTTATCTTTTTCGTTTTATCCATTCCTATTTTTTATATACTTGGTAAAAGATTATATGCGAAGGATACGAGTTCGTTTGCAACTGTGTTATTTTCTATTTCTCCCTTTATGAATTGGTATGCGAATGAAATCAGAATGTATTCTCTTTTTGTTTTTGTTGCGCTGATTCATATGTATTTTCTAATTGATATTTTGAAAAATGACAGTAGACGTTCCTGGATTGGATTTACAGTGTCCTCTCTGGTGGGGATATATACTCATTATTTCTTTTTCCTGTTATTGCTTGTTGATTTTATCTTCTATTTAACTAATAGAAAAAACTTTGGATTTAATGCTTTTAAAAATTTTTTGCGTGTGGCTCTTATTACCTCGGCTGCTTTTTTGCCTTGGATGACATATGTATTTTTTTTAGGAAAAATTTCGAACGCAAGTCCTAATCTTCTGTCTCCGACTAGTGTTGATTTATTTAACATGTTTTCGGAGTTTTTTATAGGTTTTCAAAATGATTTTATAAACACCATATTTCTTTCGTTGTGGCCGATTGTTATTTTATTCGGTTTTCTTGCGCTTCGTAGGAATATGGTGATTCAGCCAGGAACTATTTATTTGATAATGGTCTTTTCTATTCCAACAACAATAGCTTTTTTTGGAAGTATATATATTAGACCGATATTTTTGAGTAGATATTTAATATTTACTATGCCGGCAATGTATCTTTTGATGGGGTGGGTATTATCTAGGTATCCACGTTTTTTAATGTACGTATTAAGTTGTTTGGCTGTATTAACATTTATTTTTGGTTTTACGGTTGAGGGGCTAAGTGAAATGACTCCGACTAAAGAAAATTATAGGGAAGTGGCAACCTATCTTGAAGCTAATACATTGCCTTCAGATATTATTGTTGTATCGGCTCCTTTTACAATATATCCATTTATTTATTACTATCATGGTTTCAATAAAGTCCTGACCTTACCTGTGTGGGATCAAAATAAAGTCGGTCCAATTCCTTCATTTAAAGAAGATCAATTACCAGGGGACATAAATAGTATTACTAAAGACCATACAAACATGTGGCTAATATTGAGTTATGATCAAGGATACTCAGAAAAAATAAGGATATATTTAGATACACACTATCAGCGTCTGGTTATAAAAAAAATTTCACCTGGGCTAGTTTTGTATGAGTATAAATTTAGTTATTGATAAAATGATTTTAAGGTGACTTTATGCTATACTTGACATTGAAGTAAATCGTGTTCTTCATGAAGTTAACACACGAGCACTTCACAATATTAGGTAAAAATTATGTCTATAAAAAACAAAACCCTAAAAGGTTGTATTTTTTTATGTGGTCTTTTAGTAACAGTTTTTTTTGGTTCGTTAGCGATGCGTGCGCATGCATCTGATTCATCGGTACAGATATGGTGGCCAACAGATCAAGCTACTGTGGATGGTATTCAGCCATTTAAAGCTATGCTCACAGGCCAATCGGTTGGTAGTTATAAAATGTATTGGCAAGTAGACAATGGAAATCTGGTTGAGATGTCAGATAATAATACAGACTATCCTCACAAAGAAGCTTCTGTTGATTTGAGTGGTTGGAACTGGCAAAAGAGTAACCAGTACTCTGTTAATTTTGTTGCAAAAAGTGCAGGAGGATCAGTGATTGGGCAGAAAAGTATCACTGTTAATATTCCTCATGGAACAGGTGGTTCAGCAAAAGTTATACCAACCCAAACAGAGAGTGTTGTTGGTGCCCAACTTATACCGACTCAAGTGAGTGATAATACGCAGGTTCAGTCTGTCGTAAACCAAGGTGTTGATGTTGTTAATGATGTGAGTGTTCAGACTATACCAACTCAAATAAGTGACGTTACTGATGTTCAACCTATACCGACTCAAGTTAGCACTTCCAACAATCAGCCTATTCTTGTAAACACATTCTATGTAAATCCAAACACTCAGGCGGCACAAAGTGCTTCTGCATTACGTGCTCAAAATAGAGAGAGTGATGCATTTATTATGGACAAGATTGCGTTGACTCCGACTGCAGCATGGTTTGGAGATTGGAATAGTGATGTGAAAAACGATGTAAATAGTTATGTAAGTAAAGCAACTTCCGCAAATGCAACTCCTGTTCTTGTTGCATATAACATACCAGGGCGAGATTGTGGCAACTATTCTTCTGGAGGTTCCAATTCTTCGGCTAGCTATAAAGCTTGGATAAAGTCATTTGCTAGCGGTATTGGAAATCGTAAGGCAATTGTGATTCTTGAGCCAGATGCGTTGCCGCTGTTAAATTGTTTATCTAAGTCAAACCAGGCAGATAGACAGAGTCTTCTTAAATATGCTGTCGGTATACTTAAAGCAAATTCACAGACTTCTGTTTATATTGATGCTGGTCATCCAAACTGGATAAGTGCATCTGATATGGCAAACAGCCTTAAGAAATCCGGTGTTGCAAATGCCGACGGTTTCTCTCTGAACGTTTCCAACTTTATGACTACTGTTGAAAATATAAATTACGGTAAAAGTATCTCTGCTTTAATCAATAATAAGCATTTTGTTATTGATACTTCGAGAAATGGGTCTGGTTCAAATGGTGAATGGTGTAATCCGTTGGGTCGTTCTCTTGGATCAAAACCTACAACTACTACTGGGAATAGTCTTGTTGATGCGTTTCTGTGGATCAAGGCTCCTGGAGAGTCAGATGGACTATGCAACGGAGGTCCTTCTGCTGGAGTATTTTGGGAGTCCTATGCATTGGACTTGGCTAGAAACGCTTCTTGGTAAAAGATTTATTAATTATATAAAAAACGCCAGATACTCTGGCGTTTTTTATATTTTACTTACCAATTTTATAGAGAATATCTTCATAATAAATTCAGTTGATTTTCATTAAAATTGATTCATTAGTAGGGTATTAATCTAATTATTAAAAATGAAAACTATCTCGATGCCTCTAAAGTTTTTTATGTTATTTCTAACTTTCCTTGTTGCAGAAGGTTCATATGTAACGCAAAATGCTTTGGCACAAACAACTCCTACACTTTCATCGATAAGTGCTTCCAGTACTTCAGGTGGGACAAGTGGAGTGGTTACTTGGACAACAAATGAACCTGCTACATCCAAAGTCACATATGGTGTGAATACATTTTACGGAGCATCAACTACAGCTGATCCTACTTTAGTTAGTAATCACTCAGTTCAGTTGTTTGGACTTTCACCAAATACTACATACCATTTCTTTGTGGAGTCTTCAAATGCTTCTGGTACCACAGCAACATCTTCAGATCAAACTTTATTAACACTAGGGACTAGTACAGCTACAAGTACTGGCACTACTACTGCAACAACAACAGCAACCAGCACAGAAAATAATTCAGGAACCACAACTCCAGTGTTTTCTAATATTAGTGCTTCCAGTACTTCAGATGGGACAAGTGGTGTTGTAACCTGGACAACAGACCAGCCGACAACTTCTGAAATTATTTATGGTGTCAATACATTTTATGGAGCTGCCACGACACCCGACAACACCTTGCTTACCAACCACTCAATGACACTCTTTGGTTTAACACCTGGTACGATGTATCATTATTTTATTCAATCATCTAATGCCTCTGGTACGGTGGCAACAACTTCAGATCAGACATTTATGACTTTAGGTACGAGTACTGCCACAACTACACCCGCACCTGTATTGTCTAATGTTAATGCGACTAGCACATCTGATGGTGTTGGTGGAACCATAACTTGGACAACAGACCAACCAGCAACATCTGAAGTCTTGTACGGTCTTAATACGTTTTATGGTGCTTCAACAATACTTAATACGAGTCTGGTCACAGAGCATTCAGTAACTGTTTCTAATCTTATTGCAGGTACTACTTACCATTTTCAAGTTATGTCTACCAATGCTTCTGGTACTGTAGCTACGTCCTCAGACCAGTCTTTTGCAACTTTAAGTGGAACAGGAACTCCGGCCATATACTCTTTAGCTGTTGTTAGTACGGGGGACGGGACGGGAGCTACTGTTACATGGTCAACTGCAACAACCTCAAATTCACAAGTGTTGTATGGAACTACATCAACTTACACAGCTTCCACAACACCCAGTGTTGATTCAGCATTAAACCATTCCGTAACTCTTTCTGGGCTTACTCCAAATACAACTTACCATTTTCAAGTCGTATCTTCTGATGCTTCCAGCACAACGGTCACTTCTCTTGACCAAGTATTTGTCACTATGATTACTCAAGCCACAACAACTCAAGCTGCAACTGCCTCACCAATTAAAAAATCTAGTGGTGGAAGTTCCGGAGGACATCGTAGAAATATAGTAGGTATATATCCTCTAGCATCAGGTGCTTCTATGGGGTTTGTATTTACTAAAAATCTCTACAGAGGAATTTCTAACAGTGATGTGATTACATTACAAGATATATTGAGAGCCCTTGGATATTTTAGATATCCGGTTTCGACTGGGTATTTTGGAGTCATCACATTCGAATCAGTAAGGGCTTTTCAATATGCTCATAAAATTCCGACAACGGGTTACTTTGGTCCTCTTACCAGAGAAGCTATAAGTAAATAATATAAAAATTTATTAAACAAAAAGCTCCACATATGGCGGAGCTTTTTGTTTAATTCCATAATCATAAAAAGAAGTTGAACGAAGTGGTATACTTATCTTAGTTATTATTTATAAAATTAATATATGAATATTTTTAAAGATAGAACAATGCCTTGGTGGGAGACAGGATTAATTAAATGGTCCGTGCTTTTTATTGGTATTGCAATAGGTGCTTATTGGTCAAGTGTTTTTGCACCATACGTATTAACATTATCTACAATAGGTGTGGTTATTGGTATATTTGCTGCTTATTTTTGGTCTAAAGAATAGTTTTAATACTATTTAGTGCAAGTTTTGCAAAATCCGAATAACTCGAAAGAGTGTTCTGTAACATTTTTAAACTTAAGTGATTTACTGAGTATTTTTTTTGAAATTTTATCAATTTCACATCCATTAAAAATTTCTATAAGACCACACTTTTTACACACAATATGGTGATGGTGGTGTTTATTGTTTAATTCATAGTATGCAGATCCTTTTCGTAAATCGACTCTTCTAAGAATTCCTTTTTCTTCAAAAGAGTTTAGTGTTCGATAGACTGTAACTTGGTCTGTTATTTTATTTACTTTCCTAAAAATATCTTCAGCATTTACAGGTTTACAATCAGAAGAAAATAATTCCAGTATGGCAATCCGAGAGGGAGTTGATTTAAATCCATTAATTTTTAAGATGTTTTTAAAGTCTATTTTCATATACATTGATACTATAGTAAATGCAATTAATTTGCAATTATTTTTATAATATATATAATGAACATATTACAAATGCAAAAAAATTACACCCACAATGCCAATCTTATTTAGTATTTTAGCTTTTACCTCGACTCTGTTAGGTGGTCTTTTTGCTTTGAAATTTAAAGACAAACTCCATCTCATTTTAGGCTTTAGTGCTGGTGCAGTAATCGGTGTGGCTTTCTTCGACTTAATACCAGAAGCGATAGATTTAGGAAGTAAATTTTATACCATATCTACAATTACTTCTATAGTGGCGGCGGGATTTATAGGTTATATGGTGTTAGACAGATTTGTAGTTGTGCATGGGCACGATGAAGAAGATGAACATCATCACGCTAGAGGTAAGCTTGGTGCTGGAAGTCTTTCCATACATAGTTTTCTTGATGGTGTTGCCATCGGCCTAGCTTTTCAAGTATCAGCTGTGGTTGGATCTATTGTAACGGTTGCAGTCCTTGTTCATGATTTTTCAGATGGTATTAATACAGTAAGTTATATTTTAAAAGAAGGAGAAGAGAATAAAAATGCTTTCAGATGGTTGCTTGTGGATGCTATCGCTCCGGTTTTGGGGGCTATGTCCACGTTATTTTTTACTTTACCTGAAAGTATTCTTGGTGTAGTACTTGCAATATTTTCTGGTTTCTTTCTTTATATAGGAGCTAGTGATCTTTTGCCGGAAAGTCACCACAATCATCCTAAGGCACTAACAACAATAATGACGATAGTAGGTGTTCTTGTTTTGTTTGTGGCGATAAGAATTGTTAATCTATAAAAACCGCAGACCTCTTTTCCTGGGGGTTAGTGCTTTAATTTTTCGATCTTGTTTACAGTAAAAACTATTTAGATTTTTATATAAAAATAAAAAGTTCACATCAAAGACGTGAACTAAGAAATATTTTAAATCGCCGATCGAATGAAATCATATTTGCCTCTATTAAGTAGAGAGATTCTCTGTTTTTGAGGTGCAGGTTGATTAGTTCTGAACCTAAGGCGGCATGCCACAATTTTGGATTGTTTCTAGTTAGAAACTTTCCAACGCAAATCATGATTTGACTTTCGATTCCTGCTAGGATTTTCTCAATCTCACCAAAGAATTTTGGTGATCTGGATGTAAGTGCCTCTAACACATTTTGAGCACATATTTGAACAAGGAACATTTTCATAAATAAATCGTCTGGCAACCACTATGAACCCTAAGTGTGGTACTGTCAAATTTAAGTGTTCACGGTGTTTTTAGAGTTGGTTATAAGAAATCTCGCACCGAAATAAAAACTACTTATTAAGATTGAATGGTTAAAACACTTTCCATATTCTTTGTAAAAAAGTTTTTCCGACTCTAATTACGGAGAGGATAAGGTTTTTGTTTGAAATACAAAATGTATTCAAAATTATTTTTGATATATAAAAATACCACCCACAAGAATTGCTCCATGTGGGTGGGGGATTATGAGGAGGAGAGGTTCTTGTTCTGTCCTTACCATTTTTTAGATGGGAGGAACAATTACCCTTTTAGGAACCGAATGGTTCACCTTGCTCACTTTCCTTTCGGGCGGGTGTTGAGTTCCGTAAAGAATCCCTCCACTACTTCTTTGAGGAGTTCTGCGACAAACTCAAGTGCTTCTTCGGGGGTAACACTGATTTCTTTGAGCTCTGGCTCATTGATGGTGTTACCAATTTCACGACGTACTGTGTTTGCATCGCCAGGGATTCCAGCTTTCCTGTTTTTTGCTTTCAGGTAAGCATAGGCAATCTCGCCTCTGCGTTCAGGTGACATAATTTTCATCACCTCCTTTCCGCTCAGGATTGTACTATATAATATTATATATGTCAATGAGAAAGTACAAGTTAGAACCTTATCGAGACTAACAAAAAAATCACCCAGCAAGATAAGGTGATTTTGGTGGCTCCGAACCTGTGACGGTGTCCGACAAATAATTGAACATCAGGTAAAAGACCTATAATCTTTCTCTAATAAATTTTTCAATAATGTTTCCAGGTAAATCAAGCTTGAGGGATGCTTCTGGTTCAAGTGTACTTCCAATTAATATATGAAACATCTTATATTTTTGTAGTTCTTGTCGCCCGAACTCGGGTGTTAATTCTTTATCAACAAAGTTAAATAAAGCTTGATACCCTTCTTTGGTTTTTATTTTTTCAAGGATTATTTCAGATAATTCTTGAAGCAGCTCTTTTTCTGATATTTTTATGGGGGCTTCTAGCATAGGAGAATTGTATCAAAGTTTTTAGTTATGTTACATATTAAATATTAGAAACCGTTCAAACTCATCTGAGGTAATAAAAAATACCCTTGTAAGATATAGTGATTTGAGTACTTTAAGCTTTTTTATCTACTTATTTTGTAACCAAACCAAATACCAGCTATGCCACCGAATGCAGTTAATAAAAGGGAAGACATAGATAAAAAACTATCACCCCATAAACCAGGTATTAAACTCCCAACAGTCGAACCTATAAACATACCGATGTAGATAATAGATTTTGAATTCATCCTGTTATTGTACCAAAGAATTTAGATTTGCTAGATAGATATGTTAGAATTCATTTTTATATAAAAATAAAACCCACCATCTCACGACAGTGGGTTCCTGTGTTGAGGTGGTGGTGATTTAGTTTGTTATAGAGGTTGGTGAATGTCGAGTTCCAATATCTCTTTTTTTGCTGCATCAGGCATGTCTACAGACATCGCTCTAAACAATTGGTGCCAGCTTGTATCTTGCTCCTCATCCTGATTACAATACTGCTTTGCTGCTTGGTATAACGAAATATGAGAATTTTTTGCCGTCGGTAAAAGCTCGCTTGTTATAAGCTTCATTGCGTTCTCATATCCTGCTTCTTCGAGTAATTGTGCAAATCTCTCGATTGCTTTTGCTTGGATGATTGGTTTCAGGCCATTCATTTTGGTTTCAAGATTACGAGCTGTTGCCAAGAGATCTGAAGATAACTTGGCAAGGTACGAGTTTAAAGTTTCTAAGATCCAACATTCAACGTGTTTTCCAATTTCCACTTTAGATGGATCTTTGGTAAAGGAGAAAGTCTCCTTTTTTCCTTCGTTGTTTAGGATCATTTCTACCCACAAGTGACCGTGTGGTACCCATGTAGTAAGCTTTACACGGATGACCTCGATGTGGCTAAGTATCTCGGTTCTTCCCACGGTATCTAATTTACCGAAGGTTTCCATAATACCTTCGGCTACCTGCATTAAAAACCCCCTTGATTCTGTTTCGGTGTATGGGGCGTACACAATACTAATCTTTGGCATACACTACTCTCTTTCTTTTGTTGTGGTGCTAAGCACCGTTAATGCCTGCACTCTATGAAAGATACAGGTCTGATTGGATATTGACACATAAAATACAATTTGCAAATAAAAGTTCGAACACTGTCTAGGGTAACAAAAATCACCTTGATAAATAGGGTGATTTTTGTGGTTCGAATCGAATGAAATTAAAAGAGATTAAGCAAAAGAAAAAACGCCGTACCCGAAGGTTGTGCGTCTTTGTGTTTAAGTTGTTTTTGTCTAATGAGACATTCTTTTCTCAATCTCTTTCGCAACTCTTTGGAATCTTTGTTTGATGATTTGGTAATGTACCCCCTCTATTTTATTAAAGTCTGGGAGAGTTTGAAAAAGCACCAAATATGCTCGCAGGAGTTCCTTTTTAGGGAGAGTAAGGAGATCTTCAATTGTCCATTTGCAATCACGAGGGTGGTGATGTACATGTTCTGGGTCGACTCTTTCTGCTGGTTTTGAATCTTGCTTGCTTGAATTATTGTCCATGCTGATTTTTTTTGATGGGTTGTTGAAAAAACCGTTATCTTTTCGCAAAGTAGCATAAATATAGCACTTGGTCAAATGAAGCTCAATTGGATAGAGGATGTTAGAACTTGTTTTGGGTAAAATTATTTTCCAGCTACCTTGAAGTTTACATATAAGTTCATCAAATAATTCCAAACACCAACCACCCCAGCTATAATGATTCGAGAGTTCAAGAATTTAAAATGAAATACCCCAACCAATATTGCCATTCCTAACATAGCTACTATTATTCCTACACAGGCTATGCTCATAAAAGCGAAATAACCTTTGTGTATGGATTTTAAGGTGCCACTAAAAACAAATCGGCGACTGAAAAAATAATTTATAGAGATGGCAATAGTAAAGGCTATTCCTGTTGAGATTATATAATTCCAAGAGAAAAAATCTGTAAAAACATAAAGAAGCAGAAGATCAAAAGCAAAAGTTGAAACACCAACTATTCCATATTTCATAAAACGTTGTAAACCATTTTTCATTTTCGTCATTAATTGTATCAACCTTATCGTGAAATCAAAAACCCACTTCGAACCTTGGATAATTTAGAATAAAAATAACCCCACAAAATATGGGGCCATTTTATATGTAACTCTGCTATCTATCTAAATCTCTGAAACGGAATTTGCGCTATCGCTTACACTCGCTGGTGCTTTACATGTCTTTGAAGCAGTTCTAAATTGTGCCCAAGCTGCTTTCTGTGCTGTTTTCCAAGCACTGTTGGCGCTTTTCACTGATGCTTTGAAAGCTGACCATGCGGCTTTTACATCTGTTTTCAACTGAGCTGTTGTTGTATCAGTGTATGCTTGTTGTAGAGCTGCTGCTCGTGCTGTATATGCTGACTGAATAGCTTGCCCATGTGTTATTATCGCTGCATCAATGGCTACTTCACGTGTGTTAACCGCTGTTCCTACGCATGAAATTTTTGTACTAGCCGTAGAAGTTGATGTTGTTTGAGCGGATGATATTGTTGCTACTGCAAAAACAGCTAATAAAGAGAATGTCCCGATGAGTATTTTTTTGTACATTTTTATTATGTTATTTGTTAATACTTACCATTATATATTAAATCTAACTGTTACAAGATGTTGATATATTTTTGGGTTCGAACGTCCTATTTGGGTATAAAAATAACCCTATATTGTTAGGGCTATTTTCTTAGCTCCACTGGATAGAGGACGTTAGAACTTGTTTTAATTTAAATAAGTTGATGTTTGAAATATTATTTCAAAAATTTATGTAAAAGATAATTTTGCCTAGCCCTAACAAATGGAATGAATATTTCAAGAATTATTCCAAACGGCATCACTGACCTTCCTTCAAGGAGAACGGCATCAATTATTTTCAGATTATCAGATGAGTCCACTACAATATTGCTTAAACGTGGACTAAACATTCCAAAATTACCCAAGAGGTCGACAATAGGGGAACCGTCTTTTTTCATTGTGTTTAGAATTTTGGTAATTTCAATTAATTGAGTTTTTATATAAGGATTATTTGAATGTTTCTTTTCAAGCATTTCACCTCTGATAAATGGTTGAATCTCAATATTGTCTCCTTCAGATAAATTACTTACATTATCTGTTTCAACAATATATTTTCCAAAGTATTTCTTACATACTAAATAATCATGAAGGTATTTTTTATGTAATTTATCTCCTGCAAACGGTGATAATCTCGAGAATTTTATAACTTTATCATCGCCATACATGTAAACTTTGCGGTCACCTCCTTGCGCAATTTTTTTACCTATTTTTGTTCTGTCGTAAGTGTTCACATGGATAAGTATATCAAATTATATTTAGGTAGGTTCTAATGTCCTATTTGGGTACAAAAATAACCCTATATTGTTAGGGCTATTTTCTTAGCTCCGAATGTTGAATGATGTCAGAACGTGTTTTACATAAAAGTTAAAGCGCCATCCTTGTGGGAGTGGCGCCTTTGTGAAAGTTTTGAGCTAAGCTCCGGCTACTTCGCCGAGTGGGTGTACCACCATAAGAGTCCATCATCAATCAACCGGTAGCTTGAACGGCATGCTCACAAGTTTTGGTTCGCTGTAAACGGGAACCACATTCTTGCTGTTAGGGTCCTTCATGAGAACCCATGTCGCATCGGCGGCAGCCGGTGAGAACAGTCCGTTGGGATCAGCTTGCGGAGTTGTGAGCCATGCGTATCCCGGTCTTGAGTCGTGCGTACCCGCACATTCCACCTTCTGAGGACTTGTATATTGGGTTGCATACGGAATCGGATATCCGATCGTCTGCCCGAAGTACGTCAACTTGCCACCGAGGGAAGTGACCCCTTTGACCACCGCTGGCTGCAGGTTTTCCATGTAGGTGTACGTAACGTACCCCTCCTGATCACGCAGTTCGTAGATGAGCTTGAGGATCTTTTTCTCGCGAGCATTTTTGATCGCGGGCATCCCGACTTGCGCCGTGATCTCCTTGAGGATTTGCTCCTGGGCCCGCTGTTGAACTTGGTCGCTGTCGGATGATCGTTGCGGTTGGTCACATGCCGATAGTGCAAACGACAAAGCGATTGCACACAAGAGTAAGGTAATTTTTTTCATCTGATCTGGTTTTCTTTGGTTTCCGAGTTTGTAGGTATTTGTTTACTTGAGGTCTGAACCGCTTGTTGTTCGCTCGTTGCGGAGTTTCTGCACGAAATTGCGCAGGTGATCCGGGAGCTTGTCTTCGGGGTAGTCCGCCACTTGGTGGAGAACAACCGAGGCAATTGCGTCTTTAACGTCGGCATTTGGAGCCGCGGCGTAATCGACGTATTGCTTCTGGAGTTCCTGGACAACGCCCTGGTTGTAGGATTTGGTTTGCTCGAAGGTTTGACGACGGACCGCCTCATACTTCGGTGCGAACACCTTATAGAGGAAGAAGTCGTTGCCTTGGGCGAGCCAAGTGCCACCGAGGCCGATTCCGATGATGACAATGAATGCGAGCAAGCCGAGGATCACGGGTGCGGCTTCACCTTTTTGCTGATTTTCTTGATTTTTCATGGTGTCTGTATAGTTGGGTTTTGTGCAGCCGGTTTGGTTTATTGGCTACATCTTTCAAAGCACAATAAATGCTCTCAAAGATGTAGTCATAAATGATGGATTTGTTAAGGTACTATTCGACAAAGAGTATAGCACGAAATAGTATATATGTCAATATATAGCGTGAATAGTTCGAAACCCGTCTGGGGTAATAAAAAATCACCTTGTAAAATAAGGTGATTTTGAATGGCTCGCTTGGAGGGACTCATTTCGAACTTTTGATTGGGCCGGAATATATAGCAATTCAGACTTCCATTTGGAAAATATGAATAAATTGCTCTTATTGGCACAATAATTTTTTAATATGAAAAAAGCACTAATGGCCAAAAATGAGTCTGTAGATTTGAATACAACTAATCAAAGTAAAAAAGTTAGGGAATTTTTTAATACAAAAGTCCACCGATATGATGTTGAGGGTCTTTGCAAAAAGTATGGAGATACTATGGATGCTACAGGAGGTCGTAGGGTTAGGGGCAAAGATGCAATAAATCTTTTGGAATTAAGTAATAGTGTCCAGTATGCTTTAGGCCTTGAAACCCATGTACCAGTTGCGGAGAGTGTAGATGTTAAATACCGGCACCTTATTACTGAGATGATCCGAAAAATTGAAAAGGAATATGATTGTGGAACGGCAATAGAAAAAACTCTTGCTGAAACTATTGCACTTTCTCACGTGAGAATAATTTGCTTTTCCAGTGCTATGGACAACTATGTTCCTGGCAAGATATCTATAAATAAAGAAATCAACGATTATTACGCTATTGCTAGCAAGGAATTAGATCGAGCACATCGACAGCTTACAAATGCAATCATGACCTTGAGGCAAATAAAGATGCCATATACACCGTTAAACATTACGGCAAAGACGGCTTTTATTGCCCAAAATCAGCAGTTCAATGATCATGTTAAGTAAAATAAACCAATGACAGCCAATAATTTAGGAAATATATTTTTAGTTGAAGATTGTCAGAAAGTAGCAGTTTCTGATTTATTGCGCGACTATAAAGCAAAACTTAAGGAGACGATTTTACAAGCACAATTTGAAATGCTTAATGAAAATGTTCTAATTATGACTTCAAAAACTGGTGGGCAGGGACTTCGTTTTTGGTTCATGTGTCCACAATGCAAGAGACGTGTGGGAGTTTTACTTAAACACCCGTTACAAAATATCCTAGGTTGTCGTCTTTGTCTTGGGATCGTGTATAAAAAAAGCCGATACAAAGGGATGCAAGAAGTAAAATAAATAATTAGCACATGTATAGAGACTATTCCTAAAATAGCTTTATTCTGTTATAGTTTACATACAACTAAATAAGAAAGTAGCCTAAACCACCTTAAATTTTAGGGATGGCATGGTGAAAAACCCGATGAAAGATAAAGAACTCCTAGTCAGAGTTTTGCCTTTCATCGGGTCATATCTGGAAACGGATATGGGTGGCTTAAAAACCATCAATCTGGCTGGGAGCTTTTTGCGTCTCAACTAGAATTATTACTAAAACGCAAAGAGTAATCTCCATGAAAAGTTTTAGATTAGAGAGAGGAGGAAATAATAATGAAGTCGACAAAAATACTATTGGAGGAATAGTTAGCTTAATTTTTGTTGTTGGAGTTGTTTGGTATTTTTGGGGCGGTGGACTAGAAAAACAAACATCTCGATATACAGAAAATATCAACAAGCAAGTTTCCTCAGATGTTGTTCAACAGTATGAAATAGCTAAACGACAAGGAGATAAAGTTCAAATTTGTGTTCAGGCTGGATTAGTTTCCGCTGTTTTTTTACAAGGAAAAGATGAAGCAAGTTATCAACAATGGAAAGCAATCGAAAAAGCCGATTGCTCTTCAGCTGGCATAAATCAGTAAAAATATATGAAAGACATAAAACAATTTATAGAAACGATGACAGGTAAAATTATAGTCATGGTTGTAATACTTGGTGTCGGTATGTTTATAGGTTCACGTGTTCTATCAAATAAAAATGAACCTGTTGCACAAGTTCAAAATCAGGATCAAGAAGCAGTGGTTGAACCAACGCAGACTATGCCTGCGGTACTAGCGGAAACTAAATCGGTTACAGCGCAAAAAACTGCTGTTATTCCAAACAACACAGTAACTGCGACAAAATCTGTACCAATCGTATCCCAGACTTCGCCTGTGTCGCCCAAATCTGCCCAACGTGTAGAGGGTTTGGCCACAATTAGGATAGGTGCCGGACTAATGGAAAATTGGGACGCTGACGTAGAAAACGACGGGCCTGTTCTCGATATAGTCTATTTAGATAATCAAGGGGAGATTTTAAATACTTATGAGACTCAAAAAATGCCGATTACCGCTGATGTAAAACTGTATGCGGGCAGTGATCCTCTTTCTAAAAAAGATAAACTTGTTTACTCGCAACATTTTGACTCAAATCAAATTATTTTCGGTGGCATCTATCCAAGAATACGAATACCAAAAGAAAAGATAAATGTTAATCCTGCTACAGACTACAAATACGGAGCTACTGAAGTGACAATTCACACACCTAATCAAGGTGATTTTTCTGCTACAGGGATATTAATAACTTTATATGAGTAAATACATGAAAATAAAAAGCCTTTCAATAATCGCAGTTTTATCGCTTTTTATACTCGCAACACCACAAGCTTTTGCAAAGTATGGTGTTCAAACAAAAACTAGTCATTGCATTGTTTCTGAATTGCCTGATCCTGCTTGTAGTCCTGGAGCTGTTTTAACTACAAACGTAAAAACAATTTGCACAGTTGGATACACAAAAACAGTTCGAGACGTTTCCACGGCAACAAGAAAAAAAGTATTCAGTGAGTACGGAATACCATATTCTCAAAGTTCAAATTATGAAGTAGATCACATTATTTCTCTTGAGCTAGGAGGTAGTAACGATATATCAAATCTTTTTCCTGAGTCATACACAATCAAGGATAATGCCAGGATAAAAGACGTGTTTGAAAACTATTTACATAAGCAAGTTTGTAACGGATCAATGACAGTCACTGAAGCACAAAAAGAAATTAGTTCTGATTGGCTTACTTACTACAACGCAAAATATAATCCAACAAAAACGCCTATTCCTAAAGTGATAGTTCCACAGATCACTACTCAAAGTGTGCAAAGTTCTTTTTCGACGACTGATCCAGCTGTTAAGAAAAGCTCTACCGGTCTTTGTCATGCAACAGGAACCACTTACTACAAGCAGACCACAAAATTCACTGCATACACTTCAATTGCTAGTTGCCTTGCTAGCGGAGGTAAAATGCCTGCGAAATAATTATTAAAAATAATCAAAATATATGTCATCACAAATACTAGTGTGCACACAATGTGGATATGTTGGAAAACCAAAAGGTGCTATTAAAGGAAACGGATTTATTGAAATTATTCTTTGGCTTTTCTTGATTATCCCTGGAGTAATTTACTCAATCTGGCGTTCTTCTTCGAGATATAAAATCTGTCCAAAATGTAAGAGTTCAAACCTCATTCCAACAGACTCACCGAGAGCAAAGACGATCATGGCAGAAAGTACTATTACTGCTGAAGAGGTAATAAAAATGGAAGAAACTCAAGATAATAAATCAGTTTTTCCAGAATTTCTTAATAAAAAAATTAAATTTCCTAAATATCTTGAATGGCTAAGTTGGTGTAGAAAACATTGGATCTTATCGGTTGTCATCGCAATTTTTGCACTTCCTATTTTGATAGGGATGATTACGAGCATTTTTATTTCTAGTGATAGTACTTCTGCTCAACAAGAAGTTGTGCCTTCAAAGCCAATTCCATCATTGACAGAAAGATTGAAGAAAACAAACAATGATCCATATTGGACTAGTAATAAACAAGAAGATTACTCAAGTCTATTAAAAATGAAAACTCAATCTCTTGTGCTTTCAACTTACGCAAATGATGTAATCGAAGGTCAAAAAAGCTCTTCTGATGTAGATAAAAAACTTGCTTCAGACCTAAAGCAAAAGTTGGTTGCAAAACAAATCTTGGAATATCCTAAAATGAGAAAAGCCTATACAGAATACGCCCACGATAAACTTTGGGAACAAGATGTTGATGTTACATCTTCTGGTGTGGGGAATACATCTTCTGGTGTGGGGAATACATCTTTAACATTGGTGGGTAGTATCTTCGCTTCAAATAAAAGTATATCTACTGTTGAAAACTCTATTGATGAAATGGTTAAAGAATTAAGATTTAAGAGGATAAATTATAAATGGATACAGCACGAAGAAGAATACCAGTATTTTGATTTAAAGACTCCATCTGATGGTGAGTTAATACCAATTTCTCTGTAATCCTATATAAAATATATAACCATTTAGTGTTCATAAGCATGGTGTACTTTGTCGACACAATAGTTTAAAGTTGGGTCATGAAACACACTGAAGATGACTCAAACCAAAAAATAAAGATAATCCTAGTTAAGTTGTTGGGCGAACATCGTCTAGGAACTAAAAGCGATACAGAAATCACTTTAACAGTTGATGCTTTTCTTCTGAATACAGGAGTGAATACTGTTCAACTCAAAAAGATAATTGGCCATTTGATAGAAAAAGGAATTGTTGCTAGTTTATTTACTAAAGTACCTGGCGTTGTTGGTCTCCATGACTATTTTTCTGAAAATTTTAACATTTGGAATGTAAAAGTTCCGAAAACTTTTAGGTTACGTGCAGAAGATTATATTGAGTATCTTGATGGTCAGTCGGGTTATAAACCCGATGCAGGTTCTATACTTTATCTTGATGGAGTGGGTAATTTTTGGCACGGAGAAAAAGAAGGTAATTTTTGTTACTCTATGGATACGACAAAGAGACCTTTCGCAATCATAAAATATCTAGCGAATAATGATGGGTATCAGAGAACTAAAGACCTAGCCTCTTTTTTAGGTGTGGAAAAAGCTCATGACGTGATGATTGATATCGGTAAGATAAAATCTAAGATTAATAGCGATATGAAACTTTCAGATGTTATTGAAAATGAACCAGGTCTTGGCTACCGAATAAATCCTAAATATAAAATCATTGAAGCAAAATAGATAAGTATCTTTTTGTGCTGTTAATATCTTCTTTTTTACCCTTCAAAATAAGGGTTTTTTGCTTTACAAAGATATCAACTGCGTATATACGGCGTATAAGGCGGAGATATAAACTCAATGCATGATAAGTCATGCGACAATCGAAAAGTTTCAAGAAGTAATACACGATGAATTTGGTGTTGCTCTTGATGAAAAGGATGCGAGAGAAATTCTTGCAAACTGGGTTGGATATTTCGATTTGCTCGCAAAAATTGATCATAGAGAAAAATCAGAAAAGCAGAGGTCGTTGACGAGTCCTCTTTAAAAAACCGGTCGACTTGTATTTGTGTGTGGATAATAGCGCCTGCGCTGAGTGTAGACTTCTCAACAGGCGACCTCATCTGCACGTAAATCAAGTATCTATATCAAAGTATTTGCTATGAGGGGAGTTGAAATAATTGGTAGTTTTTCTGAAAATAGATTACTAGCTAATCCCAAAAAAAGATATATGAGGGGTAAAAAAGTCTAACAAAAAAAATGTCAACAAACAGAAAAAAACTATATAACAAAGAGGACATTAGGTTTGCGCAAGAAGAAAGTAAACGAGTAGAAAAGTATTTTACTTCCAATACAAGCAGGAGGGAAACTGTACAAATTAGAATTAGTAAAAAGTGGCATCAAAAAATAAAGGATGTGGCGGGGCCAGAAAAAATCATGCTCTCCTTTTTCCTAGATAGGGTTTGCCAGCATTTCTTTAGGAATTATGAATAATCGGACTGTATGTTTTTATTAAATAACGCTAAAATTAAAATTATGGAAAATGTATCAAAAGATATGGCAGTAGGATATGCTCGGGTCTCCTCGAGAGAACAAGAAGAAACAGGTTACTCTTTACCTGCTCAAGAAAAATTAATGACTGAATACTGTTCAAGAAAGACCTTAAAAATTGAAAAATTGTTTTCTGTGGCAGAGTCAGCGAGTGGGGCAAAACAGAGAAAAGTTTTCACTGAAATGATGGGTTACTTGGAAAAAAAGAAAATTAAAATCTTGTTATGCGAAAAGGTAGATCGTATCACTAGAAATTTCAAAGAAGCCTTAGTTATTAATGATTGGCTTGAGCAAGACCCTGAAAGACAAATACACTTCGTTAAACAAAATCTTATTATTCACCAATACGCAAAATCTGACGAGAAGTTTCGTTGGGACATTGAAATTGTGTTAGCAAAAAAGTACATTTCAAATCTATCTGAAGAAGTAAAAAAAGGGCAGAAAGAAAAAATTGCACAAGGTTGGTTTCCAACAACTCCACCTCTGGGGTATAAAACTATTGGTGAAAAAGGAAAGAAAATTCACGTCATAGATGAGACTGTTGCTCCGTACATAAGAGAAATGTTTTCTTTGTATGCGACAGGAAACTATTCAACAGTTGCGCTTGGAGAAAAAATGCACAAACTTGGTTTTCGAAGTCGTGCTCGTTTTCAGGTTGCAAAAAGTAAAATTCACAAACTATTATCTGAACCTTTTTATTACGGTAAGTTTGTTTGGAACGGACATCTTTACCAGGGAAAGCATGAACCTCTTATAACAAAAGATTTGTTTGATCAGGTTAATGCAAAAATGACCAAAGGAACTTCTCCGTATCATAATAATAAAATTACTGAGTTGAGAGGAAAGATATTCTGTGGTTCGTGTAAGAAAACTATTACTTGGGAAAACCAAAAAGGACATTCATATGGAGGTTGCAAACAATGTAAATCTCAAATAGGTAAGGATAAGAAATACATACGCCAAGAGACCCTAGAAAACGAGCTACTTACGCATATAACGGTCATAGCGCCCCAAAACGAGCGAGTTCTAGCTGTTCTTAGTCAAGCTCTAAAAGAGAGTCATTCTAAAGAGATTGAATTTCATGATACTCAAGTAAACAACATCAACAATTCACTGGCGAGAATACAACAAAGTATAAGGACTATGTACAATGATAGACTCGATGAAAGAATTACTGCATCTGAATATGACGATAAGTTAAAAGAATTTACCCTTGATAAGGATCAGTTATTAAATTCTTTAGAAAAATTAAAGGCAGACAACACTGAATACTATCAAGTTGGATTTTTAATTCACGAGATTGCACTTAGGGCTAGAAAAATATATCTATGCGAAAAAGCAACAGTTGAAGAGCGAAGAATGCTTTTGTCCTATGCATTCTCGAACATTTCTGTTTTACGTGGAGAAATAAAGGCAGAATACACAAAATCATTCGCATTTCTTGCAGAATGGATGCCAAAGTTAAACACAACTCTCGAACCTGAAAAAGTCTATATAAAATATAGCCAAAAGGAGCCTTTCGGCCCCTTTCAACCTATCTTGCTCCGCGACC
>JBAXQO010000007.1:0-26275 GCA_037131675.1 bacterium
AGATACATGAATATGAGCCAACATAAATTTGAAATCTTTACCATCTAAAAGTTTTTGCCATTGAGCAAGAGATGCTTCTTGCCTAAAGTCTCCTTGAACACTATTTATTGCACTTCTTATTCCTGTGAACACTTCATTAGAGGAAAGCTCTTTCCAACTTTCGCATTCGAGTAAATATATATCAACTTCTTTTGTGGGAATATTGATTGAATCAATATTCCCAGCACGAGCATAAGCAAAAAGAGGTTTTCCATTTACTGTTTTGGAAGAATACGGAGGATATGAAAGAGTGTGTCGTCCACTGAAATTTTTCAGTTTTTCTTCAGCTAAAGAAGTATCAACGGGCGCAACAGAAAGTCCTGTAGCTATCCCAAGCACATCATATGTGTCTGTTGAAACACCAAACAATACATCGACTTCATAATCTTTTGGAAGTGCTAAATAATCTTCCTTTGTATGTACCGCCTCACCAGAAAGAACAACAAGAACACCTTCTGCCAAGGGGTCTAGTCTGCCAGCATAGGTCATTGGTTTATCTGCGTATTCTGGATTTACCATTTTGAAACGATAAATACATTCAAGAGGCGTTTCTCCACGCTTTTTGTAAAGATTGAGAACTTTGTCCATGTGCTATACAATAGCACAATGAGTAAATTAAGTACCGACCCATATAAAGGTGTTCGTGATTTTTATCCGGAAGACCAAAGCATCCAAAATCATATCTTTAACATATGGAAAAAAACATGTGAAAGTTTTGGTTATGTTGAGTACAACGCCTCTATTCTCGAACCTACAGAACTTTATAAAGCAAAATCTGGAGAAGAGATTGTAAACGAGCAAACATACTCTTTTATTGATCGTGGTGAACGAGATGTAACTTTGCGCCCTGAAATGACACCAACTGCCGCTCGTATGGTAGCTGCAAGAAAACGAGAACTTTCATTCCCACTCCGTTGGTACTCTATTCCAAATGTATTTAGATATGAACGCCCTCAACGTGGACGCCTACGTGAACACTGGCAGTTAAACTGCGATATTTTTGGTCTTGAAGGTATTGAAGCAGAAGTTGAAATGATCAAACTTGCCTATGCGATTATGAAAAATTTTGGTGCCAAAGAATCTGACTTTGAAGTACGTGTAAACAGTAGAAATATAATAAACAAAGCACTTGCGGAGCTTGGTCTTTCAAAAGAACAGGCTCACAAATTTCAGAAACTTTTGGACAAAAAAAACAAAATAGATAATTTTGAAGAAGAAACAGAAAAAATCGCAGGTAGAAAAATAGAATGGTCACTCGAGCCAGATGAACCACTCAAAGAACTTATGGTTAAACTTCACGAGTCAGGAATTTCAAATGTGGTATTTGATGACACCCTCGTACGAGGTTTTGATTATTACACAGGAACAGTATTTGAAGTTTACGACACAAGCCCAGAAAATAATCGTGCACTTTTTGGTGGAGGACGTTACGATGAATTGCTTTCACTTTTCGGAAATGAAAAAGTTACAGCAATTGGTTTTGGTATGGGAGATGTAACTGCGCGAGACTTCCTAGAAACTCGAGGACTTCTTCCAAAATATCAAAGCTCAGCCAAACTTTACATAGCACCATTTTCAAAAGAATATATAAAAAAATCTGACGAGGTAGCAAACTACCTCAGAGAAAAAGGTATAAATATTTCGGTGGACTACACCGGCAAAAAGGTTGGAGACCAAATAAAAAAGGCAGATAAAGACAAAATTCCTTTTGTTGTTGTTATTGGTGAAGATGAGGCAAAAAACGATACATTTAAAGTAAAAAATCTTTTTACAGGAGAAGAAAAAATATCACCTCTCTCAGGACTGTCTGATATAATCCTTAATTCATAACAATTAGAATACAACAATTAACATATGCGAAAGATTTTTTTTGATATCGAAACTAGAAACACATTCCAGGAAGCTGGAACAAACGACCCGGCAGGATTAGATATTTCTGTTGTTTGTATTTACGATACAGGCACAGAAAGTTCATCTTCATATCTAGTAGAAGACTTGCCAAAGCTTTGGCCCATTCTAGAACAAGCAGATTCTCTGATTGGATATAACTCAGAACATTTTGATACACCACTTTTAAATAAGTATTATGCTGGAGATTTGTTCAAAATTAAACAAGTAGATATCTTGAAAGAAATCAAAGCTTCATTAGGTAGGCGTATAAAACTCGACGATGTCGCTGAGGCCACTCTTGGCCGAAACAAAATTGCCCACGGTCTTGAAGCTATCGAATGGTGGAAAAAAGGAGAAATAGACAAGATAATAAAATACTGTATTGAAGACGTAATGATTACAAAAGACATATACGACTATGCAATGAAGCATAAAAAACTTAAGTATAAAGAGTTTGGAAAACTTAAAGATATAGCCCTGGATCCTTCAAATTGGGAGACAAAGGAGGACACCTCAATGACGTTCTCGCTCCCCTTTTAGCTATTGACTTTTTGCAACAAAATGATATTGTATGGAACAGTATATGTTCCATCCTAAAAATAAACCACTCGTCATCATTATTGAGGACGAATCTTACGTTCTAAAACTCTTGACCGTGATACTTGGAAACGATTTCGAAATCAAAACAGCTTCAACCCTTGAAGAAGCTCTGGGGGTCTTGTGTAATCATCACATGTTTGCTTGTGCTATCCTATTGGACGGCATACTTCATGAAGTACCTACCATTTCCCTCATTCAACTTCTTGAAGAGGTCGGTTTCGATTTAAAAAAGGTAATTGCAATGTCTGGTAACACAACGATGCAAGAAGCTTTAATTAATGCAGGCTGCTTCCAAGAAGGTTTAGCTAAACCATTTTCAGGAAAGAAAGTTTGGAAAGTCTTAGAAAGCGCAGGAATCACTGCAGCCCGTACCACATAGGTGGTGCGGGTTTTTATTTTTAAAATAAAATCAAGATCAAAGCAACTACCAACAACCTATAAAATATAAATATATTTAAAGTATGTTTCTTAAGATAAGAAACTAGAAAATGAATCGCGAAGAGCCCCACCACAAATGCTACTGCTGACCCTACCCACAAAGACGACCCTAGAGTTGCGATTTCGTGAACTTTGTAGAGGTCATAAAGCTTTTTAAGTCCCGAACCTAAAATAACGGGAAAAGACAGAAGAAAACTAAAACGCGTAGCTTCCTCTCTTTTTAAACCCAAGAAAAGTCCTCCTGAAATAGTTGCACCGGATCTTGAAATACCAGGGACAAGCGCAAGAGTTTGAAATATTCCGGTTAAGAATCCTTTTTGTATTGTAAGTGAATTATTTTGACGGGCATATTTTTCTGCAAAAAACATCATTATAGCGCCCAAAAATAAAGTAAGCGCCACAAGATGAACATTTCTGAAAATTGTTTCCATTTTACTTTCCAAAAGCACCCCAAAGATAACTGCGGGAATAGTACCTAGAATAATGGCCCAGAGAAGGGTTTTTTCTTTTGCTTCCACAACCTTCCCCCTCACCATTAATATAAAAGTTTTTGCTAACCGAAGTAAATCTTTAAAAAAGTACACTCCAACAGCAGCAATTGTGGCAAGTTGAAGTACAGCATCGAAAGCAAGTCCGTCTGCAGTCTGAATCCCTAATAACTGGCGAGCAATAATAAGATGTCCGGATGAAGAAACCGGCAAAAACTCAGTAAGACCCTGCACCAAACCCAAAATAACAGAATTTAAAATATTCATACATAAATAATAGCATATTATTATATTGGACACAGCGACCTATGTGATATACTAAACGGGTATTAATTAATTAAATCAAGCACGTTTATCATGGAAAAAAATAATTTAGCTTTACCGATTGCAATTGTTCTCGCGGGAGCGATTGTAGCAGGAGCAATGTTTTATACAAACAAAGGATCAATAAAAACAAATACGCCAACACAAAAAAAAACAACTGAAGCCCTAAATGTTGCACCGCCAACATCTACCGATAGTATTTTAGGTAATCTAAACGCAGATGTTGTTGTGATTGAATATTCAGATACTGAATGTCCTTTCTGTAAGGTATTTCACAACACAATGCAGCAAGTTATGAATCAATATGGAAAAGATAATAAAGTTGCATGGATATATCGATACATGCCCCTTGATTCACTACACAAAAAAGCCAGAAAAGAAGCACAAGCTGTTGAGTGTGCCAAACAACAAGGAGGAAATGATACTTTCTGGAAATATGTAAACGAGGTTTATTCTCGAACAAACTCAAACGATTCACTCCCGGAAACATCTCTTTCACAAATCGCAAAAGATCTTAAGTTAGATATGACCAAATGGACAACATGTCTTACAACCGATGCTACAGCTTCAGTCGTTGCAGCTCAAGAACAAACAGGTGTTGATGCGGGAGTACAAGGAACACCAAACAACTTCCTTGTATTCAAGAAGCCTCTAAGTGATAACCAAATCAATAACCTCATCACTGCGTTTGCAAAATACCCAGAAGGAACAATTCGAATTTCAGATGATGGTAAGATTGTAAACTTAGGCGGCGCAATGCCATACAACCTGATGTCAATCGTGATTGATAATGCACTACAAGCAAAATAGATAACAGCCTACAGATCATAAAAAAAACGCCTCAATTGAGGCGTTTTTTTAATAAGAGAATATATAAATTTGACAATTATAATTAATAAATGTATAATATAAAGTAATTCTTAGCTGTATAGCTAAGTCATTCTCTGCACCGAAAGGTGGAGAATAAGGAAGTGTGGAGCTTCTTCAACTAAGTTCCTTCAGCACATTAGAAAGGCCGTATGGCTAATCAAACAAAATATCAAATATCCAAAGGACCTTCGAAGTGGGACATTATGCAATCTCTTTTCAGAGGTGGGTTCAATAAACCCCAGGCCACAGCAACCTTCGAAGCGTGGATTGTGGAGGAAATTCCAGGGAAAGGACCTCAACCGGTTACAAAATCATTCGAAGTTTCCATCAACAGCATACTTCGTGAGGATGGCTCCGGTGAATCATGGTGTTTCAATGGGTACGTAGTCTCAATAGACTCCCAAAAAAAATCCATGAGAATATCTGGATGGTTCCGCACAACAGATAGGAAAGGAATTTTTAAAGAGGAAGATTGATATATAAGGAATAGTTTTAGGGGCCCTGCGATTATATCAAAGGGCTCTTTCTTTTTATATAAATAATTACTCTTTCAACACCCTCTCTTCGAATGCAATAATACCTTCCAAATCTGGAGAAAATTCTGACACATTATCAAATTCCAAATTTTGGATTTTTTTATACACAGCACCGATAAGTTTTTTTAATCTCTCAACTTTTTCATCATCAATATCAAGAGATAGATTTATTATCTTTTTGTCTTTTGGCTCCACGAATTCAAGCACGCCACGTGTTACTTTTTTGTCACTAAACTCTCGAGAATTTTCTACGAGAATTTTATAGAACGCGAGCTGACGTTCGTACTCATATAATTTTATTTTCTCGTATTCATCCTTTCCTTTCCATTCTCTTGCAGCTTTTCCTGTTTTATAATCATGAACCTCAATAGTATCTCTATCCAAATACACAACACGGTCAATCTTTCCAGCAAGCTTTGCCCCCTCTACCACCACACCCTGATGTTTGAAATTAAACTCAGCTATATCTTTCTCGGTGAAAGAATCTTTTTTTACGTCATAAAATAAAGAGAGAGCTTCTAATCCTCTAGCCGACAATTTATCAAAATCATTTTTAGGTAATTTTTCGTACTGTAAAGCTTTCAAAAACCAACCTACAAGAACTTCTTTTGAAGGTACCGAACCCTTTGCTTTTCTGTATGTGAGCATTTCCTCCAAAGCACTGTGTATCGCAGAACCATACGCACCAGAGACTGATTTTGCCTGAGGAAAACGCAAAAGATTTTGTTCTAGAAAGTGTTGAGGTCCACCCTTGCCAACATTCAAAAAGTTATTGAGGTGTGTTACCGAAAGTGTGTAATCTTTCAATAAAGATTTGAGTAATTTTTCTTCTTCTCCCAAAAATGGAGCAGTGTGGTATGAAAGCCACGAAGAAGTAAGCACATCTTCGGTTTCTGGAGCATCATCATTACCTGTTTCAACCACTTCATGATACACTTTTTTCAAAATCGCTTTTTTGAGCACCTGTTCATCATCTTCTGGTGCCATCAAAAATCTTAATTTTGGAGAAACTCCACCTGTATCATCTTTTGAATATCCAAGCATGTAAAGATGTTTTTTGGCACGAGTAAGAGCTACATAAAAAAGCCTGAGTTGGTCATCAAGAGTGTCTCCTGCTGGCTCTATTGGCAGGTTGCCGGGAAATGAAATCCTTTTTGGCATACCGCGACCCGCCCACACTGAATCCTCACACGAGAGAACAAAAACTGTTTCAAACTCCAAACCTTTTGCCTTGTGCGCAGTGAGTAAGGACACTGCATCTGTAATTGCGTTGAACGGACTTTGATCATTGAGATGAATATTATTTTTCTCATGGAGCTCAACAAATTCCACAAGGTCATTTATAGTAGTTGTTTCACCTTGTTTGTATTCGCGCAAAGCTTTTATAAATACTCGTAAACTGGAAAGAAAAGTGAGGTACTCTGCGCGAGCATGATTAAATCTTTTTTTACTGAAATAGTATTCTTTGAATGGACTGTGGAATATTTCTTCGCTCTCGGTTTCAACATTATTCTCTTCGTCTTCATCTTCAGATTCTCGAGAAAGAGGTACATGGGCTCCGATAAGTTCATCAAGAATTCTTTCAGCAGGTTCATTCGCAGCTCTGACTCCAAGGTCAATGAAAAATTCTGCAATTTTTCTAATTTTTTCATTCTCATTTTCTAGCATGATTTCCAACCAATTTTTTGAAGGGTCTTTAGATCGTGATGCGAGTACAGAAATTTCCCAAATATTTTTTCGTGAAATTTCCCAAAAAGGAAAAGAAAGTACTATTGGTAAATATTCATCAGCTTCTACTTTACCGTGTGAGGATAAGGTAGAAATAAATCTCGCCATAGCAATGAGCTCACGTATGTGTGGTTCTTCAAAAACATTTTGTTCTCTTTCGTATCTCACAGCTACTCCAGCGCCTTTCATATAAGGAACAAGAGCTTCAAGTTCTTTGTGCTTTCTAGCGATTACAGCTATTTCATCTGCTTTTTTCCCCTCTTTTATAAGTTTTGCAATTTCTCTGGAAACAAAATGATATTGGTGAAGGGCAGTAGAAAATCTTCTGTGAATTATGTTCCCTTCTTTAAGTTCAGTGTTTGATGCAACTAATGTTTTCTCTATTGTAGGTAAAATATTTTCCAAACGACCTTCACCTTTGCGAATAATATGTGAAGCAAGGTCGAGAATATCCTGAGTTGAACGATAATTATTTATCAAAGTCACGACTTTCACATCTTTAAAATGAGAAGTGAAATTTAAAATATTTGAAAGCTCTGCCCCTTGGAATTTGTATACAGCTTGGTCATCATCTCCCACAGCCATTACGTTTGGTCTACCTTCGTTGACTTCCGCATCTGTAATAAGTCGAAGTAGTCGCATCTGTGCGTCATTGGTATCTTGAAACTCATCCACGAGCATATATTGGTACTGTTCTTCGAGTTCATAACGCAAGTGTGGATGTTCTTCTGTGGCTTTTATCAAATCCAAAATCATATCATCAAAATCATACAGAGCTGCTCGATGCATTTCTTTGATATATTTTTCATACATATCCACAAGTGCTAAAAGTTTATCAATATTTTTTGTGTCTTTGTGAACACGCTTTTCTTCGTCTGTTTTTATAACCCATTTTTCTCGCCATTTTGAAAGCGGTGTAAGCTTCTCAGTTTCCCTAACTTGAATCAAAACGAGAGCAAGACTTCTAGATACTGACTCATATAATGTGGGGAAAATTGAACTTATTTGAATAGGTTCTTTTTTTGCTAAAAGTTCACATTCAAATATTAATTTTTCAAGTTTTGGAATGTGAGCATTACTTACTCTGTCTGCAAAAATTTCATTAATGAACGGATTTATATAATCAAGTGCTTTTTGGTTTGCCTCAATGATTAAACGGAATTCATGTGGAAGTACGCCGGCTTTTTTCAAATGTGAAATCGCAGAGTGTACAGAAGAAAGATAAACAAAACCTTGTTCTGGATGAATGCTTCCAAGTGGGTGGTTGTGCGGTAGTGCTTTGAAAATATTCTCCAAAATTCCAATCTGTGCCAACTCATCTGCTGGCATAAACCGCGCACCTTTGTAAAAATATTCAGGATATTTTTGAATTATTTCCGAAGCAAAGCTGTGGAAGGTGTGGATCGCGACTCGATACGCTTCTTGACCAATGAGTTTCGCCAAACGCTCTCGCATGTTAACTGCAGCTGACTCTGTAAAAGTAAGGCAAAGAATATTTGAAGGAAGAACTTGTGTTTCCTTCAAAATTTTTGCAACACGAAGCGCAAGGATTTCAGTCTTGCCTGAGCCAGGCCCTGCCACTACGAGCAAAGGTCCATCTATGCTGTCTACAGCCTCTTTTTGGGCGAGATTGAGCTTTTTATAACGTTCTTCAAAAAGTGTTTGGGCTTTCATTAACTGAAATTATAGCTCGAAATAGAGAATTGTGTTGTATTGACTTTCAAAAAACACATTATAAAATCAGAAATAGTAAAAAGAACATACCACTGGGCACTTTTTTATTACTCTTTTTTTCACATTGTTTATTGTTTCTGCCCCACGTCAGTCCACCCCAAACTTACAAGTTTTGCAGAATCAGCAGAGCTTACTTCTATGGTGTAGATATAATTTTTTAAGCAAGCATTGCAAGCCTGACAAGATACTCCACCAGTATTCGAACGCATTGCAGAAATGATGTTGATTCCGTATTTTTGAGAATAATATGCCTTTATAAGTTGCTCATCTGTGGGTGCTTGAATAAATTTTATTGCGCCACTTTTATACCAAGTTTGCCAAGGTTCAGTTGTACACTGTTTTGGTTGGAATACTAGGCTTGTCACATCCTGATTCGCATTTGCATTTAGAGAAGATGTTGCCTGACCTACACCACAGGTTGTAGTTGGCATTGATGTTTGAGGATTACCTTGAGGTGTCCACTGCCCATTGTTACATACCCATGTATTTTGATTATTCGAGTAATAGTGTTGCCATGCAAATACACCAAATAGAATTACCAAAACAACTACAATACCAATATAGATAGAATTATTTTTCATAACCTTATATTAAAACTAATAATTAGAACTAATTTAGTTTGTCTCCAAATTGCTTTTGCAACTTTTCAAGCTTTGGAGAAATCACCAACTGACAATACGGCGCAGATGAATTATTTTTGTAATATTCTTTATGATATTCTTCAGCAGGATAAAATTCTGAGACAGGCACAAGCTCTGTGACTACTTTTTTGTCACTCGACTCAAAAAGTTTGTTTAACTTTTTAATAATAAGTTCTGCTTCGAATTTTTGAATCTCTTCAGTATAGAAAATCACAGAACGATATTGAGTACCCACATCACTGCCTTGTCTGTTTAAGGTAGCTGGATCATGCACATCAAAAAATATCTCTAAAATGTCAGGAGTTGAAATTTCTTCTTCGTTGTATTTAATTTTTACAACCTCAGCGTGTCCTGTTGTTCCTGAAGACACTTTTTCATAAGTAGGGTTTGGAATGTTTCCACCCATATACCCAGACTCTACACTAGATACACCTTTTAGTGATCTAAAAATAGCCTCAGTACACCAGAAACATCCACCGCCAAGGTAGACTGTAGTGAGATTTATCATACCTCTATTATACTCCTCTCATATCATATGCCCAATGAAGAAGAGCCTGCCTTTGGCGAGGTCGACAAAACACATCTGAAGGCCTGCAATTTGCCTTTATTTGACCCATATGACGTCTCATAGCCTTCCAACGTTTGATTTGGAGTTTATCTTCTTCTGGAACTCTACGCCCCATATAATAGCGACAATACCACTGAAACCAACCTCGTGGGTCATCTTTGTGAATCCACCCTTTATTTTGCCAAACAGAAAGAGGCTGACTAGCATTTACTTTAAAATAATTTAATTCTGCGAGATGTTTGTTTGTATTTTCTGGAGCAAATTTTGCGTGTGCAAACCAATCTTTTGGAAATTCTTTTATGCAGTCGCGCATGTACACACCACCAAAAATACCGAGCTCGAGCATTTCTTTCGGAGTGAGGTCTGGTTTGAATTCAGGGTCAAAATTTTTGCCCACAGGTTCATTAAGTTCATACTCGTAATCTTTCTGCATTTTGTCATTTACCACAACTTTTTTCATAACTTAAAGTATATCAAAAAAACCCGCCGAAGCGGGTTTTTTTGATTAGTAATTCTTCAACCTATTTACTTTATCATGCTGACGAATTTTTTCGTGAGCTTTTGCTTCGATTTGTCGGATACGTTCGCGAGTCACACCGAACTTTTTACCCACCTCTTCGAGAGTATGCTGAATTCCGTCTGTAAGTCCATGTCTCATCTCCAAAATACGTCGTTCTTTTTCTGAAAGGTCGTTCAAAATTTCCTTCACCTGGTCAGCCAAAATTCTTCGTGATGATTCTTGGTCTGGAGAAAGAATTGATTCATCTTTAATGAAATCACCAAGTGTTGATTTACCATCATCTCCATCCTCACCTACAGGTGATTCGAGAGAAACGGTACTCTGGTCAATTTTTTCAATAGTATAAATTTTATCTACTTCAAGACCCATCTCTGTAGCTATTTCTTCTGGGAGAGGATCACGTCCGAGATCGATTGTGAGTTTTCTTACCACTTGTTTGTATTTTGCAATTGTCTCCACCATGTGTACAGGAACACGAATAGTTCGTGACTGGTCAGCAAGTGCACGTGTGATGGCTTGGCGAATCCACCATGTTGCGTATGTTGAAAACTTATAACCCTTTGTCCAGTCAAACTTATCTACAGCTTTGAACAAACCGAGGTTACCTTCTTGAATGAGGTCAAGGAGAGTAAGGTCTGGGGAACGACCGACGTATTTTTTAGCAATAGAAACAACTAAGCGAAGGTTTGCGCGAGCAAGAAGATTTTTTGCTTCCTCGTCCCCTTCTTGAATTCTCTTTGCGAGTTCTTTTTCCTCATGTGCATGGATCAGAGGATACTGTCCAATTTCTTTTAGATACATCTGTATTGAATCGTATTGAGAATCTTGGTTTCGTGAATATGCCTTTTCTTTACCATTTCCAAACACTGTATCCATATCAAGCAAACCGCCCCCTTCCATAATATCCACACCGGAAATTGTAAGTCGTGTATATAGTTCATCAAGAAACTCAACATCACTTTCAATGTTTGGAAATTCTTTTAGAACTTCATCGTAGGTAATAAAACCTCGATCTTTTCCTTTATCAAGAAGTTTTAATGCTTTCGCTTCCCACGCTTTATGTTTTGGAGCTGCGTAAGTCACAGGTACAACAACAGGAGCAGCGACTGTTTTTTTGGAAGTTTCTTTTTTTGTATTTTTTACTACAGGTTTTGCTTTTGAAACTGGAGTTTTTTTCACATCCTTAGATACTGTTTTTTTTGCAATAATTTTAGTTTTTGATTTATTCAAAGTGGTTTTTTTAGGAGCGGGCATTTTTTTATTTTTTTTATTTGGTGTTGCCATATATACGTTTTATTATACTAATAATATATTAAATGTCATCATTATTTGTTATTTTTTAAGTTTTGCATTTTCTTTGAGATTCCCTGGCACTCCATTAAAAGTATTTGCGCTTGTGCAATGTCTCCGGCTTTTTCCGCGAGCACAATTTCTTTCATTTTCATCGCAAACTTTTCTTTCAAATGTTCTATCTCTAACTGTTGTAATAGTTCAGTACTGTCTTTTTGAAGAATTTCTGGTTTAGAGTAGTATGCCTCCGCTTCAAAAATTATATCTTCATGAGAATCTTTTAAGGTCGCTTCCATTTGGGAAAGAGATGTTGAACCTATGATTTGCTCCAACTCTCTGCGAATCTTTACGCAATCAACTTTTGGTTCGGCTTGTTTTTCTTGCCAATATAGAATGCTTAATATTTTTCTCTCAATAGAATCTCTCCTTAGCAAAACATTATGATTTAATTTATCAGTAGCTTCCGTATATTCTCTATTATGCACCATTTTTGCTAAATCTTGCCATAAGGCCACCTCTGTAATATCACCAAGCTCAGATATCCGCTTTACATAGTGAGATTGGTCTATGTTTCCAGGAATGCTTGCGATGTAAGGCAACACTTCTTCATATACACGTTTTCCAAACAAGCGTCTGTCATTTTTATCAACTAAAATTTTTTCCAAAGCAAGATCAATAATGTGTTTTGAATTTTTTAAAGACTCTGACCAGGCCGCTCTATCTTTTAATATAAGATCGGCTGGATCAAATCCGTCTGGAATTTCTGCAATTTTAATATCAACACCAAGAGCAAGGGCCATTTGCCACGCCCTCTTGGATGCACGCCAACCAGCACCGTCAGCATCATAAGCAACCATAATTCTATTTGAAAAACGTTTAATCAGATTCAAATGATGGTCTGTAAGTGAAGTACCTGAAGTCGCAACAGTGTTTGCAAAACCTGCCTGATGAGACATGAGTAAATCTACCTGCCCCTCCACAAGAATTGCGTAATCTTTTTCACGGATAGAAGCCTTTGCTTTATGTAAACCATAGAGCACTGAAGACTTATTGAAGATTGGTGTTTCTGGACTGTTAAGATATTTAGCTTCATCATCTGGTCGAGCAAATGCTCGAGCAGAAAATGCAATTACCCTTCCAGCTGTATCAAAAAGTGGAAACATGATACGGCCACGGAAACGATCGTAATACCCTTTCTCTCCTTTTTTTATAAGTCCTGCTTTTTCAAGATCTAAAAGTCCTGCATTCTTTTTAAGAGACATTTCGGTAAAGTGCCAGTCATCTGGTGAATACCCAATTCTCCATTCTTTGATTGTCTTTTCAGTAAGACCGCGCTTCTGTAAATATTCCAATGCTTTAGGATTTTCAGCTAAAGTACGTTCATACAACTTTGTTGCAGACTCCATAAGCAAATATAATTTTTCTTTTTCATCGCCTTCGGCACGTGACTCGTAGTCAAGTTTTACGCCGGCTTTTTCAGCAAGCATTTTAAGAGCACCGCGAAAATCGGTACCCTCAAACTGCTCAACAAAAGAAAATATATCGCCTTTTAACCCACAACCAAAACAGTAGTAAGTCCCTCTGTCTGGAGAAATGAAAAACGATGGAGTCTTTTCATTATGAAAAGGGCAACGCGCTTTAAAATTTGTACCAGCCTGTTCAAGTTTTATGTATGACGAAAGTACATCTGTAATACTTAAACGTTCTTTTATTATATCTACGTGTGATGACATTGATGTGAATTATTTACCCACCTATTCCCTCACCACCTTATTATTTCAATATCAAAGGTTTATACTTTTTGGAAACTATAGAGCGCCTAGTGCGACTCGAGGAACTTCATCCGTGTCCCAAAAAGTATATACCGAGATATATTATATTTCTCCTTCGCTTTCTACAACTTTAGAAGAAAACTCTTTTCGAAGTTCTTCTTGAAGATCTGCAATCATCTTATGCTTCTTACTACCTTTGAAACCAGTACCTGCAGGGATAAGTCGTCCAATGATAACATTTTCTTTAAGACCTCGGAGTGAGTCTTCGCTTCCTCTAACTGAACTTTGGATAAGTACTCGAGTTGTGTGTTGGAATGATGCAGCTGAAAGGAAACTTTGTCGTGATAGAGAAACTTCAGTAATACCCATCACTACAGGATCTGCAGAAGCAGGTTCTTTGTCTTCTGCTTTTACTCTTTCATTTTCTGCAAAGATAACTGCATTTTCCAAAACCTCACCTTCAGTAAATAACGTATCGCCAGCCTTCTTCACCTTTGAACGTGAGAACATTTGACGAACAATTACTTCAATATGTTTTCGAGACACTGTCTCACCCTGAAGTTCATACAATTTATTCACTTCAGAAATAATGTAGTTCTGTGCAGCTTCTTTTCCTCCATATTTGAATACTTCGTCGATATCAGCAGAACCATCTGTCATTAATTGACCTTTTACTACCTTATCACCCAAACGAACAACAGGTGTACGTTTGTTTGTGAATACATATTCTGTCTCACCTTTTCCTTTCTTTGTTTCACCTTCATCTGAAAGTACTTTGATAATTCTTTCTTTTCCAAGATCCTTTACTTCACTAACCGTACCGTCAATTTTGTTAACTACAGCTGGATTTTTAGGAGCTCGTTTTTCAAAAACTTCTTCAACTCGAGGAAGACCTTGTGTGATATCTCCACCAACAGATGCAATACCTCCGGCGTGGAACGTACGCATTGTAAGCTGAGTACCTGGCTCACCAATAGCTTGAGCAGCAACTGTACCTACAGCCTCACCAATATCGATAAGTAGATTTCTACCTAGGTCAGTACCATAACATTGTGCACAAACTCCATGAAGAGATTTACATGTAAGAGGTGACCGAACGGAAACTGATGCAACATCTCGGTCTTCAACTATTTTTGCATCGTCTTTTGTGATGAGATGTCCTTTCTTAAATATTACTTCACCCTTTGAGTCAACGACATCAGCAGCCGCAACGCGTCCACGGATTTTCTTCTGAAGAGGAATTTCAATACCTGAGTCACTACCGCGAACAATAACTACTGAGTCTTTAGTTCCACAATCAACTTCTGATACCACCACATCCTGAGCAACATCAAAGAGTCGTCGTGTAAGGTAACCAGCTTTAGCTGTGTTAAGAGCAGTGTCAGTCAAACCTTTTCGAGAACCGTGAGTAGAAATGAAGTATTCGATTGGAGTAAGTCCGGCTTTGTATGATGAAAGAATTGGGAATTCAATTGTTTCACCTTGGTTGTTTGCAATAAGACCCTTAATACCTGCCATTTGTGTGATGTTACCAATAGAACCTCGGGCTCCAGAAATAACCATGTCATAAATCGGACCATCTTTTTCAAAAGCTTCAGTCATGATTTTTTCAATCTTACCTTTTGCTTCGTGCCAAATTTCAATATTTTTTCGGTAACGCTCATCTTCAGAAAGAAGACCTTCGTTAAATTGACCTTGAACTTCTTCTGACTCATCTTTTGCATGCTGAATTATCGCAGCCTTTGCTTTTGGTTCACGAACATCGTCTATACCCCATGTAGTACCTGAGTGTGTTGTATATTTGAAACCGAAAGCCTTAATCTTATCCATGATAGTAGGAATATTTTCTATTCCATACTTGTTTGTAAGGTCATCAATAAGCAGAGTCATCTTTTTCTTTTCAACTTCAGTGTTGATGTATGCGTAATCTTTTGGAAGTACTGAGTTGAATAGAAGTCGTCCTACAGATGTTTCAAATGCAGCACTACCAAATTGAGAATATTTTGGAGAATCAGTACCAAGAACTTTAATCTTTGCACGGAATCCTACCAATCCGTAGTCATATGCATTGATAGCATCGTTTGGACTTGAGAAATATTTACCTTCACCTTTTGTTCCAACAATTATTTTTGTCATCCAGTAACATCCGAGAACAATATCGAGAAGCTTTGCAGCAACTATTGGATCTCCAGAACCTGGTTTCAAAATGTTTTTATCAGAAGCCATTATTTCTCGAGCTTCCATCTGAGCTTCCTCGCCAAGTGGTACGTGAACAGCCATCTGGTCTCCGTCGAAGTCGGCGTTGAACGCTGTACATACAAGTGGGTGAACCTGAATAGCATTTCCTTCAATAAGAATTGGTTGGAAAGCTTGTATACCTAGACGGTGAAGCGTAGGTGCTCGGTTAAGCAACACGTATTTACCCTTAATTACATCTTCAAGAATTGCCCATACTTCTGGAATACCTTCATCTATCAAACGGTTTGCACCACGAATATTGAATGCGAGTTCTTTTTTCAAAAGTTCACAAATAACAAATGGTCGGAATAGTTCGAGAGCCATATGTTTTGGAAGTCCACACTGGTGAAGTTTCAAATCTGGACCAACAACAATTACAGAACGGCCAGAGTAGTCTACTCGTTTACCAAGAAGATTACCTCGAAGAAGACCTCGCTTACCTTTCAAGTTATCTGCAAGAGATTTGAGCGGTCGGCGCTGTGCTTGGTTGAGACCTGCAAATGCTGCATTTCCGTGACGGATTGAGTTGTCTATAAGAGCATCAACGGCTTCCTGAAGAATTCGTTTTTCGTTTCGCAAGATAACATCAGGAGCTTTGATTTCCATAAGTTTCTTCAAGCGATTGTTTCGGTTGATGACACGTCGGTATAGGTCGTTTACATCTGAAGTTGCATGACGTCCACCATCAAGAGCAACCATTGGTCGAAGTGCTGGTGGAATTACAGGGATACGAGTAAGGAACATCCATTCAGGACGAATACCTCCACGCACCATAGAACGGATAACTGTAAGGCGCTTACCCATTTTATCTTTCTCAAGTGATTTTGCTTTTTCGAGATTTTTTTCGAGTTCTGCCTGAAGCTTCACTAAGTCAAGATCTTTAAGAAGACCGTGGATCGCCTCTGCACCAATTTCAGCTTCAAACAACGTACCGTATTTCATTGAATACTTGTGGTATACAACTTCGTCAATTACTTTTCCTGTTTGAATAGAATCAATTTCTTTTTTTGTTTCTAACAAAAGATTTTTGAGAGCATCTTTTGTTTTTTCATCCTGAAGAGATTTTATTTTTGCTTTGAATTCTGAATCCAAATCATTCAAAATACGTTCTCGTTCTTCTTCATCAACAAGAGTAATTAGGTATCCAGCAAAGTACACAACTTTTTCCAAGTCGATACCTGACATACCTAGAATTAAACTGATACGTGAAGGTACTGACCGTAGGAACCAGATATGTCCAACTGGTGTTGCAAGATCAATGTGTCCCATTCTCTCACGGCGAACAATAGAACGTGTAAGTTCAACTCCACATTTTTCACAGACAATACCCTTGTAACGAATACCTCGATATTTTCCACAGTAACATTCGTAGTCGTGATCCGGACCAAAAATCTTTTCATCAAAAAGACCACTTTTTTCACTTCGCTGAGTACGATAGTTCATCGTCTCCGGCTTTGTAACTTCACCGTGTGACCATTCTTTAATGCGATCTGGTGACGCGAGCCGAAGTGAGATGATATCAAACTCATTTGAGTCTTGAGTTTTATTCAATTGTTTTATGTTTGTGTTCATAGTCATAGTTATTATTTCGTTAGATTTAGATTATTCTTCTTTCGAAGTTATTTCTTTAATAACTTTTTTTCGACTTTCACTTATTACTCCAGACTTATTTTTAAGTTCAACATCAAGACCGAGTGCTCGGAGGTTAGCCAAGAGAACATTAAATGACGCAGGGAGGTTTGGCTCTTTCAAAAGTTCACCTTTTACGATTGAATCAAATGCTTGTGAACGTCCGATAATATCGTCAGATTTTATAGTAAGCATTTCTCGAAGTGTATATGACACGCCGTGACCCAAGAGAGCCCACACTTCCATCTCTCCAAGTCTCTGACCTCCACCTTGTGCTTTACCACCAAGAGGCTGTTGAGTAATGAGAGAGTAAGGACCAATTGATCGCATGTGGATCTTATCCTCAACCATATGGTGAAGTTTCAAGATGTACATATAACCCACAGCAATATTTTGCTCAAACTTTTCACCTGTTCGTCCATCAAAGAGAGGCATTTTACCGTCTGCTGCAAAGCCCGCTTTTACAAGCTCATCTTTAATTTCAACATCAGTTGCTCCTACGAACGGAGGAACAATAGCTTGATAACCAAGAGTGTTTGCTGCAAGACCTAGGTGAACTTCGAGAATCTGTCCGAGGTTCATACGTGAAGGCACACCGAGCGGAGTAAGAATAATATCTATAGGAGTACCGTCTGCCATGTATGGCATTTCTTCTATAGGAAGAACTTTTGAGATAACACCTTTGTTTCCATGACGGCCAGCAAGCTTGTCTCCAACCTGAAGAGTTCGAAGTTGAGCAATTTCAATATGAATTCGCTTGATAATACCTGACTCAAGTTTGTCACCATTTTCTCGTGAGAATATTTTTACTGAAACAACACGACCTCGCTTTCCGTTTTCAAGTCTCTTTGATGTATCTTTTACATCGCGAGCTTTTTCACCAAAGATAGATCGCAGAAGTCTCTCTTCTGGAGTAAGCTGGGTTTCACCCTTTGGAGTAATTTTACCAATGAGAATATCTCCTGGTCGAACTTCTGCACCAATGCGGATAACACCTTCTTCATCCAAGTTTTTAAGTTTTGCTTCACCAACGTTTGGAATATCTGGAGTTGTTACTTCAGGACCGAGCTTTGTATCACGAACGTTCACCACGAATTCTTCAAGGTGAATAGAAGCAAATTTACTATCCTTTACAACTTTCTCTGACACGATAATCGCATCTTCAAAGTTTGAACCAGACCATGACATAAACGCTACAAGAATGTTTTGTCCGAGAGCCATCTGACCATTATCTGAAGTAGATGTATCCACAAGCAAATCACCTTTCTTTACTTTGTCACCAAGACTTACCTTTGGTCGCTGGTGGAATGCGGTAAATCCGTTTGTTCTTTCAAAACGTACAAGACTGTAAATAGTATCTTTACCTTTTCCATTTCGTAGTACAACTTTGTTTGCATCAACGGCAACTATGGTTCCGTCTTCTTCTGCACGAATCACACGAAGTGTATCTGTAACTGCTTTTTCTTCAATACCAGTTGCAACAATAGGAGCTTCCGGGATGATACATGGAGTTGCTTGCTTCTGCATGTTAGATCCCATGAGTGCTCGGTTTGCATCATCGTGGTTTAGAAATGGAATAAGTGAAGTTGCAATAGAGAATGGTTGGTTTGTTGCAACGTCCATATATGTAACTTGATCTGGAGTAACCAAGAAAGGTTCTCCCTCTCGTCGAACTTCCACTTTTTCATCTGTGATTTTTCCTGTCTTGTCGTAGTTTGTGGCAGCATGAGCAATATTATGCTTTTCTTCCTCAAGTGCATTCAAGTAAACAATCTCTGCAGTTACTTTTCCGTTCTTAACTTTTGCGTATGGAGTTTCAATCATTCCAAATTCATTCACCTTTGCATATGTTGCGAGACGAAGAATAAGACCGATGTTTGGACCTTCAGGTGTATGGATTGGACAAAGTCTTCCGTAGTGAGAAGGATGAACGTCTCGCACCTCAAAACCTGCACGATCTCGTGAAAGACCTCCAGGACCTAGAGCAGAAAGTGTTCGCAAGTGTTCTACTTCAGCAAGAGCATTTTCCTGCTGCATAAATTGTGAAAGTTGGTTTTGTGTGAAAAATTCCTTGATACGTGCCTGAAGTGGTCTAGGAGAAATGAATTGGATCGGCAACACTGCATCAGTGTCAATAGTAGACATTCTGTTCTGAATGTTTCGCTTCATCTGAGTCATACCCACACGAACCTTTCCTTGAAGAAGTTCTCCTACGAAACGTACACGTCGACTCCCTAGATGGTCGATATCGTCTTCCATGGCTTCAGGGTGGTTGTTGAGAGCACAAATATGTATCGCCATTGTTGTAACATCATCAACAGAAAGAGTCCCTCTTTGTAGGTCTTTTTCTTCCATTGATTTTTCGAAGCGCTTGTTGAAACGGAAACGACCAGCCTTTGAAAGATCGTATCGATCCTTACTAAAAATAGAATTTACAAACTCACGAGCGATTTCTGGAGTTGCCAAATCACCGTCACGAAGTCGTTTGTAGATTTCTGTATATGAGTCTTGTTGAGTTTTTGCTGGATCTTTTGCAATAGAAAGCTCAATCATTTTTTGTGCTTCTTCGTTCCCCTTGAAGTGAGCAATGATTGCCTCGTCTGTTGTGTCTCCAAGCACTCGGAAAAGAGATGCGATTGGAAACTTGCGCTTTTTGTCTACACGAACATACATCACGCCATCTGCTTCTGTATCAACTTCAATCCACGCCCCACGAGATGGAATGATTTTAGCACCAAAGAATTTTCGCCCTCGCAATTCATTTGCAGTAAAAAATACTCCATATGAACGTGCAAGCTGAGGAACGATAACTCGTTCAATACCGTTGATGATGAATGTTGCATTCTTTGTCATCAAAGGAAAATCTGCCATGAAAACTTCCTGTTCTTTTTCTGTGCCAAGAATTTTGTTCTTTACACGAATAGTTGCCTTGAGCGGAGCTTCGTATGAAACTTTGTTTTCTTTAGCTTGGTGTTCATCACACTTAGCTTCTCCAAGTTCAAAGTTTACGAAATCTAATTCAAACTTCTTTTCTGAAAAGTCCTTTACTGCAGAAAACTCTTTGAATGTATCTGCAAGACCAAAAGTCTTGAGCCATTCAAATGATTTCACCTGTGATTCGATGAGGTTTGGCATCTCTATCATCGATTCTTTAAATCGAGAGAAATACTTCTTAGGTCGTTGTTGTGTGTTCATATTGTTATTAAAACGCAAAAAACCTCCCATGGTGTGGGTTTTTAAAGACTTATTAAATGTTATTGATTGTCTTTATTAACAAAACGTGGGAAGGCAAGTTACTGGGGTTATTAACTTGACTTTTCTCAGATAGTACTCAATCAAAAGTCGTACGCGTGATTATAGCAAAAGCACACTATTTGTCAACATTCGCTCAATAAGACTTTCTCCGACCGCTCCGTCGGCCAGCGTTTCATTACATGAACTGTTCACCTTTTGGATATAATCTCGTTTTGGAAAACTCGATTCTATCTCAAAAGCTTCTTCGGTGCTTCACGCACCTCAGCCTCGCTTCGGTTTCGCCAAAAACTTTTTTGATTACAAAAAAGACCATGCTTTTCGGCTGCAAATGCTCGAAGAAAGTGTTATTTCGCTACACCATAAAGATGTTTGACACATTATTATTTACATGTTAATTTGCGGTACAGAAAAAGTGGTAAATCCACATAAACTAAACAAGGGTCTACTACTCTCGTCTAGGGTAAAAAGATCTTTGGCAAAACTGGAGAAATCAAAATATGAAAACGGTTAAAGCAGCTACTTGGACAATTTTGTTCCTCACCCTACTCTGTACAGTGTGTCTGCCTACAATATTGGTGCTGAATATCAGCTATGTATTCATCGAGGACATGTTGACACCTGTCGTGCCAACGACTAAAGCCTTCGACGTATGGGTGCCGGAAGGCAGCACCTTGCTCTACGACAAGGACATTAATGGATCATACAACGAAATCGAGCTGGAGAAATTCAAATCGATGGAGAAAAAGTTTGATTATGTTTTAATAGCAATCACACACAGCGACTTTGCTGTAGACATGTACTACTTCGGTAGCATTGCCGGAGTATCGCTAAAGAGTGTAAATGAAATCCGTGGAATAACCAACCGTGGCATGATCCACGAAACAAGAGTCGAGAATGGAAAGCTACAAATCTTAATCGGAAAATATTCAATAGGGGCACACATCAAATACTCAGTGCTTGGAGGAATGATCTTAACCATTCTTCCGCTTTGTATCATCTGGTGGATTTTCAAGAAAGTATACAGGAGATTCCTTAAGCCCACAAACCCATGGAGGTTTGAGGGCTGGCTACCCAAGTTGAACCTTGGATAAAAGGAGTCGAATTCAATCCAATACCCGCGACACGCATGCGCGTCGCGGGTATTTTATTTTTAATTTATTAAAATTACTTCCCTGCTCGCCACTCATCTATAGCTTTGTGATTGCCAGAAGTGAGGATTTTTGGAACGCGATATTTTTTATTTTTGTATTCGAAAACCTCAGGTCGGGTATAGGAGTCATTTGAAGCAATTCGTTTTTCTTCAACGGAATTAAAGTTTCCTAAAACACCTTTTATTTGTCTGGATACCGAATCAATCATCACCATAGCTGGAAGTTCTCCGCCAGTCAAAACATAATCACCAATAGAAATTTCATCTCCCTTAAATATCTTTTTCACACGAGCATCGATGCCTTCATAGCGGCCACAGATGATAATTATATGTTCGTATTTTTGTGCAGTTTTTTCGGCGTACGTATTTGTGAATTTTTCACCACTTGGAGATAGGTGGACTATTTTTATTTTCTTAGAATTTTTTGTAGCAGCAACTGCTTTAGCAATTGCTTTCACAACAGGTTCAGCTTGAATAACCATCCCCGGTCCACCACCATATGGTTTGTCGTCAACACGTAAATACGGCTTCAAATCTGTCTCACCAGCTTTCATGCGCTTTCGTGAAAGCTCTGTGGGTTTGGCAAAATCGCGAGGATTATAGAATTTAAATTTAATCAACCTTTTTTCCTGTGCCCGCGCCAAAATAGACTCATTCAAATATGAGGTAAAGCTTTCTGGAAATAATGTAATGATGTGAAATGTCATAAAAACAAGTCTGGAAAAGAAAAACCTGTGACACTTATAATGCCACAGGTTTGATATTTTAGCAATGCAGAGTTCTACATAAGTAACGCACAGTCGAGCTTTGTTATTGGCTGAACAACACGTTTTCTAGGAGACGTGTCTTCGCCCATCTCGATTATTTTTAATCCATTCGGAGCATCTTCTGGAGATATAGGTATGGACAGGTTTTTAAGTAAGATAAAAACTGAAACACCCGATCTTGGAGCGCGAGTTTTAGGGTGTTTCAGTTCCCATTTCTCACATACCTCTTTGACCACAACCTCAAGATTATTGCCAAAAACCTTAACGGTTTCCTGAGACGAATCGTTTGGAGGTATGACAGCCACAAGCGGCACATTACCATCAAACCTGTTCATGATGTCTTCGACCACCCCAAGCTCTCTTAGCCTTGCAAGCAGTTCTTTTTTCTCTGCTTCCACATCTTTTAACGTTTGAGGATATTTTTCACCAATGGATATGTTGTTCATTTGTACTTTTCTTTTCTAAAAGCGAGATTACAACTTAGATGAGATTTGTCAATAATAAAAGCCGCGCCCTACGGGCGCGGCTTTTATATTTTGTGTAAATTTGAATTATAGATTTTCGATAGCTTCGTCTACTGACTTCATCACTGGTTCTTTCTTCAAACCGCCTTCTGGTTCGTTGATTTTAAGATTTACACGAGCGTTGTTCTTCATTCCAACTACTCGAAGAAGTGTTCGGATTGCCTTTGCAGTATTACCTGAACGGCCAATTACCTTACCCATGTCAATCGGGTCAACTGTAAGTGTTAAAAGTACACCCATCTCATCTACTGTGCGAACGATTTGAACCTTATCTGGATTATCTACCAAACCTTTGATAACGTATTCTAAAAACTGTGCATCTTTTTCCATCATGAATTTGTTTGTACTTCCTTAAGGAAGACTATTAACTGAATAACGGTATTAAGTATACCAAGAAAAATAAAAAATCAAATAAAGCTGTGTAAAACTTTATGCCTTTGGAGCAACTGCTTCACCTTCTTTCTTTTCTGGAGTTTTCTTTGGAAGCTTGTTTACTTTGTCGCCCTTAATAACACCCTTTGAAATAAAAAGATTATGAAGAGTACCTGTAAGTTGTGCACCTTGTGACATCCAGTATTTTACTCGATCAGCTTTTACATCACCCTTGTCATTTCGTGGGTCATGGTTGCCAAGTATTTCAATAAACTTACCACTCTTGGTTGAGTTTTTTGAATCAGTAAGAACAATACGGAATGTTGGAACATTCTTTCGTCCTGTGCGTTGTAAACGGATTTTTAACATGGAGCATATATTAACAAATAAATATTGAATGGTCAATGGCCTATAATCGTGCTATATTGGCCTTGTGAAAATACAACAAAACCAGAACAATCGGAAGATCCGAGGTATCATAAGCCTAAATTCAAAAGCTGTGGGCTTTTTACCCCATCCAAATGGAAAAGAAGACATTCGTATTGAATCGGATAAAATACACACATCCATGCATCGTGATGAAGTGGAGGTTGTTATTATTGGGAAAATGCGCGGTCAGCCACTTGGTGAAGTTGTAAATATTCTACACCGAAATAAAGAACAGTTTGCCGGTACCGTAATAGGTGGAGATGGTAAACTTTACCTTCGTCCTGATGATAAAAAAATGTATGCCGATATTCTCCTAGAAAAAGTAGATAAAAATATACAACTAAATACAAAAGTACTTGTGAAAATCACACGTTGGGATGGCAACCTCCCTTGCGGTGAAATAACAAGAGTCATTGGAACAAAAGGAGACAATACCACCGAGATGTATTCCATTATATATGAGAAAGGTTTTGGAATAGATTTTCCTGAAGATGTAACAAATGAAGCTCTATCCTTTTCAAAAGAAATCTCCAAAGAAGAAATTGGTAAACGAAAAGATATGCGAGGTGTAATGACATGCACCATCGACCCAGCAGATGCAAAAGATTTCGATGACGCACTTTCATGTAAAAAAATAAATGATAACGAATATGAAATAGGTGTTCATATTGCGGATGTATCACATTATGTTCGCGAAGGAACAGCCCTAGACAAAGAGGCACAAAAACGTGCATTTTCTGTCTACCTTGTAGACCGTACTATACCCATGCTTCCTGAGCGACTTTCAAATGACCTGTGTTCGCTTAACCCCATAGAAGACAAGCTCGCCTTTTCAGCAATATTCAATATCAACACAAAAGGAGACGTTTTGAAACGTTGGTTTGGAAAAACAATCATCCGCTCCGACAAACGTTTTTCATACGAAGAAGCTCAGGGTGTGCTAGATGCAAAAAACGGAATGATGTATGAAGAGCTCAATACACTGAATACAATTTCAAAAATATTTAGAGACGAAAAATTCAAAAAAGGAGCTATTGATTTTGAACAAGATGAAGTGAAATTTCAGCTTGATGAAAAAGGTGCGCCAATAGGTGTCTACTTAAAAAAACGTCTTGATGCACACAAACTTGTTGAAGAGTTTATGCTCCTCGCGAACAAAGAAGTTGCAAAGTTTATTTCAGATATCGAAGAAAAAACAAACGTAGTAGAAAGCGCGCTCCTTTATCGTATACACAACGAACCAGATGTTGAAAGAATCCGGAATCTAGCTGTGTTTGCAAAAGCACTCGGATATACCCTACCGCACAAAGATGGAAAATTGAAAGTTAAAGACCTTCAAGCTCTCATGAACCAGGTGGCTGGAAAAGCAGAGGAAAGTTTAGTAAAAACTGCTGCCATCCGCTCTATGGCAAAAGCGATTTATTCAACTCGGAATGTGGGACATTTCGGACTGGCTTTTGATTATTACGCTCACTTTACTTCACCAATTCGCCGATATCCAGACCTTCTCGTACATCGTATTTTGGAAAAATATCTTGCCGGTAAAAAAATATCCTCTAAAGAAATTGCTTTTTATGAGAAGTGCGCAGCGACATCGACAGAACGAGAAATTGCCGCGGCAGAAGCTGAACGTGATTCTATTAAATATAAACAAGTTGAGCTTATGCAAAACTTTATAGGAACCGAACGAGAAGGAATAATTTCTGGTGTCACCGAATGGGGACTTTATGTGGAGGATAAAGAAACAAAATCTGAGGGTATGATTCGCCTCCGCGATATAAAAGATGACTATTATGAATTAGATGAAAAGAATTATAGGGTTATTGGACAAAAGAAAAAGAAAATACTCACACTTGGAGATACTGTTCAGTTTAAGATAGTTGCAGCAGATATTGAAAGAAAATCCCTTGATTACGCACTGCTGTAGAGAGCCTGAATTTGTAGATTCATAAAATACAAAAAGACCAGATTTTTCCGAAGGAAAAATCTGGTCTTTTGATTTGAATTCTATTTGATACCCAACCTCTAAATCATTTTATTTGCCAAGAGACCCAAAATCTTCATAGCATTTTCTTGTGTAGCTTTACTGTCTTTACTGCTTACAAATATATTCCAAGCATTGATCAAATCTGTATCGTGTGTCTGACGAACATCATTCTCTAATTTTATTCTGTCATCTGAAGATATTGTACCTTTTGAATTAAGTACGGTTTCCACAAATAGTTTATTAAAATTAGCCATTTGTACGCGCTGTGTAATTTTCTGTTCACTCACTGCATTTTCCACACTTTGAGTCCTCATAACACCTACGTATTTATATGCTAAAAATATATTTCCTAATAGAAGAACTATAATTACAATATTTAGCACGAACTTTGATTTATTTTGATTCATTTTATTTTTATATATTAATATTAACCTACAACATCTTGTTACTCAACATCGCCATCAACTTCACAGCATTCACCTGAGC
>JBAXQO010000008.1:0-25663 GCA_037131675.1 bacterium
AACTTACATATATTATCGCACACAAGTGAAAATGATTACAATATATTTTTGCAAAAAAGTTGTGGATAACTTTTTTTATTTTAAAAAAATATTTTTTAAATTTTTATTTGAAAAAATATTTATACACATTATTTTTTTGTAAAAAATTTTTTCTTATAAAGATTTTATTAAAACAAATCATAAAAATATAAATAATAAATTTTATTTACAACATTTGATTGTGGTGGAAACAAAAAAAATAATATCTTTTATTTTTGTATTTATAATTTATAAAATTTTTTTCTACACAAAACAAAAACACATCCGTATTGCGGATGTGTTTTTGTTTTGTGTAGATTGACGACCAACGGGTGCGGTCTCCAAAATAAATATCAATTTAATGTGAGTGCAGCCGTTGGTCGTCGATACACGCAAAGCCTTAGAGATTATACCATCCATCTAAAATAGTCTGCAACCAATAAACACAAAACCCACCGAAAGGCGGGTTTTTATGCGATATTTATTCTTAGGATGCGCACAGAACGCACTCACATATAAACATCATAGCAAATATTTGAATTTTGTCAAATGTCCGCCTGTGGATTACTTTATGCTTGATACCTGAGCAAGCAAAGCCTGTGCTTCACTATAATCAGGCACTAGAACTAAAAGTTTTTCTAATGTCTCTTTTGCTTTTGGTAGATTTTTGTTTGCAGCATAAATCTGTGCAAGCATTAGAATTACTGGAGGTTTATTTGGAAATATTTTATTTGCTTCTTCTAATGCCCCTATCGCATTGTCATACGCACCAAGCTGAGCATAAAAACTTCCTAACAATATAAGAGTGCGAGCATCATGATCTTGATTGTATTGTTTCTGTTCTTCTGAAACAGCAAAGTTAAACCACTCCTGACGTTTTTCCTGAGGAACTTCTTTTGTCATATAGTGTGGAGCAACAGAAACAATCTGCTCACGAATTTCTTTATCTCCAAATGAATTTTGCGCCAAAGCATCTTTAAATTTTTGCATTACAACATCAGAAGGAACTTGTGGAGTCTGAGCATATACAAGAGCCATCAGTAAATCACCATTGGCTTCATATGCGGAACGGTTTATTCCAACCAAAACAAAAGGTATGAGCACAAGCGGAACAACAGCCCACATCGCAAGCTGTTCTATGCCAACAGAATCTTTCTGTAAAGCAGAAATTTCTTTCGCAGATTTCACATGTATATATGAAAGTACGATTGCGATCAAAATATAACTTGTAAGATTATCAAACACAAAAAAGTTGTGAATGAAATACGCAACTATGAGTCCTGTAAATACAGCACGCTCATATATTTCAAAATCATCTCTTTTCCACAAGAGCCACAAAGCCGCTACAAAGATAGAAAGATAAGAAATAAGTCCAAGAAAACCACCTGCTATAAGCCAATCAAAGAATACATTGTGAGTCCTATCAAACCACGCCTCCTGTGTATACATCTTTGGATCATAGTATTTCGCGAATACATATGTGAAGTTGTCCTGTCCCCAACCAAGAAGAGGTCTTTCCTTTACTCCCTCCCATGCCATCTTCCACAATGTTAGTCGAGCAAACCCCTGACTTTCTGCATAACCCTTCAAATCAAAAGTTGCAACAGCACTGAATCTATCAACAAGAGGATGATTCTTTGCAAACTGTGTTCCTCTCACACCAGCAAGACCCACAATCAAAAGAATAACAGCAGCAATAAGTCCAATTGATATTTTTCTAATAACAAGATGTTTTTTTTCAGCAATAGCTAAAACAACAGCAATCACAAAAATTCCACCAAGAAGACCAAGAAGAGAACCTCGAGTACCTGTAAAATACATGACCAGAGCATAGAAACTTCCTAGCAATATATACCACGCAGCAGCCCATTTTTGTTCTACATCCTTTACTGAAATATGAACTCTTCGTAAAAAGAAATACATTACAATGAAAATATGCACAAGCATGTATCCTCCGAGATATGTAGAGTTTCCAAGAGTTGCATCAATACGTCCTGTATTTTGTGAAAGCTGACTAAGCCCCATAAATCCAATAATGGAAGCTGCCAAACACGAAGTCCACGCCATCCATCGCCACATTTTTTCATTAAGCGCAGATCCGAGCACAATAAAATATGCAAACAAATGAAGCACTGTCACCAATCCTTCCATTCGTTCGTAATTACTCCAAATACTTTTTGCTGAATTTACTCCGTAAACATCAGCAACCATTATTACAGCAGCAAATGCAAAAAACGCGCCCAAGAGCCAAGAACTTTTTGGTCGATATTTTACATCTACAATAGCTAAAGCCGCCCAAAGACCAAAAGCTGTTTCTACTAAAGCCCTGAATAAAAAGTTTTTCCCTGATATAAACGGGAAAAACATTGAATTTGCAACATATAAAGGAACAAAAGGTACTGCAAAAAGACATACCCAAAGCCCATAACGCAAGATATTTTTAAACATTTTCATATGGTACAATATAACACATTCACAAAAGCTATGCCTACCCTATCCACAGCCTATATAAAAGAAAAATGGCAACACGCTGGATTTCAAAAATATCTAAAAAACACTAGCTGGATGTTCTTTGGTAGATTTTTTACTCTGGGAATCTCTTTTTTTATAGGAATATATATTGCTCGATATTTAGGTCCGTCCAACTACGGACTCCTCAGCTATGTCACAAGTTTTGTGGGACTCTTTGGTTTCCTAGCATCTTTTGGTATAGACAGCATTGTAAGTAGAGAGATAATAAAAGATCATGATAAAAAAGACGAAATCATTGGTACAGGGTTTTATATAAAAATTATTGGGAGCTTTGTGGCTATCGCTAGTGTTTTTATAATTTCTTACTTCACAACAAAAGATCTTTTCACCCTAGGGCTAATCTGGCTCTTCTCTCTCAACTTCATACCTCAAGCTTTTAATATTCTAGAAACATATTTTCAGTCTCAAGTTCTTTCAAAAAAAGTTGTTACAGCTCAAGTGGTAGCAAACATAATATCTACGATTCTTAAAATTTCAGTGATTATATTAAACAAAGGTATTTTCTGGCTCATCCTTATATATATAGTTGAAACATCTATATATGCTCTTATCCTACTCTTTTCATTTAGAAAATTTGGCAACCACATCAGAAAATGGAAGTTTAATATAAGTGTTGCTAAATCTATTTTGAAAGACTCGTGGCCATTAATGCTCTCTACTGTAGCTGTCAGTATCTACATGAAAATAGATCAAGTCATGATAAAAAACATGCTTGGTAATGAACAAGCTGGAATTTATGCTGTGGCAGTAAAGCTTTCTGAGGTGTGGTACTTTATACCCACACTTATATGCACATCTCTTTCCCCTTCCATAATTAAAGCTTTGAATATGAGTAAGGATCTTTTCGAGGATAGAATGAAAAAGTTATATTTTTCACTGTTTTGGTTTGCGGTAGCAATCGCTTCTTTTGTATCAGTTTTTTCTTACTTTATTATAAAGATACTTTTTGGAAACGCTTATATAGGAGCAGTTCCAACCCTACAAATATATGTATGGGCGGGAGTGGCTGTATTTATGGGTGTTGCCGTAGGTCAATATCTTCTAGCGTCAAATTTAACCAGATTATCTTTTTATTCAACCATATTAGGAACACTAACAAATATAATCATTAATATAATCTTAATACCAAGAATTGGAATAAAAGGCGCCGCGATATCTACCTTAATATCTTACACCATTGCAACTTTCGGAATCTTTTTTTTCAAGGATACAAAAGAGCATTGTAAATTAATATTTAAATCAATATTAAACTTTTAAAAAATGAAAAAAATATTAATCTCTTTGATTCACAATAATGATAAGGATAGGCTTTCCTACATAAGACCCTTAATAAAAGAACTAGAATTGGAATTGCAAAAGAAATATGAGGTTGAATCATGTGAATTTTCTTATCAACCAAAACCAACACCAGTCAGTACACAAACCGCCCTGTTAAAAGATTTTATGTACTGGAAACTGGATAGAGATTGGAATACATACAAAAAGGTAAGAAATACTTTCATCGTTAGATCTTTCTTGTCTTTTCTTAAGAAGATATTATTAAAATATCTTCTTAGTAAAAATTCTTCTCTAGAGAAGTGGAAAATCCGATGTGCTATTGAGATGTATATAACGAGCAAGCATGTCAGGGCATTTAAGTATCTTCTGGAAAATAATTATGATTATTTAATATGTTTCGAAGACGACACTATCTTTGAAACAGATTCAATAAAAAAAACATTCGAACTTATTAATGATTTAGAATTGAAAAACTCTAAAGAAGACCTTTTGTATGTTGATCTGGCTGGAGGGTGTGATTTAAGCGAACTTAAATATGAAGCATTAAAAATAAAAACCGAAAATGGACTCATACACTATTCAAAGCCGGTCACAAATACAGTTTGTTGCTATTTAATAAATCGTGCACAAATAACCAACTTAGATTTTTTATTAATGAGGAATCCTATTCTACAATATCTCAACACAGACTGGTTTATAAACAAAATATTTACACTACAGGACAATAGTAAATTAATGCATGTAAGAACAATTCACACCTTTCCACCAATATTTAAACACGGCTCTGCTGTTGGAGAAAGGAAAGTAACGTACTAAACTTATTAAAAGCAAGCAATAAAATAACAACCCTGGAATGAAAAACTTTTTGAAAAAAAAAATAAGAAAAATTGTTGATATGAGTTTTATTTTTTTGGCAAAAATAACAAAAACCAATCTAACTCTCGTGGGATACTATCAGAAAGGTATCCTAAAACATGGAACAGATGAAACTAGCGGAGAAAAATTTGTTATAGAAAACGTTCTTAAAAACAGACTTCTTTCAGAAAAACCAATTTTTTTTGATGTAGGATCAAATACTGGTTATTACTCAGTATCTCTTAAAAAACAATTCCCGCATTCCACCATCTACTCATTTGAAGCAAATATTAACACCTTCAATAAAATCTCAAAAGAAGCACTGAGCAGTGATATAAAGTTCCACAACTTAGGATTAGCTTCTACTCCTGGAATTGGTTCAATATATGACTACAAAGAAAATGTAGGAACGGAACATGCATCAATATACAAAGAGGTTCTTACGGTGATTCATCACTCAAAAGAAGTAGAAGAAATAAAATTTTCTAGGGAGACATTAGATAATTTTTGCAGTAAATTTAAGATAGATGAAATAGATTTTCTTAAAATAGATACAGAAGGTAGTGAATTTGATGTACTTAAAGGCTCAGAAATAATGCTTAGAGAAAATAAAATAAAAATAATTCAGTTTGAATTCAATGAGACAAACGTATTTTCGAAAGTTTTTCTTAAAGATTATTACGATATCTTAAGTAATTATAATATATACAGAATTGATTCAAAAAAAATAATACCCTTGCCTGAGTACAAAACAGAGAATGAAATTTTTAAATACCAAAACTTTTTAGCAATAAGTAAATCTATAGACATATCATCATGAAAACACCCGTACTCTTCATAATATTCAACCGACCAGAAACCACAAAAAAAGTTTTTGAAAGCATCCGTCAAGCAAAACCACAAAAACTTTTCATAGCTGCAGATGGTCCAAGGGAAAATAAAGCTAAAGAAGAAGAACTCTGTGAAGAAACCAGGAAAATAGCAACTATGATAGATTGGCCATGCGAAACAAGAACTTTGTTTAGAGAAAAAAATCTTGGCTGCGGAAAAGCTGTGAGTGAGGCCATAACTTGGTTTTTTGAAAATGTGGAAGAAGGAATAATACTTGAGGATGATTGTTTACCAGATCAATCTTTTTTTCACTTTTGTTCAGAACTCTTGGAACGTTATCGCCTGAATGATAAAATTTTTATGATTTCTGGAGATAACTTTTTACCTAAATCACTAAAACCTAAAGAAAGTTATTATTTTTCAAAAATTGCACATATATGGGGTTGGGCAACTTGGAAAAGGGCCTGGAGGGAATATGATTTTAAAATGAGGGACTTTCCAATTTTCTTAGAAAATAAAACAATAGAAAAAATTTGGACACAGAAAGAAAATCAAAAATATTGGCTAGAAAGATTTTACGAGGTTACCAACGGGCAAATAGATACATGGGACCATCAGTGGACATATACTATTTGGAAAAATCAAGGATTTTCAGTTGCACCGAGTGTTAATCTAATTTCAAATATCGGTTTCGGATCTAAAGGAACACACACCACAAACCCAAATGACATTTCATCCAATTTACCAAGAGAAGAAATGAAATTCCCTCTAACAATTAACTCAACCATAACACAATATTCTCTTGGTGATAAATACGAAAACAAACTCTCCTTACCTAAAGGCCAGATATTTAAAAGAATACTGAAGAAATTTGGTTTATTCAATATAGTAAAATATATTTACTTATCTATAAAAAAATAAATGTTAAATATAAAATTAAAGAAAGTGTTTAAAATTATAGTTTCTCAATTACTATACATATTAGTTATAGTAAAATTTAGGTTCAAAAAGAAAAACAAATCAACCAATAAAACCCTCCTAATCATAAAACTAGATGCTATTGGGGATTATGTTTTATTTAGAAATTTCTTAGAGGAAATTAGAACAAGCTCCACATACAAGGATTATAAGATTACTTTTTTGGGCAACAGTGTCGTTAAGGATTTATCGGAAACTTTAGACAAGGCTTTTGTCGATGAATTTATTTGGATTAAAAAAAGAAATGTTTTTAAAAACCCCCTTAGCATTTTAAAAATAGCTGATCTTATCTACAATAAATTCAATACCACGATTCATGCAACCTATTCTCGAGAATTTATAGGCGACTTATTGGTAAAATTATCAGGATCAGAAACACGTATAGGATTTTATGGAGATTGTAACAACATCTCAGAAAAAGAAAAAAACAAAACTAATACTTGGTACACTAAATTAGTACCTATTGATCCTAAAATAAATTTTGAATTCTACAAAAATAAAAGTTTTTTTAGCCAAATCTTAAACAGTGAACTGATTATTAAGAAACCTTATATTGATCTTAAAAATTTACAGATTTCAACACCTCCTATTTTACCAAGTAATTTTGTATTGTTGTTTCCAGGAGCACAACAAAATTTTAGAAGATGGCCTGCTGATAAATTTCAATCAATCGCAAATTATTTAATTAACAAATACAATCTAGACATTGTTATTTGTGGATCTAAATCTGACAGTGCACTGGCAAACATAATCAATCCTGATGATAACAAAAGAATATTTGATTTAACTGGAAAAACTAGCCTGACTCAATTAATCTTTATAATTTCTAAAGCTAAATTGGTTATTTCTAACGACACTAGTGGTGCCCATATTGGAGCCGCTTTAGATATTCCTACAATAATTTTATCTCAATTCAATCATTATATGCGTTTTGTTCCCTACCCTTCAGAAATTAGTGATAAAATGTTTTGTCTATTACCGCACATTTTTGATACTGTTCCGCAAAATGAATTGATTGAAAAATTCAAGCTAGGCTCCGATGTAGATATTTCACTAATATCAATCGATGATGTAAAAGAAGCAATTATAAAAACAATACTATAGAAGATGGCAAATCCTTTTTTCTCGATAATAACATGTACATACAATAGCTCTAAATATTTAGAGAAAAATATTCTCAGTGTAAAAAATCAAAATTTTAAAGATTTTGAACATATCTTCATTGATGGATTTTCCACCGATAACACATTGAAAATTATAAAAGAATACCAGGATGAATTTCCTAATCAAGTTAAAGTATTCCAATATAAACCTGAAGGTATATCTAAAGCTATGAATCAGGGAACGAAAGAATCTAGCGGTGAATACATAATACACCTACATTCTGATGATAGTCTATTCGATGACAATGTTCTATCTAATGTTGCTAAATTTTTATCAGATAGTGATTATCCAGATTGGATTTACGGTCAAATCAATACTTTAGTAGGTAATGAATCTAGAGGTATTTTCCCTACCAAAAAAATATGGCAAAGGAAAGAAAATCAATTCATTAAAAGTTATTTGCTAAAATTCTACAATTACATCCCCCACCAAGCAGTATTCATAAAAAAAGAAATTTTTGAAAAATTTGGTTATTTTGACGAAAGCCTAAAAATAGGAATGGATCCAGATTTATGGTTAAGACTCAGATCTAAAACCAGATGGTTTTTTTGCGACAGAATAATAAGTAATTTTTCTTTGCGCCCAGATGCTCAATCATCTGGCCTTAAAAATAAGGAAGAAAACACCATAGGCATTTCATTAATGAAACGAAAGTACTTGAATAGATTTGAAATCCTTGTTTCAAACTTCTTTGACTTTTTGTTAAAGTTTAAACATGATAATTATCAAAAATAGAAAATATGAAAATATCTATCATTACACCCTCTTATAACTCCAGCAAAACAATTTCTGACACCATTGAAAGTGTAATATCTCAGAACTACTCTGATTTGGAATATATCATTGTCGATGGGGCTTCTACAGATAATACAAAAGATATTGTTTCAAAATATCAAGGTAAAATAAATATAAAGTTTGTTTCAGAACCAGACAAAGGTATTTACGATGCGATGAATAAAGGTATCGGTTTAGCAACTGGAGAAGTTATCGGAATTATTAATTCAGATGATTTTTATATTAATAATGACGTACTAGGAAAAGTTTCAGATGTATTTAAAGATAGCAACACTGATGCATGCTACGGCGACCTTGTATATATTAAAGACGATATTAAAAACAAAATTATTCGCTACTGGAAAGCGGGAGAATATAAAGAGTGGAAACTAAACTATGGATGGATTCCCCCACACCCAACACTTTTTGTTCGAAAAAGCGTTTATGAAAAATTTGGATTATTTCGTCTGGACCTGAAGATTGCAGCGGACTATGAATTAATGTTGAGACTTCTTAAAAAAGAAAAAATAAAAATATCATATATCCCCCATACTCTAGTTACAATGCGATTAGGCGGTAGTAGTTCTAAAAATATAAAAAATCGAATGAGCGGAATAAAGGAGTTACATAAATCTTGGGAGTTGAACGGAATGAAAGTGCCGACTTTATTTATTTTTAGACAATTACTTAAAATTCCGCAGTATCTTAGAAGATTCAAAAAATAAAAGACCTTCCGCTTGAAAGGTCTTTGAACCTAAGTGGTTCAGGCTATTGGAACATTTAAGACTAGCCACGCAAGTATTTGGATTACATCCAATTTTTCAACTTCTTCACACCCAGAGGCACTCGCAAAGATTTTTAGAGCTCCTACTGCCTCAGCCATTATGCGTTCACTTTCACTATGAGATGAGAAGTCGTTTCGTGCTGACATAAATAGGTTGATAAAAAACAAACAAGTGATTTGTTTCTCAACGCTATTAGGACGACTTTTAACCTCCCTTATAATTCCACTCACAAGCTCAGCGAAATGACCCGTTCTTCTAGGCGCTTTGCCCACAATACCAAGATAGTATTCTCTGATATCAACCATAAAATAGATTACCCTTTCTATTTCAATAATAACCCCTTTTATTTAGAGAGTCAAAAGACTCGAAACCTTAAGAGTTTTGACGAATTTTTGAGCTCTATCAAATTCATTTTTGAATTTTTCAAAGCTTGCAGCAGATGGAGAAAACAATAGTGTAATCTGGGTATTATCTTTTAACTGTATTGCTTCAAACATTTCTTTGTATGAGTCAAAAATTCTTGGATTCTGCTTCTTCCAATAGTTTTCAACCGTAAGAGCCTTTATCATCTTGAGAGTCGCGCTTCCAGAAAGTAAAAAGAGGTTTTGTGGAGCAATTTCTTTCGCTACTTTTTTCGCCCACGAGCTGTATTCAAGATTTTTGTCAGTACCACCTGTAATAAGTATCTTACTATCCTTCTGTATAGTTTTATATGCGTCTAAAAGCGCCACTGTAGCATCTGGGCTGGTAGCAGCACCATCATTCACCACTTTGAGTTTTTTTGTATCCACAATCACTTCCTGGCGAAGCGGAACCTGTGGAAGTGTATCTATCTTTGATAATAAATCTCTCCAAGAGCCACTGTAAAGATATGCTGCGGTAAGAGACGATATTAAGTTGGAATTATGGGCAACATCTTTAAATGGAGATACCCCAAGAACAACATCTTCTGTTTCTCTCCAGACAAGCTTATCCCCATTCAAATACATTCCCTTTTTATCGCGTGGAAGCTTTTTCAGAGACGTCCAATACACTTGTGCTTTTGGTTTCTGCTTTAAGAAAAAATCATTCCATTCATTTTCTGCATTAAGTATCAAAAAGTCTTCTTTGGTCTGATTCAAAAATACATTAGCTTTTGCTTTTGCATACTTTTCCATTTTTTTATAACGATTCAAGTGGTCGCGATAAAGATTTGTGATAAGAGCAACTTTTGGAGCCTTACTTCCCTTTTGTACAAACTCCAACTGAAATGAAGAAAGCTCTAGCGTAAAAATATCCGTTTTTTTATTTACAATTTTGAGAAGTCCGTTTTCAGGCATATTACCACCAACTACAGAACCAGATATTAAATGATGTATCCATGTTGTTGTGGTTGTTTTACCTCGGGTGCCTGTAACAGCAATGTATTCTGGAGATTTTTTCTTTTCTTGAATAACAGAAAGGAAAAGTGAGAAATCATTAAAAACTTCTTTGTTGAGTGAAACGGCTTTTTTGACCCACTCGCTTTCATAAGCAACCCCAGGATTAAATACTACGGCATCAGCATTTTGTATGTCGCTTTCTTTATGACTACCAAGAGTATATGAAATTTCTTTTGGAAGTTTAGCAATTGAAACAGCAAGATCTTCTTTGCTTTTCATATCCGTCACTGTAAGCTTAACTCCTTGTTTCAATAAAAATTTTGCTGTCTCTACTCCACCACCCAACATTCCAAGTCCGAATAAAAGCACTTTTTTATTTTTCCACATATTTTCCAGGATTAATCTTCAACACTTAATAAGTCTCTTAATTCTTGCTCTGGGATTTCTTTTATTTTGGTATTTATTGAAACTGGTTGGCGTGGTACGAAGTTATTTTCCTTAACAACTGAAGGCTGTTCTTCTTTTTTAATCACTTCAGTTTTAGAAACATTTTTCTTGGTAGCTTCTTCTGGTTTTGATGTTGGCGTAATTCCAGCTTCGGTCAAAACAGATTTCAGAGCAGATCTTAAATCAGAAAGACTTTCTTGTGTAACTCCCTTTTTATCTTTCTTTTCACTTTGATAAGAACCTTCTGGCTTTTCTTCCTTTTTCAAGAAATTAAGTGAAATCGCCTTTCTTAATTCAAGTTCCCTTTCGGCACCAGCTTTTTCATGTTCTTCACTTGTTCCATGTACAAGCGCCTTTTTAAAAGGATTATGTACTCCTGGAACATTTGTACGTGGAGAGTTTGAAGTATTTGCAGGAATAAAAGGATTTCTTTGTGGAGCATTTGTACTTGTGGATGTTGAGGCTTTCTGAATCATTTCAGGATTACGAGGTCTATCTGTTTGTGGACGTCCAGAAAACCTCCCATCGTTTGACTGAGTTTTTTCCCTAAAAGGTTGTGGGGAGTTTGTTCTGCCGTCAAAAGGTCTTGCTCCACCTTCTCGTGATGAAAACTTTTTATCTTTCTCGACTTCATCAATAGGCCTGTGCCACTTCATAATTTCTTCTTCTACAGCACCTCGCGGACGAGCAAATTGTGAACGAGAGGCATCTATGATCTCTGGAACATAATTACGTTCAGGTAACGGAGGGTTGTTTATGGTACGAGCAGAAAAAGGTTGTGAGCCTACACCTTCAATCATGAGACGTAGGTAGATTTGAAATTTATCCAAATTCACAATATCTTCCATCGTAAACACAGGAGCAAATTCTTTTTCCAAAACTTCGGAATCAAATGCCCCAACACGAAACGTTATCATTGATCCAACGTTTCCAAAGACAGCAGCTTTCACTTCTTCTGTCATCTGCTCAATGTATTGGTGGGCAATAGTAAGATTGAGTTTATATTTTCGGGCCTCAGAAAGAATGTCTGCAAAAGACTCATTGGCAAAGTTCTGAAACTCATCAACAAAAAGATAAAAATTTGGAAGGCCATCAAGAATAGAATGATGAACATCGGCACGACTCATGGCACCAAGATATATTTTTGTGATGAGCATACCTCCAAGCAAGTTTGCGTTAGCCTCACCCATTCTCCCCTTAGAAAGGTTAACAATCAAAATCTTTCTATCATCCATCATTTCTCGAATATCAAATGTAGATTTTGGCTGACCGATAATATTTCGAATGAGAGGATTTGAAACGAACTGACCGATCTTGTTTTGAATGGCAGCACCAGCTTCTTGCATGTACCTCTCACCATATTTTGCGAATTCATCTACCCAAAAAGATTTTACAGATGGATCAGAAATATTTGCCACCACCTTATTGCGATAGTCTTTATCAGCAAGCATACGGTTTACCCCAAGTAGAGTTGACCCTGGGTATTCCAAAAGCGCAAGTAGAATATTATTCAAAATATATTCCATACGAGCTGACCAAGCATCCACCCAAATTTTCTTGAAAGCAGACATAAGACCGTTTGCTACAAGGTGACGCTTGTCCGCACCCACATCCTCCATGACATTAAAAGAGATTGGATAGTCCAAGTCGAAAGGTGCAAAATACAACACATCTTTTATGCGTGTTTCTGGCACATATTCAAGGAGAAGTTCTGCAGTTTTTCCGTGAGGATCTATGAAAGCAACACCGTTACCATTTTGAATATCTTGAATGGCCATGTTTTCAAGCAAGGTAGATTTGCCCATACCTGTCTTTCCAATAACATAGACATGGCGACTTCTGTCTTTTGCCTTGATACCAAAACGCAATCGCTTATTGCGAGAATCAGTCTCGGCGAAGTATGTTACTTGCTCTTCATTATTCATAATACTATTGCGATATTATATCACATTTAACATTTTTCCTAGTAACCCTTTTATTTTACAGCGCTCCAACTGTATATTTATTTGAAGGAGACCACATGAGCCATGAATTCAAACCGACATCATTTGTTGCTTTTATCTGAGCTTTCACTTCTGGAATACCATATGTTCCACCATAATTAAAATCTTGAAGCCACGGACGAAGCTTACTTTTGCTTATAGGCTCGTGTGTATAAAGTATATTTTTTGTAGAAGTTCCAATACGTTCGTTTGTTAATGTTGAAACAGCTGTTGTGGTAGCTTCAGCACGCTCTACAGCTCTTTTCATTACAAAATGAATTAGGTCGTACGGGTGCTTATTTGGATCTTTCCATCCATTAAAACCAGGTGGGTAATGTGATGGATACACCATAGGATCTACATAATCAAAATATGGAAGAGCTCTTTCCAAAACTTGACCAATACCTAAATCATCGTTATTTGTAGTAACCATTCCAAAAAGGTCTGCTGATGTTACAACTCCTATTTTTTGTGTTTCTTCGTGAAGATACTGGAAAAACTTTTCTAGCTGATCTGCTTTTGAACCAGTTGAGAGTGTGTACTTAGCATCTTTCATATTTCCATCAGAAGGAAATCTCACATAGTCAAAATTTATTTCATCAAAACCAATACCGTATGCATCTTTGGCAATAGACACGATATAATCCCACGTCCCCTTTCCTCCAACATCTAGGAAGTTCAATCCTTTTTTATCTTTCCAAGGAAGTCCAGTTGCAACGCTTTTAACAGCAAGCTCTGGATGTAGTTTTGAAAAATGAGGATCTTGAAATACTGTCACACGACCTATTACATAAATCTTTTTCTCATGCAAAGATTTAACAAACTCTCTCATGTCTTTTGCTCCACATCTTGCAGAAGTCCATGCATGTTCCAAAGATGGATCTGTGGGTTTATAAGAAAGAGTTCCTGAAAAATCTTTTATATCAATAATAATTGCATTTACATCTGTGGTTTCAGCAATCTTTACAATTCTGTCTCTAAAGTCATTCGTGCCAACGACACAACTCGTCATATATATAGCCTTCAAAGATGAAGGAGTTGGTATATGTTCTACTTTATTTACAGGAACATCGGGAACTGTAGTGGTTGCCTCATTTTGAGCAAAAACCACTTTTTTTGGAGTTTCATATCGAAGAGCAAATATTTTTGGAGCAAGAAAAAGAGATAATGCAAAAATTATAACAATACAACCAGATAAAAATATAATCTTCTTGTATGACTTTATCTTCTTCATGCGTTATTCCGTTGCAGATGTAGAAACATTATTATTAAGATTGTTTTGAATAACAACAACAGGTTCAGACAAGGATTCTTTTATAGTGCTGATTTCTCGAGGTTTTTTATTGAGTGCATATGTACCAAAAGCTATGAGAAGTCCGGCTATGTAAGTTAGCGTATCACGTGCCCATGAAGGAATCCCTAGGAGCGGAATAATGGCAACAAAAACACCAAGAGTAATAATGGTTTTATAACTTTTTATATATTTTGAGATAATCATAGGTTTATGCTTTTAGCACAAATCATATTAACATAAAAAAGGGTTTTTTACACCGGCTTTGTAAGGTTAAATTTATGGAAAAATTTGTATGATATTGGACCTAAGCCACCATAACAACAAATTCACCTCGTACCTTTTCAGCGTTTTCGTTGAAATAAGTTAAAAGTTCTTTCGGGCTACCTGAAACAAATTCTTCAAAAATTTTTGTAAGCTCCCTAGCAATTATCACTTTTTTATTTGGGCAAAATTTGTCCAAAGATTCAAGGGCCTTTAGAATGCGATGTGGCGATTCATAAAAAACATAAGCTCTTTCTCCTTGTGTTATTTCTTTAAAAAGAGTTTCTCTGCCTTTTTTATGAGGAAGAAAACCAAGAAATGTAAACTCCCCTCCCGTGATACCGCTCGCAGAAAATGCAGCTGTAAGAGCACTAGCTCCCGGAATTGGAACAATTTTTGTTTCAGGCAATTCTTCTTTAATTTTTTGAATTAAAAAACTTCCAGGGTCAGATATTGCCGGGGTACCCGCATCTGTCACAAGTGCCAAACTTTTACCTTCACGAAGTATTTCTATAATATCATCTATTCGTGAAAGTTTACTCTGGGCATGAAAACTTTTTAGAGGTTTCTTTATTTCATAGTGATGTAAGAGTTTACCAGTCTCTCTAGTGTCCTCACATAACACTAAATCCACCTCTTTTAAAATGCGGAGGGCTCTTAGAGTGATATCTTCAAGGTTTCCAATTGGAGTCGCAACAATGTATAACATAAAGACGAGTATATATCACAATAAAATTTTGAGCAAAGAAAAACCTCGCAAGTAAATCTGCATTATCTGTGCAAAATACTACGCGAGGAGGAAAATTATTTTTTCACCACCAACTGAAAACTTTTTTGAAGCTTGCTGCCGATGGTCGAAGTCCATTGTGGTGAAGTTTTCACCGCTGTGACGACGATACAGATTATAGCAATGATGCAAAGCATTGCTCCAACTTTAGAGGTATTGAACCGGTACATAACTTGCAACAAGTTAACAATTTTTTTCAAAATAATCAAGCTTTTTAGGCTTTAATTATTTGTTCCCCTATTTCGTATATGTTGCCAGCACCCATAGTCATAAAAACATCTCCTTTTTGTAGTGTTTCTTCTGCATATGCCTTAAGCTCTTCAAGTGAATTAAATACGTGAACATCACTAGAGTGCTCACCCATTACTTCTTTGAGTATTTGAGATGAGATTGTTCCATCATCTACTTCTCGCGCGGCATATATAGGAGCAAGAAGCACTTTATCAACCTGTGAAAACGCAGATGCAAATTCATGTAAGTGGTCTTTTGTACGACTAAAAAGATGAGGTTGAAATGCCACCACAATTTTACCAGCTGGATACATTTGCCTAGCGGCTGCAAGTGTTGCTTTTATTTCCGTCGGATGATGTGCGTAGTCGTCGTAGACTTTAACACCCCCAGAAGTCTCTCCTTTATATTCAAAACGTCGCCATGTACCTTTAAAGTCTTTGAGTGATTCAGCTGCCTTTCTCGGAGGAATACCAAGCACATGAGCAACAGCAATTGCTGCTGCGGCGTTAGACTTGTTGTGCGCACCGGGCACACCAAGCTCAAATGACATTTCTTTGTAACAAGAGTAATCAACCAATTTTGCAGCGACATCAGATATAACAGGACGAACATTAAATCCCAGTACGTCGGCAATTACGTAATCTTCTTTTTTTGGTTTGTCTGCAAAATCTCTAAACGCACTTTGGATATCTTTAATATCTTTATAGTAATCCAAATGATCCTCATCAATATTTGTTATTACAACAATTCTAGGATTTATATTTAGAAAAGACCGCCGATATTCACACGCCTCAACCACAAGGTATGGCCCTTTTCCTGCAATAAAATTACTTCTCTCTTCTTTTAACATTGAACCCACAATGACTGTAGGATCCATTCCGTTATCTTTCAGAATTTTTGCCACCATTGCAGTTGTTGTAGTCTTTCCGTGAGTTCCAGAAATAGCAATTGTGTATTTATCTTTAGATACAATACCCAACATCTCAGGATATGAAATAACAGGGATTGATAGTTTTTTTGCTTCTACAACCTCCGGGTTCTCATCTGGTACGGCAATAGTTCTTACTACAAGCTCAGTACTTTCGTCAACGTTTTTAGAATCGTGACCTTTTTTAACAACTATACCAATATTATTAAGTTCTTCTGTAACAGGTGAAAAAGAAGCATCCGAACCAGTCACTTCTTTGCCTTCAAGTGAAAGCATCCGGGCAATTGCAGACACACCTATGCCTCCAATACCTATAAAGTGAACTTTTTTTATTTTGTCTAAATCAATCATTTTTATAAAAGAAAACCGCTATGAGCAGCGGTTTTCATTTTAACACAATTTACATAGTCTCCACCACCATCATATTTGTTTCTATATTTTTTCCGAACGGAGAACCTGTTGCGATAACAATTTTATCTCCTGTCTTAACCAACTTCTTTTTAATGAAGAACTGGCGAATAACTTTGATAGCATCACTTAAGTGTGCAAACTTGTCTACAAGGACAGGATATGTACCAGATGAAAGTATGGTCTGTCGGAAAGTTGATTCATTTGGAGTGAAAACTATTACAGGCTGATTTGGTTTGAATCGAGAAATGAGACGTGCGCTAGTACCAGAGTTTGTAAGAGCAACAACATACTTAGCACCAATACGATCTGCAGTTTTTACAACAGAAGCAGTAACTGACTCACCTACCTGTTGAAGAGGAGTATGAAGAACCGCTCGCAAAAGCTGGTGGTTTGTGATTGTTGCTTCAATACTTACCGCAACTCGATTCATCACTTCTACTGCCTCAAGTGGGAAATCTCCAAGAGTTGTTTCTTCTGAAAGCATGATTGCATCTGTACCATCGATGATAGCGTTTGCAACATCAGATACTTCGGCTCGTGTTGGCACAGGACTCTTAATCATTGACTCGAGCATTTGAGTAGCCGTGATTACTGGCTTGCCGGCTTCATTACATTTCTTAATGATCATTTTCTGAAGAGCTGGAACTTGCTCTGCAGGAACTTCAATAGCAAGGTCTCCTCGAGCAACCATGATACCATCAGCAAGTGAAATGATTTCATCAATATGTTTGATTGCCTGTGGTGTTTCAATTTTGGCAATAATGCGAGCCTGTGATTTTGCTTTCTTTAATATTTCACGAAGTTCAACAATATCTTTAGCGTGTCGTACAAATGAAAGCGCAATAAAATCTACTTTATTTTTTATACCAAATTCTAGATCTTTTCTGTCTTTTTCAGTAATCGAAGAAATTGTAAGATCAGAATCTGGAAGGTTCACACCTCGCTTGCCTTTTATGTCCCCACCTACAATCACCTTACAAATTACGTCATTACCCTTTACCTCCAAAACTTCAAGTTTCTTTTTTCCATCGTGCAAAAATACTATATGTCCTTTTGCAACTTCTTTTGCAAAATTTGGATAGTTTACTGATACACGAGTTTCATCACCTTCTATTTCATCTGTAGTAATTGTAAATTTTGCACCAGGTTTAAGAACGATAGATTCTGTCTTAAACATACCAATACGAATCTTTGGGCCTCCAAGGTCTTGAAGGATTGCTGCTGTGATACCTGTTTTTTCTGTAGCAGCTCGTAGGTTTTTCACACGACTCAAATGTTCTGCAAAATCTCCATGAGAGAAGTTTAGGCGCATTACGTTCATGCCAGCCTTAAGGAGTTTGGTAAGAGCTTCTTCAGTCTCTGTTGCAGGACCGATGGTACATACGATTTTTGTCTTTTTGTCTGGAATCATTGTGAATTTTTAATTTTATTAAATCTGTTTATGAGTGAGTATAATACACTAATTTGGGCTTTTTTCCAAATATAATGTTTTTACTCCACCCCCGAGAGGATTCTTATATCGGCACCAATTGCATTCAAACGTTCAGCAATTTCTTCATAGCCACGTTTTATAGAATACACATTACGAAGGACAGATGTTCCCTCTGCGGCAAGCATGGCAATCAAAATTAGAACAGCTGGGCGTAGAGCTGGAGGACACACAACTTGTGCTCCTTTGAGTTTTGTTGGGCCAGTCACAAACACACGATGTGGGTCTGCAAGTGTAACTTGAGCACCGAGTCTATTGAGCTCTGTAAAATACACAGCCCTATTCTCCCACATCCAATCATGAATAAGGGTTGAGCCATGAGCTTGAGTAGCTATCGGAACAAATAAAGGCAAATTGTCAACGTTAATACCTGGATATGGTTGTGAATGAAGTTTATCGTGAGGGGCTTTTAATTTTGAGGGATGAACCGTAATGTCTACAAGTTTTGTTCTACTATTTTCTGCTAAATATATTTTTGATTTTTCATATTTGAGCCCCATTTTTTCAAGCTTCAAAAGCTCAAGTAAAAGGAAATCAATTGGGCAACGTTTTATGGTAAGAGTTGAACCAGTCGTAATAGCAGCAGAAAGAAACATCATAGATTCAATAGGGTCTTCGCTGTTTGTATATTCGACAGGTGTATTTATTTCCCCCACCCCATGTACAACTAGATTAGTAGTGCCAATACCTTCGATTTTCACACCTAGTTTTTCCAAGAAAAAACACACATCCTGAACTTGGTAGTTTGGTGGAGCAAATTGAATTGTTGTTTTCCCCTTTATACCTGCAGCAGCGATAATAATATTTTCAGCTGCAGTGTCACTTGATTCGTACATTACAATGTCTGCTGATTTTAATTTTTTATGAGATATTAAATAGTAATCTTTTTTTGTGACCACTTTTACACCCAACTCCTCTAGTCCATACCTGTGAGCGGTAATAGTACGCTCGCCCATCTTACAACCACCAGCATGTGGAAGCTTAAAGCTTGGCATATGATGTACAAGCGAGCCAATCATCATGAGAGCTGAACGTATCCGCCCAGCAGATTGATTGTCTAGCTTTTCCATATCAAACTGTTTTGGAGGAATAATTTCTACTGTATTTTTATCAATCCATTTTACAGACACACCAATACTTTCCATAATTTCAACCAATCTGTACACTTCTTCAATTCGTGGAATTCCATGAAGAATTGTTTTTGCTTTGTTGATGAGAGATGCACACAAAAGACCAACTGCACCATTTTTTGATGAGTTAGTAACAACACTTCCGTGAAGCTTTTTACCACCATGTATTTCAAAGTCTATAGAAGGAGAAAGAGAAATTATTTTACGTCCAAGTGCCTTGCTTAATTTTTCAATTTCTAAAGTTGTAAAGTTCTGCTTGCCGGCTTCCATTCGTGCCACAGCGCTTTGTGAGGTGTTTAAAAGTTTTGCAAAATCATCCTGAGTCATCCCCCGCTCTTCACGAAGAGTTTTGATAAAAAAACCAATATGGGTTGCTGTGGTGTCTTTCATGGCAATAAATATATCATATGTGATATATTTATCCATATGGAATATTGTGGAGAATATAACCTAAAGAAACACTCGACCCTACGCATTGGGCCCACAAATGCGCATGTGGTGTTTATAGATACCGTGGATGATATTTCTAAAGCACTTAAACTTGCCAAAGAACTTGGACTTACTATTTACCCACTCGGTGGAGGTTCAAACACTGTTTTTGATGATAATGTTGCTTCAACTCATATTTTCTTAATTCCACGAATAAAAGGGGTGTCGATTATTAAAGAAGGCACAGAAAAAACATGTGTGCAAATTTTTGCAGGTGAAGTATGGGACGACGCAGTCGAAAAAACAGTTTCCTTAAATCTTTCTGGAATTGAAACTCTTTCAGGGATACCAGGGCTCACAGGGTCATCCCCTGTCCAAAATATTGGAGCATACGGATCTGAATTAAAAGATACACTTGAGACTGTGTACGCTTATTATTTAAGAGAAAAAAAACTTATAGAATTTACAAATAATGAATGTAAGTTTGGGTATCGAGACAGTATATTTAAAAGAAACCCAGGACACTACTTTATCTACGCAATAACTCTCAAGCTTTCAAAAAAGCCACCTCCTATCCCAGAATATAAAGATCTGAAAGCATTTTTCGAAGAAAAAAATATTACACACCCCACATCTGCCAAAATCAGAGAAGCAATCCTAAATATACGCAACAATAAACTTCCAAACCCAAAAGAAATTCCCAATGCTGGATCATATTTCAAAAATCCTATCATTTCAAAAAAAGAGGCAGATGTATTGAAAATAAAATTTCCAGAAATGCCAATGTTTCCAAATGAAAGAGGGTCTGTGAAAATATTTGCTGGTTGGCTTATTGATAAAGCTGGCTTAAAAGGTGTAATGCAAAATAATTTTGGAATCCATAAAAACCACGCACTTGTACTTGTAGGAAATGGAAGTGGAACCTTGGAAGAATTAATTACTTGCGAAAAAAATATAACAGACAAAGTGTATTCACTTTTTGGTATAAAACTAGAAAGAGAACCTGTGATTGTGAGCTAGGCCGTAATTGCACGTATTTTATCACAGGCAGAAGAAACATTTTCAAAAACTTCTTGGTTTTTTATTTTGTTTGAAAACCACTCTCTATGGGAAAATAAAGGTTGTATATAAGCAGATACTCCACACAAATAAACTTTCTTGCCTCTACTTTCTAATTCATAAACCATTTCATCAAGCGCATCTAGTCCGTCCATATCTATATAGAAAAGATTTTTGAAGTTAAAAACAACATAATGGTCTCCGTTTATACCATGAACATATTCTTTGTGCCTTTCAGCATTCATGTAATTTAACTCTCCAACAAAACGATATATAAGCATTGTTCCAGTATTGGTATACTCTTTCAGTTCCTCTGGCGAAATGCGAGCAAGTTCCTTATCTCCTTCCCCCACCACAACCTCACCTTGAGCTTGAGATAAATAATTTACGAAAACAAGAAGTGAAATAACTGACCCCATGATAATACCCACCATTGGGTCATAAACAATTGATAGTACTGCCACAAAAATGGAAATACCAAAAGCTGTTTTATCGAAACGCCACAACTTAGTAAAATGCTCTTTCGCAACCATGCGAGAAGCAGCATTAACAAGAATAGCTGCAACTACGGCAAGAGGAAGATATTTAAACCACCCCAAAAAGACAAAAGAAATAAGAGCTGTAGCTACTGCATTGATGACAGCTGAATATCTCGATGTTGCACCACTTCTAATATTTAGCGCTGTTCTAGCAAACACACCAGTTGCGGGCATACCACCAAAAATTCCAGAAACAACATTAGCACATCCGATTCCTAAAACCTCTCTGGATTGATCAAATTTAGTCTTAGTCATTCCATCTGCAACCTTAGCTGAAAGCAGTGTTTCAAGGATTATGACAACAGCAACCAAAGCAGCAGCTTCCAAAACTTTAGGATTCAAAACAGAAAGTTTTATAAAAGAAGTATTGAAAAAAGAAATAGATAAATCTCCATAGCTTGAGTAAAGAGTTGAGAGTGTGAAAGGAAGCTTCTGGAAAGATGTAGAGGCACCAAGCATAATCCCTCCAACAGCAATAGCAATTGCTCCAGGAAATTTCGGAGCGTACTTAAACAAAGCAAACAAAATAACAAGAGAAATAAAAAACACTATGAACGCAGGCCAATATATGGAACTGATATGCTTCAATGATTCAAAAAAATTACCTATCAATGATTCATGTTTTGAAAGCCCAGAAAGACCAAGAGCAAAATTAACTTGACCCAGAGCAATAGTAACAGCCACTGCGAGTGTAAACCCGTGAACAACACTGGAAGGGATAAACACTATGTATTTATCCCAACCAAAAAACCAAACCATAAGAACTATGAGGCCAGCCAAGATGGTCAGAACGGGAATAATAGCCGCACCATATAACATTACGTAAACTATTAAAATCCCAGAAAGAGCTCCTGCTGGACCAGCCACATTAAAATGACTTCCTCCGACAATGGCAGCAATAAGACCAGCTAAAATTGCAGTAACAATACCCACTGTTGGTGCAGCACCTGAAGCTATAGCTAATGAAAGTGATAGTGGTATATTTACAAGCGAAACAGTAATCCCTGCCTTCCAATTTGATTTAAGCTCTTTAGAAATATTTTTTATAGACATGAGTGTAGGATTGTACCACACACTAAATCTACCATTCAAACGAGTTATGAACATATTCCGTAAGTTTTTTCATGTCGGAAAAACGATCATCAGAGCCCAGTACGGAAAGATATAGAACCCCTTTTGGGACTTTAAGTGCTAATACTAGATTTTGTTTTGCAAGATCAGTTTGTCCTGTCTTCCCTCCCATAACAGAAAAAGGTAAGCCAGCGCCAAAAACTTCATAAGTTGAAATAGCAACATGGTGTAGTGACCCATCACTATTTAAAATGCTTGCGCTTGGCATACCCATAGTCGATAGAAGTTCTGGACGCAAGCGCACAACAGAACGCATTAGTTCGATTGTGTCATGTGCTGTAGATAAATTTGTTCCCCCATTCTCCCCATCTAGACCTGTACAGTTGTAAAACACGGTTGAACGCGCCCCTATGTTCTGAGCAAAAGAATTCATTCTGTTTACAAAATTAGAGCTTTCATTTTCGCACACAACCCTAGCTGCATCATTATCAGATTCAACAAGCATTGATTTTACCAATTCTGAAACTGGCAGTGTATCTGTTGCTGTATACCTACCCAAGCTTCCAGCACCACTGATTGCTGTCTCGGAAAATTGGTCTATGAGTGATGCTGAACTATTTAAAGCAACCATCACAGTTGCAAGTTTGGTAATACTCGCAATTGGCATCCGTTCATCCGCATTGTAAGAAATCAATTGTTTTGAGTTTTTACCATCATCAAAGACAGCCATGTATGCACGAGCTGAAAGTTTTGGAAAATCATCTAAATATAATTTTTGCTTCGGATAAACAACACCTTCGTTTGTAGAAAAAGCTTCGAGCATACCACGCACCAAAGATGGTGTAGTTGTCTGTAAAGCAACTCTCTGAATAGCATATGAAATACATATGAGAATAAAACAGCAAATAAGTATGTAATAGGTCCTCCTCATAAATTGAGCATAACATAAAAATGAGGAAATGAGGATGTGACGCATATTTATCTATAAACCAGTAAAATGATAGAATGATTATTATGAGTTTTGAATCACTTCAAAATAAAATAGAGAGAAAAGACAACTTTGCCCATGAACTATTTAAACTTGATGAAAATCAATTGATAGATTTAAAGGAGAGGATAGAAAAAAGCAATGGGCTTATTAGGGTTTTTATACACCAAGACAGCATCTCCCAAACTGAATATCCTAAACAAGCTTTAGGTATCCAAAAAACAGCAATGTCTGAAGTTTCACCACCCATCATCTTTTTAGAAGACTGCAATTATTTAGATAAATTTAGAAAAAACATAGAGTCTATACAAGGGGGCTTACCCAACTCTGTTTATTTTGTTGAAACGTACCCTTCTTTTCCTTATCCTATTTTTCCTGGATCACCCATGTCACATGAGACTAAAAGCTTTAAAGAAATGTCCACAGAAGAACAAGATGGTGCAATAAAAGGTATGAGATTTCTGGGGCATATTTTTAATATTTTAGGTGTTAAAAAAATATTAGTTGGTGGAGCAAACCTTAATACCGACACACCCGAAAGACTCCAAGAGTGTGTGGGAAATTTTATTGAATTATTTAATGCTTATGGAGAAAAATTTGTTTTTGATATAAAAGTTTCAAGCTTAACAGTGCCTAAAAATAGACAGGATTTGAGAGGACTTAGAGATGAGTTTGTGTATAAGAGGATTGAGTAAACTTATTCGCGCACTAGGGGTGTCTCTCCTTACAGGAGCAGTACACCTTTTGGCTAAAATTTTTGCAAGCTCAATTTTAGACTCAAAAGGTTTTTTAACCCTAGACCACTAGGGAGTCTCCCTCAACTAGATTTTTGCCGTCGCAAAAATCTGTCTGGGCACCGGCTCGTAATTTTTTGTACTCAAAAAATTATACTCCGCCGTTCGACCCCTAGACGGAAGCTCTTCAAGAGCTTCCTTGCGCGCACAAATAAAAAACTCCCATTGAGGGAGTTTTTTATTTGTGCGCGCACTAGGGGTCGAACCTAGGACCTTTCGAGTATCAGTCGAATGCTCTACCAGCTGAGCTATGCGCGCATATTTTATTTTCAAACTATTTGAGTTAATCTATGTACACTTTATGTTGTCTGTCAAAACAGCTATGTGTGCATATTTTATTTTCAAACGAATTAGACCAACTTATCTGACAAACAGATATATGTAATTCGTGAAAGCATAATACCAAAAATATGAAAAATGACAAGAAAAAGAGCATTCACAGGAATGCTCTTAAAAATGAAGCCATGGTCGGATTATACAAAGGATAAGCAAACCCAATGCCCCGACTAGGATGATGACAGAAGCCCAGAAGTTTAAATTAATATCCTTCTTAGGAGAGTCTTTTTTCTCAAAATTTGAACGTGTCCAGAAAGGTCTTGCATTCATAATAATAAAGAATTTGGGGAGATCTATTTATAAGATTACAACTTTATATATAAAAGTAAAGGCCCTGCAGTGTAAGCAACTGCTAGGGCCAACGACAATCCTATGAAGAACTACTTCTTCACAAAAATTTTAAAACATTGAGGCAAAACATGTGTTGTGCCTTTAACCGGAGTCGGAGCCGGTGTCCAACCTCCAAGTTTGATTGTGTAATACAGGTTTTCTTCAGGATCTTGGAAACACACGTTATGTCCAATTAGGTTTCCAAAAATGAAAAGACTCACTGCAACAACAGCCAAACCAAACGTAAGAAACGAAAGAACTTTATTCATATATTTACATTATAGCACAACCTGTATTTTTGTCAAGCAAATACACAAAAAGAAAACCTCGCCGTTAAGCGAGGTTTTCTCCAAAATCTACTATCCTTTATTTTGTTCCATTCCTTCCCTGCAACCAGCAGAGCATGGGGTTTGTGTCTTTCCACAGTGTCAAAGTAGTTTTAGGATCTACTAATCCATTCCGTACTCGTACGAGATACAGAATATCGACACCGTAAGTTATATATGCAAAGCATATATAACGGGTTTCAAATTGAATTATTCCACGAGCAGCTTCCGCTACCCGTGCCTTGTTACGACTTA
>JBAXQO010000009.1:0-24849 GCA_037131675.1 bacterium
ATAGAGAAAAAGCAAAGTCGTGCCCGTACGGGCACGACTTTGCTTTTTCTCTATTCCTATTCTCTAAACTTTTCCTAGAATTCCCTTACCTTTAACACCCTACACATGGTCTGTTTATCTATTTCTGGCCTAGGATCACCAGGAGTATCTCTTGTGCAATGAAGAGTGTAAGGGGTGGTTGTTGAAATTTGTGGTGTTTGGAAAGATGAAGATGCAGAACCCGATGATAGATCTACAACATTATTAACCCCCAAACCAATGATTGTACACGTTGTACTGGCTGCATCATTTATATTGTATTCAATTTTACATGAAGTATTTTTGGGTACATATCCAGGATTGCTTCTGAAGATAATGTCTGGGTTTTTAACACATTTAGTTCCGTTATATGAATACCCCACATAACACGTATTACAACAAGAAGGTATAGCGTGATCATCATTAGGACACTGAACTATAGCGTCTTTACACATCTGAATCCCATCAATAGTACATGAAACTTGTCCAGGACAAGGATCCACCAATGTTTTTTGTGCGGAACAAAAATTTACTCCGCAATACCATTCAAAACTAGTTGGTGTAGTTGTTACGGTTGGCAAACTTCCATCTGAACACAAACCAGACGTAGGAGCAGAATCAAAAGAACCTTTATCTGCTGAATCACAACTTATATTTATAGGGTTTTCATCTTCAACTTTCCACAATTGTCCAAAACTTCCATACCAATCGTTTGAATATATTTGGTTTCCATCAGAAAAACCATACCAATCCGAATATGAATCTGCCGCCTGAACTGTAGATTTATTAACTATTCCGTATCCACCATTTGCACTGCCTGTAAAACACCATTTTTGACTATTGCTATTTAAGTTTGAACTAATTTGGAAAATATTTGAATACATTCCCCAACCTCCATCTAGAGATTTGTTACTATTTTTGGATATTATATTGAAATAATTACCATCACCAGTGGGCACAATACTCCATTTTTGATTATCCGCTCCGGTCTTACTCCACAGTTGAGCAATGGAATAATCATCTGTGCCACTGTTATTCCAATCTCCACTTTGTATATCAAGAACAAAGTTATTACTTGTATCTGTTTGAGGTTTAATATAGTAAAATCTGCTTGAATCTACACCAAGAGTACTTTGATCCACACAACTAGGAGGACACGGTTCAGAAGCATACCCCCACTGCGGATCAGTTGGGATGAGATCATTGCCTTCTGAGTCATATGGCACCATACGATAATAACCATAACTATAGGGTGTTAAAGTATCAACGGTTGAAGTTGATGTTGTGTTTAAAATATCAATCCATCCATCACCCCACCAATCAGATGTTTTTTGAATCCTATACCCAGCTGCCTGAGGAACAACACTCCACGATAAATCTATTTTTCCACCACACTGGAGACTGGTTTGTGCATTTAGGTGAGGAGGACATGCACTTGGAGAAACTGCTGATGTTGAAGTACTGAAAACAGAATCCCCAGCATCACTATGCGCAGAAATTTTATAATAATAAGTTGTGTCTGGATCAACTGTCTTATCATTATATGGTGACCAATAATTCCCAACCTGCGTAGTAGTGCCAACCACACTATACACACCTGATGCTGATGTTGCTCTAGTAATTGTGTAATAATCAGCATAAGAAACAGAGTCCCAACTAAGATTTATTCCCCCACCACAAGACCAAGCCGCTGTGGCTGAAACATTTGTAGGTGTGGGCAACACACAAGCAGTACTTGTGCCAGAAAATGCAGGACTTGTAGCATCCCAATTCACTTGAACTTTATAACTTACAGATGAAGCTTTGTAAGGATTAGTTGTTGAGTCAGAATGATTTTTTAAGTCATCGATGTATGATGTTGAAGTTGCTGGCAAATAATAACCAGTAGTATAGTAATAAGGACTCGTGTATTTACCTAAAACATTATAATAATTAGCCAAAGGGGTAGGATCCCAGCTTACAGTCATTTGTCCGCACAAAGGTCCAGCAGCCACTTTTACACCAGTAGGAGCGCAGGCATTTGTAGAGCCTTGAGTTGCTCCGAGCCAAAAACCAGCAATGCTTTGACTATAAATGATTTTATAATCCCCATAAACCCCATAATTACCTTCATAGTTAGAATAACCAACTCTGTTAACTGTATAATAGTGGAAAGGGTTCCAACTATTCCATGAAAAATAATAATCTGGGAGATCGGTAGCAGCCAAAGTCTCAGTACTCTCACCAAAACTATTCACGGCAACTACTTTATAGTTATAACCATAAAAAGGTTGACCTTGTAAGGTATCAGTTGGATACGGTAAAGTTTTTTTATCTGAATAGAAATAGCTTGTACTTGTAGAATTTGGAGGCAAAGTAACAATTAGAGAATATTCTCCATAAACAGTAGTATCAGAAGAATTTGGATAGTGATAATATACAGGAGCACGATAAACTCTCCACTCTGTAACAGGTGTCTTTCCAGAAAGAAATTCGGGGATATTTTCCCAGCTTACATCAATAACACCACCACACTGAGAACGAGAAGGTAGAGCAGTAAGATAAGCAGGGCCATTTGGGGCACATGAACCAGAACTCTTAACCGCTCCTTTTGTATAAATATATACGTATGCACCAGAAGATGGATCAGGGAGGCTTGGTGTAGCTAAGTTATCTCCGTAAAAATACGGCCACCAGTCCTTGGCAGATGAATAAACATCATACCAACCATATTGATACCAGCTAGTGTTACCATAATAACTATTATACCCAATTAAATTGTCTGGACTTTCTCCAAAACTGTTTACAGCAACTACTTTATATTTATAACCTAAAAATGTTTGACCTGTTGGCAAATCTCCTGGGTAAGGATAGGCAGTTGCATCAGTATAACTTGTAGCATCAGAGGATATAGTATCAACGAGGGTATAATTTCCAGGAACTTCGCCTGTACCGATTCTATTGTTAAAAGAGTAGTTGTAAACACCATGGTCGTTCCTACCGAGACCATAAGGAATAGAAGTATCAATTTGTTGTGGGCAGCTATACCAATGGCGTGAATCATACACACTATAATTACTATCTTCACACACAGTCTGTGTAGGACCACTCGGACTATATACATTTGCTCTATATATTTTCCACGCAGTCATTGGACTTTTTCCAGAAAGAAATTCTGGTATTTTTTGCCATGAAATATCTATAGCTCCACACTGCTTTACAGAAACATCTGCATTCAACTTATAGGGAGGGTTTGGAGTGCAAGCGCTAGAGACGGTTGTGGGTGAGCTATAAATTTCACCCCAATAACCCGGATAGGCATCTGAGGCAACAAAATTTGGACTACAACCATAACTGTTGCAAGATTGAATCGTAAAATTATACCTCCCACTATAATTCCTAGGATCTGCTGCAGAGTTAGTGACATCACCGGTATATCTATAGGTGCCGTCATAATACATAATATTATTAAAATAATCATGACTATAGTTATACCAAAAAGGGTTTGTTCGCAAGTCTGAACTAGAATCAGGTCCAGACCCAGTATCCACAGGAGTGTAGTTATAACTAGTTCCACCATAGTTTCCTACAACAAGTATTTGATTGTAAGCATCTATCTGTTCATAGACGTTGTAATAAGTGGTCGGTTCATGCATAAAACATCCAGTAACATGACTTGATCCTACATAACCAGCATCATAGCAACCATAAATATTGTCAGCTGGATTGTAAGGTCCATAATAATTATAATATGGAGAAGTTTCACCAGCCTGCCACCGTAAAAATATAGACCCTCCACATTTTAATGACGGTTGAGCAGAAAAGCCATGCCCCATAGAGGTACCCCACCCACCAGGAGCATTCCAATATGGCGGATCCAATGGATACCCAGGAAGATAAATCCTTCCATCAGCGAAAACATTTTTGGGAAAAATAATTAGAGAAAGCAACAAAAAGAAAAATGTGCTTAAAAATATTTTTCTTAAAAGATTGCCATTAAGCATTGAATTAAATCCCAACCTTAAAGTCTAAAAGAGTTTTTTTGAATGAATCTTTGTATTCATCCCACTTACTCTGATCTGCTGTCGCTGTGACAACATAGAGCCTACTGTTTTTCATAACTAAAAGATATAAATTCCTGAAATGCATAACTGGACCAACCTGATTTACTGGGGGAACATTTTTAGAAACAGTCTTAGAACTTGTTGCAAGCGGTTGAGGTGCGATACGTGAAACAGCATCAAAAGAGTTTCCTATGAGGTATGCAGGAGTTCCATCATTAAGAGTAACTTTTTCATCTTCTATTAGTTTATATTCTTTTGCTGGTTGCAATACTATTGGAACAAAATTATTTTTTACTTTATTTGAATATTCTTCAACAGAAGCAACATCTGCAGGGTCTTTGTATTTGCCACCTGTAACAATTCTTCTATCTGTAACAAAAACCACAGGGTCAGTGTTTTCAAAAAGTTTTGGAGTAGTAGTTCCAATACTAAATATTGCAGGAATTCCAAGAGAGAGGTATTGCATGGTAGATGTAGCTGGAGTGCTTGTCCCCCTCAAATCCAAAGTGCTATTCCAACCAGCTGGCGGATTTATTCCAAAATCTTTTGTTGGGCTCGTATACGAAGATGTGCTAGTAACTTTTCCACCTGTTGGAGATTTGTAAAAATATATTCCCAAACACGCAATGATAATAATAAATATTGCAATAATAAATAGTTTGTATTTTTGTAAAAACATCATAGCTGAAATTATATCATTAAAATAAAAAACATAAACAATAAATACAAATTGCCGCAACTTATATTGCGGCAATTTGTATTATTTATTATTGTGAAAAAATTTTTATTTCTTATTCTCTACAATTGTCTTCTCTACGTTTGGAGGAACAATTGCGTAATGACCGAATTCCATGGTTGCTGAACCACGTCCTTCTGTCATAGACCTTAGCGTTGTTACGTAACCAAACATTTCTGACAAAGGTACAGTTGCTTTAATAGCCTTATTCAAACCTCTATCTTCCATTCCTTCAATCTGGCCTCTTTTTGCTGAAAGGTTTCCAGTAATATCTCCCATGAATTTCTCTGGCATAACTACCTCCACCTTCATAATAGGTTCAAGAATAACTGGACGTGCGCGTTTTGCTGCTTCTTGGAATGCCATAATAGCCGCAAGTTTGAAGGCGATTTCAGATGAGTCCACTTCGTGATAAGAACCATCATAAAGTTCAACTGAAATATCTACCATCTTGAATCCAGCAACAACTCCACGTTCCATGGCCTCACGTACACCCTTTTCAACAGCTGGGATATATTCCTGTGGAACAACACCTCCCTTAATACTGTTTGTAAATTCAAAGTTTCCGTTTCGTTTTGTATTTCTTGGAAGATCTTCTTCTTTGACAGAATAATCAATAGGTTTTACGCGAAGCTTCACGTGACCATACTGACCTTTACCTCCAGACTGCTTGATATATTTGTGTTCTGCTTCTGCTGTACCTGTGATAGTTTCTTTGTAAGCAACTTGTGGCTTACCAACATTTGCTTCCACAGAAAATTCTCGCTTCATACGATCAACCATAATTTCGAGTTGAAGTTCTCCCATTCCTTCCATAACAGTCTCCCCTGTTTCTTGGTCGGACTTGATTCGGAAAGTTGGGTCTTCATCAGAAAGACGCTTCAAAGCGTAACCCATTTTTTCTTGGTCAGCTTTTGTCTTTGGTTCAATACGAAGTGCAATAACTGGTTCTGGGAATACAATCTTATCAAGGATAATTGGGTTTGCTTCATCACATAATGTATGAGATGTTTTTGCATCCTTAAGTCCCACAGCAGCTGCAATTTCTCCAGCATAAACTTTTTTCACTTCTTCTCGGTCATTTGCCTGAAGACGAACAATTCGAGAAAGTCTTTCTTTGTTTCCAGTTGTTGAGTTGTAAATATATGAACCTGCTTCCAAAGTACCTGAATAAACACGGAAGAATGTAAGTTGTCCAACATATGGATCTGACTGAAGCTTAAAGGCAAGAGCAGCAAAAGGTTCTGTATCAGATGCGTGTCGAACAATTTCTTCACCTGTGTTTGGATCTATTCCTTTTACTGGTGGAATATCAAGTGGAGATGGAAGGTATTCAATAACAGCATCGAGCATAAGTTGAACACCTCGGTTTTTCAAAGCTGAACCAGTAAATACTGGGAAGATATGGTTTGCAATAACCGCCTTTCGAAGAGTTTTTTTCAATTCTTCAATTGAAGGTTCTTTACCATCTAGATATGCATTCATGTGCCCTTCGTCGTGAGAAACAATAGCTTCTATGAGTTCTGCGCGATATTTTTTTGCAGCCTCTAAATATTCAGCAGGAATTTCTTTTTCAACAACATTAATACCAAGCTCTCCTTCTGTGTAATACGCCTTCATTCTTAGGAGATCAATAACTGCTTCAAATTTATCTTCTTCGCCAATAGGAATCTGCATTCGAACTGCATTCTTATTAAGACGATTTAGAATTGACTGGAAGGATCGTTCAAAAGATCCACCTGTTCGGTCGAGTTTATTGATGAAACAAATACGAGGCACATTGTATTTGTCTGCTTGTCGCCACACAGTTTCTGATTGAGGTTCCACACCAGCAACTCCGTCGAACACAACGACTCCACCATCGAGCACTTTGAGAGATCGTTCTACTTCCACTGTGAAGTCCACGTGTCCTGGTGTGTCGATAATATTGAAACGATGCTTCATTGAAATATCTTTACCCATGTAGGTTGGATTCCAGAAACAAGTAATAGCGGCGGCGGTAATTGTGATGCCTCGCTCTTTTTCTTGTTCCATCCAGTCTGTCACCGCTGCACCATCGTGCACTTCCCCGATTTTATGTGACATACCTGTATAATAAAGAATACGTTCTGATGTAGTTGTCTTACCGGCATCAATGTGCGCGATAATACCGAAGTTTCGTGTTTTTTCTAGTGGGTAATCTCTTTCCATAATTAACTTGTTAAACAGTTTGAGTTTTTAATCTCAAAATAATAATAAAACGAAAGAGTGTGCCTCTAACGTAAGAGGTAGAATACAGCAAAATACAAGATAAATCAAGAAAAAAGCCAGGTTTGCAAGAAGCACAAACCTGGCCGCCCAAATCAATACGGCTGCATAAGCGCCGAAAATTCTGGGAGTAATTCTGGTCGAATAGGAACAAACCCTTTCGGAACACTCGAAATGAAACACATCTGAACCCTAATATCGTCAGGACACAGAATGGTTTTAGAATCGAGAAAATCCAGAAAATCTTCCCTTTGAAAACTATCACGAAAAGGTCCGAAGACCATCCGACTTTCGCCACTTTCTTGACGTAACAAGTAGGTTAAATACATGTGCCAATCCTCACTTTCTGAACACGAATAGTACTACAAATTTTATATATGTCAAAAGACACACCCGGAAGGATGTGTCTTTTGTTTCTTTTTTTTGAAGTTTACCAAGCGAAGTGTGCAAATGCCTTGTTTGATTCTGCCATTTTGTGAACAGTTTCTTTCTTCTTGATTGCACCACCTTCGTTCTTTGAAGCTAAGATTAACTCATCTGCAAGTTTTTCGTGCATTGGTTTACCTTTCTTTGCTCTACTTTCTGCTACGATCCATCGCATTGCAAGCTGAAGTCTTCGTTCTGGGCGAACCTCTCGAGGAACTTGGTAGTTTGCACCTCCAACTCGTCGTGATCGAACTTCTACTGTAGGACCTGCATTTCTAAGTGCCTCTTCGAAAACTATAATTGAATCCTCTACTTTTTCTTTCTCTTTAATTACATCAAGAGCTTTGTACATAATTGTACGTGCTGTGTTTTTCTTACCACTTTCCATAACGTAGTTAATGAATTTGGCAACACGCTCATTATTGTATTTGAGCTCTGGTTTAACTATATTTCGATTTTTTACTTTTCTTCGCATGTTATTTTGTGTATTTTATTCCCCGTTTCACACAGGTACTCCACTATTAATTACCTATTTTGCTGCCTTTGGTCGCTTGTTACCATACTGACTTCGGCCCTTTCGGCGTTTGTCTACACCACCTGCATCAAGCTTACCTCGAACAACAGTGTATCGAATACCAACATCCTTTACCTTACCACCTCGTAGTAGCACCACTGAGTGTTCCTGTAGGTTGTGTCCTTCTCCTGGAATGTATGCAGTAACTTCCATTCCGTTTGTAAGTCGAACTCGGGCAATCTTTCGAACAGCTGAGTTAGGTTTCTTAGGAGTTTTTGTAGTAACCTTTGAACATACACCTCGTTTAAAAGGTGATCCGTAAAAAGTTGGTCTGTTTTCAAGAACGTTGAAGCCGCGAGTAAGTGCAACTGATGCTGACTTTCGCTTTGTTTTGCTTCGCTGTCGCTTTACTAATTGGTTTATTGTTGGCATATATAATATATAAGTGGGACCAATTTACTACATTAGCTTAAAAAAAGCAAGGGGTTTTCTGGTTTTGATATATAAATTTGAGAAATTTTCTCAGGTTGGCGGGTTTTGCGGAGCAAAACCCGCCAACCTCCTACCCCCCCCACATATAAAAAAGCTCCGCACGAATGTGCAGAGCTATGAGGTTTACACTATGTCCCCATCGAGCGTTGTGGCAGATTGCCAAATGAGCTTAACTTGCGAAACGTCCAGAAAATTCACTCGGAGAAAAGGAATAGTCAAGATCATACCAATCTAACAATACCTCACCATCAGCTTCACGAATACATGGCACAAAGTAGTCGCCATCGAGATCTTCCACAACCCCTTTCCAACCACAAATGGTTTTACCTTTGAAGTGTTTCTTAAAGAAGATAATGCCTTTCCCTCGTATCTCCTCCAAGTCTCTTAGTCCGAGACAGGTTTCGAGTATTTCCCCCGTCTTGAGATTGGCGTAGATATCATGCCCAGCAATTTCCCCTTTTTTACCACCTTCATCAAGATATAACTCAATTTGAGAGATGTCGTATTCCGAATGATTAACACCTTCCAACTCAGGGTGAATCACCTTTTTTACCCAATCAGGGTAGATTGGTTTGATAGAGTGATCCACGCGGATGAGGGTGTCAGATGAAAAATTCAGCTCTAAAAGAAACCTACGTAGAGCTTTTGGGTTTTCAATCCAACCTTGCATTACTTCACCAGACATTTCTGGTAGATTTTCCGATATACGAGCGATAAGTTTCGCTATTTGTTTACAGGTTTTCGCACTCATGATGCGGTTTTTCCTTTCGTTTTTGTTATTGCCAGTAGGACAGTCACGGAGTGAGTAGTCATAGCCAGAAAACCTCGATATTTCAAGGGTTTTTGGCTATGACCACTATTTCACAAGTCGAATTTTAAAGAACCTGTTTAAACCAAATTGTATCATTATTGAGCACTAAAGTCAATATGTTTATATAAATAATGGCTTTAAATAAGAATTTTTAGAAAGAAATCCAGTATAGGTGAGAGAATTGAACCTAAAAATACAAGGAAAAAGATGACAATAATCATTCCATACTGGTCAAAAAACCCTCGAACTTTCATGACTTGGTGTTGTGGGAGCAGTGCATACAGTATTTTTGAACCATCAAGAGGTGGGATCGGGATTAGATTAAATATAGCTAAAATAAGGTTGACCGTAACTATAGTAAATGAGAAGCTCACAAAAGACTGCGAAAGCTGAAGATTTGAGGAGAAACGGATTAACTGTGAAAAAATAACAGCGAGTACAATATTTGATATTGGCCCAGCCACAGCCACCATAGCTTCACCCCATCTCCCTCCACGTAAGTTGTATGGATTTATCATAACCGGCTTTGCCCAACCAAAGATTACACCACCCATCATATAGCTTATTGTAGGTAAAATAACAGAACCAAACCAATCTAAGTGTTTTAGGGGATTAAGTGTAAGTCTACCTTGAAGTCTGGGTGTTGGGTCTCCAAGCGCCTCCGCAGCGAAACCGTGCGACATTTCATGAATTACCACAGACATAATAAGAATAGCTATTGAAAATATAAAATTGACATTCATATGCATTGTATGATAGCATATCGCCCACATATGGCTAAGATTTGCCCAATTACAAAAAGAACATCAATCGTAGGCGGCGGTTACTCAAACCGAACCCGTGCTACTCAATTTAACCCTACTGGTTCAGTTCGAAAGTACCTAAACCTTCAAAAGAAGCGTATTTATATTCCAGAACTAAAGAAAACAGTCGTTATGACTATTTCTACTCGAGCACTCAAAACTATTCAGAAGCATGGTGCTTTCACAACACTAAAGAAAGCAGGATTGATTAAATAAGTTTAAAAATAGAAAAGCGACTCACCCAACAGGTGAGTCGCTTTTCTATTTACACACCACTCTCTCTGCATTGCTTTCACACACAATCATTCCCTCTTGGTCTGTGCGTAAAATTTTAATTCCAAGTTTATTTAAAAAATCTAAAACTTCTTTATGAGGATGTCCGTAACGGTTATTTTTTCCATCTGAAATAATTGCGAACTCCGGAGCAACAGTTTTCAAAAAAGTTTCTGACGAAGAAGTGCGCGACCCATGGTGCCCAACTTTTAGCACGTCACTTTTCAAATAAGATCCATCATGCTCTACTAAATAATTTTCAACATCTTGCGGAGCGTCCCCTGTAAACATAAAAGTGCTTGAACCGTATGAAAGCTCCAAAACAATAGAACCTTCGTTAGTATCTTTTAAGGACTTAGTATCTTGATACGGAGCAAGTACTGAAAATACAACATTATCTTTTTCATCAAGAATAATTTTCATCCCACGTGAGGCTTTTACTTGAAGAGATTTTTCTTCTTCAACTTTTTTCTGTAAAGTTTTCGATGTTTGTGTATCTGAAGGTGCTCCATTATCAATAAAAGATCCAATTTTATAAGAATCAAAAACGTATGGAAGTCCACCAATATGATCTGCGTCTGGATGTGTTGCAAGTACCACATCAATATTTTTATCCCCAAACGGCATTATATTCCCCAGCTCACTTACTACCTTTTTATCAGGCCCACCATCAATAAGTATTTGGTTTCCATTTGGTGCTTCCACATAAATAGCGTCACCTTGGCCAACATCAAGAAAGGCGACAGTGAGTTTATGTTTTTCTCTAGAATACGAAAAAATAAAGATTACAAAAAAGAGAAGAAAAATATTTATAAAAAATAAAATTTGAACTTTCACATTCATAATTATAAACCACTAAAAGAAAAAACGTCGTGGATAAAATCCAAAACGCTTAAAAAATCCGATTTAGCAGAAGCAAAAATGAAATGATGCACAGCATCCACGAAAGACCTGATGGACCTCTTCGCTCCCAAAAAAACATGAGATACGTCCACGAGACCGATACAATGATAGCTGACAAAATAATCAGAGGCGCAACGCTAATACTTAATGATTCTTCAAAACCATCAATGAATGAGCATGTTATCGCCGCGACCAGACAAGAGCCAAATTCAACATCAAAGAGATTTCTTTCTGCACCAAAAAATAACCAGAACCAGGCAGTGATGAAAGCAGAATCAACGCAAGTATTTTCAATCAAGTAAATCTGATGAATTTTGAAAAATTCTCCCAAACCAATAACAACAACCAGAGTTGTTAACACCAGAAGAACCGCGCACATGGCTTTAAATTTGAACGGATTAGTGATTTTACGATAGAACATTTTAAACCTCCTCGATGGAGTATATATCACGAAAACCAAAAAGCAAGTCTATGATATACTGAATATATAAGCTAATTTTTAACTATATATGGAATACAAAGAACAAACATTCAACATCCCCGAAGTTGAAGGAATATCAAAAAAAACTATTGATGAACACTTAAAGCTTTACGCTGGATATGTAAAACACGCGAACATAATCACAGCTACGATTGCAGAAATGAACAAGTATACTGGCCCAGACATGCCAATGCCGGCTGGTACCATATATGCAATCAACGAAATGCGCCGACGTTTTTCTTTCGAGTTCAATGGTATGCGAAACCATGAATACTATTTCGAACAACTCGAAGGTGGGCCGAGCATGGGAAACCCGGAAAGTGCCCTCGCACAACAAATGAAAAAAGATTTTGGCAGTGCTGAAGTCTGGTTTGAAGAATTCAAAAATATTTGTCTTACTCGAGGTATCGGCTGGGCAATATTGTACTACGACAAAAAAACTGATTCACTCGTGAATGCATGGGTAGATGAGCAACACTTAGGGCAGCTGAACGGACTCGACTTTATTTACGGAGTAGACATGTGGGAGCACTCCTATTATCTCGATTACACGCCAGCGGAGAAAAAGAAATATGTCGAAAGCTACCTCCTGGCAACAAATCAAGATGTGGTAGAGAAGAGGTTCGAAAAAATAAAAAATTCATAATAAATTTATAAAAATAAAACCCCACAACTTTTAGGTGGGGTTTTATTTTTATAACCCCCACACCGCAAAAGGAAGACTTGCGAAAAAGTGTGCCATCGCGGTGGTGTAAAGAAGTAAAAAATGAGAAATGAAACCTGGTATAAAAGCAAGATAGGTTGAAATAAAACCAGACACACCTGTTATAAAACCGAAGAACATTGTCGCGGGAACAATTGGAAGCACGAGAATATTTGAAGCAAGAGAAATAACTGAAACACTCCCCATACTCCATAAAAAGTACGGCGTTACGAAAATTTGCACAGCAAGTGTTGTGGCAACAATTTCACGAAGCGTTGCGAAACGTATCCACACCATTTTCAGCTCTATGTGTTTCGAGAGAAGGATCATACCTGCCGTTGCTAAAAACGAAAGATGAAAAGATGGATCATAGAGAAGTGTGTATGGACTCCACGCCACCATCATAGTCGCCACAAGCACGAGAGTACGAAACGTATCATATTCTCTTCCCGAAATTTTCCCAATAATTGCAATCAAAGCCATTATTGTAGAACGAACAGTTGATGCTCCACCACCAGAGAGAAGCGCAAACAAAATAATTGCAAACCCACCAAAACCAAGTGAAACAAATTTGGAAAGCCAAATATTTACAAAGCGCGAAACAGCATCACCCACAACAGTAATGTTGTATCCAGATAAAACCATAATGTGCATGAGCCCAGATTTACGAAAATCTTCTTTGATGTTTTTGGAAATTGAATCCTGTGATCCAAGTAAAATACCGGAGATGAGTGCTGTATCTCCACTACTCAACACGCTTTCAATTTTTGAAACAAATATTCTTTTAATACCATAAAGATGTGATATTAAAAAATTTCCACCAACACTTCCTACTCTTTCTATTTTCGCTTTTTTAATAACAAAAAATATCCCGTCCTTGGCGAGGTATCCTGGATAATTAAAAGTTCTACCAGCTTCTGTTTCAAAAGATTTAGGAAGTTCTAAAACACCACCAATTTTTACTGTGTCCCCATATACAAATGAATCATATCCTTCGTAACCCACAAGTATGGTTTCTTTTTTAAAAAGAGTACTGCTTCCAACCTTTAAAACCTCAACTTGCATTTGCATTCCTTTATCGTTCATTTTTGGCTCTGCCTTTACTACACCCTCAAGCAGCACATAAGTCTTTTCAAGATTCTTAAATTGAGAAGTTTTAAGCAGAGAGTGATCTGCACAAAAAACACCAACAGACAACAAGACTGCACAAAAGAAAACAATTTTGTATATCTTTTGTTTAGTTAATATCCAAAATCCAAACCATGCACACACAAAAGACACAATAAAAATAAAAGGTACAAAAATATCTTGCAGAATAAACCTCAAAAATATACCTATAAAAAAACTTAAGCAAAAAAGATAAAAATTCATGAAATCTTCATTATCAAATCTTTATTATTGTAGACGAAAGCAAGAATATACGAAAGAAGTACATGAAAACATTACTGGCAATATATTATATTTCTATCTTCCTTTATTTTTTTCTTGTGGCCACAATATCTCTCTTTGCTGAATTTCTTAGGTTGGTATTTCCATCCTGGAGAAAAAGAGACCGTTACAAATTTACACTTTGCATATGGAATTGTCGCAGAAAAAATAGAATCGGAGATGGCCAACTAATTACAATAGAAGGGTTGGTGGAAGAAATGAATAGTTACAGCAAGCTTTTAAAGCTTTATGGTTTCACTCGAGATATCCCATATGAAATGGGTTGGTGGAATCAGTTAGTAAACCTCAGTGTGTAGCATAAAGCTACACACTTTTATTATAAAAATTTGACATAAAAGATTTTATGAGTAATCTTTCTCTTTAGATGAAATCACGCGTATTGATATACGTAGGGTTGCTTAGCGTCCGTTCTTTGGCCGCCGCAATTCTCACACAAGAGACCCCACAAAGTCTCGTCATACCCTTGAAATCAGACCAGCAATATATTCGAGAATCCATCGAATTAAATTTGCTGACATTTGAAAAATTCTGTTTACCAGAGTTTACCCAGCTAAAAAAACCGAACTCGGAAGAGACTTGGTTTCGAGAGCAGGAAAATCTGGTGTATGAATTTTGTCAGATGAAACCACGTACGTCGGGCCACAAGGTTAAGGTCCTTGGTTGGGTCAAGACGTAAATGTAAAAGCCGCCCTGGGTCCGTTCTGCGAACGGACCCAGGGCTAAATTTTTATAACCCCCTCCACTGTTTAAACAATTCCCCTTCTTCTTCTTTACTAAAAACTTTTTTAAATTTTGTACCAGATTTTCCTTTCACCCGTATTTCACATTCAGCCCACGTTTTATGTGTCTGAATTTTCCCATCCACCAAACTTACATATGAATATGCCTTTCCTGTATTTTTTGATTTCTTTGGGGATGATGAAAAATTTCCTGGAGCAGTAGTGAGATCCACAGGATAATCTTTAACATCACCAGAATATAAAGGTGTAATTTCTTCATCAGCAAAACTTGTTGCTATTTCATCACAACGCTCATTTGCAGGAACACCTGCATGACCAGGCACAAGCTGCCAATCAATTTTTACTTTTTGTAACAGTTCATCTAGCTCTTCCCACAAATCTCTATTCAAAACACCTTGTTTTCCTTGTGTCATCCAATTATTTCTTTTCCAACTTGAGACCCACTGGGTTGCCCCTTTTAAAACATATGATGAATCAGTATATATAGAGACATCTTTTTTTCTACTTTGAATATACTCAAGTCCCTTAATGACTGCCATGAGTTCCATGCGGTTATTTGTTGTCTTCTTTTCTCCGCCTCCAAGCTCAACAACCACGCCATCAAAAGAAATTATTGTTCCCCACCCTCCAGGGCCAGGGTTTCCACGAGAGGAACCGTCAGTAAATATTATAGATTTTGGATGCATCAAAAGATTATATCACGATACATACACAAGCAAATCTGCACCTAAATTACATCTACAATTCTTAAACGTAATTCTGCTCTTCCTCTAAAAAATGACTTTTCCAAGGATGCTATAAGATTAATTTTCCCACCTTCAAAAATTTCTTTCTGAAAACTTTTTTCATTAGCAAAAAAAGAAATGGCTTCAATTATTCCTCCGTTTTCTTTTTGAAGAATTATCTTTAAGTGATTTTTTTCCTTCCCGAATTGAGCAACACTTTTAACTGACACATTTTTAAATTGAAATACAGGCTTTGGATTTGCAATACCAAAAGGAGACAACATGTCCATCTCTTTAAATGTACGTTCATTTATTTCACGTAAACTAAGTGTAGTGTCTATTAAATAAGGTTCTTTTGCTACACCAGTGCTTATGGTCAAAACTTCTTTGTGGGCATTCGCAAGAGCATCTTCCAATAAATGGATTTTTTCTAAAGAAACAGAAAAACCACCAGACATTGAGTGTCCACCAAAATCTATAAAGACTTCATTTTTTACAGCTCGCATCACTTCAACAATATCAACAACTCCGTTTGAACGACAAGAACCTTTTATCACCTCTCCACCCTCTCTTCCCCACAAAAATACAGGCAAACCATGTTCTTCGACAAGTGAGTTCGCAGCAAGACCGAGAAGCGAAGGTCTCCAATCTGGATGTCCAAGAACAATCACACCTTTCTCTTTTTCTCTTTCGATTCGATTCACAAGTGTTGCTTTCATTTCTTTCACCATTCTTGCCACAATACCTTTTCTTTCATTATTCAAATCATGAATCTGCTCAGCATATTTCTCTGCCTCTTTTTCATTTGTCGATGAAAGCATTTTAAATGCATCAAGTGCGTGACCCATTCGAGAAGCCGCATTAATGCGAGGAGAAATCATAAACCCAACATCTTCCTCTGAAATTGTTTTTTGTTCTACTCCAGCTTTTTTCAAAAGAGCAAGAAGTCCTGGGCGTTTACTTTTGCGAAGTACCCTAAGTCCATACGCCCCAAGCACTCTGTTTTCTCCAAGAAGAGGTACCATGTCAGAAAGTGTTGCAATGCCCACCATGTCTAAAAACCATTTTTCTTGACCTTCTGGTAAACCAAAACGGTTTTTTACCAAAATAGCCTGAATGAGTTTAAAAGCAACTCCAGTCCCGCAAAGCATTTTTTCTGGATATGTATCGCCTTCTTGTTTTGGATCTAAAATTGCATAAGCTTTTGGAAGTTTTTCTCCGGGCAAATGATGATCTGTGATAATCATATCCACCCCTAAACTTTTTGCATGTTCTACTTCTTCAACATCTGTAATTCCGCAATCGAGTGATATCAAAAGCTTTACACCTTCTTCTTTGCACCTAGCAACAGATTCATTTTTCAAACCAAAACCTTCCAAGTGTCTGTCAGGGATATAGTAAAATACATTTGTGTAACCAATGCGATCAAAAAAATCTTTCATCATCACAGCTCCAGGTACGCCGTCGGCATCATAGTCGCTAAATATCCCAATTTTTTCTTGTTTCTCAATTGCCTGCAAAATTCTATCTACACTCTTTTCCATGTCTTTCATCAAATATGGATCGTGTACTCCAGTTTCATACGAAGGATTAAGAAAAACACCAAAGTCTATCTCACTGATTCCGCGATTTTTGAGCAATAATATCTGCAATTCCGAAATTTCATTCATAAAAATGATTGTATCATGTTTTCTGGTATACTATATTTATGACAACAAACCATGATGAAAACTGCATTTTTTGCAAAATAGTCGCAGGAGAAATTCCTGCAAATAAAGTTTATGAGGATGAATCAAATATAGCTTTTTTAAGTATTGGACCAAATAATCCAGGTCACACAGTTGTTATTCCTAAAGACCATTTTGAAAATATTTACGGACTTCCAGATGAAACACTTTGCAGACTGATGATAGCTGTAAAAAAAGTGGCTCTTGCTGTGAAAAACGGACTAGATGCAGATGGTATAAATATTGGAATGAACAATGAAGAAAGCGCGGGGCAAGAAATCCCCCACGCACATATTCATGTAATTCCACGTAAACACGATGACGGTCTGGTTCACTGGCCACCAAAAGCATATCTTCCTGGTGAAGCCGAGGAGGTAGCAGACAAAATAAAATTTGCACTAGATTAAACAAAAACCACCTGATTAAAAATCAGGTGGTTTTTGTTTATGTCAATGGAATATCCTTCGGCAATTTATATTTTGAAGTCACATCCAAAAGCTCTAAATCGAGGGGCGTGTTATCGGGATACGAGATTGCAAAAAAGTCTGTATCCGCAGGACCCACAACAAGTCCAGCATGTTTCCCTGAAAATAAAACATCACATATTTCTGTTTTCAACTCATCCCCCTCTTGAGCTCTGAAACCTCGCCTATATAGACCATTATAATTTTTCGGTCGAAGCACAGCACACCGAGACCAAGTAAAATTTGTAAACAAAAGATTTTTAAAGAAACTTGTATGTCTTGGGTTGGTTGACCTATCCCCCTCTAAATGAATATAGCCACCCAAGTCGCCATCATATTTTTTCCAATGCCACCAATGAACTCGCTTCAGTGAAAAAGGCTCCCACAGCAATGCGATAATCGGCCAAAGGATTTTATCTTCCCAACTTGGATGAGCAGTTTTTCTCATTTTAAAAAATAAATTATTTCAAGGCCTCAATTCCCACCAAAGTCTCGTCTGCCAAAAAATCTAGAGTTGCACCACCTCCTGTGGAAATAAATGAAAAATCAGATTCTAAATTAAGTTTCTTTATTGCGGCAAGTGTATCCCCCCCTCCCACAATAGATTCTGCTTGAGAACTTGCAATGGCTTGAGCCAATGAGAGTGTACCTTTATCATATCCCATTTCAAAATTTCCCATCGGACCATTCCATAACACAAATGCGGCATCACGAATTTTTTCTTCCCATAATTTTATGGTCTCTTGTCCAACATCCATAACAGCATCGTTATCTAGAATATCATCTATTTTTTTTGTACTTGTACCACTTGGATTTGTAACCACAACATCAGACACGATCAAAAGCTTTGAACTTGAAATTACACCACTTAGGTCAATAACTTCTTTTGAAACTCGTGACAAACCCACATTTTTCCCTTGAGCTTTAAGCACATCATTTACAAGAGCTCCACCCACACAAACAATATCTGCTTTTTCAATAAATTTCTTTATAAGAGGAAGTTTTGTCTCAAACTTTGCACCACCCAAAATAAATACAAAAGGGTGAGCTGGATTAAAAGCTTTCGAAAGTTCCGTAATTTCTTTTTCAAGCTGAATACCTGCGTAAGATGGTAAAAATTTAGGAATACCCACAATAGACGCATGCTCTCTGTGACACACAGAAAATGCATCGTTTATATAAAAATCTCCAAGCGAAGCAAGTTTCTTAGAAAAGTTTTCATCATTCGCTTTTTCTCCAGGATCTGTACGAAGATTTTCCAAAAGCACAACATCATTTGTTTCAATAAGAGCTTTGGCCTCTTCAAGATTTTTGGCGAATACAGATTTGATAAACTTCTGTAAAACTTCAGCAGCAGGCTTGAGTGAACACTCTCCACCCTCTTTATTTGCTTCACAGTGAGCAATCAAACATATTTTTGCACCAAGTTTTTGTAGTTGTTGGATGGTTGGTAAAGCTGCTTTAATTCGGAAATCATCTGTAACTACCCCATTCTCCACAGGAACATTAAAATCCACACGTACAACAGCTACTTTCCCAACAACATTCCCTAAATCTTTTAGTGTTTTCATTTTTTATTCTAATTATTGGTACTTCTATGCCTTGTCTACCTCTTTCAAAAGATCTGCAAATTCACCAGTTAGACTTGCACGTCCAACCAACAAACCATCCACTCCTCCATTTTTAATAATCTCTAAGGCATTGTCAGCATTCACGGTACCACCATAAAGAACCATGGCCGCATGCGCCAAATCTTTACTGAAATGTTCAGCAAAGATTTTTCGAATATAAAGTACACTAGTATGAATATCGTGAGAATCTAGAGGTTTGGTTGCATCAATAGCAGAAACAGGTTCATATGCAATCACAAGGTCTAGCATATCCCCACGTTTTACTTCCGCTATACATTCCAACAATTGTTTTTTAAGTTCTTCAAGATATGCACCATCGTTGTCACGAACTGTTTCACCAATACAAAGCACAGGTCGTAAACCTTCAGCCAGGGTTGTGGCAACTTTTTTTGCAATCAATTCATTAGTTTCTCCCATTGCACGCCTATTGGAATGCCCAATGATTACAAATTGAACACCAATATCTTTAAGCATTTTCACGCTAACCTCTCCAGTGATAGCTCCTTCACTTTTCACACACACATTCTGAGCACCCCACAAAACCTTGGATTTTTTCTGTGAAAAAGGGGAAATATGTACAAAAGAAGGGGCTATTACAGCGGTTGTGTGTTTGAGTTTTGTTGCAGCCTTTGTGGTAAGAGATACCAGTTTCTTTGCCTCAACAAGCGAAAGCGGTGCCATTTTCCAATTGCCTATAACGAGTTTTTTGTTTTTTAACATAACAGAGATATTGTATCAAAAATCAGAATAAAATCTCTCTTGCTCAAGATTGTATATTTAAGGTGAAATATTGTAACCAGCTTTATATATTTTTTCTTCGTTTATAGCCTCAGCAGAATAATACGCCTGATGTGAAGCAAAAATCTCACGAATATTCTGCATCCTTCCGATAATCAAAGGAGATATGCTGAGACTTAGCGCAACCGAAGACACCGCAAATACTATTACAAGAAGAATGATTACACTACCTTTTTTTAAATGTTTTCTTTTCATGACTATTTATAGCTCCCTTTTAGAATATATGTTGCCCAAAAAGTATTATTAGCAGCTTCGTCAGATTTAATGTTTTTGAATGAAACCTCTACCCCGAGAGCTTTTGAGTGTGGTGTTAAAATATCTGTAAAACTCAAATTGGAAACCAAAGTTTCTGGGTCAGTCATGGTTTTAGTGTAACCATTTTGGCTCATCACAAGCATGTTGTCTGTAGTTGTTGAATATTCAACAGTGTAAATATTTCCTGACCCATCTTTTTCATAAAGAGTAAGCTGTGAATTCTCGATAGTCGAAGAAGCCGAATCGTGCACGTCTCTAGAAAGACTTTCCAGAAAAATATTAGCAGAGGATTCTATTCCTTCTGAAGAATTTATTTTATTAAATGTTGATTGTGTGAAAAACATAAGCTCAATAAGAGCTCCTGATATAAGAGTAAAAACGGCAATATAGACCAATGTCTCTACAAAAGTAAAACCTCGCGATAATTTATGTTTATGAAAATCCATATTAGTTTCTAAAAAGGTTGCTTATGTTTGTTGATAGAGTCTTCGTATTTGTTCCGTTTCCATCATTCCAAGTTACATTCACCGTAATTTTTCTTGTATCTGTCGCTACAGTTTCAGAAGGGCATTCTGATATATCACCATTTCCATTCCTACATATTTCACTAAAAACAAAAGTGCGGTCAAAAATTCCACCAATAAGTTCTGCTGAATCTGTAGTGGAGTAGGTTTTTCTATCAACCCTGAAAGGGCTGTCATTCTGTATGGGTTCTATATTTTGTTTCCAACTCATATCTCTCATAATCTTTACAATCTCCACACCTTCATCAAGTAAGTAAATAGCTTTAACAGAATTTGTATTCCTTCTGGCAATTAAAATGTATTTTGAAAAAGCACTAGTTATAGCACCTGCCACTATTAGCATTATTGACGCAGCTACCAAAATCTCAACAAGACTAAATCCGTGTTTTTTTGATATAGGCAAATTATTCACGGACATATTTTTAAATTTTATCTACAACTGAATAAATTGGAGAGATCATTGAGATGGCAAAGAAACCAACAGCCACTCCCACGATAAGCATTAAAATAGGCTCCACAATAGTAGACATATCTTTTGTTTTTTGTTCTACTTCAGTCTCGTAAAAGACAGCAACTTTTAACAAAGTATCGCCCAACTCCCCTGTTTCTTCACCTACAGCTATCATCTCCCCTACAAACACAGGATATAAATGCTCAGCTTTCGCAAACACCTCTGCAATCGGAGAGCCAGTTTCTATATTATGTTTTGCTTGCTCAAGAACTTCTTTGTAGTAAGAGTTTTGGATAACATCTTTTGTGATATTTATAGCTTCAACAACCGATACACCAGCAGATAATAAAGATGAAAGTGTTCGGGTTGTACGCGCTGAATTTGTCTCTTTAACCAATGGAGAAATAACTGGAACATGCAAAAGAACAAAATCCGTAAAGCGTTTACCCGCAGATGTCTTAGAAAAAATAAACACCAAAAAAACAAATACTAAAAATGAAAGAAGAATCAAAACCATGTGAGCCTGAAACAAATCACTTGCCGAAATAATAAACTGCGTACTTGCAGGAAGGTCTGTTCCAAGGTTTTTAAAAGTATTCGTAAGAGTAGGAACAATGAATATGAGCATGAAAATACCTATGACTAGCATCGCAACAAGAATGATGCATGGATACAAAAGAGCACCTTGGATTTTTTTCTTGAGCAGGTAGGTCTTTTCCATCTGCGAAGATACTGTGGAAAGCGCTTCAGAAAGTTGACCAGTCTCTTCGCCAGAGGCAACCATTGAAACACATAGAGGTGGAAAAACATCTGGATATAATTTCATTCCTTCTGACAAAGTTTTTCCTATTCTAATATTTTCATTCAGAGCAATAACAATATCTTTTAGAGTTTTGTTTTTTAACTGTCGTTCAATAACAGAAAGAGCTCTTGATACTGGTAACCCAGCCTCTAACATAGAGGCTAAGTTTCTGGTGAAAATGATTTTCTCATGTATTTTTACACCAGTTAAAAAGGGGATCTTTAAAGAAATAGAAGAGTTTTTTACTTCTTTAGCCATTATAAGCATTTCACCTTCAGCTTTTAACATTCGTGCAAGAGCAAATTTATCATCAGCATCACGCAAACCTTTTTTATGTTCAGAATCTTGAGTAATAGATTGATACGAGAATTTCATTACCGATAATTGTACCACAATCATCATTTAACAAAAAAATATCTCTAGATTTTTATTCTTTATTAACCAGAGTGAAGTCTTGTTTTCTTCGAGAATGCTGAGAGCATTATTCCACAGATATGACCCTCAACACTTCTTCAATAGTTGTCTCCCCTAGCACTGCTTGGAAAATACCATCTTCAAGCATTGTGAGCATCCCCTCTTTTTTCGCCTGAGCCTCAAGTTTGTCTACGGTTTCTCCTTTAATAATCATATCTTTGATTGTTGAACTAACCTTAAGTACTTCATACAAACCGACGCGTCCTTTGTATCCGTCTTCTGATTCTTCTGATTTTCGCGGTTTATAAAAAGGAATTTTCTCCCACACAGCTTTTTCATCTACAATTTTTTCTCGCTTCAAATGTTCAAGAACACTGTCTAGGTCAACTGTTTTTCGCAAAGCTTCTATTCCGGATTTTGTCATGAAATACCTTTCTCTATTTTTCGTAAGTTTTCTCACTAGTCTTTGCCCAATAATTACAGAAAGTGTTGATACAAGTAGAAAAGATTCAACTTTCATATCAATAAGTCTAGGGATTGCACCTGCCGCCGAATTTGTATGGAGAGTCGAAAGAACAAGATGTCCTGTAAGAGATGCATTTATTGCAAGAGCAGCGGTTTCATTATCGCGAATCTCACCAACCATAATTACATCTGGATCTTGTCGCACGAGAGAACGTAAACCATTTGAAAAAGTAAGTCCAATATCTGATTTTACCTGCGTCTGGTTTACCCGCTTCATCTGATATTCAATAGGATCCTCTATCGTTGAAATATTTACGTCTGGAGTATTCAGAAGATCAAGCATTGTATATAGAGTTGTCGTCTTACCAGAACCTGTTGGTCCTGTAGTAAGAATGAGTCCCGTTGAAAGTCTTGTTGCTTCATGCAAACGTTCGAGTCCTACACCATGAAAGCCAAGTCCTTCAAGCGAAAAACCTGTAGCATTTTCCCGGAGCACGCGCATAACTGTTTTTTCACCATAGTAAATCGGCAAAACAGATACACGGAAAGAAACTTTTTCATTATCTAGCTCAATCTTAAAACGACCATCTTGTGGTAATCTTTTTTCATCAAGTTTTAAATCTGACAAAACTTTAATACGTGCAGTGATTGAAAGACCAGCTTGTTTAGGTAAAACCATCGCATCATGTAACATGCCATCTATTCTATATCTCACCACCACCTCATTTTCTGCAGGTTCAATATGAATATCCGATGCTCCCTGAAGAATTGCATGTTTCAAAAGTGTGTCCACAATACGGACCACAGGCAAACCTTCTGCAATTTTTTTCAAATCATTTTCAGATTCATTCCCTCCCAATGAAAGAGCTGATGATTCTTTTTGAATGATATCTCCAAAATCTGCTTTCAAACTTTTTTGATATTGAAGCAAGACAGCTTTTATTGACTCTGTATTTGTAAGACGAGTTAAGATTTTTAGACCAGTTTTCTTTTGTATAAAATCAACAGAGGAAATATCATCTGTATCTAGCATTGCCACTTCAAGAAAGTCTTTATCTTTTTTGAAAGCAACCACATTATGTGTACGAGCAATCGGTTCAGGAATTAGTGAAATAACATCAAACGGAATTTTTTGCTCTTTTAAATCAACAAAAGGAATACCCAGAAGGTAAGCTTGCATACGACGGAGGTCGTCTTCTGTAATCTTCCCTTCTGACACAAGAGTATTTCCAACACTTTCATTTTTTTTCTGAGCAATTTCTTCCGCCGCATCAAAATCCGCCTGCGACACGAGCCCTGCGTCGGTAATAAATTCTCTTAATTGTGATTCTTCGATGTACATAGAATAAGTTATCAATAATTATATCAGAAAAAATAAAAACACCCGCACTTTCGTGTGGATGTTTTTATAATTATTAATTAAAAAAATTTAATAATTCAAACACAAAAATAAAGATCCATCCAAATCTGGATAACCCAGAACTTGATGAACATAAAATCCAGCAGGACATGTAGCAAGGGGTTGGCCAGCTGGGACAGCGTAAGCACCACGCCCACTATTCTCTGTAGCACCAGCTATCTGATATACAAACTTACAAATCTTATTCCCACTTGAATCAAAACCTTGAAGATATTGGTTGGCTGGGCAAGACCCAACACTAGATAGAGAGGATCCGCTGGAACTGGAACAAGTATAATAATCAAAATTATCCTTAGGGCTTACTAGACCAGTCCAGGGTATATCACAATTCATATTAGGATAGAAATGATAATCCTGCATTAATCCGTACCACGTATTCCCATCAGATGTCGTCCAGCGACATGAGCCAGTTCCTCCATTTGATAGATATGAACTTTGTGTTAAATCTGTTCTAACTTGCTTCCAACTACAGGAACCACCTCCTCCTCCACTCGGCCACGAAGTGATACAATTTGTTCCCAAACAAAACTGATT
>JBAXQO010000010.1:0-24135 GCA_037131675.1 bacterium
ACCATGTATTCAATACCTGCAACAACAATCACAATAACAGCCAAGGCTCCTGCAATAGCGATACCAAATGAATAAATATTTTGTAGATATGAGGTTATGTCTGGATTAAACAAAGTTTTTCCATTTGGAAGATTTACAGGTTGGAGGGGTTTATATCCGCTCCATGTCCCATTACTATGTCCTGTCTTGTTTGTGTTTTCAGTGTTGTTTACTGGCTGTGTATTACTTAGACCAAAATTTACCGGCAATTTTGCTGTGTTTTGATCTACTACACCAGTTGTGTTATTTGTTGGTTGGGCTGACCCGGTTCCTAGTCCAAAATTTACAGATTCTAAGGGTGTATTTACGTTTGTATTATCAGAATTGTTAGTCGTTTGTGTTGGTTTGGTTCCTAATCCAAAGTCTACATTTCCCAAATTTGATGTGTTTGAGTCTATTTGAGCAAAAATTGGAGGTGGTAAGAAAATACCTATCAAAAAAGATAAAACTAATATGCGTGCAAAAACTTTCATGACTAAAATTATATCACACAAAAAACTACCCTATGGTAGCTTTTTGTGTTCATAACCTTTTTAGGGTGTTTTTTTGTTTAGTTTTGGTTACCAAAAATGTTTTCAAGTAAAGAATTTTTTGATGTGTTTGAACCAAAATATATGTCGAACAAAGTATTTACGGACTGCATGATTCTTTTTTGATTAGTTACATCAATACCTATGTTTGAATGGCCTTCCTCCCCTGTTGTGTTACGGAATGTTATAAATTTACTTGCTTCATTTGCGTCTTGTCCGTTAATAGACCACGTATATTGTGCTTCATTGTCTGGATTGTTGAAATAAAAAGGTTCAACAACAAGAGAGTCTTCATTTCCAGGTAGATTAAAAACATTTGTTATTGCTTTATTAAATAGTATTCCTAATGAAGGATTATTTTCATATACATATACTTCGGGCTGTACAGCTTGGATTGTGGTTTTGTTGCTTGCTCGTACGGTGTTGTTTAAGTTGCTAACCTCTACCGTGATATCTTCTGGTCGTGCAATAATGTCTCCATTAAAATAAAACGTACTTTTTCCATATCCAGAAGCCTCAACATCAGTACCCATACCGTGTTTCCAGGTATATACAAGTTCTTCTTGTTTATATTTTGTACCATTTGGTGATATAAGATTTGGAATGGCTACAATTCTAGCTGTTCCTTCAAAGGAAAAAAGACTTTTTCCTTTGTAAAAAGGAGGTGTGTAGCCCAGGGATTCCCAAACCAAATTTACTTCTCCGGGTGTTATATTTAAAGTTTTTTCAAAATTATATCCTTCTGCTGTTGTTACCTTGTATTTAACACTGGAAACACTTCCTACTTCCCCGGTCGTAAAGGAGAATGTTTTTTGTCCTACATTTGAAGATTTAAGTGAGTTGTTTATATACCAAGAAATTTTAGATCGTGACAGGTCATAAGTGTAGCTTTCGATAGATATGTCCACATTTTGTCTTGGGCCTGGAATCTCTGGGAATATTGTTGTGTTCATTATTTCATCTAAGTTTTCATCAGATTGAGCATTTGTAACAATAGGAAAAACAAAGCCTAAGCATAAAAATAGAACAGCAAATAAGGAAAACCGTTTCATTAAGATATATTGTACCTCGAACCAAATCTTTTTTCTATTGAGTGGGGATAACTAAGCAGCTTTGTGAAAATTATTATCATCAAAAAAATTTGAAACATCAATCTCATTCTGTGGCGCGACTCTTTTTGGTGATGAGGTTTGTTGATTTGGGCGATTCCCAAATATCCAACGATTTTCATCTATTTCATTTCTTGTTTTTGCAGAGATTTGGTTTGAATTATTGTTTGGCTGTAATGGTATAGGTGATTTTTTAATTTCATTGCTGATGGATGGGTTTTGTTGAGGAGGTTGTTGTGTTTTTATTTGGTTTTGTAATTTTTTGGCTTTTTCAGATGTTTCTTGTAGATTTTTACTTAGGTTTTTTCCACCTGGAACAAACCTAGCAACTTTCCCAGCTACGGATGCTCCACCAGCTACTCCACCCGCGGCACCTGCTGCTTTTTCCAATATCACATCTTTTTTATCTAAAATATACATGTAAGTGATTTCTGCAGACCATGCAGGCAAAGCGTTTACTAAAGGAATAAACTCTATAAGTGAGGCTCCAAAAAAAGAAATAGCTTTTTTGGGATTTGAAAAAGAGGTCCCCTCTATTTTGTACCAAATAAAAAAAACTGTAAGTGGAACAACATTAAAAACACTTGCCATTATGGACCCTGCTACTGGAATTAGTTGGATAGCCCCAAGTGATACATCAAAAAAAATAGCAACAGCCAACATTTTTGCAAATAAAATTTTTGTTATTTTAGGTTCTGGTTTGGTCTGTTCGGGTGATCTTTTTTGTTCCTGTGGAGGCATTTTGGTTTATTTACCAATTAATAAATCTGCCTTTGCTTTTCTGATAGCGAGAACTTCTGAAGGGTCAGATGTGAGAATTTGATGCTCCGTATATGATGCAATGATCTTAATGGCTACGTGTTTTAGTCCTGCAAAGAATATCCCCTCTCCCACATCAGATTCAAGTAAGAGATATTTTTCTTCATCGGTTAGGTTGAAAACTTTTTGTAGGTTATCAATGGAGGTTGGAGACTGCTTCAAAAGTATTTGGATTGAGGAGTTTGTTACAATCGGCATTCCGTAGGGTGATTTCATAAAGTCATCCACGTCCTGTGTGATGGTTGCAAGACCTAGGAAGTATTTTCGTCCTCGTTTTGCCATACTAAATAGGAATGAAGCTGTATCTTCAGATTTCATCATCCACCAGGCCTCATCTATTACAAGAAGTCTTTTCTTAAGCTCTTTTCTAACTGCTGTCCAAATATAGTGTGTAACTATATACATAGCTACTGGTTTTAATTCATCCTCCATATCTCGAATAGAAAAGACAACAAGATTTTTGTTGATATCAACATTTGAAGGCTGGTTCAAGAATCCTGCCCAAGTACCTTTTGTATACTTTGAAAGTTTTTGAACAAGGGACTCTCCTCCTTCCATACCAGCCAAGATGAGTTCGAAATCTGAAAGTAGTGGTGGTTCTATAGAAGAAAAATCTGATTCCGGAGTAATATCTTTCATTGCATATGTTTCTGAGATGGCGCGGTCAATGATTGCATCTTCTTCTGCTGTAAGGCCTCCAAGCATAATGCGGAATAGACCGACAAGGTTAATGATTTGTGAACGAAGCACGTCTCCTGCGGATTCATCCTCACGAGGTATTGGTAAGTCAAATGGGTTGATATGACTATTTGAGTTTAGGGAAATATTAAAATACCTACCCCCTACTGCTTCTGCAAGATATTCATATTCTCTTTCCGGATCAATCACAATAACATTGGCATCAAACATGAGTGTTCGTAGGATTTCAAGTTTTGTACAGAAAGATTTGCCGGAACCAGATTTAGCAAAAGTGATTGAGTTGTAGTTTTCTAAAGAAAAACGGTCAAAAAGAACTAAACTTGAATTGTGGCGGTTGATACCGTATAAAATTCCCTTATCTGATGTAAGGTCAAACGAAATAAACGGAAAAAGACTAGACAAAGGTGCAGAGTTTAGCTTTGAATGAACTCCCAATTCATCATTAGCAAGTGGAAGTGTGCTGCGAAAGCCTTGTTCTTGTTGAAAAAGAGCTGGTTTTATATACACTAATTTTGCTTCCAAAACTGAACGAATTTCAGATTCTATTTTATCTAGATCAGAAATATTGTCTGCATAAATTGAGATGTAAAGTCCTACATCGAATATACGCTCCTGTGCTTGTTGAAGATCATCACGAAGTTGCTCTAAGTCTTGGTAAGCTGTATCGAGCATTGGGTCACGAACCAAGCCTTTTGCTTCACGGATACTTATTTGGCTTTGTACCTCCGCTACTTTATTTTGAAATTGTTTTAGTATTTTTGAGGTATCAATTGGGTGAACATAAATTGACACATCAAAAATAGCATCAAGATTGATAATTGGAGAAAACCAGTTGTCAGAAAGATATCGTGGATATGAAATTACAAACATTGTGCGGACGATTTTGTCACCAAGGTTGATGTCTCGTGGAGTAACTTCTAGGGCGCTTGGAGCGATAATGTCTCGCAATTCGAGTGCTGCAGACTCGAATATTTCATGAGGTAAAACCGATGTTATTTTCGGTTGTTCTTTTGGTTGTGATTTAAAAATATCAAAGAGTCCCATGATTTAGTTTTGATTAATGATAGGTTTATTAACGTCGCCCGGGTTGAATAGTTTGTAAAACACTTCTACAAGCTCCTCTGTGCCTAGCTGTGCCACACGAATACCGCAACGAGTAAGTCCTTGCTCTACAACACTTATACGCTGTTCAAGTTGTGTCCTCGCCTCCTCGAACGCTTCCGTTTTTGAGGTCGCTTTTTCTTCTTTTGTTTTGCTTTTGAGTATGTTTTCAAATTTTGTGTCTTTTGCAAAAAGTGCTGGTGGGCTATATGGAACAACAACAAAGAAGACTTTTGTCATCACATTTGTTGATTCTGTAAAACTTTTTACGAATTCGATGTATTCTCTGGTCTGAATTTTAAGAAGATCACTAGTTTGTTCTTTGTACCTAGCTTCAAGGAGGGCTATATATGGTCTTATATCAAGTCTCCTTGATTGCATGAAAAGTTCAATTGAAAAGTTTAGTGAATTGAGAAAGTTTTGGAATTGATAAATAATAGACTGCTGTTCATCTGCTGATTTAAGTGCAAAGTTTAAAGACGATGCCATAACAAGAGCGCGCATGGAGTCGTCTTTAAGAATTACAATACCATCATGAATTTCTTTTATTGGAACAAATTCTTGGGTAGCTTTTGCTTTTATTACTGCGTTAGATGACATATTTCTTGTTATTATATCAGAAACAATTTTTATTTGAGTTTTTCGTTAATATCTAAACTCCATGAGAGCTCTTTTAATTTACTTTGAGAAAGCGCTGGGATACCAAACGTAGGTTCTGTAGAATGAACTTCAACTTTAGCTTTTTCATTTTCAGCTTCCTTATTCCAATCTTTTTTCCAAACATAAAGTTTTGATCCAAAATAGTAGCTTGTTGCTGATTCAACTACATCAATAAAAGGTCTGTTGTTTACTTTGTAAAATGCTAGTGCGGCCGCAAACCCAGCAACAGCTAGAGCGATAGGTATTGCAAGAAGGAGTGGAAGAAAATGAATGATCGCATAACACATACCCGCTCCCCCAACAAGATAGATAAATTGTTTTAGTGTGAGAGACCCAAAAATCTGGTCTTCAATTTCAATGAATTGAGGAATTTGATATTGCATGACAATAGTATATCAAAAGAAAACCGATTGTGTTAAACAATCGGTTCTTTGTATGGGTCTATGGTGTATTTTTTTTGTAGTGTTTCTGGGGTGATTTGGGTTTGGGGAATTTTTCTGATAGACAGTTCTATTTCTTTTGGAGGTATTCTTGTTGGTTCTGTAAGTTTTTGTTCAATAATGCTTTTCTTCGGTAATATTGGAGGTGTGTATTCTGTGAGTGTTTGAGTTGGTGCTATTTCAGGAAGAATATTTTTTGCTTGAATTTTTTCTGTGACAGGTTTGAATATTGGTGTTGGGTTTTCGATTTCCTGAAGAATTGAGTCTTTCGTATCAAAAATTAAAGAATCTGATTCTTTTTCTTCTTTTTTCTTAGACTCCACATCTTCTTCTTCTAATATTTCAACAAGTCTACTTTTTATTTGTTTTAATATATTTTTTTCTATTTCTTCAACAATTTGGCTAGCAATCTCAGTTGAAATCTTAGCGTTCTGTACTATATTTCTCAATAAATATTTTGGTTCTTCTAGACCGAGGAATACAATCATTGTTTCTGATTCCAAAACACTTGCTTGATCGTACATTAAACCAAATTTCACCCTAATTTTTTCAATTTCACCCACTATATCGGTTTCACCGAAAGCTTTTTGTATTTCAGGTGGAAGACTTAGTAAACGCTCTTTTATAAATTCTGTGAAGTTTTCCATGTTATTATTTTGGTTGGTTACCACCACTTTGAACCATGTACTTTTGTCTTAATTGGTCCGCAGCGGCTTGTCTTCCTGCATGATTTAAACCAAAACCTATAGTATTGCGAAGTTCCTGTGAGCTGTTTCTACTCTCGTGTATTTCTTGGTTTTTTATTTCTGTTTGCAATGTTCTAATCTCTGAACTTATTTGCTTGTGTACATCATTTAAGGTACCAGAGCTAATGGCTGCAGCAAGATCAATTGTTGTTTTTGCTCCAGTTGCTCTATCAACAACCTCTGTTTTAGAAGTTGTTTTGTTTGTTTGTATGTCAGTTTTAATATCTTGTGCCAAATTCCGTATTGCTCTTGCAGATGATTTTGCTGCGTCAGGATTTTCAGCATTATATCCAGAGTAAAGTTTTTTAAGATCAGCATCAATTTTTTCAAGTTCTTTTGTGGCTTTAGCTGCTGGCTTGATTAGGTTGTCGACGGCCTTTAGCCTTGTTTGTTGTTCTGCTTTGGTTTGTTCGCTATTTTCAAGGTCGCGTTGTGCATCATTGAGAGCTGTTTGTTGGGCTAGAGTAGCTACACCACCCGCGGCGATTTCTTTTTCTAGTTTTTTGATTTTAGCATTTGCTACATCTGAATCAGTGCTTGCAATCTTGATTTCTTCATTGATTCTATCTTTCACTTCATTTGCATGTTCTATATTTTTCAAATTTACAGTACTTCCTGAAGAGTCAAGTACAGCTGTTGATTTAAGGGTATTTGTGTGTGTTTCGACCTCTGCAGCTTTCGCTTCTCTACCTCCTGGTCCATTAAGCATTTCCTCAGCACGCAAAATCCCTGCGTTATTACTAAACTCTTGCTGTTTTTTAAGGAGTTTATCATTTTCTTTTGTAGCTGCGGCTGTTCTAAGCTCACTTCTTGCAATTTCCTGCTTGGCTACTTTGTCAACATTTTCTCTCCATCCCGCACCAGCCTTATTTGTAATATTGTAAATACCATTACCCAATCTTGTACTTCCAATTTTTTGACCGAATTTAGAATTTGCTAATGAGTTTGCCACTCTTCCTCCAGTTGCATTAACCGCCCTAGACGCTGCTCTACCTGGTATGCTTTTAGCAAATGACTGTACCATATTTGCTCCACTGTATTTAAGAAGTCCTTCTTGTATTCCTTTTGCCCCACTTGTTGACATTGATTTTGATATTTCTAGAGCTTTTATTAGTAGGAAGATAACAACTGTGAATGATAGAAGAAAATAACCAATACTTTTTTGATCTCCAACACCTGTAAAGGTTCCAGCTAAATCTGTTGGACCAGACTGACCACTAAGAGATGTTATAGCTGTAAGTATTTTAAGTATAACCCAAAGGAAGAGCATGAATACGGGAGCAAAAAAACATTGGTCAAGTAGGTCATGCCAGAAGTTTTTACCTAATGTTTCTTGAAGTTTTGGAACCACAGCTCCACCTATTCCTACAGGAGACATCATTAATAGTATTATAAAAGTTACGAAACGTACCACAAAAAGAATTGCAACTATGAAAAAAATCACAGCAAGTATTAAAAGAAAAACAGAGCCAAATATAGAGATTGTTATCATATTTGTGTAGTTACCTCCTTTTCCTGATGACTGAGCTGAACTCATCAGCGTTTGAAGGTTTAGTGTCTTCATGAAACCTGCGCTGATATTGTCACTTTCTCCTTGTATTATATTGTTGTGTATAGCTACGGCAAAATTATTTGATACATCAATTATTACTTCAGTAAAAAATAAACTGAAATTAATCAAAACGGCCGCTACAACAACGGCTCCAACTGTTTTTTTCATTCCAGATGTATCTGCTTTGAGTATTGTGATTATGGAAGCATAGAGAAGGACAAAGATAAATGTCATATTGATCAGGTCTCTAAAAATTCCCCATACCATAGATATAACAGGATAAAATCCTGTGTTACTACTTTTTCCTAATGTTGTGCTTAGATTTACTACTGTTTTATCAAAAACAACATCAAAGAGCCATCCTGATGCCCACACAAGCCAAGATGCAGGTTTGATTGTTATATAGTAAATAGCTTTAGCAAGCATACATGTGAGATTATCCCAATCGCACTTTAGTTCGGAATTATCTGTTTTTGGTTGAAATTGAGGTGCTGCTGCTCCAGCATCTACTGCTTTTGTAATATCATTACCATTTTTATCATACCAATATTGTTTTCCATCATTAAATCCGATCGTGTACGACCCGTCTGGTTTTTTTGTTAGAATCTTTCCTGCTACCCCATCAGCATTCATTGTTGTAACATTACCGTTATCTTCCGTGTAGGTATAGGGTTTACTTGCTTGTGCTTGTGAACCATTTTGAGCTCCTGGTTTTGCCAATATTGCAGAGTATTCAGCTTTTATCTTTGCTAGTTCATCTTCAGTAATATCATTACCATTTTTCCCTCTTGCCATCACTTGGTTGTATGTTGGTGTTTCTTCAGCTTTAACGTCGTAATTACCTATGTTCTGGCTAAAATCTTTTGATGTTTTTAGGAATTCTGTAAAACTAGTTGAAGTTGCTTGAGCATTTATTGTGTTTACTGACAGTAGAATGGTAAAAATAACAAAAAATATTTTTGCTACATTTCTCTTGATTGGGGTCACTTTTTTAACTAAAGAAGAAAACATTGTGTGGGGTTTAAGAAACACAAACAAAAACTTTTTAACTCACATTATTTTATCAGAAATAATAACTAACTACTAATTATTTATTACCACCTTGCAACCCACCTACTGCCATTTTAAGCATCTGACCAACCAAAGCAGAAATGATATCATCGAAACTGTTTGCAATATTTATACGTTCCCCTTGTAGGTTTAGAACTCTATTCAACGATGCTTCTACTTGTGCTCCTGGTGTTGTTGTTATTTTATCTTTTTCTGCGCAGGTAGATCCTCCGTCAGGACATTTCTTCATTGCAAGAAAACCTCTGTCAATTGTGATCTGGAGACGGTTCATGTCCTGGTTATATGCAATATTTTTTGATAACTGATCTCGTGCAAGGAAATATGATCCCATGTAGTTGTTATTGTCTTGTTGTGTGAGTTGAAACCAGTCGTTCCAGTAGTTTCCTGTCCCCCCGTTTGTTCCTTTGCCGAAGTTTTGCAAATTGTTTTTTATGCTTTCAAGTGTACACTGAGCTTGTCCTTGGTAGGAGCCTCTATAATCATTAAGTAGAGCTAGACGCACTTGAATACTAAATGGTTTACAGAGAAAACTGCCACCAAGCGCTTGAAAGAAACCTGTGGTTTCTCTATCTGCAATTCCTTGGAAAAACTTACTTGGATTACTTACAAACCCCGGACCGCTTGTACCATCTGGGTTTTTAAAGCCGCTGTTTATCCACTGAATAGTTGAGGCTGTCATTGCTTGCACTAGTTCATTGGCAATACAAACCGCCATTGGAGTAAGGAAGTTTTTTGCTGTATTGTCTGATCCAGACTGACGCCTAGCATCTTCTTGGAGATTTAATAGTGCATCATTTTGTAAATAACCTGATTTATTTGTTATTGGTACAGCTATAACAAGGTCTGCAGCTTGAACTGTTGCTGAAGTTGTTCGTTCTGTTTTGCTTGCCAAACCTAGAGCGGTCGAGATTGCATTTACAGCAGAGGAGATTCCTAAGCCAATATAGTTTGCAATATATTTTCCTGCGATCTTACCTATACAACCACCAAAAGCGCTACTGTAGTTTAATGCACCAGTTGGAGTAGACTGCATTGAGGAAGATTGTGGTACTGAACTTTTTAAATCAGCCATTGCTTTATCGTAATCAGCTTGGTTTTGAGCTGCGTTTGTTCCGGCACTATTTGCGTCTGCTGTGGATGAAGTATTTTGTTGATAGGTTGCTGTAACTGCCGAAGCTTGGGAAAAAGGAGTTATCAAAAATAAAAACAGTGTACATAAAACATAGGTTTTTGGAAAAATTTTAATAGACATTTTTTTATTTTAGCCAATATGAACCGGGTTCAGTTTCATCAAATAGTATACCACTGTTTTTCATGAAGGTAGATATGGATAAGTAAAGTTGATCCCTTTCTGGTTGACTTTCGGGTAATAATTTTATGATGAGTAAAATTTTCACAGGATCATTCACAGCTTCTGGTATGCTTGAAAGCTCTTCTCCAAGTTTGTAATAATTATTAATAATTTTCAAGTGTGTTTGTGCGAGCGCATCTGGGGTTGAAAGTTGTGATAGATTTATTGCTAGGTTTTTGTATGCACTGCCTACAGCTTTTAAGTTTTTTGTTTCATCAGAATTTTTTGTGATGGTTTGAGCTTGTCTAACCCCATCATCTTCTGTTTTTATAAATGAATTTCCATATTTTTTTATTGAGTCTTTATCTAAGGAAGAGGTTGTGGTGATATCCTTGGCACTAAAGTGGTCTGGAAACAAATCCACATTTGCATATTGGTCTACTACTGAGGAAACAAGAGCTTCTTTGCTTTGGTCATCTATCGCCCCACCACTTTGTGTTTTTAAATATTTACCAAAAAAATCTTGAGTCAAATTGTCGGTGAATGTTTGTTGTTTTTGGGGGGTGGTACTGCTTGAAACAGGGGTAATTTTAATTGTTTGATCTTGTGATATTTCTGCCAACTCTGAATTATACACATCTTCATTTTGTTGATCTGTTGATGTGCTTGTAATTATTTCTGGAGAGATGAGACTATTTTTTTCCGTGCCACTTTTCTGAGTAAAGTATATGAGTGTTAGTGAAATAATACATGAGAAGAGAAGATAAATAATTTTTTTACTTGGAGCATGCATACAAGTATTGTATCAAAGATTGACTAGTGGACGAAATAATTGAGGGGATAAAGGTGTTTGTTTACATCGGAAAATATAAAAATGATATACTTACGGAGATGAAAAAAAATATAATCTTGATTTTTTTTGTAACCACAATTCCTTTTTTTGTGTATGCATCAGGTTTTAGTTTTGAAAAAGACTTAAAACAGGGGGATAAACTGCCTGATGTTTTAGAACTCCAAAAGAAACTTAATTTGGATGTAGATACAAGAATTTCTCCAATAGGACCAGGTTCTCCTGGTAATGAAACTGATTATTTTGGTACCCTTACAAAGGTTGCTGTCGTTAAATTTCAAAATAAATATAAAAATGAGGTTTTAACTCCCGCAAATTTGATTTCAGGTACTGGTTTTATAGGTTCTCTTACTAGAAAAAAACTCAATAATCTAAATTCTGTTTCGGTAAGTATATCTAATCCCACATTGATAGCTACTAGCACCACAAAAGAGGTTTTGAAGAATATTTTTTCTAAGGAAGTAAATCCGTCAGAAAAAAACCAAATAGGTACTTATTTTAAGGGTTTATTTGATAAAGTTGATCTAGAAGGGTCTGTTTCATCGGTGGCTCCTTATTTAGAAAAGTCAGTCCTTAATAGTGTTCCATCTTTAACGAGTGATGTAAGAATATATAACATTGAACCATACCAAGTAAAACCAGGACAGAAAGTTGTAGTTTTAGGTACTGGTTTTACAGAAAAAGGAAACCTTTTCTCTTTTGGTGGTGTTGATGTTGTTCCGGTGAGTTGCTCATATTCAACTTATTGCGAGGTTGTTGTTCCAAGCGCAGCTCCATTGGGTGAACAAATTGTTTCATTAAGGAATTCTCAAGGATCAACGATAAACAAAAATTTTTCTGTAAAAGTGTATATAACATACAATCCTGTCTCGGTCACAGTTATAGATTCTATTGCTCCTGATTTTATAAAAACATCATCAATAGATACTCCTATTACCTTGAAAAGTAAAAACTTTTCAGTTTCTGATAATTATATCTACACTCCTTTAGGAAAAACAGGTCCATATAGTTCAGATGGAGAAAACATAACTTTCCGTATTGGTGAAATAGGTAATATTGATGAGGTTATTAAGAACGGTAAGCTTTTAAAAGCTGCTAGCTTAGATCTTCCTATAAGAGTGTGGAATAGTGGTGGTTTTAGTGATGTTGTTTTGCTAAAATTAGTTTTTGATAAATAACCCATTTATATGAAACGATTAGTAACAGTTTTTACTTTGTTGTTTGTTTTATTTTTGTTCCCTAAGCCAACAAATGCGGCAATATTTGGTTTTGGTGGGTACAATGTTTTCGCCGCCCCGTGTACGTGTAGTGCTGGGACAGTATGGTATGTGTGGTACACTCCCTTGTTCTTAACTGGTGTTCCTATTACAGGAGCTATGGCTGTTGGTGTTCCTCCTGTGGGTTTATGGTACCTTAATTATGATCCTCTTGTTCCAACTACTTGGTCTTTGGGTAAATATCTTCCAGGGGTGCAGGGGTGTTGGCAGTATTCTGGACCAACCTGTGTTACTTGGCCTACTCTAGGTTATGTATATCAGGTAGGTAGCTCACTTCCACTATCTACTCCTTAATTGAATCAGATAACACAATCCACTGTTTAAGAGAGAGTCTTTCAGCTCTCTCTTTTTCGTTTATGCCGAGTTCGGCGAGTTTTTCTTTGGAAATATAGGCTTTAAGGTTGCTCGAAATGGTTTTTCGCTTGTGGGCAAAGCCTGCGCGGACAATTTCAAAGAATTTTTGTTCATTTACTGCAGTAAAATTCTTCTTTGAAATATTGTCTATGAGTAAAATCGCCGAATCTACCTTTGGTGGTGGAAAAAATGAACCAGCTTTGACCGTTTGAATATATTTTGGTTCCCCATATACTTTTACACTGATTGAAAGAATGCTTTTTTTGTCGTCTTTTGAAATTATGCGTTCAGCGACTTCTTTTTGTACTAAAATGACCATAAGTTCTGGTTGTGGAAGCTCAGAAAGAAAGTTTCTGATGAGTTCGCCTGTGATGTAGTAAGGGATATTTGCGATAAGTTTGTACTTCCCTTCTTTTAATCCATGTTCTGTGGGATTAAACTCTAGAACATCCCCATGAATGAGGGTAAGTTTTCCTGATTTAATTTCTTTTGCAAAAAGTTCTTCTAAAACAGGGATCAGACGGTCATCTTTTTCAATGGCAAAGACTTTTGCACCTGTTTCCAGAAGTTTTTTGGTAAGAGCTCCTTTTCCAGGGCCAATTTCTAGTACTATATCTCCCTTTTTAACTCTTCCAGCTTCGATTATTGCGGAAAGTGCCCCATCTGAGTTTAGAAAGTTTTGACCTAGGGATTTTTTGGCCTGAATCCCCCGATTTTCATCACCTTCTACTTGGTTTTCTGAATATTCTTTTTGTTTTGAGTGCTTTTTAGACATTTATTATGTAACTTTAGTATTCTCGAGAGTAATAAGCAAGTTTGTTACGTGAATCTTGCGAATTTCTTTACATTTTGAAAATTTGTCGTAATGTGTGCAAGGAAAGATTGTCTGGTCAATCCTTGGTTTTTATAAAAAGCACACAGCCTGAAGTTGTGATGTTTGGGCCTGAAGCCCTAAAAACTAAAAATACAGACACTAGAGTACATTAAAAATGAAAACGAAAAACGACCTAAAACCGACTGATTTCATGCGTTCTCCCGTTCTGGCAATTCTGGCGTTAGCCTTCTATGAAATGAGGCATTTTCACCCGTATTTAGCGTACAAAGGGGTGAAGGCTGTTAACTTAAGGACCCGTCTTTCTGTGCTGGTTGCCACTATATCGATTATTACGATTGATATCTGCATGTGGTCAGCACATTTTAGTTACATCAAGATATTAATCCTTACCGTCTGTTTGTTGTTTGCTTGTTGTGTCGGAGTCCTCTTGTTTACCGAAGGTTATCAGGATTGTGTTGCCAAATGGTTTGATTTTTGTGAGATGGTTGAGGTTCTTTCAGAACCCGTCTTTGATCATTATAAAGGTTGTGTTGTTCGGTTTGATAAACCTGCCTTACAAAAAGCGGTTCGGGATTGGCTTGTCGGTTGCTCAAAGAAGGTTCTTCGTTTTGAAGAAGACAAAACAGGTCCAATGGGATTGTCTGAGGAGGTATTGAAGAAGATGCAGTTGACCAGAGAGCAATTCAACAAAGTCCATACTGTTGCCTTGAAATATGGTCTAGTGGAACAAAAGTGGGATCTGTATTTTAACGAGGCAAGGAACGAACTTGGAAAAGATCCAAAATAAACAAAGGCCGGTGGAAGCTTCGCTTCCACCGGCCTTTTCTTTTTAATCTTTAAAAATCTATCAAATATTCTCTTTTCTTTCGTTCGGGTTTTTCTGGTTGCTCCTCAAAATGCTCCTCTCCGATGTCGGTGATAAATTCTGATGGAATACTCATCTTCTTTTCTCCAAAAATAGTACGAATACTTGCGCATGAGAGAAACACCTTCTTCGCTGCTCGAGTAACCGCAACATACATGAGTCGGCGCTCTTCTTCCCCATCTTTCTCTTCCCCGTCTCGTCTACTTGGGAAAAGTCCATCTTCTAGTCCTGTAATAAATACATAATCAAATTCAAGGCCTTTTGATGCGTGGATTGTCATCAGTTTCACAGCTGGTTTCTTTTCATCCACTTCATCTTGGTCGCTTGCGAGAGATGTTTCTTCAAGCATCTTCTCTACCCCCTCTCCTTGTGGTAAACCATCATACTTTATGGCTAACGTAACAAGTTCTTTAATATTCTGAATTCTTTCAAGTCCTTCATCCCCATCTTTCATATGGTATGCCTCGATTCCAGATTCTTTCAAAATAAATTTTACAACCTCACTTGGTCTTTTGCTTGCAATCTCAGCTTGGAGTCTTGAAATAAAACGTCTAAATGATGCAACACTTTCCCCTGCTTTTCCCCCAAGCTCGTGTTCTTTACCTTCAACAATCTTCAGAAGAGTCACTTTCCCAATTCCTCGTGGTGGAACATTTACTATTCGTGTAAGGTCTGAGAGCGATTCAGGGTTTTGTGCGAAACGTATAAACGAAAGTACGTCTTTAACTTCTTTTCGTTCGAAAAACCGTGTACCGATGAGTTCATAGCTAATACCATAAGAGAGGAAAGCTTCTTCAATGGCTCGTGACTGGAAGTTTGCTCTATATAACACGGCAATTTGTTCTGGTTTCACACCTTGTTCAAAAAGGTTTTGTGCTGTGCGTGCAATATTTCTTGCTTCGTCATTTTCATCAAATGCTGTGTAAAGAGAAATTTTTTCACCTTCGGCATTTTCAGTAAACATATTTTTCTCTCGGCGGTTTTTATTTTTCTTGATGATGTTGTTTGCTGCGCCTAGAATTGTTTTTGTGGAACGATAGTTTTGTTCTAGGAGTACAATTTTTGCATCTGGATAATCATTTTCGAAATTCAATATATTTTCAATGTCTGCTCCGCGCCAACTGTAAATCATTTGGTCGATATCCCCCACTACACAAATGTTTCTGTGCGCGTCGGCGAGAAGTCGTGCAATCCTGTATTGGACTTCGTTGGTGTCTTGATACTCATCAATATGAATATATTTCCATGTGTTTTGGTATCGTGTCCTTACATCTGTATTGTCTCGCAGAATAAGCATGGTTTTGAGAAGTAGATCATCAAAATCAAGTGCTTTTTCTGCTCGCAATTTTTTTTCATATGATTCCCACACATTTGCAACTACGCTTCGCATATAGTCACGGCTAGAATTTTCTCGGAATCTCTCGTATGTCATTCCGTTTCCTTTTTCACGAGAAATAATAGAAAGAATTTTACTTGGTTCAAATTGTTTTGGGTCTAGACCTGCGGAAACTATTCCAGCTTTTACTGCTCTTTTGGAATCATCGCGATCAAAAATTGTAAAATTGCGTGTAAGACCGAAAAGTGAAGCATTTTCTTTTATGATATTTACACCAAGTGAGTGAAATGTGCTTACAAAAGGTCTTTCTCGCATGGAAACAGGACGGTTGAGTTCTGGGTCAGTCGAGAGAATTAGACTTACTCTTTCTCTCATTTCTTTTGCGGCTTTATTGGTAAATGTAATTGCAAGAATTGATTCAGGTGAAACACCGCTTTTCACTAATTCTGCAATTCGTGAAGTTATTGTTTTTGTTTTTCCAGCACCAGCACCAGCAAGAATCATAAGTGGTCCATCCTTATGAAGAGCTGCTTCGTGCTGGCGTTCATTTAAATTTGTTGCCATGAGTAGATACTATAACATAAAGCCGGCGGGGACTTTGTCCCCGCCGGCCAGCATCTTGATCAGAGTGAGGTTTCCTTTTTTCAGAGCATTTGCAGGCGCAAAGCATGGTCTTTTTTGTAATCAAAAAAGTTTGCGCCGAAACCGAAGCGAGGAGCCGCAGGGCGACGGAGCGGTCTGATAAAAGGAAACTGAATGATTTTTTACGCAAACTGCTGCACCAATTCCAAACTCTCATTTTTTACTTTCAAAAGTTCATCCTTCACTATTTTTTCAAAATCTTTTACCTTGCTGTTAAGAAAAGTATAGGGTTTTTCAAAATCATCACCAGCATGTTCCAAGATATCATGGAGTTCCTCCTTGTCGTCCTCATCTAAGTTGACCATTACTCGGAATAAAACTGAGCGAAACACTATTACATCTATCTCTTCTAGAAGTGCATCACGAACAGATTTTGGCAACCGAGAAAGTCCAAAAGCCTCCGCTAGCATATCAAGATGTGAAGAATTAGTAGTCATATCTTTCTGAAGATTCGCTTTTAAGTATTCCTTCTATTTTTTCTAGAAATGATGGTTTTTTATCTGAAAGTTCTTTATTCCAACGAGACTTTCTATATAATATTTGCATCCTGTCTAACATATTTCTATCTTTTTCAGGGAGTGATTTTTCTTCTGCTTCGCATACTGTCTTTTTTTCTAAGACAAGAATTTGTTGGATTAATGGTTCCCACATCTTTTCTTTTTCTTCTCGAATTATTTCTGAGTCTTTAGAGTCTTTGTTTCCAGCTAAAAGCACTAATTTATCGTTTAAGTCTTTATCGTTAAGACATTTTTTAAATGCTTGAATTGATAGAAAATACACTTCACTGGCTTTTTCAAAAATAGCAGCATTTTCAGAGGGTTTTTTTGCAAATACCACACTTTGGAGGCTTGCCACCAAGCGGCCTATTTTACTTTGGGTGTTATCGTGTTGGGTCTTCTTTGTGAGCTGATAACAATACTCTTTACGTGCAGCATTTAGTGTATTAAGAGATGAGGTAAATTTTTCTCCTATGAGTGTGTTTATTTTTTCTCTAACTTCTTTTTCTGTAACTTCTATTTTTTCAGAAGGTGATATGGGGGTTTTTTCTGTTTCTGGTTCCAGGTCTACTTCTGGACTTCTGTCTGTTTCCTGGGGTGGTACAACAGCTTTTTCTTCCATGGAATTTTTTGTTGGCATATTGTCTTTGTTAGAATACCCTTCTGGTTTATAAATCAACGGTCCATTTTTTGTTTGAAGTTCTATAACTTTTTTCCTCAACCCACCTTCCAAAGGTATTTGGTCTAAAGTCATCTCTCCAACTTGTACAAGATGGAGACGTCCTAAAAGCGCATTTTTTGAAAACCATCTTTGAGAACCTTGGATTCCCTCGGTTGAATTTATTGTTTCTATAAGTTCTTCAAATGATTCTGCAGATTTTATTTTTTCTTCAACTCCTCTTATTTCTCCATTGTTCTTTGCTTTTATGTTAAATTCGATTAAACTAGCTTTTTCCTTAGGTGGTTTATTTTCTTTTTCTGTGATCCTTTCTAAAGCGGCCTCATAAGCCGTTTTTAGGGGCTTACTCTTTATTTCAGGTTTTGTTGTTGTCTTTGTTCCTGTTTTATCCCCAATAATATTTTCTGGTGTTTGGGGTTTTTTAATTTCAGTTTCTTTACCTTTTGATTTAGGAGGTTTTACTTTCAGTTCTCTATCTTTTCTTTTTTTACTAAGAAATGTATCCAACTCACTTGGACCAGTTTCTTCAGGCAGCGATTTTAAAGCTTCCTCAGGTTTTATACTTTCTCCAACTATCATTTTTCTTCTAAGTGAATCTAACTTGGTAGCTGGTGCTGTTGTTGCAGCTTTCAATTTTTCATTAAGGATTTTTTGTTCCTCAGGTGTAAATATTTTAACTGTTTGAAATACATTCTCTAGTACTTTTTCTTCCGGGGTAGACTCTATTTGATCCGCAAACTCATCTAATTTATCAAGTTTGTGATAAAACTTTTCTAATCCCTCTTTTGGTCTTATTGGTTCCTCAAAATCTTGGTTTCCGCGAATTTCGGTTGTTCCTTCCCTATCTGGAATTTTAATAATATTTTTTGGGTCAATTTCAATTGGTGATTTTTCGGTACGTCTCTTTCTTATTGGTTGTATACCTCCCACCTCTTTGTTATTGGTGTGTCTGTTTTTTAGATCCACAAAAACAGGCTTTCTTTTTTGAGGACTGTCAAAATTGGTCACAAGTTTATCTGTGGTTGGAGTGTCTGAAAAGGCATTCCCTCCAATGCTTCTAGATAGACCCTCAATATCTAAATGTTCAGAACTTTCATTTTTCATAATTATAGATACATTGTACTCTGTTTACTCACTTCCCGCACTCGTTTGCTTGCCTGTGGATAACTCCTTTGACATCCCTTCTCAAAGGAATATAGTGAAGGTACACGGAAATTCGACAGAATATACCTATGGCTTAACAGGGCCATATTCAAGAAGATACAGCAATCCATTAGTATTTAAAACAAGGGCTTATTTCAACAAATTTTCAAGATTCTAACCCTTTTCTGAAGGATGTTAAAGGGCAGATGAGCATATCAAAAATCGTAAGCTTTATGGTAAAGCTGGCTTTTCTCGTGATTATTTCCGCTGGACCGACTTATGCTCACGCTAATATTTTAGACACAATATCAGGTTGGTTTAACGTAGATACAAATACGGCATCTGCAGAAGAAGCTTCCTCTGGGGCAAAAGTTGTACTACTTGAGGCCGCTGTAAATACTAATCCTACAAGCACAACCACCCCGGATTCACTTTCCATTGTTGATGGCAGAGCTCTTTTGAATGAGGCGGGAGTTTCCGGAACTATGGCTGATGTAGTTGATCACCCCTCATCAGACCAAATTTCGGTATATGTGGTGCGTAAAGGAGATACTGTTTCTTCTATAGCAAAAATGTATGATGTTACTCCAAATACGATTAAATGGGCAAATGATATTAAAGGGGCTGTAAAAGAAGGTGATGTCCTTACTATTTTGCCAGTTTCAGGTATTAAATACACTGTAAAAAAAGGCGATACACTTGCTTCTGTTGTAAAAAAATACAAAGCCGATGCAACTGAAGTTCAACAGTTTAACGATTTAACAGACGGTGACCTAACTGTGGGTGATGTGATTATTATTCCAGATGCCGAGCTTGATGTTCCTGTTGCTCCAGCTAAGAAAGCTCTTGCAGCTGGTAAATCTAAGGTAATTCCAGGTTCAAGTGGTCCGAGCTATGTTGGGTATTACGCAAAACCTCTTCCTGGTGGTATTAAAACCCAAGGTCTTCATGGGCATAACGGTATTGATCTTTCCGGTGTTCCTTTGGGGTCTCCTGTTGTTGCAGCTGCTGATGGTGTTGTTATTTTGGCAAAGCTTGGAGGTTGGAATGGTGGGTATGGAAATTATGTTGTCGTGTCTCACCCAAATGGTACACAGACCTTATATGCTCACTTAAACAGTGTTTCTGTAGAGAGGGGTGACCAAGTAAAACAAGGTCAAAAGCTCGGCGGTATGGGTAATACAGGGCATTCAACAGGTCCACATCTACATTTTGAAGTTCGAGGGGCGGTTAATCCGTTTTAAAGAGAAACACACAAGAAAAGAGAGTCGCACCCGAAGGGTGCGACTCTCTTTTCTTGTGTGTTTCCCCTTACTCCAACTTTCTATTCTTTGCAATCTCCATCATTTTTTCAACACTATCTTCTTTCTCTACCCTATTCCTCCTTTCATAACCACATCTCTCACATTTGTGTACTAACATAAACTCGTTAGCTCTATCAGTCTCCACTCTCACGGGTTTCATCATTCCCCCACACTCCTCCGCCCTATCTCCAGGGTTCACGTCCACATGTTTAGACCATAAGCAATTTGGGCAATGATTGGTATACCCACTTCCCTTCACTTCATTACCACAATGCTCGCATTTAAAATCTTCAATATTTCGCTGAAATTTTTTGGTGTCCATGTTATGTGTCATGTTACAATATATTTCAAATGTCATCCACTAAAGAGATAGAGAAATTAAATCAATTAAGACAACAGTTTCCTGAAAAATTTATATCAAAGGTGGTAGTCGAAGACGCTGCTTTGCTTAGGAAATTTGGAATCAATATAGAAAATAAAGAATCTTTTTCAAGGGCGTTTTTAAAAATGTTTCCACAAGATTTTATCGTGGAAGAGATAGATAGTGAGGAAGTCTTTCATTCTGTAGGTGAAGAAAGTGTTGAGAGGACTGGTTCTGGTCGTTATTGTGCTGCTACACTAGTGAAATGCGGGATGTCCACCCTTGAAGCAGTACAAGATATCGCTCTTAAACTTGGGACAGATGTAAAAAATATTTCATATGCAGGAGTAAAAGATAAAAAAGCTATAACTGCTCAGAAGATCGTTGTCCCCGCTCAATATAAAGAAAAGCTTACAGATATTAAATCTGAATTTTATTTTATTAAAAATATTCATTTTACAAATCAACCATTAGCACCCGGTAATTTAAAAGCAAATAAGTTTACAATTCTCCTTCGTACAAATGAAAATACAGATAGTGTGGAAAAAAATTCTGAAATAGTTTCAAAATATGGTTTTAAAAATTTTTATTACCTGCAACGCTTCGGTAGTCCTCGTTTGCTCTCACCTAAATATGGATACTTAATAGCAAAAGGGATGTTTGAAAAACTTGTTAATGTTGTTCTGTTTGAAAGAGGTGTTTTTGAAATTGATTATTTTGCGGAATTGCGTGAAAAAGCAAAAAGCTATGCTCCATATTGGAAAAAAGTTAAAGAAGAATTTGCTGATTTTCCAACAATATTAAGAACAGAACATAGACTTCTTGATTCCTTAATAGCTCACAACGGCGACATCGTTGAATCTTTGAAAGAAATTCCAGACCAGACTCAGTTGTGGGTATATGCCCTAGCCTCTTTGTTATTTAATAATTTAGCTAGTGTAAGTAATGAAAAAAAATTACCACTATGTCTAACGCGTAACAAAACAGTCCAAAATTTATATAGTAAAATATATCAAATAATAAAATTGGAACCATCCTATTTAGAAAACATTTCCCAATTTAAGTTTATTCCCCTTAGAGACAGAGATGTTGTGGTGAATCTAATACCAGAAATTCACTCTATAAAAAAAATAGAAGGAGTGGGTGTTGTACTGCAATTTACCCTTCCTAAGGGCGCTTATGCAACAACCTTTCTGTCTCACATGTTTAACCTTGTTTCAGCTGATGAGGATGTGACGATTAATAAAGAAATGATAAATATAAAAGAAACACTTGGCGATAATTCTTTTTCTCAAGTTTTTGATAGGTTCAAAAGACTTACTATAATAGAAGTTGATATTGAATAGTTTTTTTGATTAAAATAATAGTCGGTGGGAACGTGTTTGTTCCCACCGACTTTTTTTGTTGAGCTTCTTATGCTTGACCAGCTTCGACGAGCGTAATGTTTCCATCACGCACAACCAATGCTTTTTGAGGCTTTTGATCTGGGGTGCGTGCCGTGAAGTTGATGGTGTTACAGGTGGCCTCAGGGCCATTCTTGTACACAAACACCTTTCCCCACGGAGTATTTGCTAAAGCACGGATTGCATCCAGGCTTTTTCTCTCAAGATTTGCTTGTGAGCTTTTCGTACCCTCTTCAAGTCGGCTCTTGTGACGGAAGCGAAGCTCCACCACAAAAGCTCTCTTGTTACCCTTTTTGAGGAATTGCTGCGCTGACTTGTCGCGTCCAAACCAGTACACCCCAACCAGAACGAAATCGTTGTTGGTTAGTCCGCGAACGATAAGGTCTGGGCTTGTTGTGGCTGATTCTTCCTTGATCATTTCCAATGCAGTGTCGATTCGTCCATCCCTCTCGCGTCCCACACGGGTTCGGAAAGGAAGGTTTTCCCCGTGTGCTTCAGCAGCTTGAACTTGTCGCCGGTCTGAAACAAGGTCGTTGTACCTGTCCCGTTGGGTGATTCCCAAAGGAATCAAATTCTCACGCGAGAAGTTGAATTTTACCAACAAATCTTTGGTGGAATCCAAAGGAATTTTCTCCGCTCTTTGGATTGGGTTTGGATCGGTTTTTGAACCGGTTGAGATGTCTAATACGAGATCTAGCTCCTTTAAAGAGTTCATTGAGTTTGGTCTTTTTTGGTTGAATTTTGAAGCGCCTTTCCTACGTAGGTAGAATTGGTTAACTTAACTCCCTATATTCTAGCATGTTTAATATAAAAAGTCAAGCGGTATAAGTAATACTACTTTTTAGGTCTTTATATTCAGAATATCTTTAAAATCCACTAGTTTTCAGATGTAGAGGAATCTATTTTTTGTAAATTTGTGATTGTTGTTACTAGACTCTCAAATTCCCCATAAGAAGGTGTTGTGGTTGATTCATCTCCATCAAAAATAGGGAAAATCACTCCATTTTTATTTATCCTGTATTCGACATCATTTGCTAAATCAACAATTGTTAATTCGTCATTGAGAAGATTTATTTCGTATAGTCCCCCATCCTTTTCTGTTCCAAGTACAGCTTTATTATTTGTTAATAGTGAAGAAAGTTTGCTAAAAAGGCCCGAGAAATCTTTTTTTTCAAGACTTGGGTTAAAATTTATCATATTTTTCAAGTGTAGTATTTTTACCGAATAATGTAAATAGACTTAATTTGAGCTGTAAATCATCACTGTAGGCTCAATTTTAGACCCAAAAGGTTTTCGAATCTCAGACGGTTGTGCTATTTAGCTGGGAGTTTCGACCTCGGCTTTTTCTTCGTCGCCACTCAGAAAAGCCTGGTCACCGGCTCGCTCCCAGGCAAGCTTGCCTGGGTCCCGCTCCGCCCTTCGAATCCCGGGCGCAAGCAAAGACTTTTGCTTGCTCGCCCCGACAAAAAGAAAAAGCAGCTAGAATTCTAGCTGCTTTTTCTTTTTGTCGGGGCGCCGGGATTCGAACCCGGAGTCACTTGATCCCAAATCAAGCATGTTAGCCGTTACACTACGCCCCGATATTTGTGGAATCATAGTATCACATATGTTAAGAAAATCCAGCAAAATTCTTTTTACATAAGTACTATATCTTCGATAAATTCCACCCTCACCTCATTTTCTTTGAGATACACGCAAGCAAGGTCAAATTGCCACTCCGTATTTTCATCCACCTCCCTATCCATTAAATATGTTTCTAGTGCACGTTGAAGTCTTTTTACTTTCCACAGATGCATATTGTCTTCTGGTCTATAGGAGTTTTCACGTGAAAATATGTCTCTGACTGTAATACTCTTAACCTCTATGAAATGTAGGACATTAGACTTTTTTGCAACAATATCCAACTCTCCCCACTTCCTTGTATAATTACGTTCAATTATATTAAATCCTTTATTTATCAAGTAATTTACAGCTTCTTGCTCCCCTATTTCCCCTGTCTGTTGGGTTTTTGATGTAAATATTTTCATGTGAAAACAAATATTGAAAGTTACACGTGAAACGTTATGATAATCTGATATAAAAAAGCCATAATAAATTCTAGTCTTTTTAATATATGACTATATTGAGCCAAATATATATTATTTTACACTCTCAAACATAACACTCCCAAGACACTATTATACATTAAAAGGTCGTCCTTTATACACATATCCCCATAGTTATCCACAGTTTTTCGCATTTTATGGCTAAAAATGGGGTAAAACCTCTATATTAATGATAGATAAAGGGCAACTCTTCATTTTAAAATTATGAAAGAATCGGTTAGTGATAATATGAGTATGTTTTTCTGTTTTGGTCACAAGTCATTTTTCTGTCGTCACAGAAAAATGCTCGCGACCCCGCCTCGTAATTTTTCTAGCAAGAAAAATTATACTCCGGCTCACAAAACTAAAAATCTCCCTTTCGGGAGATTTTTAGTTTTGTGCGGCCAGGGAGAATCGAACTCCCATCCCGTCCTTGGCAAGGACGTGT
>JBAXQO010000011.1:0-23694 GCA_037131675.1 bacterium
TTCAAACCTTGCTTCAAGTACAACATATTACTTCCGTGTAATATCTGCTGATCAGGTGGGGAACACAGCGTCATCAAGTCTAGATACAAATGGAAACGCTTACACATTCACAACAATTGCACCTAAGGTAAATGACACAACTTCACCTGTCATCTCTTCTGTTGCAACATCTTCAATCACTCTTTCTTCCGCAAATATCACATGGAATACCGACAAGCCAACTATTGCACAAGTAGAGTATGGAACAACAACAGCTCTTGGTACCCTTACCGCGACAACAACCTCATACAACAGTACACAATCAATTCCACTTACTGGCCTTACCTCAAACACAACCTACCACTTCCGTGTCATCTCTACAGACCAGTCTGGAAACGTAGCATCTTCAACTACATATACCTTCACAACTCTTGCACTTGATCACACACCACCAACAATCTCAGGTGTTGGTACAACCCTTGTTGGCTCAACTGGTGCCATCGCTTCATGGACCACCGACAAACCTTCCGTCTCACAAATCGAATATGGAACAACAACAGCTCTCGGTAACTTCACCGCGACAACAACCATTCCTACAACACAACAAGTAGTTGTTCTTTCAAACCTTGCTTCAAGTACAACATATTACTTCCGTGTAATATCTGCTGATCAGTCAGGCAACGTGGCAAGTGATGACAATGGGGGAAATTATTACTCATTTATTACCGTTCCCGAAGTTATAAAAGAAGTCGTTACTGTGGGTGGTGGCGGAGGTGGAACTATAGATAACAGAGATTTAACAACTCCTCTCGTATCAGATATTAAAGTTGTAAATATTACGAGGTCTTCAGCTGTAATAACATTCACTACTTCAAAAGTAAGTAATGGCTTAGTTGAATATGGTCTATCGAGTTCTTACAACAAAGAGGCTGGGGACACTGGAATATACGGTCTTTCTCATAGTGTTGTTGTAAGTGGTCTTGAACCAAATACTAAATACTATTATCAAATAAAAGCATCTGATATCTATAAAAATATTGGAGTTTCTGGATCATTTGATTTCACTACAAATAATTTGGTTGATACAAATTTAACTAGCTCAGCTTCTACTACTGACAGCTTTGCTCAGAAGGCGCTTGGTGAATTTAATAAATTACTAGATTCATTTGCAAATAATCCAAGTTTGGCAGCAATCTCTGAAGCGGACTTGTCAGCATCTCTTGCAAGCTTTGCTTCGAAAGTTATTTCTGCACCAGTCATATCTGGAACAGATATAACAGTAGATGCTGGAGCTGATTCAGCAACTATAAGGTGGACTACAGATAAGGAATCAAATTCAATGCTTGCTTACGCAAAAGCAGATGAATATGATGCACAGCGTGAAAACCCTTATACCATTACTGCTGGTTTTCCTGATGATAGTGTATTGGTTCATGAGGTAAAATTGCAAAACCTCTCACCTAACACGGTATATCATTTCCAGACACGATCTCAAGGTAGGCTTGGACCAGTTGCAATTTCTAAGGATAGAACATTTACCACAACATCCCTTTTGCCAGAAATTAACAATGCGAGATTTGGAGATATAAAAGAAAACAAAGCTGTTTTAGATTGGCACACAGACGTTCCAACAAAGACAATTATTGAAGTCAAAGATTCAGCAACTGGTAAAGTTCAAACCTTTGAGGATCCAAGTTTTGTACAAGATCACAACTTTACATTGGATAACCTAAAGGTTTCAAATGGTTACACAGCAAGAATTATTTCTACAGATGCTAACAAAAACACATCTACACCATTTATCATGCCGTTCTTTACATCTTTGTCTAAGGACGCTGCAAAAATTTCTAATGTGAGAATTACAACAACTCTTATCCCAGACCAAACTGATGCTGCTCAAACTATTATTTCTTGGAAAACAGATAAGCCTGCAACTTCAAAAGTTTGGTTTAGTGATGGGGGAGGAAAAGATTTTACTCAATCAACTCCAGATGATCAAAACCTTGTTACTGAACACACTGTGATTACAACATTGCTTCGACCAGGTTTGGTGTATAAAATTGTTGTTGAGTCAGATGACTCCGTTGGAAACGTTTCCAAGTCAAACGTTTACACGGCATTAACACCTAAGCAACAAGGTTCTATTGTTGATGTGATCTTCCAAAACTTTAACAAAACATTCGGATTCTTGAAGAAATAATTATGCCTGAACCAATCATTAAATTAAGAAACGTAAGCGTTACATACGACCAGGGTAAGGCAAACGAAATGCGTGCCTTGAAAAATATTAACCTTGAAATTTATCCAGGGGAGTACATTGTATTTTTCGGGCAGTCTGGATGTGGTAAGTCGACATTACTCTACACTATTGTAGGTCTTGAAAAGGCGACAGAAGGAGAGGTTATTGTAGACGGTAAGAATCTTTCAACAATGGCAAAAAAAGAATTGGTTGATTTCTACCGTACTACCATTGGAATGATTTTTCAGGCTTTTTACCTTGTGTCGCACCTTTCTGCTAGAGATAACCTTATTTTGTCTAAAATGTTTTCTGGGGCTGAGAAAAAAGAAAGGGAAGACAAAGCTCAAGAGTTGATGGATAGATTTGGCATTACTTCATACGCCAATAGAAGGCCTTCTATGATGTCTGGAGGTCAACAGCAGCGTACGGCTATTGCCAGGTCTCTAATGAATGACCCAGCTATTATTCTTGCTGATGAACCTGTTGGAAACCTCGACTCTAAAAACGCACTAATTGTACTTGATCTTCTTGCTGATATTCATAGGAAAGAAAAGAAAACTATTATTCAAGTTACTCACAATGCAGCTGATATTCATTATGCTGATAGAGTTTTTTATATTAAAGATGGAGAGATAGAGAAGGTTGTAAAAAACGAGAAAAAAGAAGACCTCACGGAAGGTATAGGAAGAGTTGAGAATAGAGATCCTAATTCTGAATTTAATAGGCTCGCACTACTTCATCCTAACTTATCTGATACACGTCTAAGAGCTAAAATGATATTTAGACATTTGCTTGTTCCGTACAGTGTATCTGTAGAAGAAGGAGTTGAACTTACGATAGAAAAGTATATTAAAGATGAAATAACAAAAGAAGGGCTACAAAAATATTTAGACGACCAGAAAGACGGTGCTGGTCTTAACACCCAAAAAGCATTTCATTTAACAAAGGAAATTATTGAAATCGTAGATAATTGGAAAAAACTTTCCACGCAAGAAAATACTGTATCGCCAAACCAGGCACTCAAGGAAGAAATATTTTCTGTTCGTATGTATCTACTTGAGGAATATAGTGGAACTTTAACAAAATCTCAGGTAGAATCTTTGGACGTTTTAATTAGAGATCTAATAATGAAAGAGATAGATATAGATAAATTTGTTGCTATGCTTGACTTACCTTTGAAAAAAGGAGGTATTGGTTTGAATATTCGCACAGCTAAGCATTTTGGTGAGAGAATATCTGTTATAATGAATAAATAATATTTAATGAAGCTTACAGACCTAACATATCTTACTTTAGAAAACTTTAAGAACAGAAAATCTAGAATTGTTCTTACTGTTTTTGGTGTTGCTGTTGCTATTGCCGTGGTTTTGTCTTTAGTGTCTTTTGGTTACGGATTGCAAAAAAGTTTGATCGAAAATATCACTACTGCTGATTCTTTGTTAGCTTTGGATATTACACCGTCCGATTCAGATGCTATTAAATTTGATGACTCCATGGTTAGTGATATTTCAAAAATACAACATGTGGAGAAAGTAAGTTCTCAAGCAAAATTTAAGGGACAGGCGTCATATAATGGGACGATTTCTGAAGCTTCTATAAACGTTATACAACCCGACTTCTTTACATTGAACGCAAAACAACCAATCTCTGGTAGGTTTTTTACAGACAAAGATACAAAAAAAGTTGTGGTAAGTTCCATTGTTGTTGATCTGTTTAATTTAGATAAACAAAGTATTTTAGGAAAGAAAATGAGTTATGTTTTGACATATAGCGATAAGGGTGCAACGTCTACAAAAGAGGTTACCTTTGGTAATGACTTTGAAATAGTGGGTGTGGTTGAAGGTTCTGGTAATACCGCTGATATATATATGGATAGAAAAGATTTTACTTTTGCTCCTATTGATAGTTATCAATTTGCTAAGGTGAAAGTCACAAATTCAATATTCTTGAATGATGTCCGTACACAAATTATTAATAAAGGTTTCGTCGTGTCTTCTCTTTCTGATATTGTCGACCAAGCAAACAAAATTTTCCAAATAGTACAGATAACGCTCGGAGTCTTTGGTACATTTGCTCTTATCGTGGCAGCTATTGGTCTGGTTAACACCATGACGGTTTCTCTTTTGGAACGAACAAACGAAATTGGAATCATGAGAGCTATTGGAGCTTCTCCAACGGACATTCAAGCTATCTTTCTTGTGGAATCAATTCTCATTGGTCTTCTTGGAGGTGTCAGTGGAGTCCTCATTGGTATGTCTATAAGTGAGATTTTAAACTGGCTCTTTAACTTGCTCGCGAAATATCTTGGTGGTGCACCTGTGCGTCTTTTCTTATATCCATTTTGGTTCATCTTCTTTATTATCGTACTTTCTACTGTTGTGGGCTTGATGGGGGGTCTGTGGCCGTCGCGTAGAGCTGCAAAGATGAATCCGTTGGAGGCTTTGAGATATAAGTAAAATACTATTTGAAAAAGGGAGCACCTCGTGTAATATAGTCTCTATGACAGAATATGAACTCACAGTTGGTTTAGAAGTGCATGCGGAGCTTAAAACACAAACAAAAATGTTTTGTGCTTGTAAGAACAATCCTGATGAAAAAGAACCGAATGTAAACACTTGCCCAATTTGTATGGGCCACCCTGGAACACTTCCAACTCTTAATAAAGAGGCCATTAAATCTGTAATAAAAATGGGTTATGCTGTAGGTGGAAAAATTGCAGACTTTACAGAGTTTGATCGAAAAAACTATTTTTACCCAGACATTCCAAAAGGGTATCAAATTTCTCAATATAAATATCCTCTAGTTTCTGGCGGAGAACTTCACGGAGTAAAACTTACTCGTATTCACCTTGAGGAGGATACAGGAACGTCTGTGCACGACAGAGGTGACTATTCTCTTGTAAACTATAACCGTGCGGGTGTGCCCCTTATGGAGCTTGTGACAGAGCCTGTAATAAAAAGTGCAAAGCAGGCGGGTGAGTTTGCAGAAGAGCTACAATTGCTTCTAAGAACTTTAGATATTGCAGAAGCAAACATGGAAAAAGGGGAGATGCGCGTAGAAGCAAACATTTCTGTGGCTCCAAAAGGTGCAGAAAAATTTGGCACGAAAGTAGAAGTAAAAAATCTCAACTCATTTAAATCTGCAGAGCGTGCAATTGAATATGAAATGAAGCGTCATATTGAAGCGTATGAAAAAGGCGAAACTATAGTGCAAGAGACTCGTGGTTTCGATGAAAACACTGGAGCTACATTTTCACAACGAAAAAAAGAGGATTCGCATGACTACAGGTATTTCCCGGACCCAGACCTTCCAAAACTTTATATCTCTCAAATTCCTGAATTTTCAAAAGAATCTCTTTCAAAAGAAATTCCGGAATTACCTTGGGAGAAACGCACCCGATACCAAAAAGAGTTTGGTATTAAAGATGGAGATATTGAAATATATACTCATGATTTTGCTTTGGGTGAATATTTTGAAAATGTAATAAAAGATTTTAACGGAGATAAAAACAAAGTAGTCCTTGCTTCAAACTATATAGTTTCTGACATTGTTGGTCTTTCAAGAAAAGAAAATATTTCAATAGATGAAATAGTAGCAAAGATTTCTCACACGAATTTCGCTGGACTTATAAACCTTGTTGCAGACAAGAAAGTTTCTTCTCGTGGAGCAAAAGATATTTTGGTACTGATGTACAAAGAAGGTGGGGAACCTCTTGCTCTCGCAGAGAAAAATGGACTCATACTTTCAAATGATCCAGAGGCTGTTAAAAAAGTTGTGGTTGAAGTTTTGGCTGCTAACCCTACTGTTGTTGTAGATATTAAATCCGGTAAAACAAACCTCATTCAGTTTCTTGTAGGACAGGGAATGAAAGCTATGAAAGGCTCTGGAGATCCAGCTGCTATAAAGGAGGAATTAGAGAAGTTGTTGAAATAAGAATGAATTAGTACTTTTTCCGACCACACCATCTTCCAGCGAAGACGGTGTTTCGGCTTCGCTAAAAACTTTTTGAGTACAAAAAGACCATGCTTTTTGGCTGCAGATGCTCGGAAAAAGTACTAATTCATTCTTTATTTCATTAGGCGGTATCGGAGTTTTTTTGCTATAATACTCTCGTTAATCAATTTAAATTATTTAGATACTTATGATAAAAGTTGCAATCAACGGCGCAGGCCGAATCGGTAGAGCATTTTACAAACTAGCTTCAAAGCGAGAAGAAATAGAAGTTGTTGCAATCAACGACTTGGCAGATATAAAAAACATTGCATATCTTTTGAAATACGACAGTGCATACGGACGAAGTGGGCTTGATGTAAAAGTAAGTGATGATGGGAAAAATCTTATTGTAGGTGGAAAAACAGTTCGCTACGTCTCAGAAAAAGATCCCGCAAACCTTCCTTGGAAAGAACTCGGTGTGGATATTGTAGTGGAGTCTACTGGTCTTTTCACAAGTTATGAAAAATCAAATGCGCATATTGTAGCTGGTGCAAAAAGAGTGGTGATTTCAGCTCCTGTGAAAGACAACCCTGAAGGTCCACAAGCAGCAACAATTCTTCTCGGTATCAACGATGAAAAAATTCAAACTTGTCCAATTACTTCAAACGCATCTTGCACAACAAACGCAGCAAGTCCTTTGATTGCAATTTTAGATGAAGTGATTGGTGTTGAAAAAGCAATTCTAAATACTGTGCATGGATATACTGCAAGTCAGGGTATTGTGGATGGTCCAAATAAAAAAGATTTCAAAGAAGGTCGTGCAGCTGCGCATAACATTGTGCCGACTTCAACAGGCGCAGCTATTGCAGTAGGAAAAGCATTACCACAGATGGTTGGAAAGTTTGATGGTATCTCAATGCGAGTGCCTGTTATCTCTGGTTCTATTGCTGATGTAACATTTATTGCAAAACGAAATACAAGTGTGGAAGAAATAAATAATCTTTTGATAAAAGCGGCAGGTGAGGAAAGATGGAAAAAAGTTTTCAGTGTTACAGATGAACCTCTTGTGTCTTCAGATATTGTAGGTTCATCATTTGCTTCTATTGCAGACCTTGGTCTTACAAAAGTTATTGATGGAAACTTGGTGAAAGTGTGTGCTTGGTACGACAACGAAATGGGGTATACACACGCACTTATTGAGCATGTGGTGGAAGCTGGGAAGTTTCTTTAATTAAAAACTATGAAAATATATTTCGCATCGGATCATGCTGGCTTTGAGCTTAAAAATGGCCTTGTAGAATTTATACGTACACAAGGTTTTGAAGTTGTGGATCTAGGGCCTGCAACCTATGACAAAGAGGACGATTACCCAGACACTGTTTCAAAAGCTGCAGAACTGGTTTCAAAAAACCCAGAAGAAGACAAAGCAATTGTGATTGGAGGCTCTGGACAAGGTGAAGCAATGGTGTGCAACAGATATTCGCATGTACGTGCAGCGGTATACTACGGTGGTCCTATAGAAATCGTCTCACTTTCTCGAGCACATAATGATGCAAATATACTTTCTATTGGTGCTAGGTTTGTTGATAAAAATGAAATTGGAGAAATTGTTCGAGAGTGGCTTCTTGGGCGGTTTTCAAATGATACTCGTCATATACGTCGCATTAAAAAAATCGATTTGCTAGATCTTAAAGCATAAGCTATGAAAGAAATTATACCGGCGATTTTGCCGACAGATTTTGAAGATTTAGAGGGGCATGTGGACTCTGTAAAAAATGTTACTAATATAGTCCAGGTGGATATTTGTGATGGTGTGTTCGTGCCGAATACTACATGGCCATATAAAGGCGACTCGGGTGAATTTGAAAAAATAATTTCAACTGAACAGGGTTTGCCGATGTGGGAAGATGTTGATTATGAGATTGATCTCATGGTTTCAAATCCAAAAGATATGGCAAAAAAATGGGTGGAAGCTGGAGCAAAAAGAATTATTTTTCATGTTGAAAGCGGTGGTGTAAAAGAGGCTATTGAAATGTTGAAAGAAGATTATATGTATGTAAAAGAAGATGATCTTTTGGAGGTGGGGGTCGCAATTAATATTGATACGCCGATTTCTGCGCTCGAAAATATTATAGATGATGTAAGTGTGGTGCAGTGCATGGGAATCGCACGCATTGGATACCAGCACGAAAAGTTTGATGAAAGAGTAATAGGAAAAATAAAAGAAATTCGAGCAAAATATCCAGATATTATTGTGAGTATAGATGGTGGTGTGGATTTTGAAAATGTTCAAAAACTTTTAGATGCAGGAGTCACACGACTCATCGCAGGACATTCTGTTTTTCAAGGAGAGTTAGAACCGAAAGAATCTGTAAATAAATTTAATGATATACTTAGTGCATAATGTTATCGCTTTCAGATCAACAAATTAAGAATCTTGAACTTAAAGCAAACGATATTCGCGGATCTATTATAGAAATGCTTATGGAGGCGGGTTCGGGACATACTGCTGGGTCTCTCGGTATGGCAGATGTTTTTACCGCTTTGTATTTTCATTCTCTCAAACATAATCCTCACGACCCATTTTGGGATGAACGAGATAGGTTTGTGCTTTCTAATGGACATATTTGCCCTGTGCTTTATGCAACAATGGCGCATGTTGGATATTTCCCAGTGCAGGAACTTTTTACGCTAAGAAAATTTGGTTCAAGACTTCAAGGTCATCCACATCGTGAGTGGCTTCCAGGAATTGAGACAAGTTCCGGACCTCTTGGTTCTGGGCTTTCTCAGGCTGTGGGTATGGCGCTTGCGGACAGAATAGACAAAGGTGAATTGTGGAAAAGATTCATTTATTGTTCGCTTGGTGATGGAGAACTAGATGAAGGGCAAAACTGGGAAGCAATAATGTTGGGAGGTAAAGAAAAACTCGGGAATTTAATTGCGATTGTGGATAGAAACAAAATCCAAATAGATGGTTTTACCGAAGATGTTATGCCACTCGAACCTCTCTCAAAAAAATGGGAAAGTTTTAATTGGCATGTACAAGAAATTGACGGACATAATTTTAATGAAATAATTGGTGCGATAGATGAAGCTAAAGCTGTGCAAAACCAACCGTCGGTAATTATCGCAAGAACTATTCCTGGTAAGGGTGTACCGATGTTTGAAGGGAAACCTGAATGGCACGGTAAGCCGCCAAGTAAAGAAGAGGGGGAGAAGGCTCTTGAGATGTTGAGGACATTAGGAGGAAGGATTAAAAGTGAACATCAATAATTTATGATTAAATCCGACCAAAAATTGAATCCAAAAATCTTCGACAAAGACTGCGAACAAAAGCCTATACGTACGGGGTTTGGTCAAGGCCTGCTTCTTGCTGGAGAGCAAAATGAAAATGTTGTAGGTCTTTGTGCGGATCTTACCGAGTCTACGCAAATGCATTTATTTCGTGATAAATTTCCAAAGCGTTTTATTGAAATGGGAATTGCGGAACAAAACTTGGCAAGTGTAGCTAGTGGTCTGGCAGCAATGGGAAAAATTCCATTTATGACTTCATATGCAATATTTTCTCCGGGGAGAAACTGGGAACAGATTCGCACGACAATTTGCTACAACGATGTGCCTGTAAAAATTATTGGTTCACATGCGGGTGTGTCCGTAGGTCCCGATGGTGGATCGCACCAGGCTATTGAAGATATTACCCTCACACGCGTGATTCCACGCATGGTGGTCATTTCTCCTTGTGATGCTATTGAAGCAAAGAAAGCCACTCTAGAGGCTTCCAAGACCAAGGAGCCTACCTACATCCGTCTCGCCAGAGAGAAAACACCGATTATAACAACGGAAGAAACTCCATTTGAAATTGGTAAAGCTCAGATTTTTTTTGAGGAAAAAAATCCAAAAGTAACAATTATTGCAACTGGAGCACTCGTATATAAAGCTCTTGTTGTGGCGGAGGAATATCGCCACAAAGGTGTAGGGATGATTGTAGTAAATCTTTCAACAATAAAACCTCTCGATACTGAAACTATTTTGGAAGCTGTGAAGAAAACCGGAAGGGTTGTGACGGTGGAAGAGCATCAAATTGCAGGTGGAATGGGAAGTGCTGTAGCAGAATTCTTAGCAGAAAATTATCCTGTGCCATTTCATTTTGTTGGGATTCGCGATAAATTTGGTCAATCTGGCAAGTCCGAAGAGCTTATTGAATATTACGGATTGGGAGAAAAAGATATTAAAAAGGCTATAGACAAAATTTTAGATACAAATAAAATTATAGGTGAAAATTTACATGCGGAAGAAGAGCTTGTGGTCTAAATTGTTAAATTTAATATGTTATGTATGGAAATAAAACCTGGAATTTATAAAAATTTTAAAACTGGAAATGAGTACAAGGTCCACTTTGTTGCAAAGCACTCAGAAACACTCGAAGATTTAGTAGTATACGAAGCCTTATATGAAAACGAACTATCAAAGTTTTGGGTGAGACCAGCATCGATGTGGTTTGAACAGAAGACAATTAACGGGGTAACAAAACCAAGGTTTGAATGGGTGAGAGAGAATTAAAATTATATAAAATCAAATGATCAAAAAAATAATTGCTACTTTTAGAAAGAATAGCTCAAGTAAAAAGGAGATTGAAAAAATAAGAAAATCAACAGAGGGTGTAACAGCTTTCGAACAAGACGCTGAAGAGCAGGTAGTTCGTGTTCCAACTTCAACGCCTATAGATGAGGAAGCGAATGGGGAAGATTAAAATAGGGATAGAAAAAAGCCGGTTTTGGCAAAGCCAAAACCGGCTTTTTTCTTGATCTTATATTTCTTTTGGTTGCCAGCTTTTTGGTGCGTTGTCTAAATACGTTTTAATATCTTTTAGTGTAAGGAGGCCTTTTTGTGAGCCTATGTATTTACATACGTTCATTGAGTTTACAGATGCTAATTTCATTGAATTTTCAATTGTTTCACCGTGAGCAATTGATCCTACAAAAGTAGAAGAATATGCGTCGCCTGCACCTGTTCGCTCGTAAGCTGGTTCCTGTGGATACGCCTCTATGAAAAGAAGTTTTGTTCCATCATAAGAATACGAGCCTTGTGGTCCGTCAGTTAAGACTACTATTTTTGGACCAAGAGCATGTAACTTTTCTGAAAGTTCTTTTATATCTTTTGTTTTTGTATTCGTAATGAGTTCAGCTTCTTCAACATTACAAATAAATATTTCTGTTCTTTCGTATATTTTTTTCAATACTTCAGTGCCAAGCTTCATTTGGAATGTTCCTGGCTGAAATGCTAATTTTACCTCTTTATTTTTAGATAAATATTCAGCAATTTGGTGATGGTAATCAAGAGAATTTCCACCAAGTGAACTTAGATATATCCAGTCTGGATTTTTTATTTTTGGAAGGGAATATGGAAACTCTTCATGTTTAACCAGAATAGTTCTTTCGGGTCCGCACCAAAGCACATAATGGTAATTTGTGCGTTTGTCTTTGTGGGAAGCAACATGTCCTACATTTACTCCAAGTTTTTTTAAGGTATTGGTGCACTCCGTTCCATATCTGTCTTTTCCAACATTTGCTACTAGAGAGGAATTAAATCCAAGTTTTGAAAATGAAACTGCGGCGTTTGCACTGTTTCCTACGGCTGGGACAACCTCATCAAATTCATAAGGTATTTTGTTTGCTAGGTTTAGGCATATCTTACAATTTTCAGTATCTATACTACAAGTGTCGGAAGTTTCTTTTATACGTATAAATGCATCAACTGCAATATCTCCAATTGAAACAATGTTTAATTTCTTTTTTCCAAATATCATGGGTATTATTGTATCAAACAATCTATGCTTCTGGTACAATAGTTCTCATATGGTTAAAACATTAAGAGAACATATTTTAGAAGCAGAAGAAAAAGGTGTCGCAATTGGTCATTTTAATATTTCAAATCTTGAGGGTGTGAAGGCTGTGGTAGAAGCAGCTAAAGAGCTTTCCTTGCCTGTGATTATTGGAGTTTCTGAAGGTGAGCGGGGGTATGTAGGTGTAGAAGAAATTGCTGCTCTGGTAAAAGTGGAAAAAGAAAAAACAGGTTTACCAATTTTCTTAAATGCAGATCATACCCATTCTTTGGAGGCGGCAAAAAAAGCTATCAACGCTGGATTTGATTCTATCACTGCTGATGGTTCAAAGCTTTCATTGGAAGAAAACATTGCATATGTGAAATCGTGTGTCGAGTATGTTAAATCTCAAAATAAAAATGTAATAATTGAAGGAGAACTTGGGAACATAGGTTCCTCATCCGAAGTACATGAATCTGTTCCTTCTGATATATCTTTTGACGAAGCTTCACTTACTGACCCAGATATTGCTGCACGTTTTGTACGTGAGAGTGGTGCAGAAATTTTGGCTCCTGCAGTAGGAAATATGCACGGGATGGTGGGTGTGGGGCAAGATCCAAAACTTAATATTGGAAGAGTAGCTGCTATAAAAGATGCTGCAGGCGTACCGTTGGTGCTCCACGGTGCATCTGGTAATACGGATCAAGATATTAAATCAGCAATAAAATCTGGATGCTCGGTTGTGCATGTAAATACAGAACTTCGCGTGGCATTTAGAAAAGGTCTCGAAGAGGGTTTGAAAGAAAATCCTGATGAAGTTGCGATATATAAATATTCTGCAAAGGCGGTAGAAATGATGAAGCAGGCGGTTATCAGTAAATTAAAAGTATTTAATAATTTATAAAAAGTATGGCAAAAATTTTTGTAACACGACACATACCAGGTAAGGCAGTTGAAATGCTTACAGCTGCTGGGCATGAAGTTTCGGTAAGTTCACTCCAAAGACCGCTCTCGCAAGACGAGCTTATTTCAGAACTTTCTAAAAATAATTATGATGGAGTTCTTTCTCTTTTGACAGATAAAATAGATGCAAACGTTTTTAATGCTGCCCCTTCTGTGAAAATCTTTTCAAACTATGCAGTTGGTTTCAATAACTTTGATCTTGCGGAAGCTAAAAAGCGAAGTGTTGTTATTTCGAATACTCCTGGAACATCTACAAATGCTGTTGCTGAATTTACAATGACACTTATTCTAAACGCAGCAAAACGTATAGATGAAGGTGATCAACTTATGCGTGATGGTAAATTTGAAGGGTGGAATCCAGAACTGCTGATAGGGGAAGAAGTAAAAGATAAAACACTCGGACTTATTGGTGCAGGGCGTATTGGTTCGCAAGTCGCTTACCAGGCTCATCGTGGTTTTGGAATGAAAATTATATATCATGATATCGTTCGAAACATAGCTCTTGAAACAGAACAGGGTGCAGAGTATAAAGCTACTGTTGAAGAGGTAATGAAAGAAGCCGATGTGGTTTCGCTACATACCTTACTTGATGAAACAACTCATCATTTGATAAACAAAAGCCATTTAGAACTCATGAAGCCTACTGCCATATTGGTAAATACTTCGCGTGGTCCTGTGGTGGATGAAGTTGCGCTAGTGGAGGCTTTGAAAACAAAGAGGATTCGAGGGGCTGCCATTGATGTATATGAATTTGAGCCAAAAATGGTAGAAGGTCTAAAAGAACTTTCAAATGTGACTCTTACTCCACATATAGCGAGCTCCACAGAGGAAGCTAGAAACGCAATGTCTGTCCAAGCCGCTGAAAATCTTATTGAATTCTTTGCTGGCGGAGAGCCTAAGTTTAAAGTAGCTTAATTCTCTTGCCTTTTATTGATTTATTGGTATACTGTCGCCCATGATAACACTTGATGCAACAAAACGAGACATCCCTTCAGATCTTGATTCAATTCGAGAAGAGGGCTTTATTCCTGCCGTATTTTACGGACGAAAAGAAGCGTCTACACCTATTACTATAAAAGAAACAGATTTTATCAAAGCCTTTAGAGAGGTGGGGGAATCTTCAGTTTTAACTTTGAGTGTTGATGGTGAAAATCACGATGCTCTTGTTCACGAAGTATCAAAAGATGCAGTTACTGGCAGAACTCTACATGTAGACTTTTATGTAATCGAGAAAGGAAAGAAAGTTCAGGTTAATGTTCCTATCAATTTCATTGGTGTGGCTCCTGCACAGAAAGACCTAGGTGGTATACTTGTAAAAGTTATTCACGATCTTCCTATTGAAGCTGAAGCAAAGAATTTGCCTCATGAAATTGATATTGATATTTCATCACTAGTGGACTTTGACGCTCGTATCCTTGCAAAAGATATTAAACTTCCAGCTGGTGTTTCTCTTGATGTAACTCTTGATGAAATCATTGCACTTGTAACTCCAGCAAAAGAGGAGGTAGAAGAGGTTTCCCCTGTTGGTGTAGCAGATGTTGAACTTTCAGAAAAGAAGGGTAAGAAAGAAGAAGAATCAGAGGCTTCTGCCTAATCTCTATTTTATAGTTTCAAAAAAACTCTCTGTGTCCACAGGGAGTTTTTTTCTGTGTGTATTTAATGTGGTAGAATAGCAAAGATCATGAAACGATTTTTTTGTGCTGCAATCCTTTTTGTTTTGTGCCTTGGTATCTTTCCTACATATGTACGAGCGTTGACGGCAAGCAGAGAAGCCGAACTCCAAGCAGAACTAGACCAAATTGAAAAAGAGAAAGTTGAAATACAGAAAAATTTAGATACAACCCGTCAACAGACGTCGTCTATTGCGCGTGATACGGCTGTTCTTACTGCAGAAATAAACCAATCCAAATTAAATATAAAAGAAAAAAATATTCGCATAGAGCAGTTAGGTAAGGATATAAAAACAAAAACCAAACGCATAGGCGAACTGTCTTCTCAAATTGATCAAGGTAAAAAATCCTTGGGACAAATTATAAAAAAACTAAATGAAATAGATAGGATAACTTTGCCAGAAATTGTACTTTCTCAAAATAATTTGTCAGAAACTCTTATTGATATAGATACATTTAATTCAGTTAATCATTCCTTGGAAGATATGTTCTCTGAACTTCGTGGTACTCAAACTAACACAGAGAAAGAACGCAGCACGCTTGACCAGAGAAAAAATTCTGAACTTGATGCTAAAGCAGCTATTGAGACTGAACAGAGGAATGTTCAGAAAAAAGAGGCTGAAAAGAAGGCTTTGCTTTCTTTGTCAAAACAGAAGGAGGCTAATTATGCACAAGTTTTGTTGCAACGTGAAAAACGAGCACAACAAATTCGTGATGCTCTATTTGAACTTCGTGACTCAAACGGTGTGCCGTTTGGTACTGCACTCGAGTACGCAAAACAAGTTTCAAATGTTACTGGGGTGCGTCCAGCATTCCTACTAGCTATCCTTACTCAAGAAACTAATCTTGGTAAAAACATTGGATCATGTCTTATGACAGATCTTGATTCTGGTGCTGGAAAAGGGAAAAACACTGGGACGTTGTTTGAAAAGGTTATGAAATCACCTAGAGATACCGACCCATTTAAACTCATAACAAGCACCCTTGGTAGGGATTATAAAACTACACCAGTTTCTTGTCCTATTGGTGGCACTGCATATTATGTTGGAAGAGGTTTTGGGGGTGCTATGGGTCCTGCGCAATTTATTCCTTCAACATGGATGTTGTTTGAAAATAGAATTGAAAAAGCTTTAGGTGTAAGCCAAGCAGATCCATGGAAACCGTCGCATGCGTTTATGGCATCGGGTCTTTATCTTTCAGACTTAGGTGCGGGAGGTGGAACGTACTCTTCTGAGATAAAAGCAGCTTGTAAGTATTATGGTAGTGGGGGATCCACATGCACATACGGCACTCAAGTAATGGCGAAAGCGGCAAATATTCAAGAGAACATGATTAATGTTCTGGATGGGAATTAAGAATAAATAAAAAGACCGAATTTTGCCTCTGGCAAAATTCGGTCTTTTTATTATTTGTCTTATTTCTTAACTGGTGTAGTCGTTCCTACTTTTATTATTTGACCAGGAGTTCCAGATGCATTTTGCATTGTAGCTCTCTGTTGTTGTATTTGCTGAAGTTGTTGAGGTGTCAATGTGTTTTGCGGTGCAACATTCTTGTTTATGGATGGGTTTGAAACAAAAAGTTTTTGTCTATTGTTGTCTCCACCAAAAAATATCCAAGTGGTAATAAAAATTGAAAGACCTACTATTAATCCAGAAAGCAACATAGCTCCAGGAATACTCATTTCTTTTATATTGATTATTTTTTTCATTTGTTTTTATAAATTTATAACTTACCCACAATAATACAGTTAAACTCAAAATCCTCAAAATAAAAAGTTATCCACACTTACAACCTCATTTCATTTTCTAAAAATCTCTTCATCGTGCTAAAATATACTTCATATGAACCTCAAAAACCTCTTAGACCTTCGTAAAAAAGTCTCTCCTCAAATACAAATAGTAGAGAAAATAGTTCTCCAAAAAAGATCTTGGAAAACAGAAGCTTTTCGCCTCATAGCAGTCATCGCTATCGTCTCTACTGCAATCTATGGAATCACTCGTGCTGATACGCTTGTACAACAATCTCATGTACATGCTAAAAATGTTAGTGCCATCGGAACTGTTTCCAACATAGGCGATTCTACGATTAGTATCAATGATGCTAAAAGTTCAGATGACACAGGTGCTACCAGTTACACTTTTGATACTTCCTACATTACAACCATCCAAACCAATCACTTCCTTCCTCTAACTCTTTCTGATATTAAAGTAGGAGACAACATCATTCTCCAAGGTACTGAAAAAGATGGAGCTACTCAAATTTTGAGAATCTTTTCTTACGGTACAGAACCTGCAACTGGAATACTTACACCAGAAGTATCACCTACGACAGATGCAACATCAACAGCTTCCACAATACTGCAAGTACTACAGCAACCACGTCAGCAAGTCTCATCGACACCATCAAGGACGTCGTATCGAATGCTATTAACACCATCACTGGAACAACATCTACTTCAACTGAAGACACCTCCACCACCACAGCAACGTCAACAGACGAAGCAACAACATCAGTACAAGTAGCAACCACAACAACTGAAGACACATCTTCATCTACACCAGCTAGTCCCTCCATCATCCAAACCGTCACTGATGCAGTTACTAACACACTCAACAACGTCATCAACACAATGACAGGTACCTCATCAGGAACCGACACTCCTGCAACTTCACCAGACACTTCTTCCTCTCCAGCTCAGACACCACCCGCACCAACTCCATTACCAGCTCCAACTCCCACACCCTCTGACACACCGACTCCTGTAACGACTCAATAATTTAATTATGGCATCATCTTCATTGTTTTCACGCACAGCACACAAAATCCTCTTCGGGATTCTTTTTGCTTTTTCAGTGCTTGGGTTTGCAGGGCAGGCGAAAGCTGATGCTGACATCTCTTCTTGCGGATGGTATCTCGGAGGACCAGCTACCTACACACTCACTCAAAGTATCGGCACGCAAGGACAACCATGTCTTCACATTGTTACTCCCGGCGTCATCATCACTGATGGCGGTAACAACTTTTCAATCAATGGAGACATCAATGCGGACGCGAGCTTCTCAGGAACAGACGGCAACAGCTTTACTGTCGCAGGTAACACAAGCATACTCGGAAACATTTCAACCCAAAGCAACGGCGGAAGCGTAGGAACTGTTACTTTCACAGACAACAGTACCAACCATGGAAGTATCTCTGGTTCGGCAGAATTTGACAGCAGCAGCTTCAACGTTGGGAGTGTTTCTGACACCTCTACATACAACGGTTTTACAGGCTGGAATGCTGATCTAAGTATGTATTTTGTTGGAGGAGGTCAAACAGGTCTCGACTCAAATGGTACCGGCTACAACTCAAATGATGGATATTATTACATAAATGGAAATCAGACAGGTCTCGACTCAAATGGAAACGGCACATGGAATGGGATTCCATATCAAAACGGTCAAGCTTCTTTTTCGGGAAAAATCTGGACAAATGCATCAAATGATGGAGTTTGGAATAATCCAAACAACTGGATAGGGGGTGTACCTGTAGATGGAGATAACGTAATTTTAAATGCTTCACTTACTCTTACAAAAAATATTACAAACCCTGTGTATGTGATAAAAGATGGGGTTGTAATTGATGGAGGTGGAACTGCAACAATTACGGGGGATGTGACGAGTGCAGGTGGTGTGGATGGGTATACCGATGGCGATAACGGTACAAACGGCACCAAAGGTATTGATATCAATCTTCAAAATATTACGGTTACAGGTTCTGTTACTTCAGGTCGAGGAGGAGATGGAGGGTTTGGAAACCAGGACGGCGGCTCCGGCGGAGATTCAGGTTCTGTTAATATTACTAACTCAACCACTGGCTCTGTCACTTCAGGTCGAGGAGGTGGGGGAGCAGGCTACAACAATGGCTCCGGTGGCTCTTCAGGCTCCATCACTATCACTGATTCAACCACAGGTTCTGTCACTTCAGGTAATGGAGGTGGAGGGGGAGGAGGAGATGTGTTTGGCGGTGGCGGCGGTTCCTCAGGCTCCATCACTATCACCAATTCAGCAACTACAGGTTCTATCACAACGGGTGGTGGCGGTGGAGGGGGTGAAGGATCATCTAATGGTGGCTCCGGTGCTTCTTCAGGCTCCATTACTATCACCGGCACAAACCTTGACCTATCAAACAAAACCTTAACCGTAGGCACGGCAGGGGCGGGAGGATTCAGCTATGGAACTTATGGCTCAAACGGCTCCATCGGTTCTCTTACTCTTTCTTACTCTGGTACACTTACCGCAACAAACACTATTCTCTCCGCTCTCTCAAACATCACCATCATCGAAAACGGTACCACTCACAACTACGGTGAGTTTGTTGGTGGTGTCTTTATCCTTCCTGGAGATTCAATTTCCTCTGCTTCACAATGCAGTTCACTATTTATTGCTGGTACATATAAACTCGCAGGAGATTTACCATCAGGAGATTGTAATATAAATAATTACGGAATAACTCTTGATGGAACAAATCCAGCTGGAGGACAATTTACAATTCATGGAAATGTTGTTGGAGCGAATGGAGTAGGTCAAATTTTGGATTCTAATAACTCAGAAATAAGTCCTGCTCAAAAAGGTGTTGATGTTACTTTGCAAAATATTATAGTTATAGGAAACGTTCAAGCTGGTAATGGAGGCGCAGTTGATGAATGTGGCGCAGGATGTGGTTATGGTTATGGTGATTCAGGTTCAGGAGGTTCAGTTACAGTCACAAATTCAATCACAGGAGGTGTTTTTTCAGGTAGTGGTGGCGGAGGTGATATTTACAGCGGTACTGGAGGTTCAGGAGGTTCAATCACAATAACAAACTCAACTACGACTGCAGTTGTAGCGGGCGGTAATGGAGGTAGTTATCAGGGTGATGGAGGTAAAGGTGGTTCAATCGAAATCACAAACTCAACTACGACCTCAGTTACAACGTCAGGATGTGGATGGGGTTACAACACCGACGCAGGTTCAATCACAATCACAAACTCAAACACAGGTTCAGTTACGGCAGGTAGGGGTGGTGATTATGGTGAGAGTGGTGACGGAAGCTCGGGTGGTTCAATTACAATTTCAAATTCAACTTCAACTTCAGTTACTGCAGGTGACGGTGGTAATGGTGGTAGTAGTGGTGGTAGTAATGGTGGTAATGGTGGTAAAGGAGGTTCTGTTAAAATTTCCGGAACAAATCTAAATCTTTCAAATGAAATAATTTCATCTGGAATAGGTGGGTCAGTTGATGCAAATGGAGAATGTTCAAATGGTGCTGACGGTTCCGTCACATTTACATACACAGCTCTCACCACGAACGATTCAACAAATGTATTCACTCACGCCGCTAACTTAAATATCAACAACACCTCCTATGGCCCCTGGAACGGAGTCTTCAACCCAAAGATTTTCTATTTCTCGGACCAGCAAGGAAACTTAGGAAGATCAGGTGACTGGGGAGATGAAAAGAACTGGTGGACAAACTCATCTTTCACAACACCTGCAAACAGTATCCCAGCAGGCTTCAACAACGTAATCCTAAACAACTCACACATTACTCAAGACACTACTGGCATAGCTTCTGCAAACACACTTACTCTAAACGGAACATCAACAATTGCAATTTCAGTTACTCTTACAAATGGAGGTAGCTTCAACGGGTCAAGTAGTAATGCGACAACTACCCCAACTACAACTATAGTGCCAACAGTTATTTCTATTACAGTAAATGGTGGGTATGGTGATTTTTATAGTTATGGATATGGTTCAATTTTTGATCCCTTTGGAGGTAGTTTTGATTATCATGTAATTATGAGTAGTGATTCTATTGGAGCAGCAGCAGATATTGCCAATTATATAAACGGTAGATATGCTCCTAATGTAGCAACGGCGACAGGTAATGTAGTTACTTTGACTGGTGCTGGGACAACATGGACTACAGACAATACAGCTCTTTTGGATATTCAAATTATTTCGGAGGGCTCACATTATTCAGATGGGGTAGGAACAATCACAAGTAATGGACCTCTTACATTCAACGCTTCAAGTTCAAACAACAGTCTCATCATCACAACTGCAACAACTACCTTCAATGGTGATGAGGCAAGTAGTACTGGGATGATTGTTAACTGTTCATCAGTCAATACATTTTGTAGCACTCCTAATACCTCAGGACATTATTGGTTCTCCATCACCTCCTCGGCAGATGGTACCAAGCTCGCAGCAGTAGATGGTCTCAGTGGCTATATCTATACCTCCACCGACTCCGGTGTTCATTGGACAGCACAAACTAATGCAGGGCGGCACGCATGGTGGTCTATCACCTCCTCAGCTGACGGAAGCAAATTGGCTGCGGTAGATTACGGCGGCTCCATCTGGACCAACGCAAGTGGCACCTGGCAAGCAGTCTCTGGTACCTCTGGACACTATTGGTACTCCATCACCTCTTCAGCAGACGGAAGTAAATTGGCGGCTGTGGATAACTACGGCTCCATCTGGACCAATTCCGGCACAAACGGAGAGTGGGTAGCAGCTCCCAACACATCTAGACATTATTGGCGTTCCATCACCTCCTCAGCAGATGGAAGCAAACTGGCTGCAGTGGAAGAAGCTGGCTTCATCTGGACCAATTCCGGCACAAACGGAGAGTGGGTAGCTCATAGTATCCCCACCGGATATTTGACATCCATCACCTCCTCAGCAGATGGAAGCAAACTGGCTGCAGTGGAAGAATCTGGCTTCATCTGGACCAACTCAGGTACAAACGGAGAGTGGGTAATGGCTCCTGGTACTAGAGGTTGGTGGCGTTCCATCACCTCCTCAGCAGATGGAAGCAAACTGGCTGCAGTGGGGCCTGGGGGTAGTCCCATCTGGACCAACTCAGGTACAAACGGAGAGTGGGTAGCGGTACCTGGAACATCTGGACACTCTTGGTTATCCATCACCTCCTCAGCAGATGGTAGTAGATTGGTCGCAGGGGGATATGACGGCTTATGGAGATATTCAACACACAGTGAAGATTTAGTTTCTACCCCTATCACCCGCATCTTCACTTCCGCAGCCTCAACTACTCGAAACTTCCTCATAGAAGCAGGACACAACAACTGGGTAGTGGTAGCCCAAGGCGCAGTCGTCGACATCTCACAAGCAGTCTACAGTACAGCTACAAACATTTTCAAAGCAATCATAGATCCAATCACTAAACTAGCCGGTTCCTTCTTCTGGGGTAACAACTCAGGTGGACAAGTAGTTCCACAGATTACAATTTCAAATACAACCCTCGCATACACAGGTGATGCAAGTACAAAGACACTTAAATGGAACCCACACGTAAACTGGGACACAGCATCTACATGTATATATTCATACAACTCTGACTTCTCAAATCTAATTGCAACAACTTGTTCATCTAACGATACATCTCTTCCACGCCCAACAGGTCAAAACGCAAACGTTTCTACAACAATATATCTACGAGGCACAGACTCTCGTGGTAACGTCTCAGAAACTTCACTCCGCTTCTTCTACGACAACACAAGTCCTGTATGGACTTCGTGTGGATCTGATCTTCTAGATGAAGACAGAACATATTACTTAGCAGGTGATGTAACCGGAACATGTGACATTAGAAATTCTACAGGCACAACAACTCTCCAAGGAGCTTCATCATCAAAAAGTGTTGGCTTCAAGGTTACAGGGGGAGTTCAGGGTAATGGCCATAATATTAAACTTCAAAATATAGCAGTTACAGATACCATTACATCTCTAGGAGCATACATAACAATCCTCAACGCAACTACAAGTAATATCGTAGCTAACGGGGCAGGAAACGGAGGTAACGCGGGTTATATAACAGTAGCTACTTCAACCACGGGAGTAATCACAGCTAATGGAGCAAACGGGACAAGTAATGGAGGAAATGGAGGAACGATTTTTGTGACGAACTCAATCGGTGTAAATGGTACATCAACAGGGATCACTGCAAACGGAGGTAACTCAACTTCTTGTGGAAACGGAGGAAGTGCAGGATACATCACTCTCAAAGATTCATCATACGGAACACTTACAAACAATGCGGGTAGTGGAAGCAGTTCCGGTTGTTCAAGTCAGTCACATACAAGTGGAACAACACACTCACCAGTTGTTGATGGTGTTCACTATACAATTGCAGAAGCTAATGCAGCGGCAGCAGCTCGTGCAGCTGCTGAAGCAGCTGAAGCCGCACGTCTTGCCGCAGCAAATGCAAAATCATCATCTGCAAGCAGTATTCGCACCCAAGCCCCTGGTCTCCCTCCCATCTTCACCGTCCTCCCACCAGTTACAAAACTCACCCCAATCAAACTCACCCCAGTTCCAACCTTCGGAGACACAACAAGCAAGAACTCCTTCTCACTAGGTGAAGGTATCTCAAACTTCCTCTTCGCTCCAATCTCACAAACATTCACACAGATACTAGGTAAAGAACTAAACAAGTACCTTACACAAGCAGGCTTCTCTAAAGAACAAGACATAGTCACAATCAAAAACAAACCTCTTCTTCTACCTAAGGCAACAACAACCATCCCTGGTCTCTTTACCATCACAGCCAAAAGTCTTCCAATCAAACTACTAAACCAAGACTTCACAACAGAGAATATTGTTCCAGTCTCTACATACCTTACAAGTGACAAAACAACTCTACAACAGAAGGTAACAACAACATCAAACACACAGATCACAATCACTCTCAAAGGTGGAAAAACAGCTACCTTCAACGGACAGACACTTACATTTAAAAACAACACACTTACTCTCACAACACCATCTATCCCCGGTACATACACCCTTACAACCTCTGCATCTCCACTTCCTCTAGTAATTGAAGTTCCCTCAGGCAAAGCAAAAACAACATCAAACACAACTACACCTACAGAAGCACCTAAAGAAAGTTGGTTTACCAAGCTCCTTAACTTTTTCAACTTCTAAACCTATGAAAACATGATACAACCACACTTAAGGACTTCTTTACCAATTAAACACTTAACAACAACAATATTATGAACCTAGAATCAGGAATCTTAGACAAGACACGCTTCACAT
>JBAXQO010000012.1:0-22641 GCA_037131675.1 bacterium
TATGGCAAGTGTTAGCGCTTAAATAGATATGATACAATTGTTTGGCATTATAAAAATAACTAATTTAAATTATGAAAAAAGTAATCATATATTCAACACCAACTTGTCATTTCTGTCATCTAGCAAAAGATCATTTCAATGAAAATAAAGTTGCCTTTGAAGAAAAAAATGTACTTACAGACCTCGCTGCAAGACAGGAAATGATGTCAAAAAGTGGACAAATGGGTGTGCCGGTTATTGATATTGAAGGAAAGGTAATTGTAGGGTTCGATCAACAAACAATAGATTCAGAGCTTGGAATTTAATAAATAAAAAGGCGAGGTTTGCCCAATTTAAATTTGATATGGGCAAACCTCGCCTTTTCTGTTACATTATGGGAGTTCGCCTTTATAGTTCAATAAATAGAAAGCCCGTCCGCGGGGTGAGCTTGGGATGGGACCCAAGCGCAAGGCCGGAGCGCGTCGGCGCGAGGCGGGATCGCACAAAAATTTAGCAGAATTTTATGTGTGGTAGATTGTTAGTGGGGTTTCAGATGCGATATTTGCCTTTGTAGTTCAATGGATAGAACAGGCCCGTCCTAAGGGTCTGATGTCGGTTCGATTCCGGCCAAGGGCACACTTATAAAACAGATTGAGAGACACGAAATTGCTCTAAATGTTATAATTTTCTCATGAACCAAAGAATCATCCTTGCCTCAAAATCTCCCGCAAGAAAAGCTATTCTTGGAAAATTAGGTTTACCTTTCGAGGTGATTGTGAGTGATTTTGTGGAAGACATGACCTTACCTCTGTCGGCGTCGGAATTGGCTTTATACCTATCTCGCGGTAAGGCTTCTTCTTTGGCTAAACAATATCCTAATGCTGTTGTTATAGCCGCTGATACTTTTGTTGTTTTTCAAGGTGCATTTCTTGGTAAACCAAAGGATGAGGATGACGCCAGAAAAATGCTTACAGGGCTTGCTGGAAATACCCATACCATTCTTACGGGGCTTACTGTGGTACAAGCTGGTAAAACTGTTTCAGAAGTCATCTTCACAGAGGTAAAGATGAAAAATGTTGATGAAAGTAAAATAAGTGAATATGTTGCATCTGGCGAACCGCTAGGTAAGGCGGGGTCGTATGCTATACAAGGTAAGGGAAAAGAACTTGTTGAAAAAATTGAAGGGGATTATTTCAATATTATGGGACTACCATTAAAAACCATTGCGCAAATCTTAATCAAAGACTTTTCAATACCTGTTAATTTTGTATATTCTGATACAGACCAAGGTGCCTTAATTTGATTTTCTGAAAGTATCCAAAGAAATTTTATGCAGTTTTGCATTACATTTCCGAGACCACAATGGGGCACAATTATTTTAGATAGCCTTTCACCATATCAACTACAGTACTTGGATCCACACTGGATTTTTGGAGAAAGATTGTAACCTTATTTGTCATGGCTTTTGCCACATCATATGTTTTTGAAGAATTTGTTAACACAACAAAGAAAGTGTTTTTTATCTCTGGTATTTTTCTTACAGCTGCTATTAGGTCCAAACCGGATTCACCAGGCATCATTATGTCTGCGATGACTAAATCTGGTTTTTGATTTGTTATCATATCCAGTCCTTCCGTAGCGTTCCTGGCAGTGATTGTGTTTATTTGATATTTAGAAAATTCCTGAACTAACATATCTGATAGCACTTTATCGTCATCTATAATTAAAACTTTTTTTGTTTCCATTTTTTAAGTAATTATGCTTTACCTTTTAATAAAGTAACAGTAACAGTTGTACCTCGATTCAGTTCTGAAGTACATTTTAACACCCCATTGCAGAATTCAATAATTTTTTTGGTCATATATAAACCAAAACCCGATCCTTGAATATTTGATTCTTGGGCATTTTTAGCTCTATAAAAACCGTTAAAAATATTTTTAACCTCGTCTTTTGGAATGCCTATACCATAATCTTTTACTGAAATATCCACTTTTTTACCGTAATCTATGAGGTCAATGTCAATCTTGCTATTATCTGGACTATATTTATATGCGTTGCTAAGTATGTTGGTAAAGGCAAGTTCCAGCTTGTCGGTTTCTCCTTGAACACAAACTCCTGATTCGAATGATTTGCTGATATTAAAGGTAATAAATTTATCTTGAGTTTTATCTTTTACATTTTTGATCGAATTGTCTAAAATAATTTTTAAATCAGAGCCGCATGTATTTTTGTTTATAATAATATTTTTGTCCGCAGCTGTAGTTTCAATAATGGAATTCGTTAGACTTATAAGTCGTATTGTGGTTTCTTGAATCTTTTTTAACTCTTCTTTAACAGAAGTCTGTGTTTCTGAATTATTTATCATCACACTTAATCCCCAGCGTATTTTAGTTAGAGGAGATCGAATCTCATGTGAGGCAAGGGCTAAGAAGTCTGATTTTAGATTTACCATTTTAACCTCGTTCATTTCGTATTTATAAAGTAAAAATACAACAAGAAGCAAAGAAAATACAATAAGCCATATGAAAAGAACTGCATTGTTTGTAATGTCGTTGTTTGTTTGTTGGTCTATATCAATCCCGACAGCGGAAGTATAGTTTCCTTTATTGTCCATGATTGGAGCAATTGCTCTAAACCATGTTCCAGATTCATCCTCTATTGGTCCTTCTGTTATTATCTCGCCGTTATCAAAAACGTTTTTTATTAGTTTTGTTTCACCATATTCTTTCCCTAATACATTGTAATCTTTTAGTGGGTTTCGTTCTGAGTCTGCAACAAAAAATATCTTATCGTCTACTTTTTTTAGTGTATATATTTTACGGATTGCAAATTCGTAGTTTTTAATATTGGCTAGGTCTATTTTTAAGCGTGAATATGTTGATGATGTTGCAACGTCTTTTTCTGTTAAAGGAATGGAATCTACATGGTCGTTTCGTATTATATAAGATAGAGACTGGACTCTAACTTTGGCTGCATCAATTTCATTATCTTTTGCGGAGTTTTGAGTATGAACAGTTGTATATACACCTGAAACAATTATCAAAATAATCAACATTAGATAATATACTATAGCTATATTAAAGCGTTTGTTGGAAAATTTCACATTACAATTATATCAGTAAAAATTATTTAGCCAATTGGAAAAAATATTGCATATCTGATAGTGTATATATTAATGAATCCAAAAATTGTTATTACGGAACCCTCAGTTGATTATGAGCTTGTTGATAGTGGTGACGGTGAAAAACTTGAACGTTTTGGTGGAGTAATCTTACGTAGACCAGACCCACAAGCCTTATGGAAGAAATACGATGAGCATTTATGGAAAGATGCTCACGGATATTTTATTCGAGAAGGGCGAGAGGGAAAATGGAATTTTACAAAAGACGCACCAGAAAAGTGGACTATTAATTTTTCTGACCTCACATTTAATATTAGACCAACAACATTCAAACATACAGGTATTTTTCCAGAGCAGGAGCCTAACTGGAAATGGACTCGTGAGTTAATTAAAAATGCAGGTAAAGAAATATCGGTTTTAAATCTCTTTGGTTATACAGGAGGAGCTTCAATCGCTTGTTCACAGGCCGGCGCAAAAGTGTGCCATGTGGACGCATCCAAAGCGTCTATTGGTTGGGCAAAAGACAATGCAGAATCGTCAGGACTTTCTTCAGATGCTATTCGATGGATACTTGATGATGCAAAATTATTTGTACAAAAAGAATTACGACGAGGAAACAAATATGATGGAATTATTATGGACCCACCAGCATTTGGCCGTGGACCAGAAGGTGATGTGTGGCAGATAGAAGATGACTTTGTTAAGTTTGTTGAAGATTGTAAAAAACTTTTAAGTGATAAGCCATTGTTCTTTTTAGTGAATGGATATGCGTCTGGATATTCTCAACTCGCATATCTATATAATGTAAATGATTTGTCAGAAAAATTTGGTGGGGAAGTTGAATCTGGAGAGCTTACTATTCGGGAGTTGAAAAGTGGAAGGGTTTTGCCATGTGGAATATTTGCAAGGTGGAAATCCCTCAAATAGTACTTTTGAAGAACACGAAAATTTATTGCTAAAAATTTTCTCTGTCCGTCGTCGCCACTCCTCCCAAGTTTCTTCAAAAGTACTATTTTCGGTTACGTGAAAAAAATGAAAAAGGAACCCCTAAAAGTTTTATATGAAGATAATCATCTGATAGCGGTTTTTAAACCTGCAGGTCTTTTGGTTCAAGGTGATGCTTCGGGGGCGATATCTCTCATGGATATTGTTAAAAATTATTTGAAAGAAAAGTATTGCAAATCCGGGGATGTTTTTCTGGGACTAGTCCATCGCTTAGATCGACCTGTTTCAGGTATTGTGCTTTTTGCAAAAACTTCAAAAGGCGCTTCGAGGTTGAGTGCTCAATTTAGGAATAGAGAGGTCTCAAAAAATTACACTGCTGTTGTAGAGGGAATTATCGAAAAAGAAAACATCTCGGTCTTTCTTTGGAAAAAGATGAAAAATCAAGAAAGGCAATAGTACACACTGAAATAGCAGAGAATGCTTTGAAAGCGTCTTTATCATACAAAGTACTACATGCAGAAAAGGATCGCACCTGGGTCAAAATAGAGCTTCACACTGGGCGTTTTCATCAGATTAGAGCGTCGTTTTCTTACATTGGACATCCGATTGTGGGTGATTCAAAATACGGTTCACATATGAAATATAAGGAAGGGGAGATTTCTCTTTGTGCGACCGAGTTAAGCTTCAAAACTGCTACGGGGGATAACGAAATTAAGCTTTCTTTGCCCGTTGAAGAAGTATTCCATTTTTCATAATATGTTGTTACAATAGCGCGTATGGATCCTGAAACAACTCGGCAACTTCAAAAGCTTATAGAGCTCACAGAAGAAAATCATAAGATTTTGTCTAAGATGCAAAATCATATCCGCTGGGGAATGTTTTTTGGTGTCATGAAGTGGTTGTTGTTTGTGGGTTTGGCTGTTGGTTCATATGTTGTCGTTCAGCCCTATATAGATCAGATGATGAGGGTCTATAAAACACTGGAAACAACGCAAACAGAAAACCAGAGTTTTGTAGAATACTTGAAAAATTTTGGAAATTCTGTAAAGTATACGTTACCTCGATAAAGAAGGGGGGTAGTGGTGGTATATTATGCCGAGGTAGCTCAGTTGGTAGAGCATACGCCTGAAGAGCGTGGGGTCACCGGTTCAACCCCGGTCCTCGGCACAAAATAAAAAACACAGCGCTTGCTGTGTTTTTTATTTTATGCCGAGGAAGAAATGATTGAATCATTTTGTTCGGGCGTTGAAAGACGGAGCATACTTTTTTCAGTAGAAAAAAGTGCGAGTCGGGGTCGAGAAAAATTCCATGTGACGACGTGGAATTTATTCGTGACCAACCCCGGTCCTCGGCACCATGAGAAAAATCCGCTGAATAGCGGATTTTTCTTTTTCTAATTTTCCTTAACTAGACTTAACTTTCACTTTCGTTTGCTTGTGTTTATCTATTTTTGGAAGTGTAATAGTGAGTAGTCCGTGTTGTTCTTTTGCAACGGCTTCTTCTGACTCTACTTCGCATGGAAGCATGATGGTCCTAGAGAAAGATCCCCAGTAAAGTTCTTGATGGAAAAAATCATCTTCTCTAATTTCGTGTTCGTTTTCTCTGCTGCCTCGAATGGTTATCATATCTCGAGTAACGGTTACCTCCAGTTCGTCCGGATCTACTCCTGCGACCATAGTTTTTACAATAACAGAATCTTCTGTTTGGTGTACGTCGACAGACAATTCTCCCTCGCTGTTCTCAAGCCAAGATTCTTCAGTAACTTCCGTTTGTTTGTCTTCTGGAAAGTCATCTGATTCTATTTCCATTTCGTCTACCGAAACACTGCCTGTGAGTCTCTCAAAAAAAGAAGGTTTCTTTTTCATTATTTATTTTAAATCAACTTGTAAATTATTTGGTTGCAAACGTTTAATGCGTTCAAGGAGAATGATAAGAAGTATAATTGCAACCCAAACAAAACTGAACACGGTTAATGTTGAATGTTCGTTTACAATTATAAACAAGTTAAACACAGTGTGCAAAGTTATGGCTGTGAATATTCCAACTATTTTATAAATAATCTTTACGTTTTTTGATTTATAAAAACCAAATGCCATGAACACTCCGATAGTAGCTGATGTAATAACGTGAAGTAATGTTGCCCCAATGAATCTTAGATTTCCTGTAGCAAAGCTCTTTATTATATTTCCTTCCAGAATAGGGTTCAGAAGAAAAAGTGTATTTTCTGCTGCTGCAAAACCTAGAGCTGTAGAGATCATATAAATAACCCAGTCTATGGGTTCATCAATAGCCTTTACTCTCATGGCACCGATATGTGAAGCGAGATATTTCAAAATCTCTTCAGTTGATGCCCAGAGAAACACTACAAGTCCAGCAAGTACAACGCTCGTTTGAGCTACTGTTGTAATCTCTTGAGAATCTGCTAAATATTTTGAAAACAAAAATTGAAAGGGGAGTGCGAGTGGAACACAAAGCATTCCAAGTAAAAAAGAGAGAAGTATAAGTAGTCGAGGTTCAGGGTGTTCATCTTCTCGCAACCAAAACAAAAGCCATAAAATAGCTGGTCCTACACCCCCTAAAACTGCTATGACGAGAAGTAAATAATTTTCCATTTAATTATTTTAAATAGGCCATTTTTCAATCATGAGAAGTTTGTTTTTTGAAAACGGCATCATTGACCAAATCTCCTCTGTAACATACGGCATGAATGGATGTAGAACAATAAGAATATATTTAAGTGTTCTAAGCAAGAACTGAGCACGAGATGCTTTTTCTTCAGGTGAACCATCTTTAAGGATTGGTTTTGATTCTTCTATTATTTTTGCTGCAAATTCATTCCAGACATATTGGTAGATTCTCTCTGATGCAATATGGAGTTTTAGGTCTTCAATTTCTTTAGTAATCTGCTCATTTTCTTTGTTGAGATATGTCCTAAGTTCGTTGTCTTTATCTGTCCAAGCTGCAAAATTTTCATCATATTTATATTCTTCTGTTGCTTGAAGGACAAATCTTGAAATATTCCACAGCTTGTTTGCAAAGTGTTTGTAGCCTTTAATTTTGTCTTCAGATATTTTTGTATCAATACCGGGAGCTGAACCAACCATGAGAGCCATGCGTCCTGCGTCTGCACCAAACTTATCTGCAATATCGATCGGATCAATTCCGTTTCCAAGTGATTTAGACATTTTTCTTCCTTGGCCATCACGCACGGTTCCATTGAGATATACTTTTTTGAATGGAATCGTTCCAATATTGAAACCTGTCATGAGTATCATTCGTGCAACCCAGAAGAAAAGAATCTCATAACCGGTTTCGAGAACGTCGGTTGGGTGATAGATTTCTAAATCTTTTGTTTTTTCTGGCCAGCCAAGTGTGGAGAATGTCCAAAGTCCAGAAGAGAACCATGTATCGAGAGTGTCTTCGTCTTGTAACCAACCTTCACCAACAGGGGCTTCTGTGCCGCAATACAATTCATTTTCTTTGTACCATACAGGAACCCTGTGTCCGTACCAGATTTGTCGTGAAATACACCAGTCACCAAGATTATTTATCCAATGAAAGTATGTTTTGTTAAAGTGATCTGGAAGGATTTCAATCTGATTACCCTCAACTGCTTTTCGCATAATTTCTTTAAGTGTTGTTTTGCTGCCACTTTCTATTCCATTGATTTCTGAATGGGGAATAACAAATTCTTTATTTACCGCAATAAACCATTGAAGCTTTGGAAGTGGTTCAATAATTCCACCAGTTCTTTCGGCTGTAGAAACATTCTGAGAAACTTCTTCTTCATTTGTCATTAAATTTTCTTCGCGAAGCCACTTCACGATTTCTTCTCTAGCTTCAAGAACTTTTTTTCCAATAATTCTTTCATCACCAGCTGTCATTCTAGCTTTTTCATCTATAACTTGTGGACGGGGAAGGTTGTGTCTTTCTGACATTTCCCAGTCAATCATACTGTGAGCTGGGGTAACACCTAAAGCTCCAGTTCCAAACTCTTTCTCAACTGTCTTGTCGGCAATAATTTTTATATGAATTGGCACTCCACAAAATACAGCATCATATTCTTTGCCTACAAATTCTGTGTATCGAGAATCTTCTGGATGCACAGCAACAGCAACGTCACCAACTTTTGTTTCAGGGCGAGTAGTGGAAATTGCTATTGGAAAATCTTTTGAATATTTGAAAGTATACATTTTTGCCTTTCGCTCCTCGTACACAATTTCATCATCTGAAATAGTTGTCTGACCTTTTGGGTCCCAGTTCACAATTCTGTGTCCTCGGTAAATAAGTCCAGCATCATACATATTTTTGAAAGCTGTACGAACAGCAAAACTCCTTTTTTCATCTAAGGTAAATGCTTCGCGTGACCAATCACATGAAGCACCAAATCTTTTTATTTGCGAAATAATAGTGTCGTGGCTATTTTGTGCAAATTCATTTACGCGACGAAGAAGTTCTTCTCGGCCAAGGTCGTATCGAGATTTTCCTTCTTTCTTTGAAATATCTTTTTCAACTCGAGATTGTGTAGCGATAGCTGCGTGGTCTGTGCCCGGAAGCCAGAGAGTTCTGAAACCTTTCATTCTATGGTAACGGATTAAGATGTCTTGAACTGTGACCATGAGCCCGTGTCCCATGTGGAGAATTCCTGTTACGTTTGGTGGAGGAAGAATAATTGTATAAGGTTTTGCATCAGTAGGGGTGACACCTTTTTCAATACATGTGTCTGGATTAAAAAAACCACTGCTTTCCCATGTTTTGTAAATACGTTTTTCTGTGGAGGCAGGGTCGTAAGGTTTCAAAAGTTTTTCGTCTATCATGGAAGCTATAATAGCAAATATAATAGCTTTTTGAAATAAAATCACCCCTCGCACTATGGAGTAGCGCGAGGGGCTTTTTGGGAGGAAATTCGTACCCTCCACCAACAAATATTTAAGGACTAAGTGTTGGTGGAGGGGAGAGAAATCACCAGAATCCCTTCGAGGGGTAGGCGTGGGAGTAGTAAAGGGGTGGTATTTCTCTAAAAATACAAGGAGCTAAGTCGCCAAGCATTAAGCCGCTCGACTAGTATTTCTACTGATACTATATCATATTATAACTTATTGTCAAGCACCATAGAACCTTGAGCTCGTAGATCCTTTGAAAAAGCCTCTGTTGAGCGGTTTATTTTAAGATAGCCAGTAATTCCAATCATTGTGGCATTGTCGGTGGTAAGTTTCATGTCTGGAATGAAAACCTTTACATCTGGTAATGCTTGTTTAAGCGCGTTTCGAAGTTTTTTGTTGGCGATGACACCGCCGCCAATAATTAGGGTGTATGCATCATTTTGTTCGAGCGCCTTTTTGGTTTTTGAAACAAGAACTTCAATTACAGCATCCTCAAATTCTTTCGCTATTTGCATTTTTATTTCATCTGTCATGACTGGTATCTTTTGTATCATATAAAGTACAGCGGTCTTTATGCCAGAGAATGAGAAATCCAAATCTTGAGAGTGGAGCATGGGGCGAGGAAGTTTGAAAGCTCCGCTTTCAAACTTCCTCGCCTCTGCATCCTCTGCCAATTTTGAGATTTCCGGCCCACCAGGGTATGGAAAGCCAAGCAGACGAGCAACTTTGTCGAAAGCTTCACCAACGGCATCGTCGCGCGTTCTTCCTATTGTTTCATAAATTCCAATCTCATTTATTTTTATAAGTTCAGTATGTCCACCAGAAACAAGAAGTGAAATCGCTGGAAATTCTATCTCTTCAATCTTTGCTGTTTCTGAATCCAAATGCTCGAGCATTGCTGAAACAATATGACCTTCCATATGGTTCACTGGAATAATAGGAATATTCCACGCAAGTGAAAGAGCTTTTGCGAAGCTGATTCCAACCCAAAGCGCGGGCTCAAGTCCAGGGCCTTCAGTTACTGCAATTACATCAATATCTGGTTTTCCATATTTTTCCAAAAAGGGAATTATTAATTCTAACAATGAAGGTTCTTTTTCGAGAATGGTGGCAATTTGTTTTTGTATTTCATCTGAGATAATTTCTGGAGAATGATTGAGTTTGGATTTTTCAAGGGAGACAGAGAGAACGGGTACACAATTTTTAGCATGTTCTCGTCTTGCTAGGTTTGGATATACGCCACCAAATTCTCTATGGAGTTCAATTTGAGAATTTATTTCATGCGCTAAAATGCGAACTGTATCATGTTCGCATTCAAGGATGCTTATAGCTGTTTCATCACAGCTTGTTTCTATGGCTAAGATTTTCATAGTATTTGTATAATCTAAACTAAAATTATCTTATAGCAAGTTTTTTGTGGTCACAAGTATTTTTCTGCTGAAAAATCTCGCGACCCCGCCTCACGCCGTCGCGTTCCGGCTCGCACAAGCGAAAAAAGTGCATTAAAGCACTTTTTTGAAAATCCGCTTGTGCGCGATGGAGGGCTCGAACCTCCGACCCCGAGAACGTCAATCCCGTGCTCTACCAACTGAGCTAACCGCGCGCTGGTTCAGAGTTTTTTAACTCGATTACCCAGCATATTACAACGTATAAGCTATTGTGTGCAAGTTTTTTATTTCACTTCGTGCACAATTTCTTCTCTTCCAAAACGTACTTTTGTAAGTTTAGAATATTCGTCTTTTTCAGATCTAAATCCAACCGGTGCTATAACTACACTAGTAAGGTTTTCTTTTGTAAGTCCTAGTATTTCATCGAACTGTTTTGGGTCAAAACCTTCCATTGGTGTGGCATCAATGTGCTCCAGAGCAGCTGTTGAGAGTAGAAATCCAAGAGCTATATATACCTGTCTTGCAAGCCACTCTGTTTTTTGTTCTGGTGTTTTGTGGGATATTGAACCTTTCATCATTCCACTGTAACCAGCAAGTGACTCCACAGAAACATTTCTTGTTTTCGAAACTTTCTCTATAAAAGTATCAATATGAGATTCGTTTAGATTTGTGGGAACTGTGAAAACTATGAGGTGTGATGCATCGGTAATTTGAGGCTGGTCCCATGCAGCAGCGCGTAGCTTTGCTCGGATTTCTGGATTTGTAACGACAAACACTTTAAAAGCTTGCAGACCGTAGGAAGTAGGGGATAGCTCAATAGACTTGAGTAAAACATCCAATTGTTCAGCTGTTAGATTTTTACTTGTATCATATTGTTTTGTTGCGTACCTCCATTTATAAGCGTCTATTATATTTTGCATATCATATTTTTAAATAATAATAATCCTAAGTATACCCTCCTTTACTTTAGTTTGTAAAGCATTAGGCAATGTGATATTCTGTGGATATGTTGAGAACCGCTCGTCAGAAAAAGAAAATATGCTCCATTTGCCCTTTTGCGAAGACTGCTGACCTAATTGGCGACTCGGTTACACTTCTGATCGTTCGAGATCTTTTTGTTGGTCCGAAACGTTTTGGTGACCTGGAAAAAGCTCTTGCGGGGGTGAGTACAAGGACTCTTTCTCTAAAACTAAAACAACTTGAAGAAGAGAAAATTATTACTCGAACTGAGTATCTAGAAAAGCCTCCAAAAGTTGAATATTCACTTACAAAAAAAGGCGTAGGACTCCATGGAGTGTCCCGCGCCATGATTGCTTTTGGTAAAAAGTATTTGTAGATTATTTTGCAGGTTCCTCTTTTGGTTTATCTAGTTTTTCTAGACCGAGCTTTTTTACACCAAAATATACAACAGCTGAAATTGTTGTGAAATCGATAAGGGAGCTAATAAAGTTGCCGATTAATATTCGTGCGTTGAACACAGGAATAATAAGATTGTTTAGGTTTCCAATTCGTCCTAAGAAGATGCCAATAATTGGGTTTATGAGATCGGTAACTGTGGCTGTTACAAGTTTTCCAACCGCACCTCCAATAATGATACCTATAGCAAGGCTTAAAACTCCTTGTCTACGAATGAAGTCTAGGAACTCTCTAAGGTGTGATTTTATTAGTTTCATATAATGATATTATACTGAAATAAAACGATTTGGTCACTTCAAAACTTCTTTGTATTGCGGAGGAGGAGGGATTTGAACCCTCGAGGAGCTTTCACCCCTGCCGGTTTTCGAAACCGGTACATTCAACCACTCTGCCACTCCTCCGTATATTACCTAGTTCGACATAGTAGCATTTTTTGCATTTTTTTCAAAAAGTGATATATTATTTCAGACCTTATATGGCCCCATCGTCTAATGGTTAGGACAGCAGGTTTTCAATCTGTTAACCGGAGTTCGACTCTCCGTGGGGTCACAAAAAGCACTAAGTCGGTTTTCAAAGCATTCAAATCCTTTTTTAACCTTATATTTCAACGTATTTTTGGAAATTGAGAGTTCTGAAAAGATAATTCTTATAATTTTTTCTTTTTGGTGTGGTTTTGCAAAATCATAAAGAGGAACAACATCTTTTACGAGTTCTGAAAGTTTTTTTATTTCTTTCATTGTTTCTCGCATAGCGAGCTCAGAAGCGTATTCATTATTCATGAGAGTTTCGATTCCAGTTTCAAGTTTTGTTTCTTCTTCAAGTAGGGCTTCTGGTGTATATACACCACTCTTTAATAGGGAAAGTTTATTTGAACGTATATACGCAAGGTCTTCTCGCAACTTTTTCTTTTGTCTTTCAGCTATATCAATATTCTTTTGGCGCTTTTCTTCAAGGAGAGCTATACCAGTTCCAGTGCGAGCGTCCATTTCAGCAATTTCAACATCGGTGAAATAGAGATTTGATATAAGCTTACCAATTTCTTTTGCTATAAATGAAAAGTTAAAGTTTTTTAAGGTGTTTGGACATCCATTAACGCATCTTGAGCCAAAATAATTTATACCTTTTTTCTCATAGGGGGTATATACACGTTCACAATGTTCACAACGTACGATACCTCTAAGTGGAAGGTCTACTTTTTCGACATAGTGGATACTTACTTTTCTTTTTTTAAGTAAGGCTTGAACTTCATTGAAAAGTTTTTCATCAATAATACCTTCATGGCTTGTGCTCGTAATATATTCACCATCATTTCCAATTATCTTTCCAATATAAAAAGGATTTGAGAGTATTCTTCCTATGTTATTTGCAGTCAACGGTCGTGATACTTTTTCTATCTCGAACGTTTCGTCTTCTTCGGCAAGCATTTCGTCTTTGCTCCTTTTTCGTCTCATGGGTATAGTCATGAAGCCTTGCTCTTTTGCATAACGTTCGAGGTCTGAGAGGCTCCAATCACCTGTAGCGTAGTGTTCAAACATCTGTTTGATTATAGGTGCACGTTCTGGGTCTAGTGGTTTATGTTCCATTTCTCCGAGATTTAAGTAGCCTATCGGAGCACGATAAGTACAGATACCTTTTTCTCTAGCATTTCTTATTGTAATAGTTACTTTTTCGCTTGTTACTCGTGAGTGGTGTTGGGAGAACATGCCGTCTATATCCATGTGTAAGGCCCCAGAACTAGTCTTGTCATACTTGGCATAGGTAAAACGAACATCTACACCTTTGCGCATAAGTTTTCTTATGAGGGTATCATCGCCTTTGTTTCGACTGATTCGGTCCCAGCATAAACACACAATTCCTTTAAAGTATCCTTGGCTGACAAATTGAAGCATCTTCTGAAACTTTGGTCTATCAATTCGGTATTGGACCATTCCGTCGTTTGTAATGGTGATGTCGTCATCTTCTTTAAAACCAGAATGTTTTTCAGAGACTATACCATCAACACAAAATCCTTTGATAGTAACCATAGCTATCGGTAATTTTTCTCTAAATGCAAATCGAGTGTTTTCTGTCTTTTGGTAGGAGATAGAGTTTTTCTGATTGTCCTCATCATCTGTACTTTTGCGATTGTAAATAAAATAATAATCGCGATATTTTCCGTCAGTAATATCTTTCAGTATTTGCTCTTCTGTTTTGTTCATATTTTTCATTAAAATTCAATTACATCAAGTTTTTTTATTTTTCCATTTTCTATGGTGTATCCTTCTGACACAAGACGGTTGTGTATTTCCCTCAAAACTTCTCCGAGTTCGACTAGTGATTTCATTGTGTCATCGGTTAAAAGTGAAGCGTTATTATGGGGTACAGATTCATATGTAAGCTCGTCCATTTTACCATTTTTTAATGGAATTTTCGACCTTTTTTCTTGCATGTTTGTATTGTGAAAAATGTGATTTTAGCCTTAAAAAACCACATCTTCTGTTAGGTTGTTATTGTTGTTCACATCGTTCACTTGTTCACCACGAATATCTGAGTCGGTAATGCCGAAGCGTTCTTTCCACATATCCAAACGCTTTCGATTTGTTTTGAAAGACAATACAAAACCCCTTCGTGTTTTATAAGGTTTGAGCTGTAATCTTGCACGAAGATACCAACCAACTTTACGAGCCTGCAAAGTGTCGTCAGCAATATCTATCTCTCTGTTCACTTCCTCGGTTATTTGTTTTACTGTAATTTCACTTGCCCCTGTTTCGTGTTCAAGTTTTAGAATTGCAAATACAATATCACTCTCCCAAGATAGTCCTCGGTCTGCTACTAGGTCTGTGTTGTATTTCACAATGAATATCTTTAAGTGTTCACGAATTGCCTCATCTTTAATAATTGAAAGCAGAGGCATAACGATTTGATTAAGGCGTGGATGGATACCTTCAATCAACTCCTCACGACGCTCGATTGGCTCAAAATAGTTCTTAAGTCTCCACATCAAAAGTTTGTTCCGTATGTGCTCAGCTTCGATATAGAAGCTCTCATTAAGAGTTCTTGGAATATCTGCGCGTAATTTTCCAGCACCCATTTCTTCGACAAGAAATCGACTCTCAAGAGCTTTATCTGTAAATGTCTCACGTGTTGCCACTATCTTTGGACAGAAAACATCATAAGCTTTTACCTCAAAAGTTCCTTTGCCTTCTGACCTCAAAACAGGCATACCTTTTTGGTATCCAGTGTTCAAAATTTTTACAATCTCAGAACTCATATCAGAGAATTTAAAATCAGCTTCATCAATAATAAGCGTTCCGTGTACCTCATTCACAATGCGAAATATGGGGCTCGGAGTGGTTGCACCGCCCGTAAACACTGGTTTGTAGCACAAGATACCTATGGCTTGAATAAAGCGAGATTTACCGCTTCCAAAGTCGCCGATAGCTCTCAAATATGGCACTTCATTGAACCTGTCAAACATCCAAGTGAATAAAACATAGTAAGTAGCTATTTGTTCAAATACCTCAGAAATATCTAAAAACTTATGGATAAAAGTTTGTATTTCTTTGAGAATTTCTTCTTCGTTTTCATAGGGTGTTGCTTGAGAGGGGAAGAGGATAACTCCTTTTTCTACAAGGTTGTATGTTGGGGGAAGGGGGCGATATTTTCTTCCTTCTATTTCAACTTCGTCGATAAAACTTTCTAACCCTCCATGACGGTCCGTCTTGAAAAAATATGTCTTGCCCGTTATTCGGTTGTAAACCATTTCGTACAGCTCATCAGGCGTGATGATAGATGTTTGAAGAATTGTCTTATCTTTTTTTCCGTCCCTATTTTGTTGCTCCATGTTTATTTTACATTTAGCTAATAAATGCACATTTTCTAAAAAGAAAAAGCACGAGATTATTTTCTCGTACCTTTTTCATTCATTTTTCAATAATGAATCCGTTTTATGGATTAAATATCCATCCGTCCTTTGGTTGATTGGTGATTACCGTTTTTCCAAAATGAATTTGTAATTCTGCATGAAGCTCGCTAACGTATTTTGATATCGTATCAAATGAGGTGCTCTTTCTCTTTGTGGCTTTAATAATTTCATCTTTAATGCAATCAGAATCAACGAGCTGATTATGTCTATTCATAAAAAGTCTACACAGGTCCTTTATTTGGGGTCTAAGGTTAAGGATGGTTGATTTGTAACGTATCGTGCCATCGTCATAAGCAATCAAATTACCCAACTTAATTTCGGGTTTTAGGGATGATTCTTCTGGAGATTTTGGAACTGAATTATGGGATTTAAAAAGCTTTTTTTCATCAACAATAAAAACATGTCGGTATGTCTTACTGTTCTCAGTTCTACGTGTTTTCAGAGAATCCTTAAATTTGGTATCGGCTTGAGGGTCATAAGTCAGACCGTTTCTTGTCAAAATTTCCTGAATTTCCGATTCGCTTAGAAGTGAGGACTCAAAGGCAGAAAACAATGAGTTTGGGTTATCGTAATCCTTTAGCACGCCATCTTTCTTTAATAGGGGACAAATAACATCCCAAAAAGTGCTGTCATCTAAACCGTTCTCCTGTAAAACACTCCCACTTAATATTATCTGTTCTTTTCCATCTATCTCAAAACAGGCACGAAGGAGGTCGATAAAGATTTTTTTGAGTTCTTTAATTTTTACACTCATGTTGTGAACGTGTGAACGTTGCGAACATTATATCATGACATCCGTCTTCATTTATGCTATCCTAAAAGGACAATTTAATAGAGAAAAGTAGCCTAAACTAATAAGAAATTATTGGCATGGTGAAGAGACCAGACACGGGTAAAGAACCTATCATATTAGGACTTGCCGTGTCTGGCCGTATCCCGAAAGGGGTATGGAGAGCTTAAAAAACTCTCACCTAATGTGGTAGGCTTTTTGCGTATAAAATTTATGAAAAATATCAATAAAATATACATAACAATATCTCTTTGTTTCATATTAATATTAACCATGCAAGTTAGGGCAGTTGAAGCTGATTCTGGCGCTTGCTCTGACCACGGTGGTGTTTACTGTAATGCTGGCCCATCAATAGCAGGAAACGTGATGTGTAAAGATGGTTTTGAAAGCTCAACTAGCTACTGGAGTACGAAAGAGTGTTCAATCGGTGATATTTGTAAGCCCGACCAGATAGCATTGCTGTCTATACAATATCAGAAGTCACCAATTGCAATAAGAAAACTACTAATACAGGAAATTGACAATGCACTTAGTTACGAACAGAGCATTATAGACAGCGCTCAAGCTTCTGCAAACCAGACAACTAGTTATATAAATAGTGTGTACAATTCTGGCATAGGACAGCTTAATAGTCAGTATCAAAATAGCCAAGCATATATACAGGATTCAACCCAGAGTTCATTAGGAACAGCGCGAGCTACCATGGCTCAGCTTAATCCTTATGGTGGTGATTCTGATACATCATCACAAGGATATCTTCAAAGAATACAAGACAGGGCAAATCTTCCAACTCAAATACTTAATAATGGATACAGCGCAAATCAAACGTATTTGAACAACGCTCAACAAATAGCTCAACTTCAATTACAGACACAAACAGCCTCTTACGTTTATCCTGCACAAGCTTGTATCAGTTCATTAAACACTCTTAGACAGCAATTGATTTCTTTGCCAGATTTTTGTACATCAACTTTCGGCTCAAATTCAATATCAAGAGAAAATCTGAATGGCAACACTTGTTTTTGTAAGGATGGATATAAGTGGAATACTGGGTTTAGCTCATGTATCGAAAATTTACCAGAGCCATCCGTACAAAGTGAGACCACCCGACAACCAGAAACTCAAAAAATAATTGCAACACCTAAAATAAACACCGATAACATTACAACATCAAAAAAATGGTTGACTCCATCTAGTTTAGAATCACAGGCAACAACCTCAGCAACAAGCACAGAAAGTGCAAGTTCAGTGGTTAAGAAATCAGAAAAGGTTGATATGTGGCAAGCAGTAAAGAGCCTCTTACAAAAGCTCAACCCTTTTTATTGGTTTAAAAAATAATTAAAATACTATGAGCGAATCAATCCTTGATACACAAAAATTAGTTGATGAAATAAAGGAAAATCCAAAATCAGTGAAGGCTCTCAATAAAGGAACTTCTTGGTTTGCGTTATTTACCCTTATATTTAGAGTTGTCCTCTTCCTTTCCTTAATGGGCATACTTGAGACGCGCTTCGAGAAAATTATAATTTGTCTTTTAATGCAAATTATCTATTCTCAAAAATTTGATGCTTTGTTATACGACAAAGAAAAATTCAAAGATACAGTTTCAGATTCTGCATACACAATGAATGCAATAGCTATAGGTGTACCAATATACTTGGCTTTAGGTACATTGATATATCTTGTGTTTATCAACTAGTCCTCACACATAAGAGCAACCTTTAGCATGTTGCTTTGCTTTTGTTCTGGTATTCTTCTTATCAAATCACCTTTGGATTTAAGAGTTTCTTCCATTGCTTTATTACAAGCAGACCAAAAAGCTGAATCCTCATAAAGCCATCTATGGTATGTTGTTCTTGAAATACCCGCTTTCTTGCAGGCAACTCCAATAACCCCAAACTCTCTGAGAAAGTCCAGAAATACGGACTTCAACTCGTACTTGTTACCATAATAGTGGTTTATTTGTGTTATATCCATATACTAATTATATCACTTTTGTGTAACGCTTTAGTTACAAAATATGTTTAAAGCCATATTTTAAGAATTTTATTTTAAAAAATGATATATAGGCACGAGGCCTAGTCTTTTAGTGCTTTCTTTCCTGAGAAAGCTTTTCATTAAGTCTATTAGCTAAATTTTGGTCAACAACAGAAGCTCCTTCCTTCTCAAGCTTTTTGAAGATTCTTTCCATTCCAGAAAGATGAGCAAGCCTCTTTTCTTTAGATTTAGTTGAATCAGCTTCCATCTGACTGAAATATTTTAAAACAAGTACTACCCCCTCGACTACAACCATTCTGAGTTCGGATGGTTGAACAAAGCATAAATCTTTACCTTGTATTTTTGAAAGTTCGGTGAAATCATTATAGGCATTATCAACTATTTCTTGGGTAAATACTTTTGATAAGTTAGGGAGAATACAATATTTAGCCTCTGCTAGACCATAAAAATGAACTAACCCGTTTCTTAATGAGTACAGCTCATTTACAGACATATCACCAAGGTATTTTCTTGAGGCATATTCCTTATTTTCATCAACGAAACAGAAACGTTCTACAAAATTAATAAATCTAACACTCTGGGTCAGTGACTCACCACCGTACTCATTATAGTAATGTGCAATAACATCAACGATTGTGAATATCCCTATTAGTTGCATTCGGACAGGGACGACTTGAATGCCGTTTTTATCTAGGTGAAATAGTTGAGCTAACTCTCCAGTTATTGATAGTAAAATTTTTAGAGTTTCTTGCACGTGCTCCTCATGTAATTTTTCCATTTCAGTTATTTGTTTATCTTTAAACAAAATACAATCACTATTATTAGCAAGATAACAATGTTTATATTTTAGACCGCTCTTACATGCACACATATCATTTCTTCCTAATCCTGATTGCATAAAATTTAAATTTATTTTCCAAATTCTTAGTACGGCGACTTACTTCTAAATAAGAGGAGAGGATTAACTCATCCGATATTTCATTTTTTGCAAACAAAAGTGTCTTAGGGTTTAAGCCAATCGCTCTGAGGTTTAACTATTAGGCGAGCGTTATTGTATGCCATTTTTAGAGTTAAACAAGTCTTTGCAGAGTAAATTTCTTGACCAGGGACTTTGCTAACGACAAGGGCTAAATCTGGATTTGGCGAACCTGATGTTAGGCACAAAGGTAAAAGCAATTGTACTTTGCCATCGTAATACTGAGGAATCGCAATTTTATAATTAGTCCTTACTTTTTTTGTCACGTCATCAATGGCTCCTTTTAATTGTCTTCTGAGTTCAGCGTTATCAGCATTTTGTAAATGACTAGGAAATCTGGTCTTATTGTCTGTAATGATATGTTCAATATCTGGAACTATTTTATATTTTGGATTCAAAATTAATAACTCTGGTTTATCAAAAAAATTAGCGCATTCAGGAAGTGACTCGCCAAACTTTTCCAACAACAGTGGGTCGCTATGTTTTAGAAAACATTTGAAATAATAGGGCGAAGAATTAGTTCTTGTTGATTTGTTTGCTTCAAAAAAAGCAAAAATATCTTCCTGGTTGTTGGTAACTAATCCAGTATTAAAAATACAATACTGATTATCTTTTGTAAAAAAGATTTTAGATTCTTCCTTTAGCTTTCTATAATAATAATCGAGATAGTTTTTTAGAATAGCATATTTTTTTTCTCCTGAATCAGAAAAATCCCAGGGTTCTTTATCCGACATAGTTTCAGCAAGAAATTTTATACAATCCTCATATTTTGGGAAAAATGCAAACCTAAAAATAGCAGGTATGGCGGGTGTAGATTCTGAGTAAGACATGTGAAAGATTTTAACATAAAAACATAAAACCCCCCAATCAAGGGGGGTTTATCATATCTTTAAATCAATCGATATTTTGCGTGGATAGACCCACGCGGTCTTTGTGTCCCCATCATAACAAAGCCTATTTTAAAAGTCAAAGCAGGTTTAAGTCATGATAGAAATACTCAAACAGGGTCTATTTTCGTAGTATAGCTACGCAGGGTTAGGTAAGAGTGGGGAAGGTAAACACCAACGATACCCCTTTCGCAATGCGAAAGTGAAAATTAAAAACCTGTTGAGATTAATAATAGATTCTTTATAGCCAAACCCATATATTCTCTATCTTTAACAAGTTCCGAAAGCCACGCGGTGGGGTCACAAAAATAAAAACTTCCCGAATGGGAAGTTTTTGTTTTTGTGACCTCAAGCAGGCAAAAGTCTTTAGTGGTTTTTTTATGTTAAACTCTGATTATATGGACATGGAACAACCAAACACACCAGAGCGTTTAGTGGAAGATAATGAAGTGATACTTGTTTTACGAAAAGGTTTGGATAATCCTGAAACCCAAGAATTGTTTAACAAGTGGTTGGATCATCTTGAAGCCCAAAGAACTGAAGATACGCTTTACGACATTGAAGTTTCTGTAAGGAGAGCGAAAGTTTACTATCAAGCTGGTTTTGTTGAAGAGGCACTTGCTGATTTGTACGAAACCCTTGATGGTGCTCAGGGAGAAGGAGAAAAAGGTGAAAAGATTCGAGAGGAAATTGAAATTCTCCTAGGAAAAATGGAACGTGGCGAAGATCTTTAAATTTCAAAAAACCTCTTCGGAAAGTTCGAAGAGGTTTTTCTTTTTCTTGTTTATTTTGTATGCAAACTTACATAAATATCCTCCAAAGCCTTCACTCCATCTCCCACAGCAATATTATTTTGGTGGTATAGAACATTAGTACAGTCTCCAGCGGCCCAGATGCCCTTGCGTGATGTTTGTTGGGTGAGCGGGTCTATTTTCACAGCTCCCATATCATTGAGCTCTACGAGGCTTTTAACTATGTCTGTGTTAGGAATAGCTCCAATTTCTACGAAAATCCCTTGTGCTTCTAGTTCTGTGGTAACACCAGTTTCATTATCTTTTATGAACATTCCTTTTTCGAAAGCTTCACCTTTCACTTCTAGTATTTCAACATTAGTAATCGCTTTTACATTTGGAAGTGAAAGAACTTTTTGAACTGTAATAGGGTCGGCACGATATTCGTTGCGACGGTGAACGAGAGTCACACTTTTTGCATATGCAGACAATTGAGCCATACTTTCAAAACCTGCGTTGCCTCCACCTACTACCACCACATCCATTCCTGAGAAAAGTGGACCATCACACGAAGCGCAATACATTACTCCTTTGTGTTCAAATTTGTCTGCTCCAATAGCATCAAGTTTGCGTCTTCGACTTCCTGCTGTAAGGAGAATATTTTTTGTTTCATACGAATTTTTTGCTGTGGTGACACGAAATCCTTCATCGAATTTTTCAACTAGAACTGCGCGTTCGCCTTCTTTAATATCAACAATATCTTTGGCGTATGCTTCAAGGTGTTTTTTGAGAGAAGTAGCAAGCTCTTCACCTGGAATTTTTATAGTACCAATCCAGTTTTCTATGCCATCGGAAACAATACTCTGTCCACCAAAGCTTTCGGTAATAAATACAGTTTTTAATTGTTTTCTAGAGGCATACACACCCGCAGCTACACCTGCTGGTCCACCGCCAATAATTGCAAGATCATATTTCATAGTTGTATCATTCTAATGCTAAAAGCTGTTTTTACCAAATTAAAAAACATCCTCAAATGAGGATGTTTTTTAATTTTTTTATTTTAGTTTTGATCTTCGTAGAAATGCCGGTACCGCACCCCAATCATCATCTTGTGTGTCGTCTATAATTATTTTTTTACTATCATCGTTTGAATTTGAAGAAAATGATGTAGCTTGAGGAGTTTGCTCTATTACAACCTGAACAGGAGTTTCCTTTACTGGTGCTGAAGCTGTCATTGGCTCGGCGTTGTTGTATATTTTGCCACGTGGTTCTTCTTTAGGTTGTGAATGGTCTACTCTCTGAATACTGCTTAATGAAGATGAATAACTACTCATACCTGCTTTATATATTGAGGGTTCTGGAAAACCTGATGCAATGACTGTAACTTTAACTTCTCCTTTCTTAAGTCTTTCATCATGAACAGTACCAAAGATAACTCTTGCATTTGAGTCGATTGATTCTGTGATAACTTTTGCAGCATCCTGAATCTCGAGCATTCCAAGGTCGTCACCTCCAGCAATAGAGAACAAAACACCTTTTGCTCCATTTATTGAAATATCGAGTAGGGGAGAATTGATAGCAAGTTTAGCAGCTTCTTCGGCTCGCTTTTCACCAGTTGCACAA
>JBAXQO010000013.1:0-17650 GCA_037131675.1 bacterium
ATGTGAAGCGTGTCTTGTCTAAGATTCCTGATTCTAGGTTCATAATATTGTTGTTAATCCAAGAGACTTCTAAGGATTATGTATCAATAATTCTACCACTATATTTAAATTTTTTTTGAAAATATAAATAAAATGTGGGGATAACTCATTTTTTCAAGAGTTGTTCTTTTTTTCTTGAAACAAACCCTAAATTTAATCTAAATAATAAATTTTAATGCGCATTGTTTATTGATAAACAATTCGCATTAAAAACATATTTTACTCTTATCTATTTTGCAACAGCAACAGCCTCGTCAAATTTGATTGAGAGGAGTTTCGATGCTCCACCAGAGCCCATCGTAACCCCATAGAGAACCCCAGCGCACGACATTGTTTCTCGGTTGTGAGTAATCAAAATCAACTGAGAATATTTTGCCAAAGCACTAATCATATCTCCATATTTTTTTGAGTTTGCTTCATCGAGTGCAGCATCTGTTTCGTCGAGAATAATAAATGGAGGGGGATTTACCTGAGAGATTGCAAACAAAAGGGCAATAGAAGTAAGTGCTCTTTCACCTCCAGAAAGCATCATCAAACTTTTTATTTTTTTAAACGGATGCGAAACATCAATTTCAATTCCCTCTTCAAATTCTTCTTCAAGATTTCCTTCCACACCACCTAAAGCTTCTTCCAAACCTTCTTCGCCTCGACGTTTTTTCACTTCACGAACAATACGAAGTCCAGCATGTCCACCACCGAACATTTTTTGGAAAAATTCTGTGAATGCGCTGTTGATTTTATCTATACCCTGCTTAAATTCTAGATTAAGTTTTTCCTCGAGTTCTTTTATAAGAGCAGTAAGAGAGATTGATGAAGCTTCAAGGTCTGTGACTTCTCGCGCCAAAAACTGGTCACGCTCTTCAGCTTCTCTAAATTCTTTCATAATTTCTTCACTGCCTCCACCTCCCATTTCTTCTAATCGAATTTTTATTTTTTCAATATTTCTACGGCGATCATTTTGTATATGTCTATCTTCAACAAAAAGTTCTTCCAAAGACAAGGTAACACCTTCTGTATTTTTTATTTCGTAATTATCATAATTTACCGCTTCACGACCAGCCAAAATATGAGCCTCATTAAGTTCTCTTTTCAAGTCCTCTTCTTCAAGTTGAATTTGATTTTCCTGCGAACGAAGAGCACTTATAACTGCATGCAATTCATTCTGACGTGCCATAATTTTAAAGATAGTTTTTTCTGCCTCCATACTACCTTCTTTGTCTTTATCAATTTCATTTTTTACTGCACTGATTTTCTCACGCAGAGTATTTTCTTCATTTCTTATTTCTATAATTCTTTCTTCAAGCTCATTTCGTTTTGCTTGAAACTCATTCGCATCATGTTCATAAGAAGCTATAGAGTCCGTCGTCTGAACACCCTTATTATGATCCACAAAAGCTTTAAGGGTGTCTTTTATTTTTTCAATAATTCCACGAATTGTTCCAATATCTGAAATATTTTCAGACTCGGCTGATATTTCATCAATTGTCTTTGCAACACTTTCAACATCTCTCAGATACACAGTCTTTGTATCTTCTCGCGCGAGAGCTTCTTTTTCTCTACGAATAAGTCTTTCGATTGAATGTATTTCACCCTCAATACGTCCAGCTTCGCGAAGCAAGTCATTTTTTGCATTATCCACACTTCTGATTGCTTGCTCCAAAGACACAAGCTCCAATGTTTTCGAACTTTCTTTTTGTGCAGATTCTAGCACTGCTTTAGCTTGAGCTATTTCATGTTCAAGTCGAACGAGCTCTTCTTTTGGCTCATGCATATCTTTGTGAATCCTCTCTTTTGTAGAAGAAATATACACTGTCTCGCGTTTCAAATATTCTTTATACAAAACAACCAATTCTTCTCGAAGCAGCCGAGCCTTCTCAATCTTTTCTACTTGTTTTCTAAGAAAACGAATATGCGGAGCAAGCTCACGGCGAAGTGATTCTACTTTTTCAATATTTTCTTTTGTCTTTTCAAGCTTTCTTTCACTTTCAAGTTTTTTGTATTGATAGATTTTTAAGCCGAGCGCATCTTCAATCATCTCTTTACGCTCTCTCATGTTTGCATTCAAAATACGATCCGCCTCACCTTGAGAAATGATGTGATGTCCAGATGCACCAATATGAGCTGAGGAAAGAAGCTCTGTAATATCTTTAAGACGAACAGGACTGCCGTTGATCAAATATTCATTCACAGAATCGCGATGCACAATACGTTCAAAAGTTACTTCTTCAAAATCTAGCGGCAGAAATTTTGAGCTGTTGTCAAAAGTAAGTTTTACCCAAGCACGGTTCAAGCGACCACCATCAGCCGTACCATTAAAAATTAAATCTTCACCTTTTTTCCCACGGAGAGATTTAATAGACTGCTCACCAAGCACAAAACGAAATGCTTCAGCAACGTTTGATTTACCAGAACCGTTTGGACCAACAATACCAGTAATGGGTGTGGAAAATTCAAGTACGCTTTTTTTTGCGAACGATTTAAATCCATTAATTTCGAGAGATTTTAGCAACATTGAATACAATGATATCACTCTTTGAGCTATGAGTTAAGAGTTATTTATTATAAAAAACACTAAGGGCCAACCTTTAGTTTACATAAGAAAAACCACCACATCCTTTCGGGTGTGGCGGTTTTTCTTTACTAACTAAGCGCGTGTGCGCAATAGATTAGAAGTTTCGTCGTGGAGCATCTGAACGAGCTTCCATTGGACGTGCTACATTTACTGTAAGCTTTCGTCCGTCGAAGTCCTTACCATCGAACATATCGATAGCTGCCTGAGCTTCTGCATCTGATGACATTTCAACAAATCCAAAACCTTTTGAACGGCCTGACATTTTGTCGATGATAATTTTTGCAGATTCTACTTTACCAGCTTTTGAGAAGGCTTCTGAAAGCGCTTCGTCAGTTGTCTGATAAGGTAAACCTCCAACATAGAGTCTCTTTCCCATTGTAATCTTTCGTAGTCTTTAAATTAAAACGTAAGGCGACTACCCCTCTCACTTACACACCAAGGCAAACCCCGAGTAGCACAATGAGAAACACTTACTCGTCAAGTATATACCATATGAAGGAATGTGTCAAACAAGTTTCTTGACATACATACAAAAAACTTGTCTTATACAAACATATCTACAAATTGACATGTAATTCCATGGTACAATTTTATACATGAAATATGAAACTTATGGACATGTGGGTCTAAAAACTTTTTTTCTACAGTTACTAAAAAATAATGTACCTACTATTTTCTTATCAATCCTCTGGTTTATAGTTGCAATTATAAAAATTGAAGGTGCGCAAAATATCATTCCCCTTTCAGATTCATCACAACTAACTAGCGTTATAAATGCAGTATTTACTTTAGTACTTGTAGGAGGTGTTGCACTTATACTTATAACATTCGTAATCATATTCCTTCTTACACTCGTGGATTATTATTCTTTCTACTTTATGCTTGATGAAAACGGCCTCCGCATGCAAAAAGGTATCTTATTTAAAAGAGAAATTTCAATACCATATAGACAAGTTCAAGATATAACCATTGACCGACCTTTTACTTTCCAACTATGTGGAGTATGCAGATTAAATATTCTTACAGCAGGACAAGATAATGACCACGATAATGATCCGACTGAAGCCAACTTCCCTATCATAGACAGAAATCTTGCTGAAGAATTAAGAAAAGAATTACTCACTCGTGCCAATGTTGAAAGAGTAAGAAAGGCATAACACCCTCCCACTAGAGTAAGGTTATGCTTTTGAGAGCTGAAGGTTGGGGTGGGACCCAACCAAAGAACCTTTTCAGTTTTTTTATAAGCGAAGCAAAATAAAAAATCGAAAAGGTGTACTGTTCCTGTAAGGAATTTGCAAAAATATATAAAAATTTAATACCCGACTACCAACCTTTTACCTCTAAAGCTTTCTTTGCTGCCTCTTGTTCGGCTTCTTGTTTTGACTTGCCGCACCCTTCAGCAACTAATTCTGAACCAATATAAACTCCAACTGTAAATTGTTTATCGTGATCTGGGCCCACTTCCTTTGTAGTTTTGTATGCAGGAGTAACACTAACTCGGTCTTGAGCTTTTTCTTGAAAACGACTTTTTGGATCCATCCATAAACCTTTTGTTACGACTTCATCAGCCATTGCAAAAAGTTTAGCGGCTATGAATTTTTTAGCTTCATCGTATCCTCTGTCTATATATATAGCACCAATCACTGCCTCAAACGTATCAGCCAAAATAACTTGTCGTGCACGGCCTTTATCTTTTGCTTCGCCGCGAGAAAGGAAAAGTAAATCATTTACACCACTCTCTGTAGCTATCTGTGAAAGTATATTTGCATTCACAAGTGCAGAGCGATACGCAGTAAGGTCTCCCTCTGTTTTTGTTGTGTATTTATTATATAGATAGTCTGTAATAACAAGCTCCAACACAGCATCACCCAAAAACTCCAAGCGTTCATTATGCTCAAGTTCAAAACCTCTATTTTCATTCAAATATGAACGATGAACAAAAGCCTGTTTTAAAAGGTCTTTATTACTGAATGATAAGTTATTTTTTTTCTCGAATGTATCAAAACGCTCCATATCTAGATTTTCTGTCCAAGGAGGATATTGATTGCCTTGGTGAATATTGGCACTATATCGTCATACAAATTTAAGTCAAGGATGTCTACAATTTTGAACCACTTCGCATCATCGAGACCTCCAGTCTTGTGGAAACCTAAATCTACAAAAGGAGACTCGGCCAAAAAGTAATTTACCTGCTTGCGAATCTTTCCGAGCTCTGGATCAGAGGCTACATACTCATTATTTCCAAGCTCTTCTTTAATATCAATATTTAAACCTATCTCCTCTTTTATTTTTGATTGAGTTCCAACTTTCACATCTGTGATCTCTGGAGGAATTTTACCTTTTGAAAGAGTCCAGTGACCGAAAACATCATGCACGAGAGCTAGATAAATTTGCTCACCATCCCTTGCATAAACCACAGCCCCGCCGAGTTTTTGAATTGGCATCTTCTCAAAAGGAATATCTTCAATTTTTTTCTTTTTAGAAACTTCTTCTTTTCCAGGTTCACCAAGTTCTTTGTAAACAGCACCGAGAACGCCGTTTACAAACTTACCACTAGTTTCCCCACCATATGTTTTTGCAAGTTCAATTGCTTCATTAATAGCCACCTTTGGAGGAACTTCATTACGTGCGGAAAAAAGTAATTCAAAAAGCCCCATACGAAGTATGTTTCGGTCTATAATTGCAATTTTTTCTATTGGCCAGTCAGGTGCAGCTTTTGTAATGATCTGATCAAGATCATTCTTTTTTGAAATTACACCATCAAGGAGTTTTTGCATAAATCCCTCATCGCCCATTCCAGGAGCAAACTCAAGGACATTGCGAGTAAGCATTGCAGATAGCTCTTTTATATCCTTATTAAGAAAGTCCCACTCGAAAAGGGTTTGAAGAACAATAGAACGTGAAAGGTGCCGATTTGCCATTTGTTTAATTGTAGAATAGTAAAGAACTTTTGGGAAGCGAAGTTATACACAAAAGAAAAGCCACCTATCGGGCAGCTTCACTTTTTTTAGCTTTATTTTTTGCTTTCTTCTCTGTTTTCAAGCTTACGTTTATCACTGTTTTTCCTTTGTAAGTACCGCAGTTTGCACATGCAGTATGAGGAAGACGAGGATGACCGCACTCTTTACAAAGTGAAGGATTTGCAGCTGTTAGCGCATGATGGCTTCGTCGGTTGCCAGTATGAGCTCTTGTATGTCGCATTCGTATAACCATAGTGAGAAAGATTATACTACAAGCCAAGAAAAATGCAAGAAAAATGCCACACAGCAAGGGAAACCTTTTCTGTGCAGCATTTAGAAGGATACTCTACCAGCCTAATTTAGACATACAACTCTGTGCGCGTCTAATTGGTTCGTAATCAGTTGAGAGGTTTGAGGCTGCGGTCTTAAGACTGCCACCGCTTTCCAGAAACTCTATCTCATGTTCAGAAGGATTGAATCCTATTCGGTAGGTTAATCCAACAATGATTTTTTGATACATCCGCTCCGGGACAAGAACATCCAGAGTTCCTTTTATTCTCAAATTGTCTTCACTGCTCAACCGGATGATAGTCAAAACATCCCCACCCTTCTTGAGTAAGACTTCAAAATTTCGAGGCTTTGAAAGCCACTCTATAGGAACAGGAACTCTTGATTTAACCTTTTGAGAGATATCGTCCATGAGAAGCCTATCGTCTCTCCTACGAGAAACTATGGTGACACTGGCTAGTAACACCATGCAAATGACCATGAAACCGAAGAGGATAAACACGTAATGATGACTGGGGGCAAACATAAAATAACTCCTTTGGTTGAATTTGATTTTCCATTCAAAACATTAACCTGTTAAAATAAATTGTCAAATTTTTATAAATGTTCTCCTGTGCTCTTTTGAAATGCCATTTTTAAGAATTGAAGTACGGTGAAATAAAGTTCCGTATCCTTTGTGAATATCAAATCCGTAATTAGGGTATTTATTAGAAAGTTTTACCATTTGTCTGTCACGAGTAACTTTCGCCATGATGGCTGCTGCACTTATCAAACTTTCTTTTGTATCACCTTTTATTATAGTTTCTTGCTGAGTAAATTCTTCAGGCGCCCTAAGTCCACCGTCGAGAAGTACGTACACTTTTTTTGGATCCAATTCAAATGAGGATATTGCGGACTTTAAACACTCTCGTATAGCCTTGCTTATTCCGTATTTATCAATATATTTTGCTGACTTAAATTCCACCTTAAAATTACATTTGTCTTCTTTTTTAAATTGTATGATTTTTGCAAACCATTCTTCCCTTTTCTTTTCACTCAATTTTTTGGAATCTTTTATCCCCTCAAGTTCTTTTGGAAATCTTTTTCCAAACCAGACAAAAGCCCCAACAGCCACTGGGCCAGCCAAAGGTCCGCGACCAACTTCATCTATTCCAACAAAAATTTTATTTTGTATTTTTAGCCCCTTACTCATTAACTATAGATTGTAACAAAAATAAAACGCTGTGCCGACTAAAGTCAGCACAACGTTTAAAATTGGATTAAGGCGACTATCTACCTCGTTTCACTCGCACCAAGTAAAGACTTGCATTGCGTACGGGATTTTCCTTCAGAATCTTTCTCTCTGGAAAAGAAACTGTCAGACCTTCACTTGACCAATAGCTACCCTTTCGAAATTTTGAAGGATAATGCCACATTGCATCAATCAACTCCTTTGTGGTTAATGTCCGCCACCATTCTTTTTTGGCATTCTCAGCAATTCTCAAAACCTCACACCAATTGATTGCAGATGTCGAGAATTCTCGCCATTCGAGACTTTCGAGTTCCCCAATAATTTCCAACCTTTTACACTGCCTATATTTCCTCCAAATCAAAAAAACCAAAGGAGCAAAACAAGCGATGGAAATCAGAGAATGTTCTCTGGCTATAAGGACACCAACGAAAGCTATTATTATCACTATGAACGATAATAATTTTTCTTTTTTGGACATACGTCATCCTTTCTTTAAATAACTAATATCCGAAATCTGTCGGACACAGGTTTTTGATGTCTCTAGAAACTAGAGAAATCGTCTGCAAACATATTGTCATAAAAGTTACTTCTGTCAATGTAAAATAAAAGTCGTTTTTCGGATATAATACATCTTAATCAATGCCTAAATTCATCCACCTACACACGCACTCACACTATTCACTTCTAAACGCCCTTCCAAAAGTCGGCGAACTTGTTAAGGCCGCAAAAAAAGACGGAATGGGAGCTATTGCGCTCACTGATTCAGGAAACATGTATGCCACCATTGAATTTGTTCAAGAGTGTGCAAAAGCTGAAATTAAAGGAATTGTCGGGGTGGATTTTTATGTAGCAGCACGCACCAGACATGACAAAGAACACAGAGTGGACAACAAACACTCACGGCTCATTCTTCTAGCAAAAGATTTGACTGGATATAGAAATCTAATGAAGCTTGTTACAAAATCCAACCTAGAAGGTTTTTACTATAAACCTCGTCTGGACCGCGAACTAATGGAGAAATTTTGCGGTGGACTTGTTGCAATCATTCCATCCTTCAACGGAGAACTTTCGAATGCTGTACGCCACGATAATGAACCTGCCGCAGAAGAAATTCTTTCATTCTATAAAAAAATATATCCTGACCTATATATAGAGATTACACACCACCCAGAAATCGGAGGACATGAAGCGGGCATGCGAAAAGTAATAGACTTCGCACGAAAACACAACGTACCCATAGTTGCAGCTCACGACGTATACTATTTAAAAAAAGATGATAAGCGTGCACGTGATACTGTTGTATCAATTCAAAAAAATACAAGTCTTCGAGATTCGGGAGAAGACGAGGATGCAGATTTTTCTTTCATAACCCAAGCTGAAGCGGAAGAAGCTTTTAAAAACGAACCAGATGCACTTGAAAACACTATAAAAATTGCAGACCTTTGTAACTTAAATCTTGAACTTGGAAAGTGGTCTTTCCCTGCAATTGAATTACCACCAGGTGTAACCGCCGACGATGAACTTCGACGTATTGTTTACGAAGGTTTTGAAAAAAGAAAAGTTGAAAAAACTAAGGAGATGATTGAACGAGTTGAATACGAACTCGGCGTAATTTGCACAAAAGGATATTCAGCATATTTTCTTGTTGTAGCGGACCTACTTCTCTATGCTCGAACACATGGAATTCTTTCAAATATTCGAGGTTCTGTTTCTGGATCTATGGTGACTTTCCTTTCTGGTATCACAAACATCAACCCGATTGAATATGAAATCCCATTCGAACGATTCCTAAACCCAGATCGACCCTCAGCTCCCGATATTGATATGGACTTTGCTGATAACCGAAGAGATGAAATGGTGGAATACGCACGTCAAAAATATGGCCACGAGAAGGTGGCTCAAATTGGAACTTTCGGTACAATGGCCGCGCGAGGCTCTGTAAAGGATGTAGCCCGAGCTTTGGGCTATCCATACGCAAAGGGCGACCAGATTTCAAAGCTTATTCCTATAGGTTCCCAGGGCTTTCCAATGACCATTGAGCATGCTTTAGAAATCGAACCAGATCTTAAAAAGCTTTACGACACAGACCCAGATACTGAAGCTATTATTGAGATGGCGAAAAAAATCGAAGGTAACGCTAGACACATTTCTGTGCATGCAGCTGGTGTGGTGATCTCTCCAACAGAGCTCACGGACTTCACCCCACTTCAGCTCGATACGAAAGGTGAAAATAAAATCATCACACAATACGACATGTATTCTGTGGACGAAAACAATGCAGGTCTTTTAAAGTTTGACTTTCTTGGTCTCAAAAACCTTTCTATTATTGCCGACACACTCGCGCTCATAAAAAAATTCCACAATGTAGATATAGACCTGGACACTATGGACATAGCAGACAAAAAGACTTTCGAGATGCTTGCTCGTGGAGAAACTGCTGACCTGTTCCAATTAAACGGTGGAGGTATGACAAAGCATCTGATGGAACTTCGCCCCTCAACTATTCACGACATCAATGCTATGGTGGCACTTTATCGTCCAGGACCACTTCAATTCATCCCCGACTATATTGCCCGAAAACACAATTCTAAACTCATCAAATATCTCGATCCAGCACTTGAGCCAATTCTCCGAAAGACATATGGAATCCTTGTGTACCAAGATGACCTTTTGATGATGGCAAACAAACTTGCTGGCTATACTTGGGGTGAAGTGGATAAATTCCGAAAAGCAGTGGGTAAAAAAATCCCAGAAGAGATGGCAAAGCAGAAAGAGAAATTTATTGATGGATGTATAAAATATTCTGGTTGGAGCAAAGAAAAAGCAACCGCAATTTGGGCATGGATCGAGCCTTTCGCTGCATACGGTTTCAACAAAGCTCACTCTGTGTCATATGGTCGCGTAGCTTACCAAACTGCATATTTCAAAGCTAATTACCCAGGTGAATACATGACATCAATCTTAAGTCATGAATCTGGAGACCTGGAGAAAGTTGCCGAGTCCGTGGCTGAATGTAAGCGTATGAAAATCCCAGTTCTTCCACCAGACATCAACGAATGTTTCCGAGACTTCACATTAAACAAAGATGAGAACGGAGGAGATGTGATTCGCTTTGGACTCAGCAGTATCAAAAACTTCGGAGAAGGTATTGCAGATTTTATAATCAAAGAACGTAAAGAGGGTGGTAAATTTGTATCACTTGAAAGCTTCCTCACGCGTGTAAGAGACAGAAATCTAAATAAAAAATCGTTGGAAGCTTTGATAAAAACTGGAGCAATGGACGCGTTTGGCGAAAGAGGACAAATGCTTGGTAACTTAGAATCCTTACTTGAGTTTAACAAACAAGTTGCAAAGGCGCCTGAACACCAAGATTCGCTTTTCGGCGGAAGCACGATAGAGCTACCACCGCTTCGCATGGAACCAATGAAGCCTGCGTCAAAAGATGAATGTTTGTTGTGGGAAAAAGAATTGCTCGGTCTTTACGTTTCTGGCCACCCACTCGAAAAATACAAAGAAGCGCTTTCAAAACGCGGAGCAACAATCAAGCAGACGAAAGCTACAGCTAAACAAGAAATGACAGTGGTGGTCGCAGGCTTCGTAGATGAAGTCAAAGAAATCCTTACAAAAAAAGGCGACAAAATGTGCTTCGTTCGCCTTTCCGATTTTGATTCATCAATAGAAATTGTATTCTTTCCAAAAACACTAGAACAATTTAAAGCGCTCGTCGTGCCAGACACATGTGTTGTCATCAAGGGAAAAATGTCTAAACGAAATGATACAGAAAGTGTGATTGCGGATGCGATAAAGCCACTCATCTAGTAAACAAAAAGATACAAAATGAAAACCTTACCCATACCTTACGACACAGGGAAGGTTTTCGATGCCAAGTTCACTCGAGGTCAATCCTCGTGAAGCCTTATTATTTATTCTGAATAGGTTTTAAAGAGGTATTATCAAACTGAGTCTCATTCATGGTTTTTTCTGTAAAATCACACATGCCTTTTAACTTATCTTCTTTTACAAGATCACACCTATTAATAATCGCGTAGCATACGACTTTGTTCTCCTCTTTTGAAAATAAATTGCAAGAATCAAGTGTGATACTCTTTTTATTTTCTTCCAAAATTAAAGTAGTCATTAAACAACCATCCTTATCTGTCTGTGTTTGGCATAAATCCAATTTATCTTTAAGAGGCTTGTTTGAAAAAACTTTATTATATTCAAATGCTTGCGGTCCATTATTTATTGCATTAAATCCTGAGATTATCGTATTAGCACCTGAGATAAAGGATAAAAATATTGTAACCAAAACAAAAGTAATATAAAAGATAATAAAAAGAATAAACTTTCTATCTATTTTTTTGATAGTTTCATCATCTAACTTAGATGATGAACCAAGAAAATATCCCCCAATTTTCACCCAATACCAACATGCAAATAATGAAGGTACTAGAAAATATAACACGTTCTTGGACAGCAAATTAAAGCTAAATAAATAAACAAAGTAAAAAATGTTAATAAACACAAATAGCACCAAAAAGGCTTTGTATGAATTAATATTCCTCTTATTTATGGCAAAAATACCAAGACTCGAAACTGCAATTGAAAATACAAAAGTTACCCCCATATACAAAAGTGTACTTTCAGGAAGTAGTGAATATAAATTTCTAAAAGTAGATATAAAAAAACTAAAAAATAACAAAATTAAACCGGTAAGAAAAAGATTCAAAAAGAAAAACACTCTCATAAAGCGAAGTCCGAAAGGGGTAGATGAAATCATTTTTTAAGTAAATATAATTTTATAATATACAATTATACCTTAACGTGTATCTATAAAAAAGGAAAAACTCGTTGAGTGCGAAAGTTTAACTGGGCCTCGGGAGGAGTGGCGACGACGGACGGAGAAAATTTATAGCAAAAAATTTTCGTGCCCAGGGAAACTTTCGCCGAGAAAGAGTTTTTAATAAACTACGTTTGCACTCATCGCTAAAATCGCATAATATAGACAAATGACTCAAGATATCTTAGCAAATAAGCGACACACCCTCTCGCACCTTTTAGCGGCGGCTGTGCGAAAACTTTACCCAGACGCAAAGCCGACTTTAGGCCCCGCAATTGACAACGGCTTTTACTACGATTTCGACTTCGGAACCAATCCTCCAAAAGAAGAAGATTTACAGAAAATCGAGAACACCATGCGAAACCTTTTGCCAAATTGGACCGCATTTTCTCATGAAGAAAAAACTGCGGATGAAGCAAAAGTTTTTTTTGCAAACAACGAATATAAAAAAGAATTGATTGAGGAGATTTCAGGAAAGGGCGAAACTATCACTTTCTACACATGCGGAAAATTCATCGACCTTTGTCGTGGCGGGCACTCAGAAAACCCAGCTCAAGAAATTTCCACAGACTCTTTCAAACTTTCTCGTATTGCAGGAGCATACTGGCGAGGCGATGAAAACAACAAAATGCTTACTCGCATTTATGGACTTGCATTCAATACAAAAGAAGAATTGGATGTGTACGAAGCACAACAAGCAGAAGCAGAAAAAAGAGACCATAGAAAACTTGGAAAAGAACTCAGTATTTTTGCATTCGACAATGATGTTGGTGCCGGACTTCCCCTCTGGCTTCCAAACGGCGGAGCAATGATTGAAGAATTGGAAAAACTTGCGAAAGAAACCGAGTTTGCTTATGAATACGAGCGAGTGAAGACCCCACATATTGCAAAGGATTCAATGTATCTCACTTCAGGGCATTTACCTTATTACGAAGAATCAATGTTTCCTCCGATGGAATACGAGGGTGGTAAATACTACTTGAAAGCCATGAATTGTCCTCATCACCACAAGATTTTTGCATCACAACAACACAGCTACAAAGACCTTCCCCTTCGTCTTGCAGAATATGGTACATGCTACCGCCATGAAAAATCTGGAGAACTTTTTGGTTTGATGCGTGTACGCTCAATGCAAATGAACGATGCTCATATTTATTGTACAGAAGAGCAATTTTTCGATGAATTTAAAAAAGTAATCGAAATGTATTTGTACTATTTCAAAATCTTTGGAGTTGAAAAATATACTATGCGCCTTTCAAAACATTCGAAAGAAGGTCTGGGTAAAAAATATATAAACGAACCAGAACTCTGGATTAAAACAGAAGATATGGTAAGACAGTGTCTATTAGATCTTAAAGTCCCATTTGTAGAAGCTGAAAACGAAGGAGCTTTTTACGGACCAAAGATTGATGTTCAAATCTGGAGTGTTATTGGACGTGAATTCACTCTAGCCACAAACCAGGTTGACTTTGCGGTTCCTGGTCGTTTTGGACTTACTTATACTGACAAAGACGGACAACAAAAGACACCGCTTTGTATTCATCGTGCACCACTCTCAACACATGAACGATTTATCGGATTTTTGATTGAACATTATGCAGGCAACTTCCCTCTCTGGCTCGCACCAGAACAGGTTGCAGTGGTGCCTGTAAAAGAATCAAACTTTGAAGTAGCTCAAGACCTTTATAAAAAACTTCGAGCCTTACAAATCCGTGCAAAAATAGATCTTTCAAATGCGGGGTTTGGAAAAAAAGTTCGAGCCGCAAAAGAGATGCGAACACCTTACACAATCATTATTGGAGACAAAGATATGGAAGCTGGGGTTGTTACAGTCGAACATAGAGACAAAGGAAAGATTGGAACAATGAAAGCAGCCGAAATAATTGCATCTCTTACAGAAGAAATTAAATTAAGAAATAATTAAATAGATATTACAAAAACCGGTTTGTCTAAAGAGCAAACCGGTTTTTGTTTTTTTTATTTATTATTTATATCAAACCCCTCTTTGCCATATTTTCTTTTTTGAAATCAAGAATGTGATTTTTTCGTGTAATACTTCTCTTTCGGAAAATTATTACATAAGCCATCGCCGCACTCCAAAGAATAAGTCCAATCATAAACGCCATAAACTTTGGACTATCTCCCACACCAGTGTATGGAACCTGATTCAAATACACGGATGAAAGAGATGCAAGATTCGCAGCGGGAGGAACATATGTTACAGCACCAACTACGACGTTCGGACAATTAAGATATTTAGTTTGTCCATTTGATGTAACGGTTACAGATGCAGATTTGGTTCCAACTGATCCATAATTTTTAGACATGGATGAACTGTTTCCATATAATCCATCAGTACCATTCCAAGCGTAATAGTAATTTCCATTACCACCAGTAACTGAAGTATTCCATGTGACAAGCTGACCAACTGTAGCATTTGCAGTATTCACAGTACATGAAATGTTCAGGTCGTTATTATTGTAGTAATAATTATTATAACCACTATTATAATTGTTCCCAACGTGAACAGTTCCGCAGTTTCGAGTTTTTTCTTGGCCTCCATTGTATGACCGAACAGTAACACGCACATCTTTATCACCAGTTGAGTTATATGACACATACTGACTTGAGCCAGTGCGTCCATCTAGTGGATAGTCCCCATACCATGTGTATGAATAGTTTCCATTTCCATTTGAAGCATATGCTGTCATATGCACCTGATCGCCAACGTTAACATATGTATTATCAACAGAACAAGAGATATCGAAATTATTATTGTTTTCATTAACATACACCGATCCACAATCAGCAGTTTTTGTTTTGCTGCCCGAAGTTACAGTAACACTTGCTGTTTTATTTCCTGAGTTTGTATATGTTTTATTCTGGATTCTGTTACTGCCAGATAGCCCTTCTGTTCCAGTCCAAGAATAGTTATATGACCCTGTTCCACCAGAAACATTTGCGGTCCAAGTAACAGTTTCATCACTGTTAACATCATAACGGTCAGCAACACAAGATACTACAAGTTCAGGAGTTTGTGGTACTGGCTGTGGAACTGGCTGAGGTAGAGGTGTTGAGTGGCAAGACGAACATGTATCGTTATGGGAAGTATTATAAACAACAGTGTTATTACATGTAGAACAGCCGCCATAACTTGAGTTGTAATAATCAGAATTGTAAGCGCCGTAACCAGAATCATAGTAAGGGTCAGAATAATATTGATCATTATAGCCTGTTCCATAATCATATGTACCAGAACCAGAATCATAATAAGGGTCGGAATAAGTACCAGAATAAGGGTCAGAATAAGGGTCAGAATAAGGGTCAGAATAATATTGGTCATTATAGCCTGAGCCATAATCTGAGTAAGAGTCATACTCATAAGCACCATCGTATGCGTGAACTGGTATTGTAAAAAATATAGCACCCAAGCCAAAAGCAAGGAAAAATGCCAATATATATAGCTTTTTTGCTAATGTATTCATATTAGTTGTATTATACAGGAAAAGTATTAATCTGTCAATAGCTAGTTACCCATCTCCTTAAATGAAGCTTCAACAACATACCTTTCTTCCTTTTTGCCGAATGTATTGCATGTTGAGAGAGTAAGTATACGAGAAGCGCTATCGAAGCGCACCAACACATCTTTATCACTTGCCAACTTCACTGAAGTGACTTTATATACGTACGTTTTTCCGTCTTCCCCGCTAACATTGACCACATCTCCTTCTTTAAGATCTTTTAAATCATTAAAAGCCTTATATGCCTGATTGTGGACAATTTTAAAACCCGTACTGTGAGCAAAAAGAAACATGTTTCCCTCTACCAAATTTCCCGAACCTGGATAATGCACCGCACCGCTTTTTAGATATTCATCGAGCACGGATACATTGTCGCTTTCAGGATTTGAAATAGAAACATCAACCCCTATTTTAGGTATTGTAATATGTGCAGGCAATACCGCCTCCTGTTTTGGAGATACTGTATTTGCAACACTTTGTACCTTTGAAAAAGGGCTGAATTCTAGCTCAGTAGGAACCAGATTAAACGCAAAAAGCAATACCAAAGAACCAATTAAGATGCCTAAAAAATCCAGAAGAAACTCTTTTTTATGGGATTTCCATAGGGATTCCTTTTTAAGCATAGAAGTCATTTATTTAACTTTACCGCTTTTTTATGAATTGGTCAATAAGAATAGTTGACACAAGTATTAAATATGGTAAAATGCTTGCATGGATAAACCTAAAGTAACTAATGCTATTTCTCGAGTTTTATTGACCGCAGCTATCGTCATACTCGTAGTGCTTGCTGTTATAGGTGTGATGCGGGTAGTGCCGGTCGCTATATCATCTGTCGCAGGAGCTGGAGCAACATTAAAATCTTCGCTATTTTCATCTGGAGAAAATATTGCAATTTCACTATCAAACAACTCTGTTGCAACAGGCGAAGAAACAGTGGTGTCACTTACACACAAAGGAAAGACGACAGACGGAACATATCAATTTTATTTTGATTGTACAGATAAAGATCTCACAATGATTGTGATTGATGGCTCACACCAGATACAGTCACCTTGTCATGAAAAAAACACGATAACCAACACAACTTTTAAAGTTGTTCCTGTATTAAAAAATGCCAACACTTATACTGATGCAATTTTGAATATTGATTTTACAAGACAAAACACAACAGGAGCATCCTTAACAAGCAATGCAACGCTCACTGTTCGCAACGGAACATTACGAGGCACAAGTAATACAGTAGCAACAAGCTCACAGATAAGTACCCCTCAAAATACTTCAACATCTTCTGTGTATGGAGGTAGCACACAAAAACATGATACTGGAATTTACAACCCATCTGGGCAAATGCAAAAATCTGATCTTAGTATCACAATGAAAGATGCAGGAGTTATGATAAATGGAGTTTTCGTTCCTCGCACATATTTCGGAGTATATGAACAACCTTTAGTACATTTTATTATTAGAAACCAAGGAAATGTACCAACTGGTCTATGGCAGTTTAATGCGGTATTACCTACCAACCCTGGGCAAGTGTTCCCTTCTGGAATACAAAAATCTCTCAACCCTGGAGACGTTGTTGAATACACACTTACACTTCAGAATCTTGCTCAATCAGGATCAAACATGCTTTCTGTCATGGTTGACCCCCTAAATGCAATAGATGAACTCATTGAAACAAATAACACTGGCACAATCACACTTATAAGACAGTAAAAACAAAAAGAATGCCGCGCCCTACGGGCGCGGCATTCTTTTTTTACAAGCGCTTATTTTTAAACGTCCAGGTTTGCAAGTTTGGCATTTGACTGGATGAACGCCTTGCGGGCAGGAACATCTGTACCCATAAGCATATCAAATACTATGTTTGCATCTGCTGCATCGTCTACTGTTACTTGTTTCATAACACGCCTTGCTGGATCCATAGTTGTTTCCCAAAGCTCCTCAGCATTCATTTCTCCAAGACCTTTGTATCGCTGAACATGAACTTTTGTAGACTTTACCTTTGCATTTTTTCCTTGTTTTTCATTATCATCTTCTTCGGATTCTTCAGGTGTTTCTCCATCATCCACTGCTTCAACTTCATCGACTTCATTAAAATTTAAACCTTCCCTTTTGAAATACGCATTCTTCTGTTCATCATCATAAAAATAATTTATTTCTTTTCCTTTTTTGATTTTGTACAGAGGAGACTGTGCA
>JBAXQO010000014.1:0-16921 GCA_037131675.1 bacterium
GATTTATATTTGGGGTTACACATTTAGTGAAAAATAAGTTTCAACATATATATGTTTTAATACCAATATTCATCTCAACATTATTCATTCTATGTTTCCTATTTATTTAAAATGGAACTCAAAACAAAAGAAGAATTATATAAACCTGAGAGGTTTAATAAAATCAAAACCATTCTTGGAATAGTTATTGCTGGGTCTGCCTGCCTATTTGGACTAGTCTATTGTTTTGTAATGGTCCAAAGTCCAAATGAGTCATTTGCACGAGATATACTAGGTTTTAAAGTACCCACCCCTCCCTTGTGGACCTCCTATATTCCGTTTTTAGGAGTGTTGTTAAGTAACTTATATCAACTTTTTTCTATTCACGGAATAGTAGGTTTGTTTATTTTTGGGAGTTTAATATCACTTGCACTCAAGCTTACTTCCACTCGTAAATAATCTAGTGTGATACAATTTCAAAACATAACCCCTTGGAGTGATTTGGCGATTTCCCTCCTAGGGGTTATGTTTTTTTCTCAATCTCTCTGACCAATCTTTCCACACGACAATGATCCAGACCAGCTTTCAAGATAACATCATAAACGTGACCCACCCTCAAAATACTTTCAGATAAAATAAAATCCATATTGCCATAATACTTACTTTTTCTTGAAAGCACTTCACATCTCATTTGATATAATTTCTGAACACTTAACCATTTTCCACTAACAACACGAATGCGAATACGTTGACCTTCACCGCAAATACTACCTCTTTCTGTCTTCTTATTTGTTTGACTCCTCCTTAGGTTGCTTATGGATATTTTAATTGAAGAACTTGGACCTTTTCGAGATTTCTTCGCAAGCTTATCAACAGCCTCGTTGTCTTCCAATCCAGAATGAGCTGCTACTTTTTCAAAAGTAACATACACATGAAAATTTTGACCTATACGCTTCATCAGTCGAATAATTTCCTTCCATTGAGGAGTATTGAGAACTGGTTCACCGTTGCTGCGCATCCACTTATACTTTGGCCACGTAAACATGGCATTTTTGTAATTATCGACTATATACTGAGAGTCTGTACATATCACAACACCTAAAGCTCCTTCTAAATCCCTAAGCTTCACAACCTCTCTTAATGCAAGAACACAGGCTTGGAGTTCCATTTCATTGTTGGTGGCTCCCTCATATCCATATGGTGAAAAATCACAGCGTCTCCCTTGAGGGAAAATCATTCTGAAAGCAACTCCCCCTTTTCGCGGATGAGGTGCAGAAGAACCATCTGTATATATAGTTAAATAATTTTCCATATGTTTAAGATTGTTCAATGCTACGCCTTTTGAACAGGTTGTCTACAAATAAAACTTGATTTTTAATTCAGTAAGAATACTATTTTGTAAGTACCGTCCCCTGAAAAATACTTAGTTTATAATCTTAGCCTAGCGGCCCACCTTTGTGGTTCGAATCCACACGTAATCGAGTTTCTAGTTGAATGCACCGTAAGTGCAGATACTTGGGAGAGTGTGTTAATGTTTCTCGCTAAAACTATCAAAAATCACCATAATATAAAAACAATAATGAACTTAATTTTCTTTGGTGTGAAGTTGGGCTTAGATTGTAAGTAAAATCATCCACTATGTATTTTACACCACACATAATTGGATAATGAAAAATATCGGAAAATACAGGATTTTAAGACCTCCTTCTTGTTTTTCTGTTTATTTGGAATACTATTTTAAATATCATGTTTAAAATAATTGAAGAATTTCTAAAGAACCCTACCCACAAACAACTAATTAAATACACAGGGGCTATTTCTGCCATATCGGGTGTATTTCTAGCCATACAGTCACCAGCGGTTTCAGAAGCGGCGGACTCTCTAGCGGTTGTGCAGTTTTTTTGGTTAACACTTCTAACAGCTATGCTCACCTCCCTATTTGCGTACTTTGTTGTGTTTGTTTTTCAGAAAGAAAAGAGGTTTTTCTCCTTATATGATGCACCTGTTGGGGTCATGTCCATGTTTACCGGAGTATTATTGGTGCTCGTAGTGCTAAACCTTTTGAATTATATGGTGAACATATACCCAAAACTCCTTAGTACATCTGTTCTTATGGGAGTTCCCGTTCTAATAGCGCTTGCAGCTATATTCCTTGATATCTTCCTACAGAAGATAAAACATAAAGTTGCTCAGATTATTCTGTTTCTTGCTGACAGTCTTGTAATAGGGGTTCTATCTGGCTTTGCAATACTTTTTCTACAAATTGGAGTAACTAAAAAAATCTATCCCCATTGGATCTATTTAACCTTTCTGATTGCCTCCATTGGTTTTTTCATGTTACTTTTTATTATTTCAATATGTAAAAGAAAGAACCCTTTCAAACCTTATGTTCCAGTACAGTAGTGAATTGATTGAACTTACAATCAAAGTATTTAAAGAGGAAAACGATCTTGATATTTCAGAAGAAACCGCAAATGAGTATCTTAATTCTTTTGCGGGTCTGTATTTAGCTTTCGCCAAAAATAAGGTGAAAGGGGGGTGAATTTTAGTAAAAAATGTAGGAAAATGTCAGATTTAATCAATATGAAAAAAGACGGAAAAAGTCGGATATTTGAGAATAAAAAATATAAGAAAATATAAGATATTTAAGAATAAAAATGACGGAAAATATAGGATTTTAAGATTCTATCATTTTTGAGTGTAAGTAGTGTAAAAGCTGAGTATCTTCGCCTTCAATCGAGGAAACCTCAACTTCTAGAGTTCTTTTATTGTTCTGCCCTGTAATTTCAAGTTTTGGGAGATTGTTGGAATAAAAATAACTCATCTCAAAAGGCGCATCTTCTGAGCTCCTAGAGCCCATAATAACTTCAAGATTGCCACCAAAACGCTCTTTAAGGTCTTTAATGGTCTTATCTGAAACATAGCCTCTCTGGTCTTTTTTGCGCTTATCCTCTGACATTTTGTTTTATGGTTTTATTTACGCCAATCCTGCGTATATCTTTATCGATATCATAACAAATAAACACGAGGTTGTATTTATCTGTATAGGGTAAGTTCTGGGTAGAAAAGTGTTTCCCACAAATGAAAAAACCCCAGAGTTGGGGTTTTTTCATTTGTGCGAACCGGAGCGCGACGGCGCGAGGTGGGGTCGCGAGATTTTCTAGCAAGAAAATACTTGTGACCACAAACTATTTTGCGACGAGGAAATTATTTGTGACCAAGCTCCCACCCAAACAAAAACCACCCGATATGAGTGGTTTTTGTTTTTGAAAGATTCTTCCAAGTCAATCTTTTGCTACCTATTTTCCAAAACCATATCTTCACCACTTGCACCTGCCCAGATTAAGCCTATTCCCAACAAAACATGTAACCAGTTGTCGGGTGTGTTTACCTGAAGGAATCCAAGAACATTGTTTGTGAAAAGTCCTATAATAGCTAACAGGATATATATTATTCCTGAAACTAACATGGTGGAACTAGCCTGCTCCACTGCCCAAATACCAACAGCAAGCAATACAAGGCCAAACAATATATGGACCACATTATGTGTAGCGTCTGTGTAGAAGAATCCATTTTCTCCCACCAAAGGATTTGATACAAATCCCAAAAGTCCAACTATCAAAAACACAATTCCGAAAGTGTTCGCGAGTGTTCTTTTCATAATTAAGGATAGGCGTATGCGTATTACTCTTATAATTTTATAATAAGGGCGCATAAGCTTTCATCTTTATTCTAAGTAATTACAGAATAATATACCAGTAAAACTTTTTTAGGATTCATGAAGAGTTCATATTATTACATAGAAAGCTGTTACGTGGCTGGCTGAAAATATAAAGCTAAAATCGGTGATTTTGTGGTCACAAGTCAGATTTTTGCCGTCGCAAAAATCTGCTCGCGACCCCGCCTCGTACTTTTTCTTGCTAGAAAAATTATACTCCGGCTGGCACCAAAATAAAAACCAGCTGAATAGCTGGTTTTTATTTTGGTGCCCCTGGTTGGAATCGAACCAACATTGACGGCTTAGAAGTCCGCAGTTCTATCCATTGAACTACAAGGGCATGGGGCTATAGTAAATCCCAAAGAGGCAAACGTCAAACTTTTAATACAGAGAAGGATCCTTAAAGAGAGGTTTGGAATTTTTCAGGATCTCAAAATTTTTCTGCTTATCCCCCATTTTTTCAAGCACACTATTTAAAACCTCCTTGTTAATCTTTGTTGAAGGAGCAGTTGAAGGGGTAGTATTGGAAAAATCTCCAGCATCAAAATTTATATATAAACAAAAACCAAATATAGCAGCCATGAACAAACCGAAAGTAGTCACAGTCATGATAATTTTCCAATCATTGTACTGACTACGACCAAATATGGACATGGTCATTTTATTCATTTTTACACGACAGCGAATAGTTTCTTTTAAGGAAGTCATAATTAAAGCATTACACCAATAAAACTAACATCTGCTTGCCAAACTTTTTTCTTGTTTTTTTCATTCCTTGTTTCTACATTAGAAAGTTTTACACTCTGGATTTCTGTGTAGTAAGGCAACTCTTCAAGTAACTGTATTGCTTTAAAAACATCACTGTAATCGCCTTGAATATGAACTTGAACATTTAAAATATGCTGATCCCCTACTGGTTCTTTTTCACCCAACGATTGCACAGAGATTATCGTATTTGAAATACTTGAAAGTTTCTCTACGCTATCAAGAAAATTCACAATCTCATCCTTTTTTATGAAAAATGTATTAACTTTCTCACTTTCAGATTTGATATTAGAAGCTGTTTTAACAAGATACGTATAGTTATCTAGAGATATTTTTTCTGTATCTAGCTCACTCTCAATAGCCACTATGTTATTTTTAAATTCAGATATTTTAAAATATTCATACCCAACACAAACCAAAAGTGCAAAGAAAATAAAACACCCAACTCCAAACATAATTTTTGTCTTTATGTATTTCATTGTGAAGTTGAAGTTGTTGTTAGTGTAATTGAAAATGCTATATCATGATCACTTGAAAAGCTTGAAATCGGTATATCAGAAGAAACTGTCCATAGTGAATTTTTTGCTTCCTTAGAAAAATCTATTAAATCATTTCTGGTTCTCGCTACGCCTTCTATCACAATATCTTTTTTATCACCTTTTTTTGTATAAGAAATAGAATTTATTTTAATACCAGTATTTTTAAGCTGAACAGCCTTATCTATAAAATCAGTAGCATTCTCATTTGAAACAAGAGAGACTTCTTTCATTTTTCCTTCTAAATCTTTTAGGGTTTTTAGCAGAATATTTTTATCCTTAGCTACTGAAGATTCTTTCGCTGTTTGAAGGTCATTTTTAGAAACATCCTCCCTAACCCGTAAAGAGATGTATGTAGGAAACATAGCTACTGCCAAAGTTACCAAAACCAAAGAGCCTAAAGCTGCTGAAACAGCAACAAAACGTAGGATATACTCATGTTTCACTTTTCTCTTATAATCTTGTGGAAGTAAATTAAGCATCGAATTTTTTTGGCAACGAAAGCCCAATGGCTGTTACATAATCTAAAGCATCAGAAGCTTGCATGTTTGGAATAAAATCATTGAAAGAAAAACATTCTGCCCAAGCGTTGGCACCCCGAACAGGAATTTTAACATTCTTAGAAATGTATTCGAGTACACCTGGAATAGTTGAATCTTTTCCGGATAGTAATATTTCATCAACTTTCTGAATACCCGGAGTACCAACAACTTTGTGTGTAAACCAATACATTGAGAGTTTATTTATTTCATCTTTTATAGCTGAAAGCGCGCCCGCAATTGATTCAAAAACTTTTGCTTTATTATCTTCCGAATGAGATTTGTCACCTTTCAATTTTTCTGCATCTTGCGCATTGATCGACAGCGAACGACCGATTGCATCAGTGAGGTTAATGCTTCCAACATGAAGAGTAGAAGTGAATCGCACTACACCTCCGCGCACAATCGAAAACACCGTTCTGTTTTCTCCAATGTGAACAATCATGTAAGTACGAGCATCTTTATGATTCACCAATGCACGAGCAATAGCACGTGACTCGAGTTCAAATGACCTTGGTGACAAATTTGCCTTTTCATATATATCTATATATTCCCTAATAACACTTTCTGGCAACACAGTCACACTTAACTCAATTTCTCCTTTTTCATTTCTACCTATAACAGTATAGTCAAACGCCGCTTCGGCCGCAGAAATTGGAACATTGTCTTCTATGCGAAAGGTTAGAACATCGGAAATATCTGCTTGAGGAACATCAGGTATTGTCGTATTGAAAACATACGCTTTTGTTTCAGGTAAAGAAGCCTTAACAAAGGCATATTTTTCCTTTTCAGATATAGATAGGAGAACTTTTATAAGTTCATCTTTTTTTATAACAGATCCAGAAACAACTACTCCGGGAGATAATTTTCTTTCACCATATCTATAAGGAACAAAACCTGGTCCAGATTTTACTAACTCAACAAAACGTACAGCAGTATCAGATATATCAATACCAATAGCTGGCATCTCTAAAAATCTCGGAATACGAAAGTACCGAAAAATATCAAATCGAGTGGTGCGCGAACTCTTCATTACAAAATATTATATCACAACAACAAAAAACCCCTTGTGTATTACAAGAGGTTTTTTGTTTTATTTTATTTTCGTACCAGGAGGAATATCGTCAGACACTTTCAACAAAGAAAACATTCCTCCATCTGTAGATGCAGCAAGGATCATTCCTTGACTTTCATGGCCTCGTATCACTCTAGGTTCCAAGTTTGCAAGAAAAGCACATTTAGTTCCTACTAATTTTTCTAGTTCAGGATAATAAGACCGTATTCCAGAAACTATCTGTCGAGGTTTTTCTTCCCCAAAATCAACCTCAAGCCTAAGTAGCTTGTCAGCGTCGGTAATAATTTCAGCTTTCAATATTTTTCCGATGCGAATCTCTATTTTTGCGTAATCTTCAATTGAAATCATAATATTTAAGAGTTTATAGAATTATTTATTATTGTAAAGTTAAGAATTGTGCCTCACCCTATCCAGATAACTTTGTAAAATTATCGTTGCGGCAGAAGCATCAATCATATCATTTTTACCTTGAATATGTTGAGCTTGATGAGAAGTAAGAAATTCCGGCTCATATACCATATCAATAGAAATTTCTTGATAAAGTGCTGCTTCAAATTCTTTAATAACTTCCATGAGTGGATTATCTTTCATTAAAAAATCCTTTGATTCCCCAATAACAATACACTTAACATTGTTTTTGCGAACAATTTCAGCAACAGCCGAAATTGCCCTACTATCATTTTTTATGACTGAGACAGGAAAAGCCATTTCTCCTTTTTCATCAGAAATTGCCACTCCTATGCGTTTTGTTCCAAAATCTATACCGAGCAAGCGACTACTTGTTTTCATTATTTTCTAGTATACGCTCAAATCATAGAGAAACAACCTAGTGAACAAAAACCAACCATTATTACAGCCACCTCTTTCTTTTTGAGAGATCTATCGGCCCGTACCTAAGTATTATGGTATATAGTTCTACTAAAATAGGAGCTTTAAATCCTGTCTTAATATACAATTAGTCCAACAAACAATTATGAAAAAAATAATACACTTTCTTATTTTTATGATTATTTTTTCACTACTGCCAGGAAACCTAGTATCTGTAGTTGAAGCAAAAACAAGGGTGTTGAAAACAGCTTCGTATAAAAACACACAACACACACAAAATAGAAAAAATAATAATGTAATGAAATTTTTAGAAAGAGAACCCAAAGACACCAATGAAACAAAAGCTGAACAATCTACCTTAGATAAGATACTCGTCTCAACAAAAAATTATTTTGATATTTTCATTTCCCCTTTTAAGGTGTTTTTCACTTATTTAAAAAATAAATTGTAAAATCAATTTTTACTAAATTAAAAAAGCTCGAGTCAATATCTTTTTGAGATAATAAGGAACAGATTCAGTTACAAACAATTTCTTTGCTGTCGCTCGGAAATTTTCGCGACCCTGGATTGTAGCTTCGCTTGCTAGCTCGGCATCACTCCACCTTTCTCATCTCACCATCTTTTAAAACAAAAATACAAGCAAAGGCTTGTATTTTTGTATGTGCGGAGAGGGAGAGATTCGAACTCTCGATACCCTTTCGGATATTCCAGTTTTCAAGACTGGTGCATTCAACCGCTCTGCCACCTCTCCATCTTGTATTTTATTGTACCTCAAACTTTCGTTTCACTATATTACTCGAAAATTAACATTTTGCAATGCATTCAAATTTTCTCTGTGATACAATATTACCAATGAATCCTATTGCTTGGCAAACATACGAATTTGAACACAATGAAAAAACTCCAGATTGGTTTTGGATTGTGGGAATTATTGGAGTTTCTCTTGCTGTGATTGCTGTTATTTTTTCTAACCTTCTTTTTGCGGGACTTATTCTTGCCTCCACTTTTGCAATTATCACACTAGGAAACAAAGAACCTCACCTCCTAGACTGTGAGATAACAGAAAAAGGTATACGTGTTCAAAAAACATTTTATCCATTCATACACCTGGAATCATTCAATGTTGTTGAATCACCTTCTACAAAAATTATCATAAAATCTTCTAAAATTTTTATGACCCTTATAACCATTCCCCTTGGAACGGTACGCCCAGACGAAGTACTTCCCATCCTTAGTGAGAAACTTTATCATGACGAACACTTAAATGAGCCCTTCGCCCATGTATTGATAGAGCATTTGGGTTTTTAGTTTTTTTGTGGTAATGTGTTTTCGCGTTTGAAGCACTTCAAACCATATGCTTCCATCGTTCAATGGATAGGACATGACTTTGCGGAAGTTAAAATGTAGGTTCGATTCCTACTGGGAGCACAAAAAGAAAAACCGAGTTATGTACTCGGTTTTTCTTTTTGTGCTCCCAAGAAAATTCTTGAAGAATTTTCTGGTAGGAATCGAAGAGGTTGAGTGTATCGCACGGAGCGAAGCGAGTACGATACGAAACCTGTACCGTCCATGTAATGGAAGATTTCCTACTGTATTTTATCCCCTTCTCTCACAAATCCATCTAAACTCCAAGCATCAACCCCATTCATCCATATCACCACAGCAGCAACAGCAAGACCAAAATCTCTTACCCCCACAGCATTTAATCCAACAATGTATGTAATATCAATCATGTGAAGTGCGAGAAAAAAAGCAACAAATCTTGTGAACAAACCAAGAAGCAGTGCGGATCCAAAAACAATCTCAAAAATACCATTCAAGTGGACAATTGTTGTTGATGACAGTCTTGAGATATCACTCACCCACTGTGGAACAAAACCTATCCATTCGTTTGTATTGTGTATCTGACTCCAACCAAACCACAAGAATACAATTGCAATTCCAATACGTAACACACTCACTGAATATATATGTAGGTTTTTCATCTTTTTATTCTAACATTTTTATGTAAATAATTGCCCTGGAAACTTCTCTGACTTTTTTAAACTATGATCCGCATAAAGGATCACATATTCAAAATCATATTTTTTTAATAATAATTCTGGTTCAACAAAAAATAGAGCTGTTGCTAAACCATCTGCAAGATATGTGCTTTTAGCCACCACCCAAAGCCCTAAAATATGCCGCGGTGACTCTATTGTGTCTGGGTCCATAATATGATGATATTTTTCCCAAACCCTTCTATTTCCCGACGAACCACATATACTACAATTAATAATTTCTGCCACCCCAACCACCTCATTGCTATTTTCAGGGTTTTCTAAACCCACTCGCAAAGGTTTATTTTGAGAATTTCTGTATGCAATATCCCCACCAGCATTGATCATGTATTCAGAAATTTTATTACCCCTAAGGACATCAGCTACCAACTCCACCAAATATCCCTTACCCACAGCTCCAAAGTCCAACATTGTAGGTTCTTTAATCTCTAGCTTGGGGTGGTTATATTTAATTACATCATCCCATTTTTTTGTTTTCTGAATGTTTTCTTTTGGTTTTAGAGAATACATTAAATCGTATCCAGCACCAACTAAAGTATTCCCTATTAAGGGAGTCACTTTCCCATTGGTTATTTCATATAGTTCTCTATAAAAGGAAAAAATTGGAAGCGCATCTTTTGGTAATGTGTAAATACCTACTTTGCGAGACATTTCAAAAACAAGAGAATCCTCCCTAAATCTTGAATATGTTTTATCAAATTCATCTATCCTGTTTTTTATAGAACATAAAAGCTCCTTCTCATCTTCAACATCTTGAGGAATATCTATTGTCCACGATGTTCCAATTGCTTTAAATGTGAAGTTCGTAGACATAAATTTTTATATCTGTGCCTTTGCTTTTATTTGTGCCAAAGCATCATTGAAACCAATTGGTGTAAGTGATGAACCTGAAATAACATCTAGGTTTATAGAATCTATGTTTTTCCCAACAACGTATGTTTTATAATTATTAGCAAACACCTGCTGATATCTCTGTGATCTTCCATCTCCCGCCATTGGTGTTATTGATGTATCTACGACAATATCATTTTTAAGAACAATACTTACCCCCATACTTTCCATTCCAGCTGGCGAATCATATGAACCCGTAGTTGAATATGCTCCATTTTTATAGCGATACTGTTTTGCTGTAACTCCAGGATTATCAACAGGAGGAACTGCTGGAGTTTTAGTTGTATCAGTAGGAGTACCAGAGGAAGGAGTAAACACCACCTCTGCGGCAGGCGAGGTCTTTTTTGTTTGAGATTTGAAATTAGGTTGAGCCATGATCAAAACCGCAACAACCAACACCCCAACCCCCAAGATACTTATTATGAGTTTATTTGTTTTATTCATTATTTTAAAATTAAAATTTAATTATACTATATGTTTTATACGTTTTATCTATCCAAAAAGGTTCATATTCATACAAAAACATATGATATACTATCTCTACTATGAGAAACTTAGGTTTTATAGATCGCAGTCCTCTATCTTTTTTGGCAGGTATTTTTATGTTAATCGTTGCATTCCTTACTGGAAGCCTTCCCTTGGGCGGACTAGGTTTGTTTGATCTTGGTGTAGGCTTTATTTCTTTCTTCAATCCAGATATTGCCGACAAAAAATCAGCAAAACTCGTAGTACTTACAGTGTATGGATTTCTCATCTTTTGGAACATCATCTGGCTCATGTCGAAATTATCCTGATCAGCGATTAGTCTTTGTAATGTGACTTTTTATCCAAAAACACAAAATCCCCAATTTTCCGAAGGAAAATTGGGGATTTGCTAAAGTTTAAAATTTATTTACTAGCTCCGGCTTTCTTTACCATAGCCACAAGTCGTGACTTCTTTCGAGCTGCTCCATTTTTTGTAAGAGTGTTCATTTTTGCAGCTTTATCAATCGCTTTGTATGCAAGAGGGACAAGCTTCTTTGCTTCGTCAACTTTTTTTGCAACAACAAGTTTTTTGATGTCACGAACAGCTTTATTCATAGACTCCTTTCGGCGCATATTAAATACTCGCTTTTGCTGTGAGCTTCGTAACGCTTTCTTTGCTGATGATGTAATTGGCATATGTGCAAAAACATTAACACAAACAAAAGAGAAATGCAACACTCCTCCCTGTACAATCTTAAGATAGAGAATGTGTTAGAATATTACCATGATTGCTAAATTAACTGGGAAAATAGCCCATCTTGATATCCGCCACCTAATAATAGATGTCAACGGTATTGGATACAAAACATATGTAACTGGCGAAACATTAGGAAAAGTTGGTAATATTGGAGATAAAGTATCTCTCTGGATACATCACGTCATTCGAGAAGACGCATCAGACCTTTATGGCTTCCTCACTCGCGATTCTTTGGAACTTTTTGAACTTCTTATTGGTATCTCTGGTGTTGGTCCAAAAACAGCATTAGGAATTCTTAATGTCACAACTATAGATACAATTCGCGAAGCAGTGGAGACTGGAGATATTTCATACCTCACAAAAATTTCAGGTATTGGAAAAAAGATGGCAGAGAAAATGATTATTGAACTTCGCGACAAGTTAGGCACCACAAGCGAGACATATGTATCTGGATCACTTAAAGACGGTGTTCTTGCGGTTGAAGCATTGAAATCTCTTGGATATTCTGAACGTGAAGCTCGTGATGCTGTGAAAAAATTAGGTAAAGAAATCACAAGTACTCAAGATATTGTTAAAGCAGCTTTGAAGGTTTTAGGAAGCTAGATGCCCAGAAAACCACACACTTACTATGTTTAATTAAAAATAGTATGATTGGTGAATGGAAAAAACACTTCGTTTCATAGAAAAATATATACCAAGGAAAATATACAAATTGGGTCAGCCAATATACCACTATCTCCTAACTTTCATCGGAGCACTAATATACCGCTTCCCTTCAAAAAAACTCCACATTGTCGGAGTAACTGGAACAAAGGGTAAATCCAGTACTACAGAATTTGTAAATGCAATTCTTGAGGAAGCTGGTTACAAAACCGCACTCTCAAACACGATTCGTTTTAAAATACGAAATGAGACAAAGCCTAATATGTACAAAATGTCTATGCCTGGACGTTTTTTCATGCAAAAATTTTTAAGAGACGCAGTCAATGCTGGCTGTACTCACGCAGTTATTGAGATCACATCAGAAGGAGCAAGAATGTTTCGTAACAAATTCATAGACCTAGATGCACTCATTTTCACCAACATAGCCCCCGAACACATTGAGTCACATGGATCATTTGAAAATTATGTGAAAGCAAAAGTTTCAATTGCGGACGAACTTGAACACTCCTCAAAGCCTCGCAGGGTAATTGTTGCAAACGCTGACGATAAAGAAGCCTATAGATTTCTAGAAAAAGATGTAAATGAAAGATATACATATTCCCTTTCTGACGCAGAACCTTATATAGCAAATGAAGGTGGTGTTGGGTTTCACTACAAAGGAACAGTTATGTCATCAGAACTTAAAGGCATATTTAATATTTATAATATGCTCGCCGCGGCAACATATGCCGATGTATTTGGAGTTGAAAAAAGCATAATCGCTTCAGCATTTGAAAAACTAAAAGAACTCAAAGGTCGCGTACAACATGTAAAAATCGGACAAAATTTTGATGTGGTTGTAGACTACGCACATACAGCAGATTCCCTAAAGGCTTTATATGAAGCATTTCCGAATCAGAAAAAAATCTGCGTACTTGGTTCAACAGGTGGGGGCCGCGACAAATGGAAAAGACCTCTTATGGGAGAAATGGCAGATACATATTGTGACCACATAATTTTAGCAAATGAAGATCCATACAACGAAGATCCTTTGGAAATTATCGAAGGAGTTCAAAGTGGTATTAAAAACAAAACCTGTGAAGTAATCTTGGATAGAGCAGAAGCAATTCAAAAAGCAGTTTCTCTCGCAAAAGATTGGGAAAGCAAAAGTGAAAAAGTTGCTGTTCTGATTACAGGTAAAGGCACCGACCCATACATCATGGGGCCAAGTGGAACAAAACAAGAATGGAGCGATGCAAAAATCGCTGAAGTAGCTTTGTTTAAATTGAACTCTTAAGAATTTGACAGGTTCACAAAACCGCATAGTCTTAGAACATGCCCGAGCTTCCAGAAGTCCAAACCACAGCCACAATACTAAATGACCTTGTAAAAGGTTTAGGTATTTTAGATGTCTGGACAGACTACAACAGCGAATATAATGCCGGAAAAGAAAACATTAAAAATCCAGAATATTTCAAGAAATTCAAGAGATCTATCATTGGAACAAAAATAATTAAGGTATATCGTCGAGCAAAAAATGTGCTTTTGGATTTAGATGATGAGCAAACAATTTTAGTCCACATGAAAATGACTGGACACCTTCTTTTTGGAGACTACACATTTGATAAAAAGAAAAATAAATGGGCACCAAAAGACCCACAAAGTCCCCTATCCGACCCATTCAATCGTTTTGTACATCTAGTTTTTACTTTAACAAATGGAAAACATTTAGCTTTTTCTGACATGCGAAAATTTGCCACTGTTTTTGTAATACCAAGCAGAGAAGCCCATAAAAAACATTTTGAAAAAGTTGGACCAGAACCACTTGAAAAAGATTTTGATTGGAAAAAGATGAAAATAGCCTTGTCAAAAAAACCAAACGGGAAAGTAAAAACTGTTTTAATGGACCATTCAGTAATAGCTGGTATTGGAAATATTTACAGCGATGAAATACTTTGGGCTTCATCTATTCATCCAGAAAGAAAAATTTCTTCTTTGACGGACAATAACTTCAAGCAAATCACAAAAAACGCAAAAGCTCTTTTGAAAAAAGGAATTGACTTTGGAGGAGACTCCATGAGTGACTACAGAAACCCACTAGGTGAGAAAGGTAAATTTCAACTTCACCACAAAGCATATCGACGCACTGGAGAAAAATGCCAAATGAAAGGTTGTGATGGAAAAATAACAAGAAAAATTATAGGTCAAAGGAGCGCGCATTTTTGCAACACTCATCAAAAATAATTAAATATTCAACATTCTAAAAATTGCGATTCCGGTTGCAACCGAGACATTTAGAGATTCTTTTTTACCATTCATTCCGATTTCTGCCACACAGTCACATTGTGACAAAACTTTTGAGGATATTCCATCCACCTCATTCCCTACCATAATCGCCACCCTTTCTGACAATTCCACTTTTTTATAATCTACAGAATTTTCTGACTGTTCTACTGCAACAATATAAAAATCCTCTTTTTTTATTTTTTTCAAAAGTGGATAAATGGTTTTTACATATTCCCACTCCACGCTTTTTTCTGCACCAAGGGCGGTTTTTGCAACGTCTTTTCGTATTCGGTTAAACCTGTCTAGAGGTGTAGGTGTGGTTCCAACTAGATATATCTTTGAAATACCAGCAGCATCCGCAGTGCGGAAAATAGAGCCAACATTATACACACTTCGAATGTCGTTCAAGATCAGAACTGTATTTCTTTGTGTTTTAGGTTTCATGTGTGTGTTATACTATTTTCATGTTAAGCGCTTTTCCACAACTTTTTAATTATTCAATTTTCGCAATCGCAGGACTTCGCATATTTTTTGGAATGTGGTTCCTTTCGTACGCCTACACTACCCTATTTCACAAAAGGACTCAAGAAAGCCCAAATCTTTCATGGCTTAAAAAAGCAAACTCGGGAATCGCATTTTTAGTTGGCGTCTTTACATTTATTGGACTTTTTACTCAAGTAGCTATTCTTCTTGGTCTTTTTGTTCTTCTCATTCAATACTATTTTAGTGTTCGCTCAAATAAAGTTACGCGAGAAACTTTTATGTTAGGTTTTTATATTGCCGTTATAGGTTTAACACTTCTCTTTTTGGGTCCAGGTGTTCCAGCGATTGATCTGCCTTTATAGCACAAACAAGATAGCTAAACTAAGCATAATTTGGATCAATCTATTCATACAACTTCTTTAAATCTGAGATAGATTAAAATATTTACGTAAATATGAATTTATGTATTTTTTCAAATGTTTTTTCTTTCAAAAAATCATCTTTTAATTCACTAGACGCTATTAGACATGAATTAGTCTTTTGTTTTGTTTTTAAATAGACTTCGATTCCTTTGCGTACTTCATCAACAGCCTCATGGGGAGTCTCTCTGGGTAAAAAGCTATCAAATAGCAAGAAAATTATGCCTTTATAGGTTGTTTTTAATGATTTACCAATTAAATCATAAATTGGAACGTTGGCTTGTATAAGGTATGGAACATTTTTTGAGCTAAGATCTCTAAGATTTACACTTTTCATATAGCAGGCAATTACACAGAATGTGTTTTTTTCAATAGTGATTTCAGTTAAGGGATAGCTAACATCACCATAGGTATAGCCAACATCTCTAATCTGCATAAAAGAATTTTTTTGCTTTAATTTTTCACACAGCACAGCAATCTGTGTATGTAATTCCTTTCTGTCACCACTTAAAAAGTGTTGTGTCAAAATTTTACTTTTATAATCATTAATAAAATTCTCCAACCATACCTTTCCAAGGTTTTCCCAGTCTTCCTCTTTAATGGGAATTGATTTTCTTTTTACATTTATAGCATCCCCAATCTCACCTTGATGAGTTTTTTCCCATCTTGAAAAATCTAGAACTTTTCTCTCCTCGGCTTCCCATTTGTTGTTTATTTTCTGCCAAACAACCAGAGATTTTCTTCCCCAAGTTTGTTGTTGGTTTAAATATAGATAGTCTTTCAAGCTTATCTCTTTTGGTTTATTCTCGTGTGTTTTTAGCTGAAAAAAGAAATGTATACCAGACGGCTCAAAACTATCCTTCACACCTTCACAAAACAATTCTGCATCGAAATCAATCCCGTAATCATCTTCATAGTGTATACATACAGGGTGGAAGAAAGCGTTTTGCTTCAAATTATTTTCCTGTGTAAAGGCACAACTGATGTAATCACCGACCGTTAATTCTAAATTCAAGGAACCTAAATATGCCTCAAAAACTCGTTCACCTTGAATCCCTTTTCTTTTGTTTTGTGTTTCTTTTTTTATATTCATCTTTTTATTAATACTACACCTAAATAGTCAATAGACTATATATGTAAAGATATATAGTCTTTAAGAAGACCAACCTATAAGTTAATGTAAGAAAACAAAATGTGAAATCCACCTTTTACAAACTATTATTTATTCACCAGGTAGGAAATCTTCCATTACATGGACGGTACAGGTTTCGTATCGTACTCACTTCGCTCCGTGCGATATACTCAACCTCTTCGATTCCTACCCGAAAATTCTTCAAGAATTTTCTTGGGAGGACAAAATAAAAAAACACCAGCCTTAGCTGGGTGTTTTTTTATTTTGTCCGCCCGGTAGGAATCGAACCTACGACCCTCTCCTTAAAAGGGAGCTGCTCTACCGACTGAGCTACGGGCGGATATTT
>JBAXQO010000015.1:0-16547 GCA_037131675.1 bacterium
TACTTTGAACCACAAATCCGAAACCTTCTTTCTCTGAAGAAAGAAAAGCGACTTTGTCTTCATACATCCAGTATCCCATATCCCAACTCATACCTTTTGGAGCTATTCGTAAATCTCGCAAATGTTCTTCGCCAGTTCCTAAATATGGAAATTTCTCAGTATCTAAAATCTTATCTTCCGGCCAGATAACACGTAAAAATATATTTTTTCTTACTCTTTCAATATTCAAATCTTTCAAATATTCATCCCCCAAAACTTTCATCATTTCACTCATTGGCCACATTAAAATAGTTTCAATGTCTCTGTTTAGCATTATTTGATTTATAACCTGCTTCACGCCTTCTTTTTCCGAATAAAATTTTATTTTAGGTTCGATAAAAGTTGTTTTTTTGAGTAGGGAAGGCAGGGCGTTTTGGAATTCAACTTTTTCTTTTTCTAAAGATCTTATCTTTTTATTCAGAAGTTCTTCAATGTTTTTTACATCATCGATAGAGAAAATCTTTCCACCATCTTCTGTTCTTTCCATTACAAGGCCTTTTTTCTTGAGGATTTTCAGGTGGTCATATACAGATGGGCGGGGGATACCCACTTTTTCGGATAACTGTCTTGCATTCATTGAACCTTTATTCACAAGCTCGTTGAAAACTTGCTGGGTAATGGCTGAAAGGCCTAATTCTTCAAAGATTTTTACAAACATATAGTAATTATAGTCTTAATTATCTATTTGTCGATATTCGACGACAGCTTTACACACTTGACAAAGTGTGATATAGTATGTGAAGAAAATCAGGGAGATAGGAATTCATAACGAATTCCCTCTGATTTGAATAGTTATTTTAAAATATTATGAATGCTTTTGATTGGATTTGTGCTTTTGTTTGTAGTGTCGTTATAGCTGTTCCGTTTGCGGGAGGTGTATTTATGGCTTTGTCACTCATGACAATATCATTAGTACTATGGGATTTATTGAGAAGTGTTCTTACGTGGAATTTGATTGGTGGTATTTTGTCAGCTGTGGAAGATGTTCGTGAGATGATTGGAGGTGTTTGGGGGCTAATCCCTGGATTGGCATTCATTTATCTTATTGGTCGTCTCATTTACCATAATCTATTCTAAGTGGAGACCGATTGTTTTATAGGTGGATGTTTCAATCATCCACCTTCTGTCTCGAGATGTGTGTCTCGACTGATGAGTTTGTCGCAATTACGCGACGGACAAGGCCAAAAGGCCGAAACAGAAATGCTCTTTAAAATTAGGAGGAAATAATATGACAACGATTCTACTTTACGTGTTTGTGTTTTTTACAGGAATATTAATCGGCTTCTGGATGAAAAAAAGTGTAAATACTTGGGGCACTCTTCTTCCTCCTCGGCTTTTATACCGTGCGGAAGTTGATTTGAGCGAAGATCCTGGATCTTATTATCTAGAAGGTGACATGAGGCACAGGTCACAGGTAAAAGTCAGACTGGAGCGCACAACTCATGATCTTTATTTAAACAGCTCAAGGGTTTATTTGAAACCATCTGGTAGGGGTTATGAATTTTGTTTGGATGGGCATCCAGAGTTTAAGTTCAATCTCAGGCTGATGTATTTCTTACAAGAACACAAGGAATTCATTCCGCTCAAAGCTGCTTCGGAGCTCACTATCAAGTTCACAGGGACAGAAGTAATGCATTTGGGAAATCTCGTAATCCCAACACTTAATGGTTCAGCCTATCGAGGTGTTGAAAAATGGCATATTGGTGGGATGTAGTCAGTTGGTTACTTAAGGCGGTTTGTGAAAGCAAACCGCCTTTTTTTATTACGTTTTATTTTAATACCAAAGCTACTGGACAGTGGTCGCTTCCAAAAACTGTGTCGAGGATGTGTGCAGACGCGGTGTGTGTAGCGAGGTCTGGTGAGATGAAAAAATAATCAATGCGCCAGCCAACGTTGCGTTCGCGGGCGCGTGTTTTTACGTCCCACCAGCTGTATTGAATGGTGCGAGGGTGGAGGTGGCGGAATGTGTCGATGTAACCTTTGTTTACTACTGCGTCCATCCAGTCGCGCTCGATGCGCAAGAAACCTGTATTATTTTCATTCTCTTTTGGGCGAGCAATATCGATTTCTTCGTGTGCAGTGTTTACATCTCCGCAGAAAATGACGGATTTGCCTGCTTTGCGAAGTTTTTCTATGTATAAAAGGAACGTGTCATAAAACTCCAGTTTATATGAGAGTCTTTCTGGACCTCCTCCACCATTTGGAAAATATATATTGAAAAGGGCGACGTCTTTTTTGCCTGCAAAATTTTTGAAATGGAGTTCGAGGAGGCGGCCTTCTTGGTCGAATTTTTCTATTCCCATTCCATATTTTATGAAATCTGGTTTTATTTTTGTGTATACAGCAACGCCACTGTAACCTTTTTTTGCTTTTGAATGGTCAAAATATACATTGTATCCAGCTACATTGAGTAGTTCTGGAGGGAGCTGGTCTGGATGAGCTTTTGTTTCTTGGAGGCAAAGGATATCTGGGTCGTGGCGGAGGATTTCATCAAGTGCTCCTTTTTTGTACCATGCGCGAATACCGTTTACATTCCATGAGATGAGTTTCATAAATATATGGTATCAGAAAAATAAAAACCCCGCTCTTTTTGTGAGAGCGAGGATAGGTGTCATGGTGTCCCGTACGGACAAGGTGGTCGAGTATTTCGAAGAGAAGATTTTACTTGAGCACAACTCGTTTCTCTTAAAGGGATACATGCGCCAGACTCCGGATTGCAAAGGCATTCATGGCATTGTAAACGTTTACTGCAACATGGGTCATGTGCCCACAATTGATCTTGCGGAATTGATTTTTTGTCACACATAAAGAACTTGAGTTCAGTATGATAGCTAAAGTAAAAAAGTCGTCAAGTATTAATTTTGCTTATTATGAAATTTTTTGTGGACGTCGCGAAGATGTTTGTCAGTGACGTGAGTATAAATCTGGGTAGTATTAATGTTGGCGTGACCAAGGAGAGCTTGCACAGAGCGGAGGTCTGCGCCGTTTGAAAGAAGATCAGTAGCAAAGCAGTGTCGAATCACGTGAGGGGTGACTTTTTTGGAAATTCCTGCGGAGATGGCGTAGTGTTTGACAATACGTTCAATTGAGCGGCGGGTGAGACCTTCTGTCTCTTCATCTTTTTCTTTCATTAAATTATTTGCTTTTTCAGTTCCAACTTTTACAAAAAGCGCGTCACTCATATCTTTGCGGAGTTTTAAGTATTCGCGGACTGTTGACTTTGCTTCGTCTGAAAGGAACACAACGCGTACTTTTCCACCTTTTCCTCGAATGGAAAGCTCATCACGAGTAAGGTCGAGATCTGAGTTAAGGGAGCAAAGTTCAGATACGCGGAGTCCTGTGGAGAAAAGAAGTTCGAGGATGGCTTTTCCACGGGCCTTTTTCAGAGGGTCTTTTTCTTGGTTTGGTGCGTCCATGAGTCGCTTGAGTTCTTCATGGGTAATGACGTCGATTTGTCTTTCAGGTATTTTTGCGAGTTCAATTTGGTCTGCTGGTAGGGAAGTGACACCTATTTTTGTGAGGTATTTGAGGAATGAGCGCACTGCGATAAGGTAATAGTTCTGTGTTTTCTTTTTCATTGTCTCACCAGTTTTTTTGTTGTTACCTGCTACTTGTCTGTTGAGCCAAATGCGGAATTCACGAATTTTGATGTTGGTGATATCTTCTGGGGAAGTGACTTGGGTCTGTTTTAGGAAAACATCAAGATAGTGGGCGTAATTTTCAACGGTGCGGATGGCGCGACCTTTCTCAATTTCGATATATTCGAGGTATTGGAGTTTTAGTTGGTCGATTTTTGAGGACATGTCGCCAAATATTATATCATGCAAAAGAAAAAGCAGTTTGCACATGGAGTGTGCAAACTGCTGGGGGGGGGTGGGGATTAAGCCGCAAGGAGGAACTGTAGAACTTTTTTGTGACTGAAAAGCGCATCCACAGCTCTCGGGCTTCGCATATGCCTCGGTTTAATTTTTATTCCAAGCACTTTCTCTGCTTCAAGCACCGCATCATCTCCGGGCTTAGTCCTCGTAAGGTTTTTCTTCATATTTATATATAATAGTGTTAAATATAGCCATATAACAACCTGAAAAGGCGATTATATGGCTAGATTCAACATATAAAATGAAAACACCGAAAAAACTAGAGTCTGGCGAGGCATATTACACTAAATATAGGTGTTGTCAATATGGCTGTGGATAAAGTCTTTTAAATATGGCTTTTTATGTCACGTGTTTATATTTGAGGAGGTTGTTGTTTTTGGGAAAAAGGGCCCGGTTAGCTTCGCGAACCGGCCCCTTTTTCCATGTTTTTTGGTTTGGTTGATTTTACTTGCCAAAAAGAGAGCTTTATGCTATTATCTGCGCACAATGTTGACCAAAACAAAAAAGGTAAAAATCATTAAAGATGTGCAGGTGCATGACAAAGACACTGGTTCTCCAGAGGTTCAAATTGCGCTTTTGGCTAAAAACATAGATGCTTTAGCTCTACACTTGAAGAAAAATCCAAAAGATAATCACTCACGTCGTGGTTTGCTTGGCATGGTTGCAGAACGACAGAAAACCCTCAAATATCTTTTGAAGAAAGATCCTAAGCGACATGCAGCAGTTGTAAAGAAACTAGATTCAAAGAAAAAATAAACAAAAAACTCACCGCATGGTGAGTTTTTTGTTTGGTGGTATAATTTAACTGTATTTTAAGGTTAGATTTTTTACATAAGGTTTTTTATTTTTAATATTTTGCCAGGTTAATATTATTCTGGCGTTTAATAAATTTTTATGATCATTAAACATTTAGAACAGAGGGTTGGTATTTTTATAGATGCACAGAATTTATATCATAGTGCAAAAAATTTATATCATTCACGTGTCAATTTTGCCCAAATTGTTGAAGATTCCCTTTCAGGGAGACGGCTTATGCGTGCAATTGCATATGTGATTTCAACAGAAAGCGGTGAAGAAAAAGGTTTTTTTGATGCACTTGAAAAGGCTGGCATTGAAACAAAAACAAAAAACCTACAAATCTTTTCTAGTGGTTCGAAGAAAGCTGATTGGGATGTTGGAATGGCAATAGATGCTGTAAAAATGGCTCCAAAGCTTGATGCTGTGGTGCTCGTAACGGGGGACGGAGATTTTATTCCACTTGTGGAATATTTACAGGTGAATGAAGGTTGTCAGGTGGAGGTTGTTTCGTTTGGAAGATCATCTTCAGCAAAACTTATTGAAAAAGCTGATGATTTTCTTGATTTAGATCAAAATCCAAAAAGATACTTGATTGGAAGCGGGAGGAAGTCACAGAAATAAATATTCAAATAAAAAGGGTGACAACCAGATCAAATCCCGATTGTCACCTTTTGGTTATGCAGCCAAAGCCACACGCTCAGTGTATCTTACATAAACAAAGTACTTCCTTAAGGGACTTGGCATATATAGGAGTAAGCTAGCAAGGTACTCACTATAGTGAACTTTGCCTGGTTTTTCCCCTTTGGAAATAATGCCGACCAGCCCTGAATCCTTATCATAGTCGATGTGATATGGGTCTTTGGATATGATCATTGATCTAAGCCACTCTTCCTCGCCGATCATGTAACTTATGCTTGAGGCAGAGAGTATGAGTTCCCAAAGTGACGGTGCACGAAGGTCTTCTTTCTCAATAAATTCATCTATCGTCGCTAGGTCGCCACCAGTTTCGACTGTAAAAAGGAAGATTTCCTCAATATGTCTGCACTCACGGTGTTTCATGAACACACTTGCTTGGTTTATATGGGCTGATTCTTCCAAGAAGGATCCTATTTTCCCTACATTGTCTGTGGGTTCTATGCTTCCGCGCATTCTAATCATTTTCATTTGGATAATTCTGGTTTGGTTGTTGAAAGAACAAAAAATGCGCATACAGTATGCGCTTCTCTATATGACCCATAGTATAGCATACTTAAACCTTTTAGTCAACAAAACTCTTTGAGTATGTATTTTTATATGATAGAATTCTGATGTTATTAAATAAATCGAGGTCTTTGAATAGGTAGATTTTAAAAGTGCTTTCGAGTTTCTTTTAAGACCTAAAATTCAAAGATCTCTCTATAATTAAATGAATAAAAAAGAGTTTTCACTTTCAGTTGGAGGAAAGACGATGACTGCAGAATTTAACGATCTTGCCGACCAAACAAACGGATCGGTAATAATGCGATATGGCGAAACTGTTGTTTTGGTGACAGCATGTTTGGGTAAAAATGAGAAGGATGGAGATTTTTTCCCACTTACTGTTGATTTTGAGGAAAGATTTTACGCGTCAGGAAAGATTTTAGGTAACAAATATCAGAGACGAGAAGGAAAGCCTTCAGATGAGGCTATTCTTTCTGGGAGAATTATCGACCGAACAATCCGTCCTCTTTTCGACCAGTATATTCGTCGGGATGTTCAGGTTGTTGCAACAACACTTTCAATTGGAGAAGATGATCCAGACGTTTTGGGGCTCATTGGTTCATCTTTGGCTTTGGCTACGTCTGATATTCCTTGGAATGGTCCTGTTTCTGGTGTTCGTCTGGCTGCATTTAAAAATGCGGATGGTTTCACTGTTAATCCGGTGTTTGGTTATTCTGAAAATCAAGATTATTTGATGGAAATGTTTGCGTGTGGAAAAGATGGAAATATTAATATGATTGAAGTGGGGGCAAAAGAAATTTCTGAAGATTTTGCTGAAAAGGCACTTGCCAAGGCAAAGGAAGAAATTGAAAAAATTCAAACTTGGCAAAAACAAATTGTTGCTGAGATTGGAAAAACAAAAGTTGTAATATCTAAACCAGAACTTACTGAGGAAGTTCTATCAATCTTCAAAGAAAATATTGAGCCTAAACTTTACAGTGCTGTATTTTGTGAAATAGCTGGAAAAGGTGCAATTCACGATCTTGAAGACGAATGGAAAGAAATATTGAAGACAAAAGAGGTTGATGGAAAAATGACAAAGTTAGCTTTAGCATATTACCAAGACAAAGTTGATGAGGTTATACACAAAGGTGCAATTGAGGATAACAAAAGAGCAGATGGGCGAGGTTTCGATGATGTTCGACCTTTGTTTGCACAGGCTGGAGGAATTTCAAATATAATCCATGGTGCAGGAATATTTTATCGAGGTGGGACGCACATGCTTTCAATGCTTACACTTGGTGGTCCACAAGATTCAATGACTGTTGAAGGTGCAGAAGAAACTTCTACAAAACATTTTATTCATCACTACAATTTCCCTCCATATTCAGGGGGAGAAACAGGAAGAATGGGCGGAACGAACCGAAGAATGATTGGACATGGTGCACTTGCTGAAAAAGCTTTGAAAGCTGTGGTTCCAGAAAAGCCTGGTTTTCCTTATACAATTCGACTTGTTGCTGAATCAATGGCATCAAATGGATCAACATCAATGGCGGCTGTTTGTGCCGGGTGTCTTGCACTTATGGATGGTGGTGTGCCTATAAAGTCTCCTGTTGCAGGTATTGCTTCTGGTCTTATGATGAAGGATGAAAATAACTATAAAGTACTAACAGATATTCAGGGTCCTGAGGATGAATTCGGTGATATGGACTTTAAGGTTGCTGGAACAAAAGAGGGGATTACAGCAATTCAAATGGATATTAAAGTAGATGGAATCCCACTTTCTGTTCTTTCGATTGCATTACAAAAAGCAAAAGATGCTAGATTCAAAATTCTTGACGTAATGACAACAGCTATCTCTGCTCCACGAGAAAACATATCAGCAAATGCTCCGAAAATCGTAACGCTCGTAATCAACAAAGAATTGATAGGTCTTGTGATTGGTCCTCAGGGGAAAATGATTAAAGAGATTACAGAAAAAACAGGTGCAGAAATAAATATTGAACAGGATGGAACTGTCTATATTACAGGTAAGAATGGTTCTGCAGATGCAGCCCGTGAACTTATATATAATCTTACTCGAGAATACAAAGCAGGAGAGGTGTTTAGTGGGACAGTAACTCGCCTTATGGACTTCGGTGCTTTTGTACAGTTTGCTCCAAATATGGAAGGTCTGGTACATGTTTCCGAGATCGCACCGTTTCGAGTGCAGAGAGTTTCAGATGTATTGCGTGAAGGAATGCAAGTTCCTGTTATAATAAAAGAGATTGACGAAAAGAAAAGGATCAACCTTTCTATTAAAGGTGTTGACTCGTCCTTCATAAAGAACCCATACGACAGTGGAATCAAAAATGGAGAACAACCAAAACAAGAATAATAATATTGCTCCTAATACAGATCCTCTAAAAAAGGATGTTACTTCGACGTATGGTGATGTTATTCATCCAGAAGATAGGATAACTATCAAGCCTTTGCGTACATATGCTGATGATATAAAAAATCTCGTAGCAAATGATAATGTTTCCATGATAAAAATTGCGATTGCTGAGGAGAAAAAACAGGAACAGCAGGCAAAGGATGATGAAAACTTAGACCCAAGGTCAAAGAAAAACATAAATATTTTTCTATTGAGTGGTATTTTGATTGTTTTAGGATGTGTTGCTTTTGCTGGTGTTTGGTATTTTATGAGTGAAAAAAACGTTCAAGTAACAAACACCGCTCCGCAAAAACATATAGCAATAATTCCTTTTGACGAAGAAAATCCAATTGCGCTTAATACCTTTGAACGAAAGGAGGTGGTTAGTGGTTTAACATCTTCACAATCAAAAAAATATGAAGATGATACAACTTTAATTTATCTGCCTATAATTGACCAATCTGGCACAACAACGTCTCTTGTTGGTGTTGAAAGGTTTTTATCTGTACTTCAAACTCGCGCTCCGGAGGCTCTTGTTCGCGCGCTCAATCCACAATTTATGTTTGGGTTGGATCGCAAAGGTAATCAATACAAACCTTTTCTTTTGTTGAAAACAGATTCGTTATCACAAGTATATCCAGGCATGCTTGAGTGGGAGCCAGCAATGGCGGATGATATTGGTGATATATTTTTCAGTAAGAATGATCTAATTGTGCCAGTGCAAGTTTCCACAAGTACTGGTACGGGCACAAGTACATCATCATCTACTCCTCCTGTTGAAATAAGAAACATTTTAGCTGACTCATTAATTTTCAAAGACGAGCTTGTAAATAATAAAGATATCAGGGCTCTCAGAACGAAAGACGGAAGACTTCTTATGTACTACTCTTTTATTGGTGATAAGTTGGTGTTAATTGCAAAAGATTTTGGGACTATTGCCGAGATATCTAAACGACTTGCAACAAGTCAATTTACACAATAGAATTAATATATGAAAAATTTAGCCCATTTTAAGGAAAAACTAGAGAAAGAGAAAGCACGTCTAGAACTCGAACTCTCATCGATTGGGCGACGTAATCCAAACAACCCAAGCGATTGGGAAGCTATTGTAGATGATTTGGATGTATTGCCTGCAGATGAAAATGAAGTAGCTGACGTGTTTGAAGAATTAGAAGAGAATAAGTCTATTATTACACAACTTGAAGCACAACTAAGACAAGTTGATTCTGCATTGTTGAAAATGGAAGATAAAAATTTTGGTGTGTGCGAAGTTTGCGGTAAAGATATTGAAGATATTCGTCTTGAAGCAAATCCATCAGCAAAGACATGTATGGAACACATAAAAATAATTGTTTAATATAAATTAAAAAATAAAAAAAACACCACACTTTAGTGTGGTGTTTTTTTATAAAAATAAATTATTAAATCATGCTACAATTATTTCACTATGAGTTTTGCAAAAGTTTCAAGTGCGCAAACAGTTCTTCTCCGTCCGCAAGAGGTTTTGGTGGAAGTGGATCTTTCGAAAGGGTTGCACTCTTTTTCGGTTATTGGTCTAGCTAGTAAAGAAGTCGACGAAGCTAAAGATCGCGTAGGGGCAGCGATAAAAAATTCTGGCTTCACATCTCCAAAACAGAAAAATCAAAAAGTTGTAGTTGCACTAGCACCTGCTGATATGAAAAAAGAAGGACCGCTTTTTGATGTACCAATTGCACTCGCGTATCTATTGGCAACAGGGGACATAAAATTTAATCCAGAAGGAAAACTTTTTATAGGAGAGTTGGCTCTCGACGGAAGTGTGCGTGGAGTGCATGGTGTTTTACCTATAGTAAAATTTGCAAAAGATAAAAAGTTTAAAGAAGTATTTGTTCCTTTTGAGAACGCAGACGAAGCATGTTTGGTGGAGGGTATTACTGTGTTCGGAATAAAAACATTAAAAGAATGCATCGATCATCTTAATGAAAAGAAAAATAAAAATGATATAGATGAGGTTGATGTTGTTATAAAAAAACTTTCTCCACTCGAACATCATATTTCAAAAGAAGACAAAAATTATCTTGTTGATATTGATGTTGATTTTGCTGACGTGAAAGGAAATGAAACGGCCAAAAGAGGATTAGAGATTGCTGCAGCTGGTGGACACAACATTTCTATGTGGGGTCCTCCAGGAACAGGAAAGACAATGTTGGCTCGTGCATTTAGACATTTACTTCCAGAGCTTTCGCTAGATGAACAGTTAGAAGTGACCGGCATCCACTCTGTTGCGGGTGTGTTGCATGAGGGTCTTTTGAGGGTGCCTCCGTTTCGCGCTCCACATCACACTGCGTCATATGTTTCACTCGTTGGTGGTGGAACAACGCCGAAACCTGGGGAAGTTACACTGGCACATAAAGGAGTTCTATTTTTGGATGAGTTTCCAGAGTTCGACAGAAAAGTAATTGATGTGCTTCGCCAACCTCTTGAAGACAAGGTCGTAACAGTTTCACGAGCAAAGGGCTCGGCACATTTTCCTGCAAATTTTATTTTAGTGGCTGCAATGAACCCTTGCCCATGTGGGAATTTTCAGTCGAGAGAAAAAGAATGTATTTGTTCCCCAATAACAATATCTAGATATCAGCGAAAAATTTCTGGTCCTATAGTTGATCGTATAGATTTGTGGGTGGAGGTTAATAAAGTGAAACATGTTGAGCTTATGGAAAAGTCTTTTGGAGAGACAACAAAGGACATAAGAACTCGTATTATTGAAGCAAGAAAAATGCAGGCAGAACGTTTCATGAAACATGGTTTAAACATTACAACAAACAGCGAAATGAATTCAAAGAATTTGATAGAACTTGCAGACATGTCTTCTGAAGCAAAAAAAATTCTTGATATGTCCGCTGCTTCAATAGGGCTTTCGGCTAGAGGATATCACCGAGTTGTAAAACTAGGGAGGACAATTGCTGACCTTTCAAAGAGTGAAAATATTACAAAGGAACATATACTCGAAGCTCTTCAATATAGACCAAAACAGCAGACACAATTTTAATAAAAGATTTGTAAATAAAAAAACTTTCAAGAGAAAGTTTTTTTTATTTATTCCACAAATGGTTTTACGTATTCAAACAAAGAAGATCTTTTCTGTTCAAAGGATGTGATGAGTGATGTTTTGTCAGTTGAAATAAAATCTTGAAAATTTGTTCCATTCGAGTTTTTGAATGCACGTTGTATGTATGGAAGCGAGAGAGCATTTATTTTTTCTTGTGTACTATTTCCTTCTACTGAGACAATGAGTCCAACGAGTTCACCTTTTACATTAAATATTCCACCACCTGAAGAACCTCTTTCCCCAACTTTTGTTTTATCAGTTTCTATTATATCGATACTTGATCCACTGAAAGTATAGACATTTAGAAGTTTTGTAACATCGGCAGAAAATGGTAAATACTTACGGAGTGAAAGTGCACCGAGTGTTCCGCCTGGGTATCCTGTAGCAAGTATCTGTTCACCTTTATTGCTCTCAGACATTTCACTTGTGTAGACTGTACTATACGGAAGATCGATTGCAGAAGATGAATCCATTTTTGAAGTGATTGCTAAAAGTGCAAAATCATTTTCTCCTGTGCCACGTGCTTCGCTAGAAAAAATTACACCAGCATTTTTTTTCATCCAATCTTCGTTTATGTAAACTAAACTTGCTTTGTATTTGTCTGTGGCAATGTCACCTTGTCTTATGGTGCATTCCTCATTTGGAATCAAAAAAGTTTCTGCAACATGTGCATTAGTCAATATGATACCTTGAGAATGAATAATAACTCCACTTCCAGTTGAGATTTTTACCATGTTACCTTTTGTGGAAAGACAAAGAATGTTTACAGTACTTTCATGTGAATGTGTGTATGTTGTGTTAAAAACACCAAAGTCTTCTGATGTTGAAACTGGAGAATTTGGGATTAAATCTATTTGTGGAACGGGAAGATTTTTAAGTGAGGGTTCTGTTATTGGTGAAGGAGTTTCTGGAGAGGTTGCAGGTTGTACTGTCTTAGGTATTTGAGTAGGAATAAGTTTTGCTTTTATTGTTGTGGTAGCTACTTTATTTTTTTGTTTAGGAGAAATTATTTTTTTTGTGGTGGTAGAATTTGTGTTTTGAGTTGTTGATGCTGTTGATGTGGCTATAGGGATTTTTGAAGAAACATCAAAAGACTGGTCTTCAATATTTACAAAGCGAGGCTTGTCAGAAAAAAGATTTTCAAAGACTCCTGTTGAGAGTGGGGTGCTGGTACTTGTGTTGTGGAGGAGTAATCCGACACCGCTCACAACTAGTGTTATTGCAATTCTTGCAAAAAGTCGTATAGCGATTGGTATGAGTGCTCCCATAAAGTTATTAAGAGTATTATATGATACATCTTGCTTATTGGAAAACATTACCTTTTGGTATTTTCCTTTTTTAGAATATTTGGTATAGTGTGTCAGGTTCAGAGGATATGCGGGATTAGTTTAGTGGTAAAACATCAGTTTTCCAAACTGAGGTTGGGAGTTCGATTCTCCCATCCCGCACAAAGCGTCAAAAAATCTCCCCTATGGGAGATTTTAGCTTTTGTGAGCCGGAGTATAATTTTTCTAGCAAGAAAAATTACGAGGCGGGGTCGCGAGCAGATTTTTGCGACGGCAAAAATATGACTTGTGACCAAAATAGCCCTTTCTTTTTTTTGATGTTTTTTGTGAACTGCCTGGAGAATCGAAAACCGTAGGTGCGACGGCACAGAATAAACCTATTCTTTTTTCAGTCCTCTCCAAACTGATTTAAAAAGCTCTCGTGTATTGTCTGCCATAACTTTATCACACACCTCAATCAAGTAATGGGGGTGCTCATTTGTTACAATCATCAAAACATAATCACCTACAACTACATGAGTAGCGGTAAAATCTTTACTCCCGTCCCAGTATATGATATTTCTCTGATGAGCGTACGTCTTACGGGTCATCACCTGAGTCTCAATTTCTTTCTTGTTTGTAAGTAAATTAAGTTTGATTGTTTTTGGAAAATGACTGAAGAAATGATCAGCCCAGTCTTGATAGTGTTCAAGTAGTGTGTGGTCCTGATAACCCCACCATGTATTATCTTTTGTTAAGGCACTTTCAGCCCATACAGCAGACCTATTTATAAAGAAATCTCTCAAGCGTGATTCGTCGATGAATTGAATTTTAGGAATGGAATATTTTCCTTGCTTCGGCAGTTGTTTCAGAGATTCTATAATAGTCGGTATTTTTTCTTTTATGTTAAAAATCTCTCTTTGCTTTGCGTTCACAATGCTCTGAATGGCAGATTCGCCAAGTGATACAAAGTATTTTATCTTACCTGCCTTATCTTCAGCAATCAAACCTCGCTGAATCAATCCCTCTGCAACGTTATAAACAGTAGGTCTGTTTATGTGAGTGAGAGTTGCTATGCGGGCAGGTGAAATCTTTTGATATTGAAAAATACACAGGTATACAGACACTTCTTCTTCTGAAAAGCCTATCTCTTTAAGTTTTTCCTCTAACATGTCTATATATTAACAAAAACTATTATGTTGTCAATATTATTTCGACAGAATTTTATGTTGAGTAATAAAGGTTTTATAGACTTTGTGTGCTTTATATTCTAACATAATTTGACAGTGAATAAAATATACAGTACAATCTGCCTAGACATTGAAGCTTAATAGTTCTAAACAATCAATTTATAAGAAAGGATTAGAAATGAGAAAAGAAAAAAAGTTGCCTGAGGTTTTGGTTTACAATGGTTCTTTGCACTATAATACCGTGGAATTTGTTCCTAAATGGTTGTCTGTAACCAAATTGGAAGAGAATGGAAAGGTTATATTTCAAAATCTTTATCCTGTGGGGTATATCACAGCCAGAAAGGAGACAGGTTCTGATTACTACAACAATTTAATCTTCAACATTTTTCACTTAAGGATTTGTCGTAAGACTAAAGATGGAGGAGATTTTGCTGTTATTCTTGTAGTTGGAAAACAGTTGGTTTCCCTCCCACAAGGACTTTGCAATTTTTATGAGGTAAGAAAACCCAAACCTTTGGATGAAGAATGGAATGGGATTGATAAAGAAACCGATGTGTATGTTTCAAGTGTACAATCTCAAAAGGGGGCGGTGGGTGTAATACATTGTGAGGTTGGTACGGTTGAAGATTGTCCAGAAGAAATTAGACCGATCTATAAAGAAAAATGTCTTATCGGTGTTTCTTGTATCGGCGAGAACGTTTTTGAAAGGATATTCTGGCATGGTAACGATTATCACCTTAATGCGAGAGTAGTCATTTTTTCTTACAAGAATAAAAAGTTTGCTCTTTTTGAGATTGATAGTCAGTACGAAGGTTGTCATTTCAAAACCAATTTAATTGGTAAAATCATTAAGCTTGAATGGTGAGATTTATGTCGGCATGAGAAGGGTTCAATTCCCAATCATGTCGACTTTTTGTTTTATCTAATAGCTAACTCCTTATCTTTCAGCAGAAAATACTTGTAGCCGATTCTTCCATTCCACAGCATTTCCTTGATTATTTTGGTATACTCTATGTATGTTCAACAATATGGAAGCACCGACATTTCGGAGAAGAGATGACCAATCTGGCGGAGGGGGAGCCGAATACTTTTTTGCTCCACGTACAGTGGAAAAAATAAATTCATCACAGATTGTTGATTCTCAATTTGATCAAATTTTTGATAAGTTGTCTAAGATCGGCACTGAATCCCATGAGGAAAATATCTTATCTGCTTGTGGGGCACTGATTGGCAAATATATTTTTGATGAATCACAAACGAGAAATGGAGAAATTGATGAGATTCGGGGTCTGGCTGCATTTCAAGGTTTTTTTGAAAGAGAGCTAATCAAAAGAGGCGATGGAATCTCTCACTATTTTAGGAATCCTTCATTTTTTTCTGCAGTAAACAGAGAAGCTCCATTTGCTCACGCTGAACGCATTACTGAAAAAATCGTTGGTGCACAAAGTACGCATGCATACGTTGAACAGATTTCAAAAAACAAAAATGTTGTATTTATTGGTTCCGAGATTGATTTTGATGTAAAGCACGCTATTGATCTTGTGGTTGGGTTAAGTAAAGCTCCAGAAGACGATAGCATAACCATAGACGAAGTGTGGCTTGTTCAGGTTAAAACCTCAATGCCACAAAGAGAAAAGATAGAAGCAATAAGGAGAAAACATACTGAGTATGCAAAAGCTTTAAAAGAATTTGAGGGGCGTGGAGTTGGTACTGACGAGAGTGAACATTTCTTTTCTAAGATGGAGAAATTGAGTACGCAAGAGTCCGTTCAGAAATTTTTTGAGTTAGATTCTTTTTATAAAACAATAATAGATATTAATTCAACGTTGGAACCTACCTGGGAGTCTCTAGTTGAACATGCTAAAAAGTATAATTTTGACCCTATTCTTTTTTATATTCGCATTAAATTAATCAATGACACCCGTCTCAGTGGAATAGGTAAAGTTTTTAAGAAAAATGCTTTGTACATGGCGCAAGAAAAAATCAAACTCATAGATGTCCCACAAGAAGAGTTTTCTAGGTATAACAGACTCACACGAGCACCTGCGCACATAACAACAACTAAAAAAGTCAGATCTATCATAATTGCTCAGGGTAGGGAGGTTATAAATGAAGTAATAATGTAATTATTTGACAAAAATTATTAAAAATGTTATAAACAAAGAAGATATGAAAAACCTCGAAAACACCGTTGCTGCTGAGGCAGCTGTAGAAAAAGAAATGGAAGAATTCCTCTCGACCCCTGAGGGCCAGGAGCTCCAAACCAAACTTCACACTGGTGTGCTGGATGAACTCCAGTACAATCAGATGCTTGGGATCAAGTTTGCTGAGTTTCTGAAAAATAAAAAGGGGGAATAGCTTCCCATTCAACAAAAAAAGCCAATGGCGCTCGCGCTCTTGGCTTTTTCTTTTGTTTTATTTTCTGATATGATTCGAAAATGATTCACAAATATTGTTATTTCGACGGAAAAATTATTCCTGTAAATAAGGCTAGGATTGTACCAAACGACCTTGGCGTTCTTCGTGGATATGGAGCTTTTGATTTTTCGAGGACTTATAATGGTAAATTATTTCGTCGAAAAGACCTATATGCCCGTTTTCAGAATTCTACAAAGAAGATTGGTGTAAAATTACCTGTTTCAGGAAAAAAATTTGAAGAAATTCTATATCAGCTTTTAAAGAAAAATAAAGTTG
>JBAXQO010000016.1:0-15387 GCA_037131675.1 bacterium
TGAGGGTTTGTGATATGTTTTTCATATTAAATTAGTTTTTCTGACAATAAAGTAAAGCTATGTTTTTAGGACGAGTTTCAGAACCTCCCGAAGGATTAATGTATAACGTACTTTGGGGGTAACTAACAGCTCCACCCAAACTAATAAGGACAGTTTTATCAGCTGTACCTCTTTGAGCCTTAGAATCATTAGCTGAATATGTGTGAGTTTCAATACCACCTGTTACACCAGAATGTGAGTGGCTTCTGTATTCATCTGCTACTTTTGCACCAAGGGCACCCGATGCTGTTCCATCACTATTTGTACCTAAACCTCTAACAAAATAACCCCTTAGATCAGGAGTTCCATTTGTACCATCAGCAGCTTTCCAACCACTTGGACAAGAAGATAAATAAAACGCCATCACAGCACCAGAAGGAGTTCCTCCTCCAACACCCGCCCACGAAGTTATGCAGTCAGTCCCGATACAATATTTAGGCGAGGTAACATCAATGTTGGAAATAAGACTTTGAGCTGCAAGATAACCACCCGTACTGTTCATTACTACAGTTGCAGCACCATTTTGTCCAACACCAATAGTCCCCTCACCATATATGTCCCAAGTGTGAATACCACCACTCCATCCTGGAGGATAGCCGCCGCCAGCAGAGTAGCCAGATGTACCAAGTCTGCCAGCTTTAGTCTGATCAGAACTACCCACATTAATCGGTGCCGATACATTTCCATTTGGTGGAGTAGTTGAAGGACCAGTCCAAGCAAAGACATATGAGATTCCTCCGACGAGAATGAGAGCGATGGTGAGGGATTTTAGGGTTTGAGAAAGGTTTTTCATTTTTAAATTTTATCTAATTAGTATTTTTTAGACTGTCTAGAATTTTTGCTTTTTCCTCGTCTGACAAAGGTTTTGTAGTTGTTGATAGCTGCTTAAGTATTTTGGTTTTTTCCAATGCTGTTAATGGCGTCGTGGTTGCCAATTGCCCAATAATTTTCTGCTTTTCTTCTTGTGTTAGACCTTTTGGCTGACTTGTCTCTTGTTTTACTACGGGCGGTTTAACAAAAACGAATCTGTATAAAAGCATTCCGCCTAGGATAACCAGAACACATATCGCTACCGCCAAAATTATATATTTCTTTTGTTTCATAATGTTTATGTTTTAGAAATTAAAACTCACTCACGCTATACACGACAGCCCGGATTGTTTTAGTACTTACCTCACCAGTGCTGGTATTCGTACAGCTAATAGAATAGGACTGGGTAGATTGAAGCTGGTTTGTCGTAGCACTGCTACTTGTGGCAACCGGACTTCCAAAAATGGAAGAGCCGCTGCATGCCAAACTGCTGCCAGCAATACCCCACGTAAGATTAAGTGTTCCGTTTTTTGGAACTATAATAGATCCATCTGCATTTTTACATTGCCCGTTGGTTTTACAAGCTGCTAAAGTAATAACAGGAGCTTGAGACAGCACAGCAAGGTTTGTGGTTGTACTACTTTGTGAGCAAGGATCAGAAAAAGTAACGCTAATATTTTGTCCGTTTGTAGTGGACGCATTTGACGTTGCTCCCAGATAACCGTTAGATGGATTGTAGGTCACCCCACCTGGGAGTCCGCTCGCGGTGACGGTAACGCCATCTGCTTTAGCCAAGTATACAGAGCTTCCTCGGATAAGTGACAGGTTATTTGCAACAACAGGACAAGCAGGTGTTGGGTCGACGATAGACACTCCGCCAAATCCATTACTAGCACTAAAGTTAACCCAACCTACCACATCTGAACCCCATGCATATCCAGAAAAATTATTGGAACTATCTTTTGTTATTCCATAGTTGCTTCCAGACAAACTTATCCACCCATCCCAACCATCAGTTCTATCTGCTGAATTACAGTCGCCATTTATAGTCCCAACACAAGCTCTCGCCCACCCTTTGAAATTATTGCCATCTATATTCGCATCTTGAGACTGAGTTCCTGAACCTGAAGGAAAGTTTGAAAGCCCTCCGAACTTTATCCACCCAATATTATCTGACCAAGCGTAACCCGGACCGGTTCCATCAGCATTTTTTAATGCACCAGTAGAGTCTATGGTTATTAAATTGTTCCCATTCGTACTTGTTGCAAAAGAAATCCAACCGACATTGTCCGACCAAGCGTAACCCGTGAGGTATTTACTACTCGTGGACTGAGCTTTTACCGGCGAAACATAAACACTTGAAAAGTATCCAGCTAATAAAATAACAAAGCTTACAATTAAAAATACAAAAACATTTTTACGAGTTATTTTCATCAAACACTATTATACAATAAAAAATGTTTGAAATATTTTTATTTGCCCAAAAACTGTGGATATGTAAAAACAAAAATAGATTAAAACTCACTCACGCCAACAACCAGCACTCTAACAGTGTCTAGCAAAGTTTTTATTCCGTCCGTACACGACACAGAAAAATCTCTTGAACTAGGAATAGCTATCGGGGAAAGTGTCGTATGAGAAGAACTCGTTGAAGAATCCCATCCGTTAATAGCATTGCATATCACATTACTCATAGAGCTTGATGCCTCCCATTTAAGATCAACTTTTGAATCTTTCGGTACTACAAGAGAATTCCTCTTATAAATATTTGAACCTGTTTTTGCAGCCATTAAAATCACACCAAGATCTGATGGGCACTGTCCGTTTACTGGGGTAACGCAAGAATTGCCGCAAGGTATTTGCCCACTACCACATGACAACCCACCAGTCCCATTTACTCCTCCATTTGTGGTAGATGTAGATGCGGATGATGTCTGATTTGTAGTAGATGCGACCATTTGTGTTGTGGTTGCTACTGTAGTTTTACATGAAGGATCTGAGGATCCATAACAAGCATCATATACGCAAGAAACCCGCACCGCTTGCTGCGGAATATTTGCAGTAGCGGCAGAAGTGACCGTTACTGCAGCTGAGGGAGAATCTGAACCAAATAGAGGATAGTAACAAGTAGCGGATGAACCATATCCCAAAGATGGAGAAACATAATAATGACCAGATGAGCCACTTTTTAGTTGATTAAGATATGTTCGCTGATCTAAACAAGAAGAAGACCAACTATATGTATAATTTCCAGAAGCTCCCGATACTCCATTTACAGACCATGTCACACCTTTATATCCCCTGTTAGCATTAAATGGAGCCCCTGTACATGACCCAACACTCAAGGAAGAGACACACATGCCACTATTGCAAAACTGAGGGCAATCTGTAACCTTTACAGCATTGCAACTCGTATCAGTGGTATACACAGAATTCCCCACACAATAATTTCCTACGTTTTGAGACATATATGTACATGCGGGACCTAAGTTATATGAATACACCTGATTACCGCATTTTTTATTATTCAACCCACAAGAATTAGTCACATCTGTAGCGGAACCAGATGCTGCATAATACCCACCCACATTAAAACAGGCTGTGTATTTTCCACCGTAGCCTCTAAGAGCACCGTCGTTAGTAACCATCACAGCATAACCATTCACAGCGTATGCACCGTTACCCAAACTCGTCCCATCAGAAGGTACGGCAGCGTATGTAACATGTGAACTAACCACACCTAAAATCAAAAACATTAAAGAAAATATGATATATTTTTTCATAATTATTTTATGATTGGGTAATTTTTATACTTTCAGATTTCATCTCAGACAAAATTAGATTTTTCATGCTTTCTTTTTCTGCTTTACTCAAGGTAATATCAACATCAACCTTCTTTAAAGCCTCATTGTAAAAGTGAGTTGCGGCTTCTTTTGGATTCTGCAAACTAGGAGCAAGTCTTGCCCAAAGAAGATATGCTTCACTTAAATTTGGATCTAGTTTTATTGCATTATCAGCATCATCAAATATTTCCTTCACCGAAACACTCCTCTTACCATTATCTTTTTCTCCCGACATAATAAGCAGATTATTATTTGCACGACTCACATACACCGCGGCAGATTTTGGTTCAAACGAAATTGCATTATCAAAATGCTTTGAGGCCTCAGAAAGATTTTTTTCTGATTGATACACAAAACCGAGCATTTGTTCTGCATCTGATTTTGAAGTTACATCTGGAGCGAGAGATAGAACTTTTTCGGCATATGTCTTTAGCTCCGTTTTGTTATTATTGTTGTAAGAATATCTCATCATACCAAGTAAAGCAGGAACAAAATCTGGATTTATAGCTAAAGCATCTTTATAGCCATTAATTGCAAGTTCATCTTTACTCTGGAGTTCATACGCATGCCCTAGATTTGCATGAGCCATTGCATCTGAAGGTGCTAGCTCAAGTGCTTTTTTGTAATTCGTCTCAGATTCAGTATAATTTTGAACCATTTCATATGCATAACCCTTTATTCTGTAAGCATCTCCGCTGTTTGGGTTTATTTTTAAGATTTCATCAGCCACTTCTAACGATTTCGCACTATAAGACACCTCCTGAAACGTCAAGCTACCTTTTTGCTGATACGCCAAAGCGAGCAAAACTAAAGCTTGTTCATTATTTTTATACTTAGCAACAGATTTATCAGCGTCTGAGATTGCTCCATCCAAATCACCACTGTTCATATTATTGACAATATGTGCACTGTCGTCTGTTTTGGAAAAATCTATTTTTGTTCCAATACCTATAAAATGGATATATAACCAAGAACAAATCGAAACAAAAATGAGAGCAATGAGAACTTTTATAAATATTTTCATTATGTGTTTAATAGTAACATGATACATTTTGGGCAACTAACTCTAATTTGCCCAAAAACTGTGGATATGTTATTATATACTCCATAAGCAATTCCGTTCCGAAAGAACGGGATTCGTTTTTTAAAGGGAGGATAAATGAAAATTTATACACCCATTACAAATCAATAACAATTAAATAAGGATTATGTTTGATCTCAAAGCAATGAGCGCGGTGTTTGCCCAACTCGAAGAAGAGCGAGGTATCCCACGCACAAAAATAATAGAAGCAATTGAAGCAGCTCTCGCAACAGCATATAAAAAAGAATATGGTAAAAAAGGCCAGATTATTCGCTGTTCTTTTGATGCAGATTCAGGAAAAACCGATTTCTACCAAGTTAAAATTGTAGTAGATGAATCCAGAGTTATTATGCCAGAAGAAGACGAAGATGCTTTGTCAGATGATGATGTTCGAATCCGATACAACAGTGAACACCATATTACAAAAGAAGATGCTAAATTTATCAAAAAAGGAGCACAAGTTGATGAAGAGGTTATCTTCCCTCTCGAAACAAAATCAGATTTTGGACGTATCGCAGCACAGACAGCAAAACAAGTTATCATCCAAAAGATTCGAGAAGCAGAAAAAGAATCAGTTATTTCAGAATACGGCGAACGATCCGGTGAAATTATTTCAGGAACAGTACAACGTGTTGAACGAGGCAACATATACCTAGATATGGGACGCGCTGTTGCCGTTCTTCCTTACGAAGAGCAAATTCCAGGTGAACGATACCGACAAGGTGAGCGCATCCGTGCATATCTTTTCCGAGTTGAAGATGCAACCAAAGGTGTGTTCTTGAAAGTTTCTCGATCACATCCAAAGTTTCTTGAGGAACTTTTCCGTGCAGAAGTACCAGAAATCAATGCTGGAACAGTGGAGATCAAAGCTGTAGCTCGCGAAGCTGGTTCACGTTCAAAAGTAGCAACATTTTCAAACGACTCTCATATTGATCCAGTTGGTTCACTCGTAGGTCAGCGTGGAGTTCGTGTTTCCACAGTAATGAGCGAGCTTTCAGGAGAAAAAATCGACATCATTGAATGGTCTGAAAACCCAATCCAATTTATTGAAGATGCACTTTCACCCGCAAAAGTAATCAATGTAGACCTAAACGAAGAAGAACACAAAGCAACTGTAGCTGTATCGGAAGACCAACAGTCTCTCGCAATCGGCAAAGGAGGACAGAACGTTCGTCTAGCCGCAAAACTCACAGGCTGGAAAATTGACATCAAGTCGGTACAAGGAGAGCAAGTTGTGGAAACCGATGGTAAGAGTATCGACGAAGAAGTAGAGAAAATTGAAGACTCTCTATCAAACGAAGAAGAAGTGGCCATTGATGAAACACCAGTGATAGAAGAATCTACAGAAAAATAAGAATTCTAGAGTTTTTGGTGAAAAATACTAATTCCAAAAAACTAGCAAAAAACGCCTTAAAAAAGGCGTTTTTTGCTATCCACTATGTTAATAGAGAATTCTTTTCCAAGGGGTGGTAAAATATGAAGACACCCTTGAGAATAGGGTTTATCAATTTTAAAAACAAAAATGAAAAAAACATATTACGTAGCACTTAGTATAATAACAGCAATTACCCTCTCGACCTTTGCCGGAGTTGTTTCAGCACAAACTTCAACCCCAAACCGTTGGACACAATATTCTCAGCAAAGACAAAAAGAATTAGAAAATAGAAAAGAAAAACTTGCATCAACTAGCGCTAAAGTTGCCGCGAAATTTAAAGAGCGTGAGGAAAAGCTTGCTTCAACAAGCGAAAAAGCTAACGAAAAAATTAAAGAGCGCGAAGAAAAGCTTGCCTCAACCACAGCTAAATTTGAGGAAAGAATGCAAAACAGAGCATCCTCAACTCAAGCTCGAATTACAAAACTTGCCGATCGTTTCAAAACCGGTGTTTCAAACAAAATAGCAAATGTGGTTGATCGTCTCGGAGATGTAATCAATCGCCTTAAAGACATAGACACTCGTATTGTTTCTCGTATCCAAAAACTCAAATCATCAAACGTAGACACAACAACAGCAGACTCTTTGCTTAATGATGCACAAACAAAGCTCGCAACAGCAACACAAAACGTAAGTTCACTCACATCTTCAGTTCAGTCACTGCTTACAAACGGAGTAAGTACAACAACAAAAGCTTCTGTTAAAACAAAAATTGCACAGGTGCAAGATTCTGTAAAAGCCGCACGCGCAGCATATACAAAAGTTGTTGAGAATCTTCAATCAGAAAAAACAACAGATACAAACACAGCTACAACCACACAGTAAAAATTAATATTTAATAATCAAATATAATGGAAAATCAAAAATCATACGGCGCAGTTGTAGCATCAATAATAATCATTCTTATTCTCATTGTTGGTGGACTTTACTTCTGGGGAAAGACACTCAACGAAAAAGCACCTCAGCAAAGCAATGAAACTCAAAACAGCACAACAACAGTTGTAGAAGGAACATCAACAAATGACGATATAAACTCAATAAGTGCCGACCTTAAATCAGACCAAGACATCAAAGATGTTGATGTTGGGTTGAAATCAATATAAGAATTTAATTTATATTTTTTATAAAAGGGGTGTTTGCCACAGGCAAACACCCCTTTTATTTTCTCCCTTTTGACTTTACACACTTTTGTAATATACTCGCTGCATGTCATACACATACACATCAAAATTAGAAAAATTACCTAACTCTGAAGCCTCCATAGAAGTTGAGGTTTCTTGGTTGGATTTACAAAAAGCTCGCAACAAAGCATTTATCGATATTCAAAAAAACATTACTCTTGATGGTTTTCGAAAAGGTAATGCACCCGAAAATCTAATAGTCGAAAAATTTGGTGAACTTTATATTCTCGGTGAAGGTGCCGAACTCATCATTGATGAAACTTATGGAAAACTTATCGAGGAACACAAATTAAGTGTAATCGGACGTCCAGATGTTTCAATTGTAAAACTTGCTCCAGAAAATCCTCTAGTATTTAAAGTTAAAGTTGCACTAATGCCAAAAGCGGAACTCCCAGACTACTCAGATATTGCAAAAAAAATTGCTGGAACAAAAAAAGATGTCTCAGTAAGCGACAAGGAAGTTGCTGACGCTCTCGAAGACATTCGAAAACATCGTGCCCATGAAGAAATGCATAAAAGTGGAGTAGCTCATACTGAAGGTGATGAGAAAGATTTGGTACTCTCAGAGCTAAATGATGAATTCGCAAAATCTCTAGGACAATTTGAAACCCTCGAAGAATTGAAAACAAAACTTCAAGAAAATATTCTTGAAGAAAAGAAAATAAAAGAAAATCAGCGAGTACGTCTTGAAATCGTAGAGAAAATTATTGAAAATACAAAAGTAGAAATCCCTGCAGCACTCGTGGAAAGTGAGCTTGATAAGCTTGTAAACCAATTTAAGGGTGATATTTCACAATATGGAATGAAAGCAGAAGACTATCTTGCACATATCAAAAAAACTGAAGATGACCTCCGCAAAGAATGGCAAGGTGAAGCTGAAAAGCGTGCAAAGATGAATGTTATTCTTACTGAAATTGCAATCAAAGAAAAAATAGAACCAAACAAAGAAGAAGTAGAAGCTCAAGCAGCTCAACTTCTCGCAATGTATTCAGATTTAGACCCTCTTCGCGCAAAACTTTACGTAGAACACATGCTTACAAATGAAGAAGTATTCAAGTTTTTGGAAGGAAAGAAGTAAAAATATCTGTTAATTAAAGACACAGAAAAAGCGCTATATTATGGCGCTTTTTCTTATATTAAACCAAAAATACTTGACAAATAATATATAAGCTGATATGATACAAGAAGATAGATCGTCTGCCGCGCGTCGTTTCTTCGCGGCACGACTAGGCACTGTTTCTGCAGGCAGTGTCTTCTGGCCATGGCGTCAAACTGGCAAGCCATTAGGCCAACTCGGGCCACGGTGTGGGAAAGGAAGATCTCTTCCAATCCTCACCGTGGCCTTTCGTCTATTCAAAATCACTATCTTTATTTATAACTTATGTAATAATAAGACTTTAGAATTGCTCCTATGAAGATTATCATAACCACTCCTATGGCTGTTTTTGTTGATAGGTCTCTAATTAATGGATCACTCTCAAAAACCATCTTTCTTAAAGAAGATGAATATTTGTTAAGTGAAATACAAAACCCTGAAAAAAGAGATTCTGCCTTTATATGGTATATGATAGAAAAACTCGGACACGTTTTTGCAATTAATCCCTGCTTTGAAAATCCAAGTTTTATTATCATACCCTAGCTTTGAGCTGGGGTTTTATTTTAATTTGACAGCTTCCAAAAAAAGTCTAATATCTTCGAAAGAAGATATGGACAAACTTGCTGAATTATTGCACGAAAGATCTTTTTTGGAAGATGAGCTTGTTCATCTACTTAAAAAGATGGAGGAAAACCAAAGAAGTATCCTTACAAGAAGAGCAGCCCTTAAAGAAAACCTCGGAAAAGAAGAGGCTACCAAAAGGGAGATAGAAATAACGGAGGCACTTCTGGGTAGAGAAAACAAATTACCCGAACCAAAAAAGGTTGACCCGGAGAATTATAGGGCATGGCTCAGATTCCTCCTGGTACAAAAAATAACAATTGGCATGCCATGGGTTTCAACAGTTCTTGCATTTATACACGCACAAATCACAGAAATTCACGACACGAGAGAAAATAGCCAATAAACAAATACCGCTCAAAATCTTAAATGATTGAGAGCGGTTTTTCTTTACAATAGTATTTTCGAAGCCGCAGCAATGCTTGCTGTTTCCGCACGAAGCACCTGCGAACCAAGTGTTACGAGCTGAATATTATTTTTTTTGAAAATTTCTAAATCTTTTTCTCCCCAACCACCTTCAGGTCCAACTAAAATCCCAATACGTGAAACGTCTGTGGTTTTTTCTGCATCAAATTTTTCTCCCAGTAAGTGAAACACAAGTACTGTAAAATCTACACCATACAACGCTTCACTAAGAGATAAAGGTTCACATATAGTCGGCATAACACCTCGCTCTGACTGTTCGCTAGCTTCTTTCAAGATTTTCTGAGCACGGTCAATATTCAAATCTTTCTTCTCGCTCCGTTCCGAAATCACAGGTACAAAATGGGAAACCCCAAGTTCTGTACACTTTTCCAAAACCCATTCAAATTTATCTTTTTTTATGAGAGAAGCAAAAAGAGTAACTTCTATTTTTGGTTTATTTTCAACTTCACTCTCTTCTTCAATCAGAACTGTCAGTTCTTTTTTCCCAAGGACTGTTATGGTAGATAAAAATTCAAATCCTGAATTATCCAAAAGCACAATCTGATCTCCTGTGCGTTTTCGGAAAACTTTCAAAACTTGATGCACAAAATCCACATCTTTTATTGTAATTTCTTTGCCAAGCGATAGTTTTTCCTCCACAAAAAATCTTTGAAGTTTCATATGTAGAAGTGTACACAATTTCACAAAAAGAAAAAGCCTGCCATATATAACGACAAGCTTTCAAACATTTTATTTGGCAACTAGGTGGTTTCTATAGTGCCTACGACCGTTGTTGTGCCGAGAATTCCCCGACTTTCGTTTTTGTTCACGACGCTCATTTTCTTTTCTCTCAAAGAGACGCGCTTCAACAAACATGATTGCTAGCTGTGAGCGTTCATCCGGAGAGAAAAAATCTTTGAGGAGTGAACGATAACCACTAAAACACTGTTTGAACGTAGAAGGGGGATGCGGTAACCATGTATCATGGGAAACTCTCCCCTTAATCATTTTCCAAAGTTCAAAGTGTTTGTCATTCCACCTAACAAAAAATCCAGGACGGTAAGACTCTAACCTCCCTTCTTTTTGCGAGGTTCCAAATACGAACGGTTTTTCAAGGATTGAAACAGATGGGGTACTCATAACTTCCGCAGATATTACTCTCATGTCAGAGAAATACAAGTGTTTGCGTCAGTATGAATTTTATTGTATTGTGAATATATGAAACAAGAACCAAGATCATCAATTCTTATACCAACAGTTATTGAGAAAACCAATATGGGAGAGCGGGCCTATGATATTTACTCACGACTCCTAAAAGAAAACATCATATTTCTGGGTGGAGGCATAGATGACACAGTCGCAAATATTATTATTGCCCAACTGCTTTTTCTTCAATCTGAAGATCCCAAAAAAGATATTACGATGTATGTAAATTCACCCGGTGGACATGTTTCTGCAGGACTCGCAATTATAGACACCATGAATAACATAAAAAATGATGTTTCAACAGTTTGTGTAGGAATTGCCGCTTCAATGGGAGCTGTTATTCTTTCTGCCGGAGCAAAAGGAAAGCGTTTTGCTCTACCCCACTCTGAAGTTATGATACATCAGCCTCTTGGCGGAGCAGAGGGACAAGCCTCAGATATTGAAATCAACGCAAAACATATAATCAAAACTCGGGAAACTTTAAATAAGATTCTCTCGAAAAATACAGGTCAAACACTAGCAAAAATTGAAAAGGACGCAGACCGAGACTTCTTTATGGATGCAGAAGAAGCTAAAAAATACGGAATTGTAGATAAAGTAGTGTAGTTAGGTTCTGGTTTTAGTTTTAGGTTTTAGAAAAGCGTGTGCCAGCGAAGCTGGCACACGCTTTTCCTACGTATTTTTGTGTCAAAACCCACAAAACAACCCATCCTTGCATTTCCCTCTTGACAAATGTATTATAACTACATTACTGGATTAAATTTACGGCTGAACGCTTCGTACGTTATATGACTTCAATTCTCAACATTTCTACATTTTTTTCCGAGAAACACCTCACATAATAAAGGGGCGAACGACCGTTCGTGAATATGTTAACATTAAAAGTAATTATATTGGTAGCTCTTACGGGACTGGCTGGCGTGGCTATTGGATACTTCTTGCGACTCATCATTTCTCTTGGGAAAAAGGGTTCGATGGAGCTAGAAATCAAAGAAATGCTTCTAGGTGCCAGAGAAGAAGCTAAGCGTATCTCACTTGAGGCAGAAAAGGCTGCTCAAGAGCTCGCAAAAACAGCCCGTGAAGAGTTTAAGGAGAAGGAAGAAAAACTTCAAAAAACAGAGGAACGTTTGATAAATAAGGAAAGCTTGTTGGATAAACGACAGATAGATATTGACCACGAATCTGATTCTATAAAACAAAAAGTTCAAACTCTGGAAACCGAAAAAGAACGCGTTGAAGGGTTAGAAAAACAAAAACTTTCTGAACTTGAAAAAATAGCTCAACTTTCAAAAGATGATGCTAAACAAGAACTTTTTCATGTTATTGAAAAGCAGTCTGAGGAAGACTTAGCTATTCGCATGCAAAAGCTCGAGATGACTGGGCAAGAAAAAATTGAAAGACACGCAAAAGATATTCTTGCAGCGTGTATTCAGCGTTATGGAAATTCCGTGTCTTCGGATGTATTCACAACACACGTAAACATTCCTAACGACGAAATAAAAGGTAAGGTTATCGGAAAAGAAGGCCGAAATATCAAAACATTTGAAAGAATGTCTGGCGTTGAACTCATTGTAGATGATACACCTGGAGCTATTACAATTTCTTCATTTGACCCTATCCGCCGACAAATCGCACGTGTCGCTCTTGAGAACCTCATTCTTGATGGACGTATTCAACCTGCAAAAATAGAAGAGATGATTGAAAAGGCAAAACTTGAAATAAATAAAATAATTAAAGAAAAAGGTGAGCAGGCTGCATATGAAGTTGGAGTATTCAATCTTGATCCTCGCCTACTTTCCATCCTTGGTCGCCTATATTTCCGAACAAGTTATGGACAAAATGTTCTTCAACACTCAGTAGAGATGACACATATTGCAGGAATGATTGCTGAAGAGCTTGGTGCGAATGTACAAGTAACAAAAGCAGGAGCGCTCCTACACGACATTGGTAAAGCAGTAGACCACGAAGTTGCAGGCACCCACGTTGAAATAGGTAGACGTATTCTCCAGAAGTTCAATGTGAGCGAGGAAGTTGTGAAAGCTATGCAAGCACACCACGAAGAATATCCTTTTGAGACTGTTGAATCCATCATCGTTCAAGTTGCTGACTCTATCTCTGGTTCACGCCCAGGAGCACGTAGAGACAGTGTTGAAAATTATTTGAAACGACTTGAGGATCTTGAAAAAATTGCAACTTCATTTGAAGGAGTTGAAAAAGCCTATGCTCTTCAAGCGGGACGTGAAATTAGAATCTTTATAAATCCAGCTCAAATGGGGGATATTGAAGCAAAAGAACTTGCAAGAAATGTAGCATTGCGAGTAGAACAAGAACTCAAATACCCTGGTGAGATAAAAGTAACGGTCATCCGAGAAACACGGGTTATAGATTACGCTAGATAAAATTAATTATCCAAAGATAAAAATATCACCACAAACAAAATTTGTGGTGATATTTTTATAAATAAACAAAAGTTGACTATATAAAAAAAAGTGTGTCAATGTTGATGAAGCAGTTGCGCTCAAAAAATGGCGTAATATAATGGTGTGTAAGGCGATCTTCCTTTCGTTCGACGCGCGAGGGGTTTGTCGACGGTCGAATCCATTACCAATTTCATACGCAACAAAAATGAACAAGCAAGGAATTGTAGAAGTAGTTCACGGCATTCTTGGCGGCACAAAGGTGCAGGCTGAGCAAGTTGTTGATTCTATACTTGAGTCTATTGTAAAGTCACTTAAGAAAGGCGATGAGGTTTCAATCGCTGGACTAGGTATCTTTTCAGTGAAAACTCGCGCAGCTCGTGAGGCAAGAAACCCACGAACAGGTGAGTCAATTAAGGTTCCAGCGATGAAAGTGCCAAAGTTCCGACCGGCTAAGGCGCTTAAAGACGCAGTTAAATAGTTTTTCTCTCGAGAGAAAATAAAAAAGCCTCACTTAATTGTGAGGTTTTTTTATTACATCAAATAAACAAAAGAAAAACCACACCTTATGCCAGAGTGTGGTTCATATCTCATCAATTCCATTCAGTGGAAGTTTTTTCTTCATTCAAGGTTTTAATGGAAACATACCCCAAGTCCCCAACTTCTTTCTCGAGAGCGTGTAGTATAGAACGGAGATACTTTGGTGGATGTTTCCTTATGTCCTCAACAATGTCCCGAATTTCCTTGGGAATCTGGTTCTTTATATTCTTCTTAGCCATATCTAATATGACTCTACCATGCAGAAACGTACTCATCAAACAGCCTCTGCAATATTTTGGTCTGCTCCCCCACTTTTCCAGAACCAATTACAATATTCCCAATCTTCACAATAGGAAGTATTTTTTTGTTAGCACCAGTTATAAATACTTCATCAGCCTCACTAATTTCAGAAAAAGAAACCTCTCTTTCTTCAATATTAAAATGGGGCTTAGCAATTGTTAGAACAGTCTTCCTAGTGATACCAGGAAGAACAGAGTTTTTTGCAGTCACAAGTGTTTTTCCTTTAAATAAGAAAAAATTACTTGATGCACATTCAAAAATGTTACCATTAAAGGTATATAGAATTTCAAAAGCTCCTTGCTTTTTCTTTTCTTTCTGAAGCTTAACTGCCTCAATATAGTTTGTGGTTTTTGCCTCAGGAGCATAACGCATATATTCATGAGTAATAAGCTTTACACCTTTTGAATATTGAATAGGCGTAGGTGCGTATGCAGGCTCAACCAAAATAAACAATAAAGTTCCCGACGGAGCTAAGTCGGGCGAAAAAAGGGGAAGGTGGGTTGAGCACGGGTTTGGGGTGGGGTCAGTCCGGGTTCTGGAGGTTTGGGAGGTGCTCCCCCCAAGGAATGTAGGTAAACGACTGGGTGAATTGGACCCACCAAGCTCCGAAACATCCATAAACCGGGACAGAATACAGTTCTATGGGGCAAAAGTCCGGGAGGCGGGGGGGCTACGGTTCCCTCGGACCACAGCCCCTCGCATGTCCTGTGAAAACCTGTAAACCACCCAAAAATGCCCATCTCAGGGGTCACCTCCATCCCAAGGCTTTCACTGCTCCTGGGATCCACAAAGGGTTGGGTACAACATGTAGTAAAAGTGCCTCACACAAAGTGGCAAATGTAAAAAATGACCGCATCAAAGGACATGACAGTTAAACAAGAAGAGAAGGACGAAATATAAAAAGAGAAGAAAAAACAAACTTCAAGGCGCAAGCGAAACAACAACAACAGGGGGCATGGGGGCTTAAGCCGAAGCTGCCTCGGGTCTTGAACTGTACAGAGGCTAAAAAGGCTGTGGGCCGGTCGTCATCACCCCTGGCCGGTTTGCCCTTCTTGGCGGCTTTTCTTTTGGGGTTGGGTTTTTGTGCCGCTTCTTTTCCGCACAGCCTGAGGGTTTGACGAAGGCACCCACAACGTATTTACACCAAACAGGACAAAAACAGGGCAAGGCAACTAGCCCGGAGGCCGCCTGGTGCCCACAAGGCAAACATAACCGTACAATGTTGATCACTGCAACCTGAGCCCCAAGAGTCTGTGATCTCTCTCCCTCCTGTTTTAGAGCCTACTTCTGGGTGCGAATTGCTTCGGGCAACCACCTAGGGCGGCGGATCTCACGTCTCCATAGTTTCCTCCTGCCCCTCAGCATCCCTCGTCCAAACCTGTGCCCCCAACTCCGGGCTTTTCCAGAAAAGGTGCC
>JBAXQO010000017.1:0-14531 GCA_037131675.1 bacterium
TAAAAAATAATTTTACTCGAGTGTCATAAGACATTAGAAAAAAAATAAAATGGCAGCAAAAAAGAAAGTAGCAAAGAAGGTTGTGAAGAAAGTTGCAAAGAAGGTTGCAAAAAAACCTGCAAAGAAAGTTGCAAAGAAAGGTAAGAAATAATCTCTAAGATTATTTAAACAAAAAAACTCCTGCGACGCTGGAGTTTTTTGTTATATAAAAAATATTTGCAAATATTTTTCACTGCGTTATTATGAAATAGTAATGAAGAAGATTGCACACAATTCAAATTTGCTGGGTCTCTTGCTTGCAAAGCATGGAGATCTTATGTGTGCATATATCCGATAAAACCTATTGATACATGTACCCACCAGCTCTCCATTTTTGGAGGGTTGGTTTTTTAAATGGAATAGTTCTTTATGAGCACGGAGTAGCTCTTTGATAAAAAAATAAAAAAGAAGGGTATTAATATGTCTAAAATCATTGTGTTTGATACGACGCTGCGCGACGGTGAACAGTGTCCTGGTGCAGCGATGAATTCGAGAGAAAAACTCGAAATCGCGCGCCAACTTGCAAAACTTAATGTTGATGTGATTGAAGCTGGCTTTCCTGTGGCAAGTGATGGTGACTTTGAATCAGTACGCATGATTGCTGCTGAAATTAAAGGGCCTATCATCTGTGCTTTGGCTCGGTGTAACAAAAAAGACATCGAGGCTGCAGCTGCAGCGGTGAAGCCTGCTGGTATTCGCGGAAGAGTTCATGTGTTTCTCGCCACATCGGCGATTCATCGTGAGTTCAAGTTGAAAAAAGCGGAAGAAGAAATTATTCACATGACGTATGAAGGTGTGAGTTATGCCTGTACATTGTGTGATGATGTAGAATTTTCTCCTGAGGACGCTTCTCGTACTGAACCAAAATTTTTGGCTCGGGTCGTGGAAGCTGCTATTGAAGCTGGTGCGAAGACTGTAAATATTCCAGATACGGTTGGGTATGCTGTGCCTGAACAATATGCTGAAATGATTCACTACTTGAAAAAGAATGTGAAAAATATCGACAAGGCTATTATCAGTGTTCATTGTCATAACGACCTTGGTATGGCTGTTGCTAACTCGTTGGCAGCAATCAAGGCTGGTGCTGGACAAGTGGAATGTACAGTGAATGGCATTGGTGAAAGAGCAGGAAATGCATCTCTCGAAGAAATTGTCATGGCAATCAAAACTCGTCAGGACTATTTCAACGGTGTGGATACAAATATTTGCACTCAGGAGATTGTAAAGACATCTCGCTTGGTAAGTCATATGAGTGGGCTTGCAGTTCAGCGTTCAAAAGCAATTGTGGGTTTAAATGCGTTTGCTCATGGCTCTGGTATTCATCAACATGGTGTTTTGCAGAATCGTGAGACGTACGAGATTATGAACCCTTGCGATGTTGGTTGGGGAGAAACTGAGTTGCCGCTCACAAAACATAGTGGGCGACATGCACTTGTTCAACGGCTGAAACATCTCGGGTTTGAACTCAATGAGGATGAGCTTGAGAAAGTTTTTGTTCGTTTCAAGGAAATCGGAGACAAGAAAAAATTCGTGTATGACGATGACCTTGTGGCACTTGTAGATGAGACTGTGGGTGAGTGCAGTGGATATGTACTTGATTACATTCACGTCTCCTCGGGCAATGTAAGTATTCCGACGGCTACTGTTCGTTTGAAAGGTGGTGGAGAATTATTGCAGGATTCAGGTTTCGGAAATGGAGCCGTGGATGCTGTGATGAAAACTATCGATCGTATTCTCAAACAAAATGGAAGTTTGGTGGAATACAACGTTCGTGGGGCGACCCAGGGCAAAGATGCTCTGGGTGAAGTCTCGATCAGGGTTGATTTTGGTGGGGGAAAGCTAGTAACCGGCAAGGGTGCCAGTACAGACGTTATCGAAGCGAGTGCTCGGGCGTATCTCAATGCTATTAACCGACAAATTGGGGTTGATAAATGAGAGTTTGGCTAGGATTACAGAAATGTGATTCTAGCCTTTTTATTTATAGTTTTTCTGGTAGTATATGGTAAATATGATGTCATGGATATTTGGGAATAAAGATGAAAAATTAATTAAAGAATATCGCAAAAAGGTTGAGGAAATCAACGCTTTAGAGCCTTCTTTTACTGTACTTACAGACGCAGAATTGCGCGCAAAAACCGACGAACTTAAAAAAGAGCTAGCTGAAGGTGGGGAACTTAAGGATGTACTAATCCGCGCTTTTGCTCTTGTTCGTGAGGCTTCACGTAGAACTCTAGGTGAGCGTCATTATGATGTACAACTTATCGGTGGGATGCTTCTGAATGACCATAAGATTGCCGAAATGAGAACTGGAGAAGGAAAAACTCTCGTTGCAACTTTGCCAGCCTATCTCAATGCCTTAAGTGGAAAAGGTGTGCATGTTGTTACTGTAAATGATTATCTTGCAAGACGTGATGCTGTGTGGATGGGACAAGTACATTCATCGCTTGGTCTTAGTGTTGGTGTGATCAATCACGATTCATCATATATATATGATCCAGCACACAAAGAAGTGGATGCTGAGCGAGATGAAGTGGGTGCTTACAAAGTGAAGTACGAATTCTTACGACCTTGTACACGACATGAAGCGTATCTTGCAGATATTACTTATGGTACTAACAGTGAATATGGTTTTGATTTTTTGCGAGATAATATTGAATACGAGGAAAATGCATTGAGACAGCGAGAACTGCATTATGCAATCGTGGATGAGATTGATTCTATCTTAATAGACGAAGCAAGAACTCCTCTTATTATTTCTGCACCTACAGTTGAGTCTGAAGATTTGTATGTGAAGTTTGCGGGTATTGCACGTCAGTTTAATAAAGACGAGGATTTTACTGTTGATGAAAAATTAAAAGCAATTCAACTTACACCGGAAGGCATTGCAAAGGCAGAGAGAATGCTTGGTGTGGAAAATATTTATACTGAGCGCGGTATCAAATATGTACACCACCTAGAAACAGCTGTTCGTGCAAAAGCTTTGTATGAACTTGATAAAGAATATGTTGTTCGCAATGGAGAAGTTGTAATTGTTGATGAATTTACCGGACGACTTCAACCAGGAAGACGATGGTCCGAAGGTCTTCATCAGGCTATTGAAGCCAAGGAAGGGGTGCCTATACAAAAAGAATCACGTACATTTGCATCTATTACATATCAGAATTATTTCCGTATGTATAAGAAGCTTGGTGGAATGACAGGTACAGCAAAGACAAGTGAAGAAGAATTTTTCAAAGTTTATAAGCTTGAAGTAGTTGCGGTACCTACACACAGAGCTATAAACAGAAAAGACCACAATGATTTTATTTTCCAAACTGAAATTGGGAAATTTAAGGCTATAGCAAAAAAAATAAAAGAAATTCATGCCAAAGGACAGCCAGTTTTGGTGGGAACTGTATCTATTGAGAAAAACGAACTTCTTTCACAATTTTTAACTCAGCAAGGTGTTCCGCACACAGTTCTTAACGCAAAGAATCACGAAAAAGAAGGTGAGATAGTGGCAAATGCCGGAAGAAAAGGTGCAGTGACTATTGCAACCAACATGGCAGGACGTGGAGTTGATATTAAACTAGGAGGTATACCTTTTGAAAAAGAAAAGGCTGAAGAAGTGAAAAATATTGGCGGCTTGTTTGTGCTCGGTACAGAAAGACATGAAGCTAGAAGAATCGATAACCAACTTCGAGGTCGTGCAGGGCGACAAGGTGACCCAGGAGAAACACAATTTTTCGTATCTCTAGAAGATTCACTTATGCGTGTTTTTGCATCTGATACAGTAAAAAGCATGATGTCACGCTTGAATATTCCTGAAGATGAGCCGATTGAGAACAGTTTTATTACGCGCGCTCTTGAAAATGCTCAGACAAAAATTGAAGGTTTCAACTTTGATGCACGAAAACATATTCTTGAATACGATAACGTTTTGAATCATCAGAGAACATCTGTATATGCAAGGCGAAACAAAGTATTGATGGGTAAAAAAGAAGAACTAGAAGCTGAATATGTAGAAGCGCTTGCTTTTGCTTCTGATGAAGAAAGTGAGGTTATTCGCAAAAAACGAGAAGAGCTTGGTGATGAAGAATTTTTAGCTGTGTTGCGCCGTCTTATTTTACAAAGTATCGATCTCTTCTGGGTTGATCATTTGGAAATGATGGATTACTTGAGGGGAAGTGTTAACTTGCGTGCGTATGGACAGAGGGATCCTTTGATTGAATATAAGAAAGAAAGTTTGCAACTTTTCAAAGATTTACAGTCGTCAATTATGGACCAGGTGATCCGTCTAATTCCTCATGTGGTTTCAAATGCATTTAAACAGGAAGAAGAGAGGATGAAAATTGTTGTTCAACAAGCGCAGATTGTAACATCTGAAAACAAGGGGGATGCTGCACCGCAGCAAACAGTTTTAGGAGAAAAAGTAGGAAGAAATGATTTGTGTCCATGTGGCTCTGGAAAAAAATGGAAAAAGTGCGGGGAATTAAACACCGAAGAGCATCAAAGACTTATGAGTCAAAAATAAAATGTTAGCTTCATTAACTCATTTCTTTCAAATAACACTTGTACACCTTGGACCACTAGGTGTATTTGTTGGTTCTTTTTTTGGTGAGATAGTAGGTCCTTTACCGGCCGTATCGATAATTGTTGGTGCTACATTTTCAATTGTACGGCATGCACAATTTTCACTTAAATTGCTTGGTGATATTTTTGTTCTAATCGCCCTTCCTGACGCATTTGGTGCGACAATTGGTTCATTTGTAACATATAGTGTTGGATACTGGGGAGGAAAGCCTGCAATAGTTCGTTGGGGGAAATATTTTGGATTTTCTTGGAAGAGTGTTGAGAAGGTACATGATAAACTCGCAACAAGTACAAAAGATGAGTGGGTTCTATTTGTTGTTCGCGCTGTTCCTTTATTGCCAAGTATTGCTGTTAATATCGTCTGTGGTATTTTGCAGATTCCAAAGACACGATACGCAATAATTACTTTTTTCGGTACTATGGTCCGAGCTTTTATATATGGGTATATCGGATGGTCTCTTGGTGGTGCATACAGAAAATATGCTCATTTTGCTAATATTTTTGAGAGAAGATTACTAATCACAGCAATAGTTACTTTAATGGTCTATATAGTATGGAGGGTTATTAAGGCTAAGAAAAGTAAATCTGATACAATATAAACCATGATACATAAAATAGTAAAATTCTTTGATCGGTTAGAGGATCACGTACGTGGTGCTTTTAGCCATTTTCCAATATTCTATGCATTTATTGGTGGTGCGTTAATGATATTATTTTGGCGAGGGGTGTGGCATACAGGAGATATTTTGATGGCTCGCGGAGGTTGGTACGGTTTTATATTTTATGAACCTTTCACAATAGTGTGGACTACGGCACTAATGCTTTTAGTTGGACTATTCGTGTCTTTTTTTATCGGGGATCATATCTTAATTTCTGGTTTGAAAAATGAACAAAAAATAACTGACAAAACTGAAAAAGAAGTTCAAGAGGAAGAGAATCAAATCACCAGAGTTGAGAAAAAAATTATGAAGCTTGAAAACGACATCGCAGAACTTAAAGATTTTCTGACAAAGAAATAAAATGAAAACAATTGTAACTCATGATGGTAAGTTTCATGCCGACGATGTTTGTGCTGTTGCTGCTTTGTCTCTCGTTATCGATGAACCTGTTAATGTGATTCGTACACGCGACAGTGAAATTATTGAAAAAGCAGATTATGTTGTTGATGTTGGAGGGGTGTTTGATCCAGAGAAAAATAGGTTTGATCATCATCAACAAGGCGGTGCAGGCATAAGAAAAAATATGATTCCATATGCTGCGTTTGGTTTGGTATGGAAAACATTTGGAGAAAAACTATGTGGAAGTTCTACTGTAGCAGAACGTATAGATGGAGATATGGTGTCTCCCTTGGATGCTTCTGATAATGGTATAGATATATCTATACCAAAATTTGAAAATGTCAGTTCGTACGGGATTGATAGTGCAATAAACGCTTTTGTTTCGACGTGGAAAGAAGGAGATCGTGACATGGACGCCGTTTTCCTTGAGCTCGTAAGCTTTGTAAAAGCTCTTCTGGCTAGGGAAATTGTAAGCGAACGTGCCAAAGAGGAAGCAAAAGAATATGTAGAACGTGCATATAACGAAGCTGTGGATAAAAGAATTATTGTGCTCGAAGGACCTTACCCTGTTCGTAATTTTCTGGCCAAACATCCTGAGCCTTTATTTTTCGTTCGACCAAGGCCCTCAGATGAAAAATGGTCTGTGGAAACGGTTCGAAGTGATCCTCAAAGTTTCGTAAATAGAAAAAATCTTCCACCAATTTGGGCGGGTAAAAAAGATAATGAAATGTCTGAAATATCTGGGGTAGAAGATGCTATATTTTGTCACAGAGGACTTTTTCTTGCTGTGGCGAAAAGTAGAGAGGGTGCAATTAAGCTTGCTCAATTAGCAGTAGATAACCAAGAAAATTAAATATGGCATTTGTAGATGAAATAAAAATACATGCGGAGGCGGGTAATGGTGGTGACGGTGTAGTGCGATGGCGCCATGAAAAGTTTATAGATAGAGGAGGACCAACTGGAGGAAACGGTGGTAACGGTGGTGATGTATATTTTGTTGCATCACCAGATTTGAGTTTGCTTGCAAATTATCGCCACAAAAAGCTTTTTAAGGCAGAAAAAGGAGAGGATGGCGGTAAAGACTCCCTGTATGGGGAAAATGGAGGAGACTGCGAGATTGCAGTCCCTGTAGGTTCCATAATCACAAATTTGAATACTGGGGAGAAATACGAGCTTAGAATGCTCGCCGATAAGGTGAAAGTTTTGGAAGGTGGACGCGGAGGTAAAGGCAATGAGCATTTTAAAAGTTCTAAAAATATAAGTCCACAAGAGTGTACTCCAGGAAAAGAAGGTGGTGTTGCTGATTTCTACGTTGAATTAGAACTCGTGGCGGATGTTGGGATTATTGGTCTTCCAAATGCTGGTAAATCTTCCCTTTTAAATGCTATTACAAATGCACAAGCTAAGGTGGGGAATTATCAGTTTACAACTTTGGAACCAAACCTAGGCTCTCTATATGGTGTGATCTTGGCTGATGTGCCAGGACTCATTGAAGGCGCTGCAGAAGGTAAGGGGTTGGGGGATAAGTTCTTGAGACATGTTCGTCGCACAACTTTGTTGCTTCACTGTATTGCGGCAGATACGGAGGATTTTGATAGTGCCTACAAAACTATTCGTGTGGAACTTGAGAAGTTTGATCCAGAACTTATAAAAAAAGAAGAGGTTATTCTTATTACAAAGACTGACACGGTAGATGAAAAGACCCTATCTGACATTGTAAGAAAATATTCAAAAACCAATAAAGTACTCACGGTTTCTGTTCTTGATGATAAATCACTTAAACTACTTTCAGATACGCTTGTAAAGATTGTTAGGAAATAAATTTTCAGCAAAATAAAAACCCCTCATTAGTGAGGGGTTTTTATTTAATATAAATATTTAGTTGATCTTTGGGGTTGAGTAAGCGACTTGGAAAATATTTTAATAATAATGGAACCTGGAGAAATTAAATTATCACTTTTGTGACATTTTCTTTTTTTGCACATTTTTACAACTCAATCAATAAAACTCTATGAAGGAATTAACCAAAGTTTTTTCGAATATATTTTAATAATACTTTTAGATTTATTATACTCAGGGTATAATCTCTGAATCATGAATGATCTTATGCAAGAAAAAAGAGGACAGGGGTTAAAATTCTTTAAATATACAACCAAGGATGAAAGTATTCAGATTGATGTCTTGTTGAATGATGGGGGTGTGTGGCTTACGCAAAAAAATATCGCAATATTGTTTGGTGTAAAAGTAAATACAATTAATTATCATATAAAACGGCTTAAAATAAAGAATAATTCAACTATTCGAGAATTTAGAATAGTTCAAATTGAGGGAGGTAGAAAAATTGAAAGAAGTGTTGTTTTTTATAATTTCGATATGATAATGCATCTAGGTTTTCAGATTAATTCTGAGAGCGCCAATGACTTTCGTGAATGGTTTATCTTGGCTTCCAAGAAATATTTGATTAAAGGATTTATTGCTGACGATACCGTTGAGGTGAAGAAACAAAATGTGCCTTTTGTGGGTAATAAAAATACGGAGAGCTTACCATCTTACTTTGTAAAAAAAATGCTTTATTTTCTTGGTAAAATCAAAAAAAAGCTATCCACACTATATTAACACTTTACGTTGACCTTTTTGGGCTTAAATTGGTACAATCAGACAGTATATATTTGATTCAGATTCTTCTGTTTCAGGTATCTCAAAAACCCCAATGAAAAACTTAATAAAGGCCCCTTATTTTATCAACCGAAATAAAAAGAGTTCACCTCTTTTTATTTTACTTATAGCCCTGACGCTTACATCAATTTTGTCTACATGCAAAGTTGCGGAAGCTGCTACATTTCCTTGGGTACAAAATAACTGGAGTGGGGGTCTTGATGCGAGTTCAACTCTTCCAACACATCAAGTCGGATCAAATTCAGCTTTTTCTGGTTGGACAAAATTTTCAACTTCAACAAATCTTATTGTGGGTACGAGTTCAATCACTCTCGCTTCAACATCCGCTTATATATCAAAAATGCCATTCAATGATTTTGTCAGTGGTGTTACGTCGACTACAACAGTGAGTGGCACAAGTTCATCAAGTGTTCAGTTACAAACTTCTTCACAGTTTAATACGGGTGTGTGGGATACTCCTACTCAACCACCTTTCTATGCAGGTAGTGGAGGTGCTCACCATTCTGTGTATGTTGGTTCAACTCCGCACGGCCCAGGTATTTATGCAACAGAAGGCACCGATGGTACGAATAGTCGTTTCTGGTTTTATTCTTTAAATGAGGATAAGTGGTATTCTGAAACTGGTACTACTACAGTGTCTTGGGGGGAAGGAACTGCTCTGGTGTATCCTGGTTCTGGCGATTACGTCTATGCTTTTCAAGGAAACTGGAGTACTAACGTTGAGAAATACTCAATATCTCAGGATAAGTGGTTCAAGGTATTAAATTTACCATCAAATACATTTGCTGCTGGTGCTGATGCTGTCTACTCACCTCTCGATGGTTATATTTATGCTTTCCCAGCAAATAATACAAATGCTTTTTTGAAATTTTCAACTACAACTGAGGTATGGAATGCTCTGTCTGGTGTACCATATGCAATAGTTGGATACGGCGGGTCAGCTGTTTATGGTTCCAATAATAATATATACGTTTTTCGTGGTTATGGTACAACTGATTTTTGGAAATACTCAGTAGCCTCTTCTTCTTGGTCCGTCTTGCCTTCTACTCCAGCAGCAATTGCTACTGGTCACACTTCTGTATATTCTCCTGTGGATAATTCAATTTATTCTGTTTCGGCTCAAAACACTTTTGGTTTTTCCAGATACGACATAGCTTCTAGTACATGGTACACAGCTTCTAGTAGTTCTGATAAGTCAATACCCAATACTCCTGCTCAAGTCTTAAAAGGAGCGTCTTTGGTTTACCCTGGTTCTGGGGATTATATTTATTTATTGCAAGGATCTTCAGATCCTGGAGGCTCTCGTTTTCATGGTTTTTGGAAATACTCAATTTCTAAACGTTCATGGACAACCTTGGGTGCTTCTACTTCATCTCCAAACTGGCAACATATTGTATCGGTTGGAAATCAGTATATATATGAAGTGGATGGCTTCACTAATGCTTTTTATAAGTACACTATCTCTACTAATACGTGGACCCAAATGCATAATTTACCCTCATCTCTTTCTGGAGGTGGAAGCAATCTTGTCTATGCTTCTTCTACCAACTCCATATATATGATGGCGACAAACGTTTCTGGAAATGCCCTTTGGAAATACCCAATCGGTGATAGCAATGACTGGGCTGCTGTGGCAACAAGTAGCCCCTACGGGTCTGGAAATTTGACATACTCAAGTTATGACAACGCACTCTATAGTTTTTATTCTAACAATAACAGCTATCTTCAAAGGTATGATCTCGCCACTGGTAATTGGACTAAACCTGGTGAAGCATGGGCTTTCAGTAACGGACAAAATTATGGCATAACCTATTCTGATTATGATAAGACTCTTTACTCACTTTCTGGGGGCTCCAATCAATTTTGGTACTATCCCCTTATAGGAACTGGTTCTGGTCAGTGGCATGCTGGAACTGGTCCAACTGGAACAGCTTACAACAATAGTTTCTCAATGATTTATTCTCCTGTTAATAGATCAATTTATTCGTACAGAGTAGTTGGTACTTCTGCTCCAGGAGCAGGAGATTACACTATTATGAAGTATGATGTTGTTAACAAAAATTGGTCTAATTTTAACGCCCCAAATTCTATCGGTTCTGGGAATGGTCTTGCTCAAGTTGGAAATTATCTTTATGCAAACATTGGAGGCGCTTCAAACGGTGAACTTTTTAGATATACTTTAGCCTCATCTTATTATTCTTCTGGTAATTTTACATCTTCCGTTTTAGATCTCGGACAAAATTCTTTTCCAACAACATTATCTTGGAATGCAGCGACAAGTAGTAGTGCTACCGTGAGTTTTCAGTTACGATCTGCGACGTCTTTAGCAGCTCTCGCAACCTCTTCTTGGGAAGGTCCATCAAGCACAGGTGGTTTTTACATATACCCTGGACAGGCAGTTGATTCAGTAAATAATGGAAATAGATATTTTCAATATCGAGCAACTCTTTCTGGGGATACTACAAATACACCAACGTTGAATGATGTAACGCTGAATTATAATTATTATTCAACATCAACTCAAGGTACGCTTGTGTCTTCTGCCTACGACACATCGAGTGATAAAAATATCCTAGCAAGTATCAAATGGGATGCGATTACTCCTGCAAGCACATCTGTTGCATTTCAAGTAAGGACAGCACCAGATAATGCTGGTCAACCTGGTAATTTTTCAAATTTTGTTGGTCCAGGCAATTCAACATCAACATACTTTACGAGTGCAACGGGTTCTGATTCTATGCCACAGCCCGTGAATGCAAACGGCGACCGGTGGATACAGTACAAAGCATTTCTCTCAACAAATGATACAACTGTTACTCCAGCTTTAGGTACTACAACGTTTACTTATGTGGTGAATGCTCCACCACAATTCAACTCGAATTCACCTGTTTCAGCTGTTGAAAATTCTGATGGGACGGTTTCGATAAATTATTCTGTGCTCGACCCAGATACGAATACTGGAACGAAGAATCCTGGGTATGTATTTCCGTCATTCCAATACTCTCTTGATGGAGGTTCCACATGGGCAGATATTGCGACTTCGACGCTTAACGCAACTGATTCAATACAAAAAGTGGTGACAACAAGCAGTTTTAGCAACTATACCGCGACATGGAATCCACTTGCGCAGATTGGAACTACAACTTTCAAGAATAATGCAAAGATAGCAGTAAAGGTTGATGATATGGAAGCTGCAAACCATACAGCATCATCAACTTCATCCAATTTTACGCTCGATACTAAGCAACCTTCTTTCACATCAATGAAAGTTGATGCTACGAATTTTCCTTCTGCAACAGTTACACTTTCAGCTTCAGATGACAGCACTTTTTATATGAAAGTAGGGCAGGACCCTAATCTTACCGGTGCAACATATGAGGCTTATAGTCCAACTAAAAATATAACTCTCACTTCCGCCACAGCTACAGTGTACGCCCAATTTAAAGATATGTATGGAAACACTACAGGTATTTATTCTACGTCTCTTCCAGCTGTTGGGGCTGTACCTGTGAAAATTGATGCGTCATTACAGACATCTCAAAATCCAGCAACCATAATTCTTTCTGCTACAGCGGGAGGTATGAAAGTTGGTAAAACACCAGGTCTTACTGATGCTACGTGGACTTCATATAAGACGACAGCAACACTTACCGTTAATCAGGGTGACACTATATATGTTCAATATGCTCAAAATAGTGATGGAAGTGGAAATGTTAGTAAGATCTTTTCTGCGACACTTCCTAAGTTTGGGGCTGTTCCAATTATTGTTGATGAATCCCCAACAACTTCTACTCTTGTGACACTTTCGATGGCATCATCAACATCTATAAAGATGGAGGTGAGTCAATATCAAAGTTTTACGGGTGCGAGCTGGATTGATTACAGTACAACAACTAATGTAACGCTTTCTCCGGGTCAGACAACAGCTATTTATGCTAAATTCATGGATTTAGATGGAAACATTACTTCTGTTGTTTCTGCAACACCCCCAACCCCAGGGGCAACTTCTATTAAAGTAGATGCATCCCAAACTCCTGCTCTTGTAACTCTTTCTGCAACGGCAGCTACAACAACATTTTATATGGAAGTTGGTTTAAACCCAGATTTGTCGGGTGCTACATATCAAAATTATAGTAGTACAACAACATTACCCCTTTCTTCTTCTAATTCTACTGCGTATGTTCGTTTTAAGGATCCGAATGGAAACATCTCTGCGATAAATCATGCTACGCCACCAAATCCACCCTCAAACTATTTCTTCCAAGATCTTTCAAACGTAAGCACGTCTGAGTGGCGAGAATTCTTTGCGTGGGGACAGTCTGATTCGCCAGATTTCCTACAATATAATGTGCTTCGTTCCGTGAATAATGGGCCTTACACACCTTGGAAGACAATCACAGATAAACAGACAAATTATATTGTTGATGGTGGTTTGGATCCAAACTCGATGTATTCCTATGAGATGTCTATACAAGATACAAATGGAAATATTTCTTTCTTATCTAACCCTACACGATATGACAAACCAGATGGAGTTGGAGGAAGTGACTTGTCTGCACCTACGATTGATAAAAGTAGTGTGAGTTCTAGTGATATTAATACAACAGGGGCTACAATAACATGGACATCAAACAAGTTTTCAAACTCAGTTGTCTATTATATTGCAACTTCAACATATCCCGGTGATGTGAAAACTTCTTACATTGGTACTATTGGAGTACCTTCAATTGTTACATCTCACTCTGTGAAATTGTCTGGTCTTACACCTGGTACAAAATATTATTTCATTGTTGAATCAACCGATTCATCCGGAAACATTGGCCATAGTTCTGACTCAACATTTACGTTTACAACACTTCCAGGTCCTGCAATTACAAATGTCCGCAATATAGAAGTACAAAATAATCAGGCAAAAATTGCTTGGGATACCAACATCCCAGCTGATTCAACTGTTATCTATTCTGTAAACCCAGACCTAAAAGATCCACAAATAGTTTCTTCGTTAACACCTTTCGTTACTGATCACCGTGTAACTATTTCAAATCTTACTCCGGGTGTTCAGTATTACTATTTTGTTAAGTCTGTTGATGAACAAAATAATATAGCTACAAATAAGAATACAGTCGGTGGTGTTGATAAATTCTTTTCTATACAGACAACAATTGATACTGTTCCTCCTGTTATCTCTAACGTTGCAACTTCTTCTGTTCAAGTGTCTGGAGCAACTGTTACTTGGATTACAGACAAGCCTTCAACAGCGCAAATCGAGTACGGTACGACGACTGCGCTAGGAAATTTCACAGCAACCACAACAACCTATGATAGTCAGCATGTTGTAATGTTGAATAATCTTTCTCAAAGTACTGCATACTATTTCAGGGTGATTTCAACAGATGAGTCTGGCAACGTAGCTTCTTCAAGTATTACTGCAAACAGTATTCCATATTCATTTACAACAATTACACCAAACTCATTGAGTGGTGCCTATCCGACAAATATTACGACAACAGGAGCAACCATTAACTGGACATCTCTCGCGCCTTCAGATTCAAAAGTGTATTACGTTGCAACATCAACGTATCCAGGTGCTGATAAACTTCTCTACAAAAATGCGGTAGGTACACCAGAAGCAACAACCTCACACTCAATAATTCTATCTGGCCTTACTCCAGGTACACAATATTACTTCCTCACAGAATCAATAGATGCTAATGGTACTGCTGTTCAAAATGCAAGTTCTTCTGCAACATTTACAACAAATCCTGGACCAATTATTTCAAATATTGCTTCATCTACGTCAATTATTTCGGCGGTTATTTCTTGGAATACAAGCGTTCCAACTGACGCCACTGTCGTATATTCAAATAGTTCTGATCTTTCGAATCCACAGACTGTATATGGAACAGATATAAGTACTACGACTCATAGTGTAACGATTAACGGCCTAACTCAGGGTTCTACATATTATTACTATGTTAAGTCTGTTGATGCTGAAAATAACACAACACTCGACAAAAATGTAGTTAATGGAAGTGTTGCATATTATAAGTTTCAAACGGCAACTGACACCTCTTTGCCGGTGATTTCTTCCGTTGCCTCTTCTACGGTAGGTGCTTTTGGTGCAACTGTAACATGGACCACCGACAAACCTTCCGTCTCACAAATCGAATATGGAACAACAACAGC
>JBAXQO010000018.1:0-12712 GCA_037131675.1 bacterium
CTTATCAAATCTCTACATGAGAAAAAACACAGAAACGAAACTGGCTTGTTTTTAGTAGAAGGAGCAAAAAACATAACCGAACTCCTTGATTCCGATTATATAATTGATTCTCTACTTGTAACCAAAATATTTTTTGAAGAAAATAAGAAACTCATAGAAAATAAAAATATCATATGTGATATAGTTGATCAAAATGAAATAGAAAAAGTAAGCACATTAGAAAGCAACGATGCGGCTCTCGCTGTAGTAAAACAAAAAGAAAACACTTCTTTTGTAATGCCGAAGAATGAGTTATTTATTGCTCTCGATGATGTGCGTGACCCAGGAAACCTAGGAACTATCATACGAATAGCTGACTGGTACGGGATAAAAAATATAATCGCATCAGAAACAACGGCAGATTTCTACAATAGCAAAGTTATATCCGCAACTAAAGGTTCTTTTATGAGAGTTAACGTGTTTTATACAGACTTATCCCACTTCTTGTCACAAACAAAATTACCAATCTTAGGAGCTTTCCTTGAAGGAGAAAATGTTCACACAGTAAAATTTCCAAAAGAAGGAATCTTACTTATGGGCAATGAATCCAGAGGAATAAGCGAAGATATAGAAAAATACGTCAGTAAAAAAATCACCATCCCCTCTTTTGGAAAAGCGGAGTCGTTAAATGTTTCAGTGGCGACGGCTGTCATTTTAGACAACTGGAAAAGAGCTATGTAACAGAGTTTTAGTATTATATATATGCCAACTTTTTTTTCATTTATTCCAGCTTACGTACTGAACGCCATCATACATTACAAATACTTGATACTTTTTCCTATTCTTGTCATTGAAGGACCTATCGCAACAATAGTTTCTGGAGCCTTGGCTTCGCCCAGTTTCCACGAGTTTAATATACTGTTTTTATATTTTTTTGTTTTATTCGCAGATATTTTCGGCGATACTATGTACTATTCCATTGGACGTTTTGCTGGTCCAAAAATAATATTAAAATTTAAAAAGTGGCGAGGTGTTACAGAAAACTATGAAGAGCGTGTGAAAAGTTTTTTTGAAAAATATGGAAATGTTGCGATTTTCTTAGGAAAGATAACCCATGGTATAGGCTGGCCTATCATGCTTGCTGCTGGAAGTGTGCGCATGCCATACTTTCGATTTATCTCATACTGTACAGCGGTAAGTATTTTTAAAACAGCTCTCCTCCTTGCAATCGGGTATTATTACGAAAAAGATTATTCGATAATAGCTTACTATATTGGGTCAGCAGGAACGGAGTTTCTTACGCTCGTAGTTGTGGCAATTGTTTTAGCGAGAACATTCTTGAAGAAAGATAAATAAAAAGGACCAGCTTTCGCTGGCTTTTTATTGGGCGCCGTAGTAGAGGAAGTGAAGACTATTTTTGAGAAGAAAAATAATGTAAGTATTTATATCCCAACTCTTTTCTACACCCAAACATTTTACCTAGAAAAAAATATATGAATCACTGTACCTACACCTCCATTAAAGTATCTTCCCCGAACCACTTTTGGTAAATAGAATCGTAGATACCAGATTCACGAATACGTAAAATAGCCTGATTAACCTTTTCACGCAAAGGACTCCCCGACTGAAGTGCGATACCGTACTTTTGTTTTGCAAACAAATCACCTATTGTTGAAAACTTTTCTGATTCCACACCTTGCTCCTTAATAAAATACTCAATTATTGGCGCATCAAACACAAGAGCGTCGACTTCCATATTTGCAAGTTTTTTATATGCATCCTCTAGTCGCGAAACCTCAACAACTTTCGCTCCAATCTTTTTTAGGACATCTACATTGGTAGAATGTTCAAGCGTAACAACCGATTTATGAACCAAATCATGATAGTTATTTATTTCACCTTTTATTTTCTTAACCGCAAGAAAAGCGGTTACTTGAGCAATCAAAAGACCAAAAATTGCAACACCACCTACAATTGTGAACGCCGTAATCACACGACCTGCCCATGTATGAGGGACATAATCACCAAAACTGTCTGTCGACATTGTACAGATAATAAACCAAAATGACTCAAAAATGGCAGTAATATAGTTAGAACTAAGTGTGTGCGCATCCTTTTCAACAAACCAAAATAAATGACCAAATACAATTATAAAAATAAAAACAAAAATTAAGGGAGAAATAATCAGTTTGTAACCTTCCTTAAAAAAGGATTGTAGTGTTTGTATAATTTTTGTTTTTCCTCCGTTTTTATTAACAAGAATAAGTGAACCTGAATCAAGTGTGGGATGTGAAAAATCAACAACTTTTTCACGCTCTGAATTAATTGTCAAACCGGACAAACCAATATCATATTTCTTAGCTGCAACAACTGGAATAATTTGCGAAAAAGGAAGCTGCTCGTAGTCAAAATCATGTATACCAGCTTCTTTTGCCACAGCTTCCCATAACTCAATTTCAAAGCCTGTGTATTGATTAGCATTCTTAACAATAAGAGGAGAAAAATCCCCCACAGCAATTCTTAGTTTATTGTCCATGAGGTAATAATAACAGATTAATTTACGCCATCAAATAAAAACATTTAGAATACAAAAACTGGTTCCATAGTCTAAATAAAAAATATTAGATTTTTTGGGCGCCGTAGTAGAGGAATTGAGGACTGTTTTTGAGAAGAGGAATGATGCAAGTATTTATATTCCTGAATTACCGTCCACTTTTGAAATGGTTACCTGAAAAGAAAATATATACCAATAAGCATTATTGTCATTGCAGATAGTTTTTGAAAAATAGTTCTTCCACTTAAATCCTCCTTTCCAAATTGAGGCATGAATAAAGTTAAAATAATTCCGTAAGCAAAAACTATCGCGGGCTGAAAACCGTTTACCAACCAGACAAAAACCAACGGAGCAAGCAGGCTGGCAAAGTTAGAAGCAAGTTTGGCACCAATATTTAACAATTCAGCAATAATATTAATACTTAGAACTGCGTTCTTACCTCGTCTCACAGTTGCAATAAATTGGCTTCTATATAAAGGAATAAATATAAAAAGAAATAATCCAAAAACTCCACCTCCTATATATTCCCAAAAAGTAGTACCCCAATAATTTGAATCTAGGGCGATAATTTTGAATACGAGAGAATTGGCAGCAATCATAAATGCTGATAAAACCATGAGTAAAAATGGTTTTGTTTTAAACTTAATCCTATGAGAAAAATCTAAAGACATAAGAACAGCCCCTATTACCACTAAAAGCGCGGCAAAAATTTGAGAAATCTTTAAATATTCATTGAGAAAAATTAAACCGAGTACATATCCAAAAACTGGAATAAGTTGAAATAAAGAAGATGCCCACGAAGCTTCTTCGTTTTCGAGCGCATAAAGATAAGGGATGAAAGAGGCAACCAAAACAGCTCCATTAATAGCAATCAGGAAAGCGTTTAAGGGGCTTATAAATATCTGATTGAAATCTAAAGCGAGAACAAATAAAGAAATTATAAAACCACTAATACTTGTAAAAATAACAAGTGAACCAACTCCTTTGCCAACAAAATACTTACTGATTATATATTTATCAATATGATTTCCCAGAGCCCAAAGAGCAGGACCAATAAGTGCGATTAAAAACCAATTCATTGAAAAAGTATAGCAGGTTAGGATTAAAAAGTCCTTGCCATATTAGCGTATTCTAGCTATCTATCCACCGAAAAATATTTACACACAATATTCCAAAAGCTTATCATGGACAAGTCCGTTGGAAATAACACACCCCTTGAATGGTTTAGAGTAGTCTAATTCTTTTCCGTCTGGTGAGGTAATTTTCCCTCCAGCACCTTCAACTATTATGTGTACGGCTGCTACATCATGAGCATTAGCTCCAAGTTCAATAAATCCCACAAACTTCCCTTTAGCAACCAAAACAGCTTTGTATACAGCACCGCTGAAGCAGGCTAATTTGATTTTATCTTCAATAAGCTTCTCCGTATGAGAAAATTTCATTAAGTTTCTAATACTTCCAGTTACACCAACAACACCTTCCTGAATAGATTCTTTTGATACTGATATTGGAAGGTTATTACATTCACTAGGTAAGCCTTTTCTTCCTATATACATTTTATTTAAGAAAGGATCATACGCTACACCAAGTACTGGTTTTCCATCTACAACTAATGCGAGAGAAAACATAGCTGTTGGTGTGCTCCACGTATAACCAGCAGTTCCATCAATCGGATCACAAATCCATTTTCTTCCCATTCCATATCCTGAAGTACTTTCCTCTTCACCAACAACACCGTCATCTGAAAAGGTTTGTGCTAACTTTTCTATTACGAGAGAGTTTATGAGTTTATCAGCAATGGTTACAGGTGAATTATCTGCTTTGATTTCAACATGTTGGTCATCGTCAAAATATTTAAGCATAATTGTACCAGCCTCTTTGGCTATATTTACAGCGGTCTCTAGTTCTTTATCAAAATTATTCATTTTGCAATTATAGCAGAGATTATTGAGAATCGGTCAGGAATAAATTATTTGTCGTCACAAATAATTTTTCACGACCCTGGCTCGGTACTTTTCTGTGCTCAGAAAAGTATACCTGCGCCTTCCGATTCTCACACGCAAAGTACGCAGGCACTTTGCTTAGTCACCCACGAAAAAACCCGCCGAAGCGGGTTTTATTCATGGGCGACTAGAGAGAATCGGACTCTCGATACCGGTTCCACAAACCGGAGTTTTACCACTAAACTATAGTCGCCATGTTGAAATGCGTTCTATATATAACACATTTATTGATTTTTGACGAGAGGTTCAGTATTTATTGAATTTAGATAAGAAACATATTCCCTAAATGTTGTACACCTAACATCCTTCATCCCACAAACTTCTTCAGCGAATGACTTCATAGCTTCCCAATAAACACCATCATTCCAAAGAGAAAAATGATGCCCAATAACAATAGGACCTCTTCCCCCTTTATAATTTTCATTAAAATCTTCCATGTAAGCTTTTTCTACCTCGTTAAAATATTCATCCCACAAAAGAGTTCCTTTGTGAGCAGTCTCCTGACCTTGGGACTGGTGCATCCATAGACTGTAATCCATCGCCACGGCAGGAGAATTGTCTTTTCCAATATGAATTGTGTTTAGAGGAATATGCCAAATACCATATTCATCTTTTTTGGGCTGTGCACCGGGCAAAGCAACGCCACTTGCATCATAGAGAAAATTAAATTTCTGAAGTGTTTTATAGAGATCATTATTAACCCCTAATTCTGGTGCTCTAAAACCCACAACATCACGGGGTATTATTGGGAGAGGTTGAAGTGCAATATCTGGATTATTTTTCTGAGCACCAAATAAAAGATTTTCGAAAGAAATAAATTCCTGTTGCCATTCTTCATAATTCCACTCTGAACCATTAAAATGACCAGCGCTATGCGAACCTATCTCATTCCCCTCTTCGATAGCTCCAGAGACCTGCTTTATTCTTTCTACAATATCTTCTTTGCTGTCAGCAAAACCAATTCTTGAAACTCCAACTTTTTCCCGTGGAGATTTATACAAATCAGCATTTTCCTTAGTTATAAAATATATTGAATTAATGAAATATGTAAAATGAAGAGGTTTACCTTTAGCATTCATTTCCTTTGCAAAACCCCTTGTGTCCTGCCACATTTTTATTGATTTTGATCCATCAAAAGAAAGTAATACAAATTGGGGTTTCGAAATTTTATCTTTAGCAGCTGGTGATGCAAGCAATGTAGCGGCTTTATTATTTATTTGAATTTTTGATGTAGGAATTGATTCACCAGAAAATACAGCACTTGCCACAAGCGCAGCGCAGACAACACTCACAAATGAATATTTATATATTTGATTCATTGTTGTATGTTGGTGAATTTTCTAAAATTCCTGCTTTATGATTTGAAAGACGAGCAAGCGCATACAAAAGTGATGAAAGTCGGTTTAAGTACGCAAGCGTCCACTCACCAAGTGTTGCCCCCTCAGCAACACTAGCCACCACCCTCCTCTCAGCTCTTCGGGTCAAAGTTCTAGCCACATCAAACAAGGCAGCAATTTCTGTTCCTCCAGAAATAAAGAAAGTTTTTATTGGAGGTAATTCTTTTTCAGCAATATCAATAAGTAATTCACATTGACGAATTTTTTCTTCATTTATATGTTTATCTGCACCTGCGATTTCTGCTTGAATTACGAAAAGATTTTGTTGAATTTCTTCAACAATGGAACTGAAGCTTTTTTCTTGCAAGAAAAAAGCTTCATCTATAAATTCACACTTTACTTTTACAATTCCCAAAAAAGAATTTACCTCATCGAGAGTTCCAAGAGCTTCTGCCACAGCAGAACTTTTCAAAATCCGCTGATCACAGCCGAATGTTTTAGTTGTTCCATCATCCCCTTTGCCTGTGTATAGCATATTAAGTAAGATTATATCAACAAACGAAATTTTGTATGTCTGGACGCGTTATCTGTTTTTGTGGTGGGAGGTTGGTTTTGAGTTGTTTTACTTTGATTTTGTGGCCACGCATAAAAAAGTTAAAGTTAAGGGGGCTTTTTTATTTGCTCACAAATAAATTTCCTAACAGAAATTTTTCGCGAGCCCGCCTCGCGGTTTTTGCCTTTCGCTATCGCTCAAACAAAAACATCGCTGCGGTTCACAAAAACTAAAAATCTGCCGCGGGGCAGATTTTCTCAACGTTTTTGTGCGCGGGAGAAGATTTGAACTTCCACAGCCTTGCGGCCGCTACCACCTCAAGGTAGTGCGTCTACCAATTTCGCCACCCGCGCATTGAGTTTCCACATTATGCAGAAAACTATTATATTTTGCAAGCAAAAACCCCACTTTCGTGGGGTTTTTTATCTTTATTTTGAAACTTCCTCTTTTACAACCTCTTTCTTTTCGTCCAAAGTAATCTTCACCATTTCCATCTTCATTCGTTTATTTGTTTCCTTTACAGCTTTTCGTCGGATGAAATAAAGTTTTGATCGGCGAACATTTGATCGGCGGATAATTTCAATTTTTTCTATATTTGGAGAATATAGTGGAAAAATTCTTTCTACACCAATACCGTCTACCACTTTACGAACAGTAAAAGTTGCCCCCGCTTCAGCTCCGTGCTTTCGAGCAAGTACAATACCTTCAAACACCTGTGTTCGGGTCTTATCTTTTTCTTTAATTTTTTGGTGAACGCGAACAGTGTCTCCTGATTTAAGATCAAGATTCTTTCGCTCTTCCATTTTAACTGGTGAGATTTTCATAGTCGTGTAGCGGACACTCTAACACAAGGCTTTCATTTTATCAAGCGCGACGGTGAAATCTTCTGGTAAAGGAGCTTCTACCCTATAAAATGACCCGTCCAGGTCTTTTATTTCAATAGATTTAGCATGGAGGGCCAAACGGTTAAAACCAAGTAATGAAGGCTTATTTGAAGCATATAGACTGTCACAAACAACAGGATGATTGATAGCTTTAAAGTGCACACGAATCTGATGTGTACGCCCTGTTTTAGGGTGAACTTCCACATAAGAAACATCCTTGCAGGTTTTTACAACTTCATACTCCGTAAGTGCATCCCTCATCTCTCCCCGAGCACCCCTTTGTGCAGTCCATTGACGAAAATCGCTTTTAGAACGCCCTATAGGTCTATCAATCACACCCTGAGCTTCTTTAATTAAACCATAAACAAAAGCGTTGTAAGTTTTTCTTGTTTCTCTATCTTGAAATTGAGATTTTAAATTCAAAAAAGAAGCTTGGTTTTTTGCAATTACCAAAACACCTGAAGTATCTCTATCCAAACGGTGAACAATACCAGGTCTATACAAAGTAGTACCGTCTGGGCGTACCCACGGCTCCCCTACTTCCTTTATTTTGGGGTATGTTTCAACAAGCCAATCACAAACATTTCTCTCCAATGTTTTACCATCAGAATGAACAACTAATCCGGAAGGTTTGTTGATTGCAACAATGTTTTCGTTTTCGAAAAGTATTTCCACATACCTAAAGTACACGAAAAAAGATGTTTTGACAAAAGGATGTTGAATTTTTTTTAGATTATGATAAAGTATTGTGCAATTGAGCGCGCTTAGCTCAGTTGGTAGAGCAACCCGTTTACACCGGGAAGGTCAGGGGTTCAAGTCCCTTAGCGCGCACTAGAAATAGTTTTTGACCCAGAACTCCCCAAGATTTGATTCATCATGTCTTGTGGGAGTTTTAGTTTTATATGTATACGAGATGGGATTTCTTGACCTCCTTTTTTATTCCTGCAATTTTATCCTCCTCAGCAAGAGGACGAGTATGTACAGTTATTTCCTCAATCAATTCGTGAAAGATGGTATAGATAGCCACTCGGTCCTTTAATCCACTTTTCAACATGAGATCGTATTTTTCGGCAAACGCTTCAAAAACATCCTGATAACCCTGAGACAGAATATTCTGAGACATTTGTTTTCTCACATCACCGAGCTCTTTTCTGTAGCGTTGAGACTCAGCTTCAAGGGTTGAAAATGATTTGTTTAAAGCAGAGATATCAATATATCCCCCTTCGTGCTGTTCCCTCAGGTTTGTTTTTCTAAAGGGAATTGCTTCTAGTAAATCAATAAACTGTTTTTCTTTGAGTTTAAGGTGTCTTAGTGTGTATTGGTTTGATTGTAATTTTCTTTGATGATTAAAAACTGCTAGAGGATTTTTTATAAGTTTCTTACAAAAATCAAAGATGTATTCCTCTACTTCTTTAGCATTTAAAGGTAAAGACTTACATACAACAGGATTTTTGCTTTGGTTTTTTCTACCGCATTTGTAGTAATACTGAATATCATTCTTTAATACCTTTCTTTCACCACACCAACCAACACGTCCATACACATCAGTTTTTGGATCATAACAACAATCACACCTAAGAAGTCCACTTAGTAAGTATACATGTCCATCCTTAGCAACTTTCTTTGTATGCTTACTTTCTATAAGGAGCCTTCTCGCCTTCTCAAAGGTTACTAAATCAATAATCATTGGTGCCTGAGTCGGAGATAATAACCAGCCAGATTTAGGAGTAAGTTTTCCTTTTTTAAATTTATTAGAGTAAACATTACCAATATAGATTTCATCATTCAGTATGTATCGTACACGTTCACCCTGCCAAAAATAGAGTCCCGTCTTCTTTTTTAAATCACCTTTTCTTTTTTTATTTTCAAGAGCAGATGCTTGAGGAGAGGATATTTTCAGAGATGTAAGAGTTTTTGCAATACTATCTATACTCTTATTTTCATGTACAAACATGTGAAAGATTTGCTCAACAACTTTTGATTCAGATGGTAAAATTTTATATCTCTTGTTTTCATCTTTTGAGTAACCATAGGCTGCATTAGCACCCATAACCACACCGCTTTCAGTAGCCTGTCTCCTTCCATCCTGAGTTCTTTGTTTAATTGTTTCTCGTTCAAGCTCAGCAATAACACCAATAATTCCAAGCATAGCTTTTCCAAATGGTGTTGAAGTATCAATACTCTCATTTGCAGATAAGAACTTAATATCATTAGCCTCAAAAAAATCTATGACATCCAAAAGGATTTTAAGCTTTCTAGCAAAACGATCTATTTTATAAACAGCAACAACATCAAAAGGACGTTGTCCCTCAGGAGCAAGGCTTAGATTTTCCTTTAACCGAGCAAACTCAGGCCTCTCATCTACAGGAACAGTACCACTAACACCATCGTCAATATAAATATGTTCATTACCTGCCGAAACCAATGAGCCAGGTCTTGATTTAATTAAAGCCAAAAGGGCCTCCTTTTGCAGAGGTATACCGTACTTATCACCTTGTTCCTCTGTTGAGACTCTTATATAAAGAGCTACTCTTAGTGTGTTTTGTTCTTCTTTAAACATTTTGGTTGTATAAGAGATAGAGTATAGAACTATAGTAGCCCTTCCTTTACAAGGTTACTATAGAAATCATTAAAAGATCGAGAGTGTTTGCAAGCTTTTTCAATATCAAAATGGGTCGCAGCTTTTTTTGCAAGATCACTTGATCCCCTAACTTCATCAAGGTCTACAAATTTTTTAAAATCCTCTTTGGTATGTTTATATTTATCTGTTTTTGAATTAACAAGCTTCACCAACTCAGCATTATTACAATCCTGAAAAAACGGAAATTTTTCAGTTAATCCAGCAAAGTACCAACTTTCAATCTCAACCTCAATTTCATTAACAAACTTTTTATGGACAGATACGTTTGATTGAGAGATAACTTCCTCAATTTCTTTTTTTCTCAAACCTGCATCTCCACCATCAGTATCAAAGGGAACAATAAGATAAATTTCAATTCTTTCACCATTAGTGAGAGGTTTTAAACCGTTAATAAGCATATGATGTGCCAGTTGATAAGTATCCACTGTTTTTAGCTTTTTTTTACCAGATTTACATTTATCCAAACCAGGAGGAAAAGGAAAGAACCAATAAATATCGTCTTTTTTTAAAAAAGTACTTGGGGTTGTTTTTTGGCTAAGATCTGAAAAACCAAAACCTTCCAAAAAACTTGGAAAGAAGTATCTTTCACTATCACCCTCTCCGACCAATAAACAAACTTTAATCATTTTCTAACTCGTTAACGGGGAAAAGTCCATCTAGAACCGCGCCTATAAACAATTCGGAGTTCTTCATTTCTTTTAATAAGCTCTGCTGATCTGACGGAAGATTATCAAGTATCGTTTTATAATCATAAATATTACATCTATTCATTCCCTGTTTGTTTTCAGCCATAGAGGCAGAGTCTTTAATGTAATATATTTCATCAGAAGAAAAACCATCCAAAAAATATGGAGAATGGGTGGTTATAAAAACTTGCACTTTCCTTGATAAACTTCTCAATATATCTATAAATTCTTTAAGGATTGTGGGATGTATAATGGCATCAGTCTCGTCTAAAAGTATTACACTTGGGGTTTTATAACTCTTTGCATTAAAAGGAAGTCCTAACCAATTAACTAGAGTAATAAAAAACGCCAATACTGAGGTTCCATTTGAAATAGTCCATATACCTTCTGGGCCATTAGGGGACGAAACTTCAAGGACTCCTCTAGAGTTTATATTTATATCTTTCACAATACCTTTAGTAAAAAAAGCCAAGTCTTCCCTATATCTCTTGTAGGCTTTTGCATCTTTTTGTATATCAGCAATGAGAAATATGAATTTTGATTTGTTTATTGAAGTCTTGGCAGTCAATACATCATCTTTTACTCTCATTGCCGCCTCTTTATATATCTCTTCATTACCCTTATCAGTAACATATTTATGAATAGATATGGAATTGATAATATCTTTTTCGTTCTGATTTTCAGAAGATACATTAGAAAGAACCCCTTCTTTTAACAAATGAAAAAAACCAAGATAATTTTCATAATGAGGTATATCGCTCTTCTTGGATTTAATTACATTCATCTCCTCAACGTTAGAGTCATTTGAAAAACTTTCTTCATAAACCAATTCTGGTTCTTTAACAAGATCTGCATTTTCATCAAATATTTTTATGTCCTTAGAAAAAGTAGTCCAGTCAATTTCTTTCTTTTTGTTTTCAAATTTTTTACCACTAAAAAACAATTTCTGAGATACAGTAGTACTGTTTTTATCTATAATTTTTTCAAAGATAAACTCATTAGGCTCAACACAAAAGAAATTTTTGCTAGTATCCTCGATAAAACAAGTCCTCTGTTTTACATCAGTAACTGTGGCTTTAAAAGTTGTGGTTCTCTTACCCGCACCAATCGAAACAGTATTTCTTGCAAACATATCTGAGTAGTCTTTTCGTGTTTCAAGAATAGTAGAAAGAGCGAGAAGAAAATTTGATTTTCCACTTGAATTACGTCCAGTAAGAACATTTATATCTCCAAAGTTAATGTCAGCTCTAGTAATATTTCTAAAGTTCTTTATTTTGAGGCTTTTTATTTTCATATTTAGATTACTTATATCATATCATTTAACATTGAAATATCAAAAATATTGACCTTTCAATCAGCTTAATTTCCAAAATATCCTTATTCTTACGTATTTATTTATTTTCAAATATTGAAAATATCACCATTTGAATATTAAATTAGCCAATTTGCCTCTATATTTGGTACAATAGCTTCACAAACCTAAACCCCAGGGCAATGAGGCTTTCGGGCATGGCACATAGGGAAATCCCACGGAAATAGAAACGGCTCCATAAAGCGCCATTCATTTCCGTGGGTCCGTACCCGAAAGGATACGGGACGTTCTCGAAAGGGAGCGCCGGCGTGGTTGTGGAGCCATTTGTGTTATCTAAATCCTCAATTTATTAAAAACCCACGGAAAAAAATATGACAACAAGCCAAATACTTGCGTACTATGCAGGAGTTTTAATTACAAGTTCTATAGTATTTTTTATATTAAGAACAATATCCATTATCTATTTGGAAACAAAAAGAAAAAAGATTTTTCTTAAAGAAAATTCAAATGCAACCTTTCAAGAAATAGAAAAAGATTTTCAGCAATATTTTAGTGGATTCAAATACAAATACTATATTTCATTAGTGGTAATAGTTGTTTTAATATATCTATTTTTTAGCAAATAATCATATGAATATTAAAAACAAATACCTTATTTTGTCATGGTTTTTCGCACTTTACCCTATAATTCTCAGTTCTGTATTCAAAGAACCACAAATGCATTTTATCTACAGCCAACCAATACCAGAAAGATTAACAGACT
>JBAXQO010000019.1:0-12401 GCA_037131675.1 bacterium
CAGTACCGAAAGGTGCTCCACCGTTTGAGGTGATTGTTGACATAGTTGAAGTTGCGACTGTGACCGCTCCACCAGATCCTCCGTTGGCACCACTTGTTGCTGCGTTTCCACTCGCGTCGATACCAGCAGTAAACCCTGTAAAGGTAATATTTTTGACTGAAAGTGTTAGACCAGAAACAGAACCTCCATTGAGAAGACCGCTTGTTGTACTTCCAGTTGTTACATATGCTTTTGCATCAACAGCAAGAGTACCGCCTGAAGCAGTGACGGTATACCCAGCTCCATCAAGAGTGACAGTGCCTGAGATGGTATTTCCATCAACCACAAAACATCGCCCATTTGTAAGTGTCGCGGTAAAGCTTGAACCAAGAGTGTATGTTCCGGCTGAAGCGATTTCTCCACAGCTGTTTATAGTTCCTGTTGAAAGTATCCCGGCGTGGGCAGGTTGGGCAATGAATAACCCAAAGACGAAAATAATTCCAGTGAAGATTTTTCTGTATCTGTTAAATGAGGTTGTTTTTGTCTTTGGCATATATTTTCAATTTTATTGTGGTGATGTCTCTGAAGCAGGAGCTTGTGTTGAAGTGTCTGAAGTTGAAGGTGGAGGGATAGTTGTGTCTGGCGTATTTGTTGGACTTTCTTCAGTAGAAGAACTGGATGAATCCGATGTGGATGTTTGGGTTGCTGGAACAGCACCTGTTGATGTTGATGTATTTGTTTCATCTCCTAAGAAAGCATTAACAACTGTCTCAACCGCAGACTTAACTGCGTTGATAACAGTATTAATGATACCTGTTGAGGTTGCTGTGGTTGATGCTGTATCAGTTGCTACCAAATCTGTTGATGTCGAATTTGAATTATCAGTCGAAGTAGCTGTGGTAGTTGCAACAGTTGAAGTCGCATCTGTTGTTGTGGCTGTTGTGGTTGCAGCAGTTGCAAAAGAAATAATTCTATGGATTTCATCTACCCCATTTACTCTCGTACCTTGAACAATAATTTTGTCACCAAGCTTGATGTCAGAGATAGCTAAAGGAAGATAATCATTATTTTCAATTTTGTTGATATGACCTGTATTAAAAACATAAGACGCATCTGCGGAGTTATCCGACACCTGAGAGTCGTCTATGGTCATGGAAGAATCTGAAATATCTGTCACGTAACCTATTGCAGAAAAATTATTTTCTGGAGTAACAGCAACTTCGGTAATGGGAGCTATGGATGAATCAGAAAAAATTGCATCATCAGCTTTGGAAATCCCCCAAATGGTTAAAGAGACGGTTGAGATAACCATAAAAATTTTCAGGATTTCTAATTTCCATTGACGAGCTTTGAAGACAACTTTTTCAACAACAACTATTTCTGGTTGTTCTTTTTTACGTAAATCTAGAAAATTTCTAAGGGTCATATGGCCGTAATTTTAACATGAAACACTCCAATTTGAGTATTAAATAGACATGGGGATAACTTTGAAAATCAAATTTATTTTCTTTTTTAAAAATAAAATAATCTCCTGCGAAGGTCTGGCAGCTTTTTTATTTCTTAAGATTTGACTTTTAAAAATTGGCGAGCAATATGTAAATCAGATACAATAAGCTCTATGAAACAATACCATGATCTCTTGCGTCATATTATGGAAAATGGCGAAGACACAACAGACAGGACAGGTACCGGCACGCGCGCGGTATTCGGTTATCAAACGAGGTTCAACCTGAAAGACGGTTTTCCTCTCCTCACCACCAAAAAAGTCCCTTTCAAACTCGTTTTGAGTGAACTTCTCTGGTTCATTGCTGGAGACACAAAACTCCGCACACTCCTCAAAAACAACAATCATATTTGGGATGAATGGCCATTCAAGTGGTATCTAAAATCTGAAGGCTTGCCAATTCCTCAACCCGGAAGCGAGGAATGGAACACTGGAATCAAAGCTTTCACCGAAAGACTTATGTCCGACGATGAATTCAACCGTAAATACGGTGATCTCGGACCTGTTTATGGAAAACAGTGGAGAAGTTGGCCTAACCCAAACGGTGAAGACATCGATCAATTGAAAAAAATGATTGAGCAAATCAAATCAACACCTGACTCGCGCCGACTCATTGTTTCTGCATGGAACCCTGCAGAAATTGATGAAATGGCAAAAGCCGGACTTCCGCCGTGTCATTGTTTGTTCCAATTCAAGGTAATCAACGGAAAAATATCACTCCAGCTCTACCAGCGCAGTTGTGACACTTTCCTTGGTGTGCCGTTCAACATCGCATCCTATGCCCTACTTCTCATGATGGTTGCGCAAGTGACCGGCCTACAAGCACATGAGTTTGTATGGACAGGTGGCGATGTTCATCTCTACTCAAATCATTTTGAGCAAGTGAAAGAACAGCTCTCCCGAGATTTCCGTGCATTGCCGAAAGTGAAGATCAATCCCGAAGTAAAAAACCTCTTCGATTTCACAATGGAAGACTTTGAACTTGTGGAGTACGACCCTCACCCTGCCATCAAGGCACCAATCGCAGTCTAGTTTAAAAAATCACCCCGACTTTGCTCGGGGTGTTTTCTTTTATTTAAAATGTTTTCCTAATTTTGGACCAGACTGGATAGTATAGTTTGAACCTATCGCATCATATAGAGAATGAGGAATATCAATCATTCTCTCAAATTTTATCTTTGCTATAGGTTGATTATGGCGAACAATAATATCTTCAAATGGTCTAACTTCTAGTGTGAGCTGTCTACCCTTACCTTCTCCATTAGAGCCCCAACCCCACCCCGGATCAATAAACCCAGCATAATGCGAACGAAACTCTCCGCTTCTCTCATCCATTGAAACCATTTCACAAGCAAGATCCGGAGGAACCCTTACAGCTTCCAACGTAGATAATATGTAGAATTCACCTTTTTTCAAATATATAAAATCTCCATTCTTCTTTATTGGTTTGAAAAAATCAGATGCTTTGTAATGTCCAACTTTTCCTAAATCAATTATTTTATCTGTTTTTCTACCTACATATCCAATTATATCGCCAGACAAATCTAATGTCTGAATAATAGAACCATCTTTGTCACTGATTGTAAGATCATCAAATAAATATGTTTTATTTGAATTAGAAGACCATAATAGTTTATGCTGCTTCATAGCCACTTCAAGCTCAAGATCATTAAATCGTGTGTCTGAAGTGAAAAAGCGAATTTGATTATAAGATTGTCCAACACTCATTTTTACATTAAAGGTTTTTGGAACAATAGACACCCACAATTCCCCTTCAAATCCAGATGATACAGCATCGTAACGAGACACTCCGTCTGCCAAAAGTCGAACATGCACATCTACTCGTCCACTCGAAGATTTTGGATTACAGTAAGCATATACAGATTTGGGTAATGAAATTTTTTCATTAACTCTAATCACATACATCTGATCCTTTAGGAGTGGTTGTTCTAGAGAATGTTTTTGTTTTTTTATCTTCTCCAAAACCTGTCTTACAGTCTCACTTGGCTTAGGCTGAAAGATGCCCTCAACTTTATAAACTTCATCAGAAAGTGTTAAATCTAGAGATCCTGGCTTTACATTGTTTATATCAGTACCAGAAATATACCCAGCATTTATAAGTTCAAGAATAAGTTGACTTGGCAACGCTCCTCGTTTATAGGAAATCTCATGTTTCATAATTGTTGTCCCTATAATATGCAAATACATGCTAAAAAGCAAAAAAATTACTATAATAGCCTAATGATAAAAACATTCATCATAGCTGCACAGACAGCAGACGGTTATATAGCTAAACATTCAGACCACCCAGCCGTTTGGACAAGTAAAGATGATAAAAAACGTTTTATTGAAATTACAAAAAGAGCAGGTGTTATGGTGATGGGACTTCGCACTTTCAAGACTCTTGGGAAAGCCCTACCAGGAAGATTAAATATCGTGTATTCGGACAAAACAGAAAACCCAGAAATCGAAGGTGTTGAGTACACTTCTCTCCCCCCAAAAGAACTTATAAAAAGTTTGGAGGATCGAGGATTTAAAGAAGTCGCAATATGTGGAGGCACAAGCATTTACACAATGTTTATGGAATCTGGAATGGTAGAAACACTTTACTTAACTATTGAACCAAAAATTTTTGGCAGTGGAATGAGTCTTTTCAATAAAGATTTAAATTATGATTTGAAACTCGTAAGCAGTGAATCAACAGAAAGCGGCACAACACTTTTTGAATACGAAGTCCTTCATCCATAAAAAATCTAAAGAAAAAACCCAGAAATGAATCTGGGTTTTTGTTAAGGCAGCAACCCCTAGAATCTAAGACTCATTTGCGGATCTGGAGAAGTTATTGGAACTAAGGGAGGTCTTTCAGGTGAGACATTTCCCTCTATTACAACAGAGCTTTCTGTTGGAGGTCGCCTGTGTCCAGCTTCGTATTCATCACCGCTTGAATGTTCATAAGCTAGACCACCTCTCCCACCAGAAACTGAAGTTCCGGCAACATGAACAGAAAAAAGGTTTGAGCTTGTATTCATAAAAAATTGTACTTTTACCGACAGTAAATGTAGCACGTGCAAACAAAAACAAAAATCGCGACAAGTCGCGATTTTTGTTTTGCAATTTTACTATCAGAGATTTCTTATATCACATCCACCTCCACATAATTTTCTGCTGAAAATTTGTGTAGGCTCGCCTCGCGCCAGTCGCGCTCCGGCTGGTTGACGTTTCTTTATATCACGTCCCCTCCTTACAGGAGCTGTATACCTTTTGGACATAATCTTCGTTTTTCAAACTCGATTCTGTCTCAAAAGCTTCGTGGATGTTTCTTATATCACATCCACGCCCATAGATCGACATGTGCCTTCAATAATCTTCATACCAGCTTCGATTGAAGCCGCATTAAGATCTACCATTTTCTTTTCAGCAATTTCTCGGATTTGAGCTTTTGTAAGCTTTCCAACCTTCTTTGTATTTGGAGTTCCTGAACCACTTTCAATCTTTAGCGCTTTTTTGATAAGAGCTGAAGCTGGAGGAGTCTTGAGAACAAAATCAAATGATCGATCTTCGTAGACTGTAATTTCAACAGGAACGATATCTCCCATCATCTGTGCTGTTGCATCGTTAAATCGTTTTACGAATTCACCAATGTTAACACCTGCCTGACCAAGAGCTGGACCTACTGGAGGTGCCGGGTTCGCCTTTCCTGCTGGAATAACGAGTTTTAGTTTTTTTGTAATTTTCTTTGCCATGTTTTTTGTTTATTTAAAACCTTAGGAGAAGCCCCCTTTCGGGACCTAAAGCGATTATTAAACTACCTTAAATTCGCAGAGTTTGCAAGCCCTCTCCCCTCCACCACTCTCACGAAAGACTTCGTCGAAGTATATATCTTTCAGAGGGGGTTTCGAGGCTGACGAGCCGAGAACTTCAGGATTTTTTAAGCTTCAAAAAATCCGTACCCGGAGAAAGATATATCGAGAAAGAAGTCTTTTTCCTTATATCCTTTTCACTTGCAAGAAGTCTAGTTCCACCGGAGTCTCACGTCCAAACATTGATACAAGTACGCGTACTTTACCTCGGTTTTCATCCACTTCTGAAACCTTACCTTCCAAATCCTTAAATGGACCATCTGCGATAATAACCGCATCATCAATAGAAAGATCAATCTTGTGTTTTGGAGTATCTGCATTCATTCGGCGGAATAACTCATCAACCTCTGTTTTATCAAGAGGTACAGGAGTCGTTCCAGCACCTACGAAGCCAGTTACTCTAGGAGTATTTCTTACCACATACCATGAGTCATCTGTTACAACCATTTCAACAAGTATGTATCCGGGGTAGATTTTTTCTTCTTCTTCAGTTCTTTTATTGCCCTTTATTTTTATTTTCTTCTCAGTTGGAACAAGAACATTAAAAATTTTATCTTCCATCCCAAGAGATTCGATACGTTGTTTCAAATTGCGTACCACTGCGTTTTCATAACCAGCATACGTGTGAATCGCGTACCAGTTTCTCTCGCCAGTTGTTATTTGTTTTGCCATAAATAATTAAAGTTAGCGAGTAATAATTTTCTCTAGAAGTCTAGAAAATGAGAAGTCTGCAAGACCAAGGAAAAGTGCAACACCAACTGAAATCACAACAACGAGAGCTGTGTATGCAATCGCTTGTTTCTTTGTTGGCCAACTAACATGCTTCATTTCACCTTTTGTATCTTTGATATATTCTATAAGTCCCATAATATGTGTTTTGTTATTAAAAAAACCCCTCCGGGGCTTCTGTTATTACCCTAGTATTGTACCACCATTCAGGTAGAAAAGTCAACAGCTTCGCATTCACGTGAAAAAGAGGAATTATCTTTGGTTTATTTAATTAATTTTCTAGTCTCACTATCTAACTATCCAGTCGCGTAGAATTTGATAAAGACTTGAAAATTTCTTAAAGAAGTAAAAGAATTTCTGAATAAAATATGTCCTATAAACTTCTTTGTTATTAAAAAGCGGAACTGTGTCAGAAACTATTGTTGATGTAGTCCCCACAACAGGACTGCGGTGTTCTACTCCACCTATCTCTCCGCCGGAATTTTTATTGGAAGACGTTGTAGATATTACAAGTGATGAAGTACTTGCAACTATTGGCGGTATTTCCGCATATACCCTAACAAGATCATTTCCACAGGTATGATTTAATAAATCTAATCTATCTTTTTCATACAAATAAGCATTAGAATTATCTTCTGGAGTCGGTTGATAATTGATAGTACATCCATACACATCCTGAAGAGTACTCTGGATTATATTTAATGTTTCGTGTGTGACTATTTGACTTGCTCTTGTTGAAAACCCCTGATATGAATCATTATTGTACCACCACACATCGGTTGGTATCGAAAAGTACGCAATTTTCCCAGAACCACTATCGGCACCAAGGCTAGGTCCATAAGTTGAACCGGCCTGCAAAGGAGTTCTCCCGTTCAATTTGTAAAATAAGCCTAAGCCATTTAACGTCTTTACGCCACTTATCTGAGATTTCAAACCTGAAGACAAATCTGAAGACAGCAAAGCAACACAGCCATTCGGATCACTCTCACACTTCCAACTTGTCAATGTGTGCGTATCTGTAGACGTTCTAATATTATAATTTATTTTAAGTAAACTATACTGTTCTATAAATTTTTTTACATTTCCCATCGTATCAGAAATACTATCCTTATCGGAATTATCTAGAGCAACAATCTCTAGATTAACAATAGACGAAGAAGTGTATGCAAATAAAACAGACGGACAAATGAAAAAAAACGAAAGAATAACAAATCTGCTCAGAAGAATTTTCATGAAGTGATTATATAGAAACAACACCTAAAAACAAGCACCGAATGTAATCTGGTGCTTGTTTTTAATGTAAATTATCGTATCTCGTACGTAATATTCACCGTTCGGGAATATTTATTCTCCCCTGCTGGAAGTTGAGGCGCTGACTTCATGTCTGCAGAACCGACAGCGAACGAATTCATCATTGGAGCAACATATCCATTTTCATTCTCACTAAAGTTTACAATTCGAACCAACTTCACACCCAAACCTTTCGCTATAGATTCTGCTTTTGATTTTGCATTTGCAATTGCTTCATTGCGAGCCTGAGCAATCACAGCATCTTCATTGTCTACACCAAATGTTGGACCGTTGATATTTGTCACGCCGGCAGATGTTACGTCAGATACAATCTGGCCAACTTTGTCCGTACTGCGAATTTTCACTTCGAAAGACTGAGACACTTCATAGCCTCGCAACACTTCTTTTGCTGGAGGACAGTTTGAAGGGTAGATTGCTGGGCAGACAGTCTGAGGATAGTCGTATTTTGGATACAAACTGTAATTTGTTGTTTTCACATCTTTGTCTTCCACACCATCTTTCTTCACCGCGTCGAGTACTTTGCTTGAAGCATCTGTGACAAGCTTCTGTGCCTCTGCTGAAGTTTTTGCTTCTTTTGTGACAGAGAAAGAAAACGTTGCAATATCAGGAATAGCTACAGCTTCACCTTGCCCACTTACTGTAATACTGTTTGTAACAGGTTTATTGTAATCAAGTTCACCAACATTTTTTAATTGATACAAAGTTGATGCGGCTAAAAACAAAGCAAGAAATCCCAAAACGCCAAGCGTAAGCCATTTAAAATATTTATTATTGAGAAGCTCCATAGTATTTATTATTTTTGTTAACATTCTAATTATATCACAAGTGAAATGTGCGGATGAGCAAAGCTCATCCGCACATTTCACTTTTTTAATTTATTTAATCCCCTTTCTTTCGTACGCATCACACAAGTTTTCAAATAGAGAAACCACCGTCATTGGACCCGCACCACCTGGCACAGGAGAAATCATTTTTACTATTTTAGATACTCTTTCAAAATCTACATCGCCCACTAATCTTTTTACGCCTTTTTTTTCCACTGCTGTAATACCAACATCCACAATCACCTGTCCTCGTTTTACATATTTTTCTGTTATGAATTTTGGTTTCCCAACCGCCACCACAAGTATATCTGCAAGTTTAGTAAGTTCAGTAAGTTTTCTAGTCTTACTGTGGCATTGAATAATCGTTCCACCTTCCCTCTCTAGTAAAAGAGCTGCTGGACGTCCCACAAGGAGCGAACGACCTACCACAACAACTCTTTTACCTACAATTGACACATTTGAACCTTTCAACAAAGAAACAACTCCACGAGCTGTTGCAGGAGCAAAAGCCAAATCTCCAGTTAAAAGTTTTCCTTGGTTTAAAGTTGTAAGCCCATCAATATCTTTGCTTGGATGTATATGATCAATAATTGTCCTAGATGTAAGTTGTGCTGGTAGAGGAAGCTGTAAAATTATTCCATCTATATTTTTGTTTCTATTTAGTTTTTCAATTTCTTGAATAACCTCTTCTTTAGTGACAGAGGTAGGAAATGTAAATAGTCGTGTCTTAGCACCAATACGTTCTGCGGCTTTAATTTTTTGCTTTACATAGGCACTTGAGTCAGCTCTCTCACCTACCATAATGATTGCTAGCTCAGGACTTCGTGAAAAATCTTTTATGCGCTTTGTGAGTTCAGCTTCTTTTAACAGAGATATTTTCTTACCATCAATAATTTTCATATTGGCTATACTATATGAAAATTATCATATAGTGAAGCGCTTTTTTAGTGAAAGGAAGCTTAGTGGTAAAGTGGCCCAGAAAATTCCAAAAAACCATCCAGCAACAACATCACTTGCCCAATGAGCATTTAGATATACACGACTTATCCCTATCATGAAAGCCGCCCCTGCGCAGAGGAAAAATAAAATTTTTTGTTTTTTTATTGAAGCAAATTTATGGAAAAGATATAAATACGCACTCAAAAACAAAATTGTTGCCATATTTGCGTGGCCACTTGGAAATGAATACCCCACCGTCGAAACAAGGCTTGCAGACGGTCTCTCAACAGCCAGTAAATATTTAACAATTGTTTGAGAAACCACACCAAAACTAAGTGCAAACGTTGTGCACAAAGCTTCTTTATAATGATTTTCAACAACCAAAAACAACACAAGAAGCAGCGAACCTAAAATTACACAAGCCAGCCCACCAACATCTGTAATTATAAAAAACAGCCATGTGAGCCATGTTGTATGTGGTAATGACACAAAAAAGTGATCTATGGGTAAAAAATATCCTCCCCTAACCAAAAAATAGGTAGCCAGAAAACCAAATAAAGATAAAACAGTATATAAGATATATTTCATTTAAAGCGCAACTGAATACATTAGAAACGCAAGAAACATAACAATGACAAAAAAGTCTATGAAACATTGAACGCGTTTTTGTTCGGCAACTGCATGACGTATATCACACACAAGTTTTTTATGTGATTCTAATTCCGCCTTAGTGTCAGTTGGGATATGTATGTGAAGGTGCATAGATAAGTGTACTATAAAGTTATATTTTGAAGAATTAAATTTTTGAGAACAAAAAATCCCTCCACATTTTTCATGATCCGTTTTAGAGAGGGGTGATAATTGTACACACAATAGAGAAATGTTTCCTGTGGATAAAAAAGCATACAAACAAAGTACTTATACTGTCAAAAATTCACCCAGCAATGAATTCATAAATAAAATTCAGGGTTGATTTTTAACTAGCAAGAACTACAATGACACACATGAAACTAGAATCACATATTGTGGCGGGGTTGGTAGGAACAGCGATTCTCTACCCCATACTTGGACCAGCTCAGAGTATGTTATTTTTTACATCATCTGTTCTCATAGATTCCGACCACTACCTTGAATATTTACGGGTTACCAGAGGAAAAGATTGGAGTCCAGCAAGAATGTTCAGATTTTATTCTTGTTTTACCGAACACAACAGTGAAAAAGAGGTTTTGGGTTTTAGCCTTTTTCACACCATCGAAATATTTATTGTAGTGTACCTTCTGGCAAAATATCTAAGCTCCTTTATTTTTATACCAATACTTTTAGGTATGACCTACCACATGATTTTTGATATTGCTTGTTTGACTTATCATGGAGTACCGACAGTTAGAGCGTTTTCAATTGTTGAATATTTTATTCGAAAAAAATTACTATTGAAAAAAGGAATAAATCCAGAAGACTTCTACAAAAAAATGTTTGAATTGTCTGAGAAAAAATAAACCCGTGCTATACTTTAAGTTATGGAACCAAATCTCATACAAAAATTAGAAGAACAACAAATCAAAATAGATCAAATTTATATTTCTGTTGAAAAAACACGAAAATATTTTTTATGGACAATGATTATAACTGTTGCTCTTGTTGTACTACCACTCATAGGTCTTTTCTTTGCTATCCCCTCTTTCTTAAGCCAATACAACAACATACAGAATATAGGCTTGTAAGGTTATCCACTTTTTATATTTGCCCATATACGTGGGAGGTATACAATTTCAGTAGTTTTTGTACACCCCACTCACAAAAGGACAATGGAGTGATTGGGCTCATTTCGTAACGGAAAGGAGTCAAAATGAGAGGGTTAACCGATGCCGAAAATAAAGCTTATAAAGCAAAGCAGCTCGAAGAAGCTCTTGGAGAGGTTAATCGCTACTTCTTCCACGAGCATTACGGCAGAAATGGTACTGATGAAGAACTTGTTATGTATTACATCGAGTTCGGAGCAAAGAAATTTGCTGAGAGAATAAACCAACCAGACCAACTTGCCGTTGCATAAATACAATAAAACACCCGCGCTTTTTACAACGCGGGTGATGTTAATTATATTTAGATAATTTATTGAATTTCAAACTTTTCTCTACCTATAAGTTGGCCAGTTTCCGTTTCAATATCTACCCTCCAAAGTCCAGGTTCAACATTTGATTTCATTGAATAAGTACGATATCCAATATCTCGCCCACCAGAAATAGGAAGAGCTATTCTACTTTTAGTTAACCATGTTTTTTTATTTTTATCATAGTATTGCCAAACATGAACAACTCGGACATTTAAATCTGTTGGACCAAAAATAGAACTAAAGATATATACAGGGTCACCATATGAAACTTTTAATACCTGGGGTTGAAAGAAATTTTTCCAAGTTTTTTTATCTCCATCTAATGTATATGTGCCATCTGAATTTCTAGCAACATAGTGATATACTCCAGAATCTTTGAGTGCAAGCGGGACAGGAGGAATAATGTTTGCAAAATACAAAATATTTATAATGCAAAAAATACCAAAAACACTCCATAGCAAAGGTTTTTTACTTTGCGCAACACGAGAAGGTGTAATATGAAACAAAAGACTAATAAAAAGAGCAATGATACCCAAACTAATCAGTCCGCTTAAAATAAAAATCCAATCCCCCATTTTATGCAGAACCACAGGAACAAATAAAATAGAAAAAGAAAAAAGTGCCACAAACAAAGCACTAACCTGTGCGTTCAACCGTGCATAACGTTTTTTCAAAAACTCGTTTGCCAACATATAACAAACTAAGACCAAAATAAAAGGCCATCCCTCTGCCAAGGTCGCGCTACGTGAGTAAAATACAAAAAAGGAACTAAATAAGCCCCCTAGAACAAACTGCATTGCAAACAAAAACCAAGGACGAGCATTTTCAAGAAAATCATTTTTAATATTTCCTTCATCTTGAAGGTTAACAAAAATGATACTCACCGCTGCAATAAGAAGATATGTGATCAAAATCAAATCATTCCACCACAAATCAATTCTCTTCATTGCTATATTATCCAAAACAGCACCTCCAATAAACATAAGCGTTGAAAGGTGTTTTTCGTATATTTCCAAAACCTTAGTAAAATGTTTTTTCATTTAGGATTTATTATTATGCATATACTAACAGAAATCACAACGCTCGACGAGCTTTTGATATTAAGATACACTCTCTGTATATGTTTACTAAAAACAAAGCAAAAC
>JBAXQO010000020.1:0-12329 GCA_037131675.1 bacterium
GGAATTGTTGGATAGTCGATACTTCCACCACCACTCACTCCCAATGTCCCTTGAAGTAATCGTACAATACCCCACACTGACACCATTACAGCCAAAGCAATAATACCCCAAATCATGTAGGAACGAGCTTCTGCACGTTTTGCTGGATCACTTTCTGCAAGAACGTACCTAAGTACACCCCACAAAAATACAAGCATAGCCGCACCAATTATAAGAGGAATTATTCTGTTGATGATTGTAGTTAGGCCAGAGATAGGTGTATTTAAATTATTAAAATTTATCGCCTGAGCAAATGCTACGACTGGGAACAAAAAAGAAACTATAGAATAAACAAACTTTTTCATGTAATGATTTACTTATATTAATTGATAACAAATAAAAACCCATACTTACTAATAAACAATTATATCAGAATTCTTCACAAAGAAACAACTACAACTGTGGAATAATGAGACCTCTACTACTAGAGAAGGTACTTTCAAGAATACCTACTATAGCCCACACACACAACATAACAAAAAGACCAACAATCCCCCAGATCATTAATTGCTTACCTTTTACTCTCTCAGTTTCATTACCGCTATTTTTTACAAACTTAAGCACTCCCCACAAAAACACTATTACAGCGAAGCCAATGAGAAGAGAAACCACTTGTATTCCAAGATATTCTGCTAAACATGTAGCTAAACCTGCAAAACTTTTTGAGAATGTATTACACATAAAAAAATTATCTGTTTTCCAAATTTGGCAATGATGGAATCACCAAATGGAAATTTAAACTATTAGCAAGTGCAGCCACTATCCCCCACAACGAAACCATCACAAACAAACCAATCAATCCCCAAATCATAAAATTTTTACCTTCCTTACGTTTTTCTACATCATTCGCATGGAAAATATAATTTAAAACTCCCCACAAAAAAACTACCATTGCAAAACCTATAATCAACGGAACAAGTCTACCCATTACAGAATTTATCCCAACAGTAAGGTCTCTAATGTTTGTTCCTGCTGCATAGGTACTAAGCGGAGAACAAATACTTGTTATTACGGAAAAGAATAATATTTTTTTTGACATATAATTATCTTGGAAGCTGTATATTAGTAACACTTTCGACAGTACCTTTTATAACCTCAGCTATGGCTGATGCCCCAAGAAGAACAGCTGCACCTATTACAGACCATAGTAGTACATTTTTTGCTTTTGTAACTTCAGCCTCATTACCTCGCGCTTTTACAAACAAAAAGCCTGCGTAGATAATAAAGAAGACACATACTATTGCACCTAGCTGTGCAACAATTTTCAAAAGTTCAACCACAAGTTGGTTTATATCCATATTGCTTGGCCCAATTGGATTATTTATAGCGTTACTGCTTGCGGCAAATAAAAATACGATAGGGGTAAAAATCGCAAGAGAAAGCAATAATATTTTGGATGTTCTTTTAATCATTTTTTTTAAATTAACCTATAATCACTAACATTGGCACCCCCACTTGGTTTTAGTAAAGATTTGAAAACAAAATCAACCAAGAGCCAAGCTGAGAGCATTATCACAAAACCAATTATTGCATTCAAAAAATAATTGTGCGCCGCGCTGATTTGACCAGGATTACCGTTTGCTGTCAGATATTTAAAACCAGCATACATGAACATTATAGAAAAAACAGAAGTTCCTGTAATGATACAAAATCTGATTATATTATTCCCAAGAGTAATAAGAGCAGTAAAATCACATGCCTTACCTGTACCACCTGAGACACCAGCTGGACCATCGCAAGGGATGATACTCATAGCATATGAGGCTAGTGGTACTGAAACTATTAAAATTGTTAAAACTCTTATTATATATTTCATATATTTATTTGATTTGTCTGAAAACATTTTCCAACTGCTGATCAGCTCCATTCACAATATCAGATACTTTTGCTTTACCAGAAATCACAGACTCTATCATGTTATCAAATATATCTTTGGTAGATTCTGGATCTGGATCTGGCCACAACTGTGCACGCAAAGCAGAATTATAAAATACCTGCATATAAGGATCTGCGGGAGATGAATCAATAACATCTTTTCGTACGGGCGGTAAGTTTGTAAAAGATGTTGATGAAGCTATTGAACCTTTCTCCGTAAGTTTTGAAATCTGTGCAAAAGTAGAGCTTAGATTTTTAGTAGATCTCATAATGGCAAAACCATACATCTTTGCAAATACAGATTGTCTAGAAGCATCTCTCACCTGCGGAACCATTGAAACGTCGAAATTTAAATTAGGATTTTTTAGTGTTATTGAAGGCAACTCACTTGCATAACCAAAATAGATTGATGTATCACCTGAAACAAAAGAATCAAAAGCGGGACTAAATGATCTATTCCAAGAATATGAACTTTTTACCGGATTTGCAAAATCAGTGTAAAAAGTCAAAGCCGATTCAGCTGGATGGTCTATCCCGTCAACGTTTCCAGACAAAGAACTGACATATGCACCATCGGAACCCTTACCTGCAATTGCAAGTCCAGCCTGAAGAAACAACATACTGAGGATATCTTTTGAATGAGGAATATTCTTATATTCACCTAAAGCCACTCCACTTTGTTTAATGTTAAAATTTGAATCTTTTTTGGTGAGCTTGGAAACATCTGCAGTAAAATCATCCCAGTAAGAAGGAGGGTTTACTATGGATGCGTTTATGAAATGAGATTTGTTCCAATACATCACAATTGGGTCGATTGCAAATGGAATAGCCACTACTCCATCAGCATTTAAATAAATTGAACTAGCATCAACAAACTGATCTTTGAATGTTTTAAGCGGATAAGAGGTATATGGAATTGTAAATATTTTATTTTTATATTTTATTACTGAATCACTTGGCAACAAGATAGCATCTGGACCAGAACCATCAGCGAGAGCTTCTACTAGCTCTTTATCAAAAGTTGCCGGATCCTTCTCTACGTAGGTTAGTTTTAGAGTGTCTTTTTGGATCTCATTTATAGAATCAACAAGCTTGCTGATTGGACCAGAAGGAAATGTACCCCACACTTCGACAGGGGTTACTGCTGTGGACTTATTTCCAACAGTAGCAGTCGCAAATAATATCAATCCAGCAATCACAAAAAAACCAAATACCACTAAAACTATAATCTGGAAATTTGAAGTCTTATTCTCCATGTTGTTTTATGAATAGTATACCATAATGATGATCTCCGGACGGAAGATCACATTCTTTTATAAAACCGCCTTTCTCAAAAAGTTGAGTTATCATTTCAGATGTAATTATATTGTCTGGATGCGGACCTAGACCACCAAAAGAATCTTGCCAATCAACATATATTACCTTTCCTTTCTTTTTTAATATTCTTTTAATTTCATAAACCAACGAAGATTTATCGTCGATTTGAAAAGTTGTGTTTATTATAAATACTCTATCAACGCTTTCATTTTTGAGTTTTGTTCCACCTGCGGTTTCTATATCACCCCATATAATTTCTATATTTGAAACTTTCTTTCTAGTTGCTTCTGCTTTAAGTTTTAGGAGGAGATCTTTTTGAATATCCACAGCATAAACTTTTCCAGCACTGCCTACACGTTTGGCAAGTGGAATTGAATATTGTCCAATGCTTGAACCCAAATCAGCAACTTTCATTCCGAGGTGAGTATCACAATATTCGACAAATTTTTCTGGATTCAAAAACATATGTTCATAATTGTACCACATAACATATTGATTTGTTACAAACAATACGTAGAAAGCTGTGGATTTTGCGTAGCAAAATCCACAGCTTTCTTTACGTTATAGTGAACAGAATTTTATAGACAAACAAAAGATGCAATACTATCCCCTTCTCTAAGTTTCATAATTCTTACACCTTGTGTTTGACGTCCAAGCGAAGGAATAGTTTTAAGCTCAACACGAATCACCTGACTTTGTTTTGACATAGCAACAGCTTCATCCATTTCTTCTGTAATAACCTTTGCAGAAATCAAATCACCAATTTTAGGAGTAACCTGAGCTGTTTTAATACCTGAACCTCCACGTCCTTGTGTTTTATATTCTTCAACATCAGTTTTCTTTCCGTAACCATTTGCAGACATTACCAAGAGCAATGCATCTTTAATTCCCTTTTTAATAACGTCGGCAGCAATAACAACATCGCCCTTATCAAGACGTATACCAATGACACCAGTTGCATTTCTTCCCATTTCACGAACATCACTCTCTTCAAATCTTATTGACTGACCTTTTTTTGTAACCACAATAAGATCATCTCCCTTTGCAACAAAAGATACCGAGATAAGACTGTCATTATCATTAAGTTTAATTGCAATCAGACCATTTCTGCGAACATCATGAAATGCTGCGGCTTCAACTTTCTTTGATACACCTTGCTCGGTGACCATAATAAGTGAAAGTTCTTGACCTTTTATTTCTTTAGGCATTGGGAGAACTGAGGTGATTTTCTCATCTGGTGCCATAGCAAGAAAATTCACAATTGATTTTCCTCGTGTTGCTCGCTTGCCTTCTGGGAGTTCATACATTTTAATCTGAAAGGCCTTACCCTTGTCCGTGAAGAAGAGTATGTCATTGTGAGCAGATGCTGTTACGAGATGTGTAACAAAATCCTCTTCCTTTGTATTTAAATCAACCACACCCACACCGCCACGTTTTTGTTGTCGGTATTCATCTGGAGCTGTGCGTTTTACATAACCACCTTTAGTAAGCACAAGCACTGATTCTTCATCTGGCACAAGATCTTCCATTGAGAAGTTTTTTGCGCCATGCTTTACCACTCGAGTTCTTCGTTCATCACCGTATTTTTCTCGAATTTCTTTAAGTTCATCTTTTATAACAGTCAAAATCTTCTTTGGAGATGAAAGTAGCTCTTTCAATTCTTTAATCAAAGCCTGCACTAGGCTTAATTCATCTTCGATTTTCTTTCGTTCAAGACCGGCTAGTTTTTGTAGGCGCATTTCAAGGATTGCATTTGCCTGAAGTTCTGAAAACTTGAATTGCTTCATGAGTTCTCTTCGAGCTTCGTCTACATCTTTTGATTTCTTGATGAGTCTGATAATTTCATCAATATGATCAAGGGCTTTTTTTAAACCAAGCAAAATATGTTCACGAGCCTCTGCTTTTCTCAAATCAAACTCTGTTCTTCTTCGTATTACGACCTGTCGGTGAGCAATGAATTCAGTGAGAATACTCTTGAGTGAAAGCGTTTGAGGAACACCATCCACAAGCGCCACCATGTTGAAGTGGAAAGTTTCTTCAAGTTGAGTATGTTTGTATAAATAATTTAAAATATTTTGAGGATGCGCACCAGTTTTAACGTCGATTACTACACGAATATCTTTTGCCGACTCATCACGCAAACCTTTAATACCTTCTATTTTCTTCTCACGCACCAAGTCTGCAATTTGTTCAATTAAAGTAGATTTAACTACACGATAAGGAATAGAAGAAATAATAATCTGAAACATTCCGGACTTTGTTTCAACTATTTCAGCTTCACCACGTGTAACCACACCTCCGCGACCATGCGCTTCTGCATGACGAATGTCACTTTCGTTAAAAATGATTCCACCCGTTGGAAAGTCTGGTCCCTTTACGAAATTTGCCAAGTCATCATTTGTTGCTTCCTTGTTATCAATCAGATGCATTGTTGCATCCACAACTTCACCCAAGTTATGAGGAGGAATGTTTGACGCCATACCCACAGCAATACCAAGCGTACCGTTTAGAAGAAGGTTTGGAAGTCGGGCAGGAAGAACGATAGGTTCTTTCTTTGTAGCATCATAGTTTGGACGGAAATCCACAGTTTCTTTTTCAATATCAAAAAGCATCTCACTTGAGAGACGACTCATTTTTGCCTCAGTGTAACGCATGGCAGCAGCGCCATCTCCGTCGATGTTACCAAAGTTACCCTGTCCTGTTATGAGAGGATAACGCATTGAAAAGTCTTGTGACATTTTCACCATAGAATCGTACACAGCAACGTCGCCGTGAGGGTGATAGTTACCAAGCACCTCTCCAACTACAGCCGCAGACTTTCGAGTTTTTGCAGAAGATGTTAGATGCAACTCATGCATAGCAAAAAGAATACGTCGGTGTACAGGCTTCAATCCGTCACGCACATCTGGAAGAGCACGAGCAGTGATAACCGACATAGCATAGTCGAGATATGCTGCCCGCATTTCTGTAGTAATATTCCTTGGAACAATACCTTTGTGAGGTTCAGCAGGAGTAATCTCTTCCTTTTTTTCTTCTTTCTTTGCCATAATATGAAGGGTATTGTATCAAAAAATTAGTGGTGCGCCAAGACAACATAAGCACCCTGACACAACATACAACATTGATAAAGGGCGATTTTCCTTCGGAAAATCGCCCTTTATCCCCACAAAACAATTCCTAATACCCCACACTTTTTTTCAAATCTTTAACATTACTTACCACAGTGTCAAACGAAGCTTTTACAGTAGCTAAAGGTGTAATACCATCCTGTAGCTGTTTTTGAGTTTCTTCCGCTACTGAACCAACATCCTGAAAACGAGAAGATAAAGTTGAAGCCCACACCCCAAAAATAGCCAACGTAATAGCTAACGAAACACCAAACGCCACAGCTTTTCTGTGATGCTCTGGCTTTTCATGGAGTCTGGCAATAAGTTTTCTCATTGCCAACATTATACTACTTTTCAAAATAAAAAACAGAGTGCAAAATTTTTATACAAATTTAAACCGCGCAGAGGTCTTATCGACATGCGCGGTAATATGTTTTGGTTGTTTCAGGTTTTTAAATAGACAACCACGATAATTGTGATCGATTCAATAAGACTGATCAGCATCGAAACAAAGATGGTGAAATTTTTTGTCTTTATTCCTTGGAACACAAATGCGGCCTGAATGGCTGCAAAAATGAACCACATCTGAGTCGAGACGCCGGCCACACTTGCTGAACGAAAAACCGAAACCGTCTGGGGAAGAATTGCCAGAGGATTTGCAAAAATGAGCAGCGACATCAACAGATTGAACCAGTGCGATTCCACAAGAGGTCTGAATATTCTATAGAGTGTCTCCACAATTTTCTCCTTTGATTAAGTTTGGTTTGAAAGTCAGCGAGTAATTTCGTAGACTTTCTCCCAAACTCAATTCCCTACTTTTTCCCAAAAATGTTAATGAACTTTTACATATATATTGTAGCATACCATATTATGTTTGTCAATAATTTTAAACTAACAACATCAAAAAAGTCCTTATTAAGGGCCTTTTTTACCAACTACATCCAAACGGCTTTGTAAAATTATGTTGAGTCGCGGTTTTCGGGGAAACTTGGGAGGAGCGACTGGCGACGGACAGAGAAAAAATGTAGCAACATTTTTTCGTGTTCCCCGAAAGCCGCAACGAGAAAATATTTTATAAACTACCCTTGCGCTTCTAGCACCACAACTTCCCCATCCTTCCCTTCTAGATCTTTTTTCTTGAGAGTGAGTTTATCGATACCTTTTACATTTTCCGCATCACTTTCTTTTAGAAAGATTTTCAAAGCTTGCTTGTCACCAACTTCTCCGTAGTGAATCGGAATAATAATTTTAGGTTCCATTTTTACTGAAAGTTTTGCAGCCTCTACAGCATTCAAAACTCCATCACCACCAATCGGTACAAAAAGAATATCCACACCATCAATAGCTTCTTTCACCTCTGTAGACAAGTCTGCACCATCGTGCGCTCCAAGAAAACACATATTCATACCATCAATAGTGAAAGAATAAATCGTGTTTATCTTATCTTCACCGCCGTAATGTGATGGTGACGCAAAACCTTTTACAAAAATACCACCAACCTCATATTCACCAGGGCCAGATACAACAAACGGATTCCTATCACCGTGAGCAACCATGTCTACACCGTTCATGTCTTTGTGATTTATCGAACACAGAGCAATATCTGCGCCAAAACGAGAACTTTTAAATTTAGAATCTTTGGAAATTGGATTTACAGCAACAGTTAAATCGCCTTGTTGAATTTTAACAAACTCAAGTCCTTGGTATGTGATAATCATGGCAAAAGTATAACACATTGAAATCTTCAAACAAAAATTGACAACGTTACCTAAAGTGGTAATTTGATTTCGGACAACCAAACAGAAAAACACTACTAAACTTATGTTACATGCAAATCTGTCAGTTCTATCACAAAACCCCTACCCTGGGCGCGGAATCGTCATCGGAAAAGACCGGACCGGCAAATATATGATCCAGATCTACTGGATCATGGGCCGCAGCGAAAACAGCCGCAACCGAGTGCTGAGCTTGGGCGAAAACGGCCGCGTCTTTACGGAAGCGGCTGACCCAACAAAAGTCAAAGACTCGTCGCTCATCATCTATAACGCAATGCTTGAAAATCATGGAGAGTATGTGGTGAGCAATGGTCATCAAACCGATGCGATTGCTCGCAGAGACAAATCGTTGTCTGACACTTTAGCCACATTCAGATACGAGCCAGATGCTCCAAATTTCACACCCAGAATCAGTGGAGCATGTTTCTCTGCACAATACACAGGAGTAAACGTATGGCTCAGCATGCTGAAAAAATCACCACTGGATACTTCTTGTATTCGTCTTGAGTATCTGCGCGAGAACCTTCTGCAAGGTGTGGGTTATTGCTTAACTACTTACTCTGGTGATGGCAATCCCCTGCCATCATTCGACGGAGAACCGCATGTTCTGGCACTCGATGGAGGAATCGACAGTGTTGCAGATTCATACTGGGAAGCCCTGAACTCAGAAAACAGGATCGGCCTTGCGGTGAAGTTTATCGATCTTGTAACTGGAATATCCGAAACTGTCATCCGGAACAAGTACCAGAAAGTGGTTTAGGTCACAATCCGATACTTCAAACGCCTTTGCTCGGAAGCAAAGGCGTTTTTCTTTTTATATTTTAAGATTATTTAATCCCAAACTCAGCTTTCACTGTCACCATAATATCTTTATCTATTGTACTTGTATCATATGAACCATAGTCTGAAATATCTGTTGAGTTTGGAGCAAGCACTTGCACGATGCCGCCAGAAACAGATTCTAAAGAACCCACTCCAGCGCCAGCATTTTGCGCCACAGACTCAGCTCTAGCTTTTGCATCTTTCACAGCCTGTCCAAGCAAGCTCACGCGAGCTTCTGGAAGTTTGGAATAATAATATTCCGGACCGCTTGTTTGAAAAAATATTTGTTGTTTTGCAAGCTCAGACACAGCATTACCAAATTTTGTAACAGCATCTACATTTGAGGTATTCACCACAATACGTTGACTCACATTATAATTTTTCTCTGTTATTTGGCCGCTCTGGTTATATGAAAATTGTTCATTTGTTGATGGAGCCAAAATTGTAATTTCTTCATCCTTTATACCTTGAGCTTTTGCAAGGTCTTTAACCTTTTGTATATTTTGTGCGATTTCAGTATACGCATCATCAAGACCTGAGATAGGTACAATCCGAGAAATCGAGCCGTTGAGCTTTGCGGTGTCAGATGTCACACGCATTGTTGCCGAACCAGTGACCATAAAATTATGTCCTGATGGCTTTATGTTTTTAAAACCGTACGCTATAACAATCGAAGCAATAATAAGCGCAGTTCCCATAATAATAGGAAGTGGAATGAGTTTTTCTTTCATACTATATATTATATTCTTTATGTTCAAAATATACAAAAGAAAAAGCTCAGCCACGAATGGTTGAGCCTTGTTAATTGTTTACATGCACATGACCATAGCCAAAGCATGCGGTTCATCCCCAAATTCAATTGGTACCCCCTCATGGTCCACTGATTCCCAACCGTGATACTCCGAGTCAATCCGCAAGCGCGAACCAACTCGAGGTCTCTCTATTGGTTTACAATGACACCCTGAGACATCGATAATCGAGAAACCTGAACGTAATTCGCAAATGCGTTCAACTTCAAGTCGCTCTTCGATGTAACAAACCCTAACGTGGTCTGCACATACTTCTTCTGGTTCTGAGTCTATTTCCTCTTCTTTGTTTGACACTTTAAAACACCTCCCGTCTGTACTGTCCTTCGGAAAAATTTACTACTTATACAAAAAATGTCAAATATGACCTTGTTTTAACATAAAAAACAGCCCGAAAATGAGCTATTTACTAAAGTATATCCTTATGCTAATATCCACCCACGTTGTTTAATAACCGAATATTGCAGTAACGTCGTATGTGTCACTCCAGTCCTTCAATACGAACATGCAAAATTCACACAACTATAATAAAAATATGTCTACAGACGTAATTGTAGAGGACAAGTCCTCTGTTGATGCCAAGCCTAAAGGCGTAATGGCTCAAATTTTAACAAATACCGCAAACTCACCACTCGTTGGCGACCTCATTGAAGGTACAGTCATTGAGCTTGATAAGTCTCGTCTATATGTTGACCTTGCACCATTCGGTACAGGTATTATTTATGGAAAAGAATTTATCAATGCTCGCGACATTATCCGAAAAATCCGCACAAACGACAAAGTTACTGCGAAAGTGGTGGATATGGGCAACGAAGAAGGCTATATTGAACTTTCTCTTAAAGAAGCAAAACAAGCTCTTGTGTGGAGTGAGATTGAAGAAGCTATCAAAAACAAAACTGTATTTGAAATTCCAATCATCGATGCAAACAAAGGAGGTCTTCTTCTTTCATGGCAAGGTGTTCAGGGGTTCCTTCCTGCATCACAACTTAAAGCTGAACACTACCCTCGCGTAGAAGACGGCGATAAAGATAAGATCCTAGAAGAACTCAAGAAACTTGTTAATACAAAACTTGCAGTGTCTATTATTGGTGCAACTCCAAAGGACGGTAAACTTATTTTCTCTGAAAAGAATCTTGAACAAAAAGATAAAGAAAAGATTGTTGGTAAATACAAACTTGGTGACATTCTTGAAGGTGAAGTCACAGGTATCGTTGAATTCGGTGTATTCGTTAAAGTTGAAGAAGGCCTTGAGGGACTTGTTCACATTTCAGAAATCGATTGGGGTCTTGTGGAAAACCCTAAAGCACTCTTTAAAGTTGGCGACAAAGTTCGCGTAAAAGTAATTGAAGTAAAAGATGGAAAGATTTCACTTTCAATCAAAGCTCTCAAGGAAAACCCATGGGTAGAAGCTTCACGAAACTACAAGAAAGATCAGCAAGTACGAGCTATTGTTATTAAATTCAACAAACACGGAGCACTCGCTTCTATTGAAGAAGGTGTTGCCGGCTTGGTACACGTCTCAGAATTCGGTAGTGAAGAAAAACTACGAGCAACTCTTGAACTTGGTAAAATCTACGATTTCAAGATCACTCTATTTGAACCAAAGGATCAGCGGATGACCCTCTCATACGTTGGAGAGAAAAAATAGGCTTTAAACCTTATTTTTAGACCTCCTCTCCAACGAGACATAATCGCCGCAGGCTATGCCTGCGGCGATTTGTTTTGCTATTTGTTTTTATACGGAAAACATACTACTATTTCAAACAGATTTATGAAACAAGCTCTTGTTAACATTATAGCAATTATTATTGGTATTTCACCAGGACTCACTTGTTGGCTCAAGGAGAGACATCGGAGAAAAGAAAGTGAAAGGAAACTTGTCGAAGCAAAGAAGGAAACCCGCAGACAAGAAGAACTCCTCGCCCAAGGACTATGAAAACCTGGAATCAGGTGAAGTTCTTCCTGAAAGTTTTTCGTAGAGAATTTGATAAATTCTTTACACCAAAACCACCAGAAAAAGAGAAACGAAAAACTGGGTGGCGAGCAAAAAGTTCTTTAACCAGATAAGGAGGGATTGTGTTCCAAGACGAAAGAAAAATGTAAAAATATGCCGACCACAAACTAAGCGGTCGGCGTTTTTCTTTATCTTTTAAAAACCATTTCTATCTCAGGAATCACTACACCGCTTTTTAACTTAAATCTTTCATCTGAAATTCTTTTCCCAGTATCCACAAAACCAAGCTTCTCATAAAAATAAATTGCGTTTTTATTATAAACTGCAACTTCAAGAAAAATATCTTTCTCCACATCAAACCATTTCAAAGCGTTATTCCAAAACATACTACCAATTCCCTTTCCCTGATATTCTGGCAACACATAGCACGTCTGAAATTTACCCCTTGATTCTTCTCTTAAAATTCTCGATGTTCCTACAATCTTTCTATCAATTTCAACTACAAGAATACGAGTATGTTCGCCTAAATTTTTTATTCTTTCTTTCACCCTTTCCAAGGTTTCAGGATTATCATTTTTCGAAAACATATCTTCTATATCTTCCCGAGTGATTCCATATTCCTCATTAGGATACG
>JBAXQO010000021.1:0-12278 GCA_037131675.1 bacterium
ATACACCTTTGCTAGACTCTATGGAGTAAAAAATGTAAAAGAGAAAGTTGATGAACTCGCCGACTATTTCAACATAAGAGACCTTCTCCCAAAAATGACATCATCTCTTTCCACAGGACAACTAACACGTCTCAACCTCACTAAAGCACTCCTAAATGACCCAGAATTATTGCTTTTAGATGAGCCAACATCTTCCCTAGATCCAGACATTGCAGATCGCACTCGAAAACTTCTAAAGAAAATCCAAAAAGAAAAAGGAGTTACCATTCTTTACACATCTCACAATATGGCAGAGATAGAAGAACTTTGTGACACTGTTATTTTTATAAACAAAGGAGTATTGAAGGACCAAGGGGTGCCAAGTGAGCTTGTAAAGAAATATGGAAGAAAAGATTTAAATGAAGTTTTCTTGGCAATTGCACGAGGTGAAGAATAATTTTATTAATTAATTAAATATCATGATAAAAATTCACAGAGTAAAAGGACTGTTCATGCGACATTTGTATTTATACCCCCGAAGTATTCCGAGACTTATGGATGTATTTTTCTGGCCAATTCTAGAACTTTTAATGTGGGGATTTTTGAGCCTGTATCTTGAAAGGCTTAATTTAGGAAATCTAAATATAGTAAGTTTGTTTTTGGGAGCTATGATTTTCTGGGAATTTTTGAGTCGATCACAAAATGCAGTGTCGGTAGCCTTTCTGGAAGATGTTTGGGAAAGAAACATACTTAATGTATTTGTTGCTCCGGTTCAAGTTTCTGAATTTTTAGCCTCAACACTTCTTCTTGGTTTAGTAAGGATTGGAATGACAGGAGTCCTTTTAAGTATTTTGTCTTTTCTTTTTTATCATTTCAATATTTTCCAGTTTGGAATATATACAGTTCCGTTCTTAATTAACCTCCTTATATTTGGATGGGTCTTAGGCCTTTTTACCACAGGGATTATTTTGCGTTTCGGAACATCCGCACAAGTTTTGGCATTTGGGCTCATCTTCCTAATTCAACCATTCAGCGCTGTGTTTTACCCAGTCTCTGCGCTACCACATGCAATTCAGTGGTTTTCATATATACTTCCCTCAACTTATGTTTTTGAAGGAATGAGAAAAGTAATTTCTGTCGGCACCCTCCCCCTACACGAAATAATATTATCTTTTGGCATTAATATAATTTATATCGCTGTTGTTATTTTCTTCTTCTACAGAATGTTTGCTAAAGTAAAAATACAAGGAAAACTTCTAAAACTAGATTAACAAAAAAACCACCATTCGGCGATTTTTTGTTGTTTAAATTATTTAACAATAATCTTCACAAACCTCCTCTTACCAACTTTGAGTGTTATGTTTTTTACTGTCTCATCTGGCGATGTGACTTTTTCGTCTGTTTCTGCATTTGAAACTGCACCCGCCAATACAAGCCTTCTCCACTCACCTTTTGATTCAACAATTTTTTCTTTCATAATCACATCTACGATTTTTTCATTTGGTTCAGCAGATATTTCTTCAATGTTTTCTGGTATTCCACCTTTACTAAAAGTATTTATAAAGTCTTGTTCTGCTTTTTCAGCGGCTTCTTTATTGTGATGCAAAGTTACTATTTCTCTCGCTAGACGCATTTTAATGTCGCGAGGATTTATACCTGAAGTGAGTTTGGTTTTTATCTGATCAATTTCTTCTAAACTCACATCCGTTGCTATTGTGAAATAGTTAATGATCAAATCATCTTTAACAGACATAACCTTTCCATACATATCACTTGGTTCATCTGTAATAGCAATTACATTCCCCCAACTCGAAGACATTTTTCTACCATCAGTGCCTTCAAGCATTGCTGTAGTTAAAACATCTTGTTCTTTCATTCCGTAATGTTTTTGTATAATTCTACCAGCCTTCACATTAAACAATTGATCAAACCCTCCAATTTCTACATCAGACTTAACTTGAACAGAATCATATCCTTGCATAAGAGGGTACATAAATTCACGAAGAGAAATTTCTTCCCCTTTATCAAAACGTTCTTTAAAATTTCTTCGATTAGACATTTGTTGAACCGAAAAACTTTCTGCCAACTCACAAATCTCCTGAAAACCCAACTTACCAAGCCACTCACTGTTGTAATGAAATTCTGCTTTTGATAAATCGAGAAGTGTCCCAACTTGTTTTTTGTAGGTTTTTAAATTTTCTTGAATTTTTTCTTTTAAGAGCATTGGTCTTTTTTCAAGTTTATCTGAGGGATCACCAATTTGTGCCGTAAAATCTCCAACAATAAAAACTATTTTATGACCAAGCTCCTGAAATTTTTGTAGTTTACGTATTACACTCGCTCTTCCTATGTGAATCTTGGAACTAGTTGGATCAACCCCAAATTTTATTCTTAGTTGCTGTCCAGAAAGAAGTTTTTTTTGGAGTGACTCTTTTATGAAAACATCTTCCACCCCCCTAGTAAGAATTTGTTCGACTTTCTGTAAATCTGTATCAATTTTTATTTTTTTTCCAAAATTAAGTTTCATGAAAAAACTGTACCACAAAAAGCCAAATTTGTCTTTTTATGCTAGGATATATCCAATGAAAAAGTTATTTCACAAACATGGTGTGCACACCTCTTTGGGTTCTCAAATTAAAAAAACTCCGTTTAAAAATGTAAAAAACCTCATTATTTTCCTAGTTGCTGTTGGGATTTTTTGTTCTGGTTTAGCTGTGATTTGGGCAGCAACTCTCGATATTCCCAATCTACAATCTATTGATCAGCGAAAAATCATTCAATCTACAAAAATATATGACAGAACTGGAGAGATTGTGCTTTATGATGTAAGTAAAGATGTAAAACGCACAGTTGTTCCACTTTCAAATATTTCTCCTTTTATTCCAAAAGCAGTAATAGCTATTGAAGATACTGAATTTTATAGTCACTATGGTGTAAGACCAACATCTATTATCCGAGCTTTTTTTGCAAACATTTTTTCACTTGGACTTGCACAAGGAGGATCAACCATCACTCAACAAGTAGTAAAAAATACCCTTCTTACTGGAGACAAAACACCAACTCGCAAACTTAAGGAAATTATTTTAGCCCTTAAACTTGAAAAGAAATATACCAAAGATGAAATTTTGGCTTTATATTTAAATGAAAGCCCTTGGGGTGGAAATATGTATGGAGTAGAAGAAGCAAGTAAAACTTTTTATGGTAAAAGTGCAAAAGATGTTGATTTAGCAGAAGCAGCATATTTAGCTGCCCTCCCACAAGCCCCAAGCTACTATTCACCATATGGCAGCCACAAAACAGCACTTGATGATCGTAAAAACCTTGTTTTAAAAAGAATGCTCGATACAAAAGTTATAAATCAAGAAGAATATGATCGCGCAAAAAATGAGCAAGTAAATTTTATTCCAAGAGCAAACAATTCAATAAAAGCTCCTCACTTTGTAGATTTTGTTAAATTATATTTAGATAATAAATATGGAGAAGGAGCCTTTGATGAAGGAGGGTATGTTGTAACAACAACCTTGGACTACAACCTCCAACAAAAAGGAGAAGAAATTGTAAAAAAGTACGCTCTTGAGAATGAACAAAAATTCAAAGCCTCAAACGCAGGCCTTGTTGCTATAGATGCTAAAACAGGACAGATACTTACAATGATTGGTTCACGTGATTATTTTGACACAAAAATTGACGGAAAATATAATATAGCCACAGCTAAAAGACAGCCAGGTTCGACCTTTAAACCCTTTGCTTATTCAACAGCTTTCAATAAAGGACTAAGACCAGAAACAGTTGTCTTTGACACTAAAACTCAATTTTCTACCAACTGCGCACCTAATGATTTCACGGACACTGGCGATTGTTATTCCCCAGAAAACTTTGATAATAAATTTAGAGGGCCAATGACATTACGTTCGGCATTAGCTGAATCAATAAACATTCCAGCTCTTAAAGTTTTATACCTCGCTGGAATAAAAGACACGTTAACAATAGCAAAGTCTATGGGTATTAGTACGCTTGGTGATGCAAACCAATACGGACTCACTCTTGTCCTTGGAGGTGGTGAAGTTACACCACTGGAAATGACAACTGCGTATGCAGTTTTTGCAAACAAAGGGACATACAATCCATACACCCCTATTTTGGAAATAAAAGACAAAGACGGAAATGTGATTGAAAAGTTTAATCCACAACCAAAAGAAGTTCTTCCAAAACAAACAACACTTCTTATTACGGATATCCTCGCAGATAATAATGCACGTATACCGTCTTATGGAGCAAATTCCCCTCTATACTTCCCAGGTAGAGATGTTGCTGTAAAAACTGGTACCACAAACAACTATCGTGATGTGTGGACAATTGGTTATACACCAAACGTTGCAGTAGGTGCGTGGGCAGGAAATAATGACAACTCCCCAATGGAAAAAAAGGTTGCTGGTCTAATAATCTCCCCTATGTGGAATGCTTTTATGCAAGAAGTTCTTAAAACATATCCTGTTGAATCATTTGAGGCACCAGAACCAAATTATTCATTTGATGGCGCTCCAGTACTTCGTGGCCATTGGCAAGGTGGACAGAGTTATATCATAGACAAAATTTCAGGAAAACTAGCAACTGAATTTACCCCACCAGAACTTAAACAAGAAGTTGTAAATACAGATATTCACGACATTTTGTATTGGGTCTCAAAAGACAACTTCTTTCAAAAACCATCAAACCCAAACAACGATCCACAGTTTTCACGTTGGGAATATGGGGTTGATTTGTGGGCAGCACAAAATGGAGCACAGTATGCCTCGCCATTTAATCCACCAACTTCATATGATGATGTTCATACACCAGCTTCAAAACCATCTATCACACTTACAACACCTGATAAAAATGAATTTTTAAGTAGTGATCCTATCCACATAGCAAGTACAATTTCAGCTAAATTCCCCATAACAAAAAGCAGTGTTTTTATAAACAACGTACTTGTAGGAAATCTTAAAGATAATCAATTTAACTTTACCCCTAAAGACATTGACGCAATTAAAGAATCAAACAACTTAAATGTGGTAGTTTATGACTCAGCAATGAATTCTGCCTCGGCTTCTTACACATTCTCGGTACAACAATAAAAAGTATTAATTAGACACCAATCCTTTTATAGAAAAACCCACCAATTTGGTGGGTTTTTCTATAGTTAAATACTTTATTGTAATCTGTGTATTTTTGTTTTAGAGAGGGTGTTTTCTATTTCATCAATAATCTCCTGTTTTTTTAAAAACAATTCACTCTTGAGGCTTCTAGAGCCTTTAATAGAGAGTTGACCGTCTTTATAGACAACATCTTTCATTAAAATTTTCACCCCACATTTTTTTTCAACAATTTTTACTATTTCTTCTTTTATTAGAAGTTCTTTAAAACCTAAGTTTTCAAATTTTTTAAGAAATAAAGATATATGATCCATAAACTATCTATTCATTGGCATCACTAAATATGTAAATGAATTATCAGACACACCTTTTATAACAAGAGGTCTATTAACCCCAGCAAATTCAAGTGAAAAACTATCAGAATCGATAGCCTGAAAACAATCCGTAATATATCGATAATTAAAACCTACTGAAATATCAGCTCCTTCCAAAACCCCAGGAAGAGAAAATGTGTTTTCTCCAACATCACCATTCTTAGCTGTTAATTCGAGTTTTTTTGCTTTAGGAGCAATTGAAAATCTAACCTGATTAAAAGTATCAACAAAAACATTAGTCACTTTTAACGCATTTACTAAATCCCCCTTAAGCACCACAATATTTGTAGTAAATTCTTTTGGAATAATTTGTTTGTAATCAGGGAAATTACCTTCAACAACACGAGAGGTTAAATAAAGAGACGGTGAAGTAAATACAATTTGATTTTTACTTGCGGTAAGTGTTACATCATCAGAAATTCCATCTAACACACGTATTATTTCCCCAACGTTCTTGTTTGGAATAAGAAGAGGTGGCATATCTGAGGCGTTTTTATGTTTTACTTTTTTTTCAGCAAGTCTAAATGAATCGGTAGCAACACAAACAATTCCATCATTATCTCCAAAAACATAAACACTTGAAAGTTCTGGTTTAATACTTGAAATAGAAGCTGCATATGAAACAGCTTTTAAACCTTGAACAAAATGTCTAACATCAATTTCAAACTCTTTACCTTCTTCCACACGAGGAATTATTGGAAAATCTTCAATTGGGAAAGTTTTTATAGTTGTTTTACTCTTTAAAGTTTCTAAATGTAATATATTTTCTTCTTTAGAAATGGTTACATTCTTCTCGTTTGCAATACTCCCTAAGAATTGAGAGAACACACCTGCTGTGACAGCTACAGAGCCTTCAGTGTGTACTTTTACCGGGATAGAGAATTCTATACCAAGATCTAGATTTGTTGTTTTAAGTGTAAGTGTATTTTTTTGAGCTTCCAATAATATACATGAAAGAATTGGAAGGTTTGGATTCTTCTGAGAAATTTTTTCTACTTTTTGAACTACCTCTCTAAGTTTCTCTGTGACGCATTCTATCTTCATATATATTATTTTATTATATAAATACTTATTAATATTATTATGCGCAGTGGATATGTGGATTGCTAAATAACCTTTACTAAATCTATCTATTTTTTAAAACCTTATACTTTTTCATGTTGATAAAATTTGGTGAGATGTGAGTAAGTATGTGGAGAACCAAACTTATTAAACTTTCATGCAATTTAATTAACACCCTACTCACATACTTTTCCTACACCTATCCACAGCTTTATCCACATTCTACACATGTAACAAACCTCGTATCTGATTTATTTCTTGAGACAAAACATTATCCACTTTAATATCTTTTTTTATCTTCTCACACGAATGAATGACAGTAGTGTGGTCTCTTCCACCAAGCTTATCCCCTATTGTTGGGTATGAGATACTAAAATCCTCACGAAGAATATACATCATTACTTGTCTTGGGCGTACAACTTCTTTTCTTCGTGTTTTGTTTAGAACATCTTCTTCTGGAATATTGTAGAAATCAGAAACAATCTTAATAACATCCTTAATTGAAGCGAGCCTTTTTGGCCTTGCTGTTGATTTAATAAGGTTTTTAATATCAAAAATAGAAAGATCTCTACCTTTAAGTTGCATCTGGCAAAGGAGTGAATTAACAGCCCCTTCTAGTTCTCGTATGTTTCCCTCAATCATATCTGCTAAATATGTGAGTATTTCATCGTTAAGTGAAATATTTAAACTCTGAGCCTTTTTCTTAATGATTTGTGTTCGTGATTCATGGTCAGGAGCTTGTATATCAATGATTATTCCTTGATTAAAGCGAGATTTTAGGCGGTCTGCAACATCTGGAATAAGGTTTGGGTGCATATCAGATGAGAAAATAATCTGCTTATTATTTTCATGGAGTATGTTGAAAAGGTGGAACACTTCGTTTTGTGTAGCTTCTTTTTTACTTAAAAACTGAATATCGTCCATAATTAAAACATCAAATTTTCGATATTTTTCTTTAAATTGGTTGATTCGTGTGTTTTGAGTTGATGCAATATAGTCTGAAGAAAATCTTTCAGATGTTGTGTAGTGAACTTTTATATCAGTAAAAGTTTTTTTAAGGTAATTCCCTATTGCTTGTATGAGGTGGGTTTTTCCGTAACCTGTGTTTCCATGAATAAACAATGGATTGTATGAACGTCCTGGATTTTTAAGAACAGCTTGAGCTGCAGCAAATGCATTTTCATTAAATGGCCCAATAATGAAGTTTTCAAAGGTATAGCGTGGGTTTAGACCATCTTCTTTGTTTATGTAGTGGTCGTTAAGTGGAAGTGTTGAAGAGTTTATTTCATCGTTAAATTTCCGATTAACAACAAACTCTTCTTGAATTTTAACAACATTTTTTGCTATATGGTATTCTATCCCCCTCACATGTTCCGATATATCACGAAGAATTTTAAGGATCATCTTGTGATATTTATTTAAAAGCCAATCACGAACGAATGCATTTGGAACACCTAAGTGAGCACAACCCTCATCAACCTTGATGATAAAGGTATCTTTGAACCAAGTATTGAAATTAGCTTTAGAAACCTGCAGCTCAATTTGAGCAAGAGTTTGTATCCACAATTGTTTGTTATCAAGACTCTCCATAGGTGCGTCCTATTATATCCCTAAATAAAAAGACTGATACTTGTAAAAAAGTTATAATTATGTTAATAATATGTTCATAAGTTGTTAATAACTAGACTTTCATGTCAAAAACATACAATCCTAAAAAAATAAAGCGCGCAAAAACTCATGGTTTTCTTGTGCGATCAAAATCAAAGACTGGTAGTAATACTTTGAAACGACGCCGAGCAAAAGGTCGCGCAAAGATCACAACTGTATAATTTGATGTTTTCTCAATCTTCTAGGATACAAAAAGGAGATATTGTGCGAATTATGAAAGAAGGGGTTTCTTACCACTCCCCTTCTTTTTCATTGAAGGTGCTTAAAAACTCATCAAATAAGCCTCTTTTTGCGATTGTAATATCTAAAAAAGTGGCAAAAACAGCTATTTCTAGAAATAAAAACAAAAGACGTGTGCGTGAAGTAATAAAAAAATATTCCCAGCAAATTCCTCAGAACAATTTTTACATTGTTACTATCAAAAAAGACCTAAACAAGAGCGTTTTTCAAGATTTGGTGTTTGAAATGAAAGATCTTCTTTTTAAAGTTAAGTAAGAGGCTGAAAGCCTTGAGTTTTGTGTATTAAAGTATAGTATATACGCATGTTTTCATATTTATTTAATACTTTTCTTTATAATCCAATATATAACCTTCTTGTATATCTTATCACTGTTATTCCGGGCGGTGATGTGGGTATAGCGGTTATTATCCTTACTATTTTCATAAAATTGGTGCTATTCCCAGTTTCTCTTAAGGCTGTGCGTACCCAAATGAAAATGAAGGTTGTGGAGCCTGAACTTAAAAAAGTTCAAGAAATGTATAAAGACAACAAAGAAGAGTTGTCCCGAAAAACCTTTGAGATATATAGAAAGAACAAAATCAACCCATTTTCTAGTATTGTTGTACTGTTTATCCAAATTCCTGTTATTTTTGCGCTTTATTTTGCTATTCTAAAAGGCTTACCTGTTATTAAAACAGATATATTATATACATTTATACACGCTCCAGAGCATATAAATATGAATTTTCTTGGTATTTTGGATGTTTCCAAAAATAAAGGTGTGATTTTGGCACTTATTGCTGGTATAACACAGTTTTATCAGGCAAAACTTGCTATGCCAGCGATCGCCCCTGCAAAAAATGATTCAAAAGAAGTTTCATTTAAAGATGAGATGATGAGAGGGATGCATATTCAGGTTCGTTATGTGATGCCGATAGTTACTTTTTTTATAGCCTATGGACTTGTGAGTGTAATTGCAATATATTGGACTGTAAGTAATTTGTTTGCAATCGGTCAAGAGTTTTACATTAGAAAGAAGGTTAGATTATCTTAATTTTTATCACAATGAACCAAACAGAAATCAAAAAAATCATAGAAGAAATGCTTATGTCTGGAGGATTCGTCTTTGATTCTGTTGAGATTGTTGAGAAAAACCACATTGGACCAGTTTTTGTTATAAAAACAAAAGACTCTGGTGTTTTAATAGGACCACAAGGAGAGACTTTGAGAACACTCACTTTTATTTTAAAGAGAGTTGTTGCTCAAAAACTCAAACTAGAAAAAGACCCTATTTTTTCTGTTGATATAAACGATTATCGAGACGCTACATTAAGGCAGTTGGAACACAAAGCGCGGATACTTGCAGACAGAGCTGTTTCTTTCAAGACGACTGTTGAGCTTGAACCAATGAGCTCTTACGAGAGGATGTATGTTCATTCCCTATTTACTGACAATCCATATATTAAAACAGAATCAGTTGGTGAAGGAAAAGATCGCCACATAACATTAAAATTTGTTGAAGGGGTGGATTCTACTTTTTAAATTAAATAAATTATACAAAAACAAAAACTCGCCCATAGGCGAGTTTTTGTTTTTGTATCACACCTAAAGACTTAGTCCCCACAAAGTTAAATCTTTTTTGTTTATAAAGAATAAATAATTTTCTTTATCATTCAACATGAGATTTGTCATATCTGGGTTATCTTTGCCGTCTGCTATTGGATTGTATAATATTTTTTCTTCCCCAGTTTCTACGTTTATCTGCCAAATTGAATCATTGAACGAAACTACACCCTGATACCATTTTTCTGGGTATCCATTTTCTTGAGGAAAACTAGATGCTGCACAATATATTAATTTAGGGTTTTTCTTACTCCATACACATTTTTCTGGGAGAGTTTTTGTTTGTAGAGAAATATCTGTGATAGATGAAACTTTTTGTGCGTCCAAGCTTAGATTTTTTGAATTAGTGTTATATATGAAATATGTGGCATCGCTATTTGGAAGAGCTGTGAGCCCGTTTACTCCAGAAAGGACCTGTTTAGATGTTCCTTTTTTTGTGTCAACAAAGGATAGAACTCCCGGATAATCTGAATGTGGTTTGGGAAATATTGCAACAATATCTCCCCCACTCCACTCAGCTAAGATATCTCTCAATGGTGTTGAAAATATCTGAGTAGGCTTTTTATTATCAAATGTTGAAATATATCCTACTGATCCATTTTGTGATTTGATTGTGTAGAAAACTGAATCTTTTTTTGTGATTAAAATATCAGTGTTGTTTGGGTATGACCTGTTTGTGTTTTGAGTTGATGTTGAAAGTTTAATATAGTTAGTAGATATGTTTTCGTTATTGAGTTGGCGTACTATAACTTCAGATCCATTAGAGTTAAATTTAGCATCATATACTTTTGAATAGGTTGTATTAGAGACCTGTTTTTTTTCAAGGGTTGGAATCTTTACTTCATACACATGTCCTGTAATCCTCTCTAAAAAACGAACAATTGTATCTGTTTGTTTGGTTGAACTTGCTGAAGTATTTATTTTTTTTGTTGATGTGCTTGTTGTTGAAAAAGTCGATGTTCCAAAAGAAAGTGAAGATAAAGTGCTTGTTGAAATTACATCAAAGGCCACATATCCAGCTGTAGGCGCTGAAGATATTTGAAACATACGCTCGGTCACTTTAAGTTGAGGTGCCTGTTGCGTGTTGTTGTTTGAATCTGTTGAAGTGCTTACTTGTGTTTCTGTTTGAGTATCTGGTTTTCCAAAAGGGAAAAAGTTTTTTACATTATCAAAAACAGTTCCAGGATTAATTGTTTTTTGGTTTGTGTTTGTAAAAACAAAATATCCTATACCAGCAAGAGCAATCAAGAAAATTATTACTATTATTGTTATAATTTTTTTCATAATGTAAATTATTTATTTGGCAAAGAGAAGGTTAAATTTCCGGTTGCTCCCATTGTCCCTTTACTATTTTTCCCATAAGATACACCTAATGCTGTTGCTGTAACAGGACCTATTTCTGTATGGTTCATTCCCTGGTTACCTCCGTTGTCTTGATATTTCGCTTCCACGGTGACACCATTTAGTTGGTTTGTTACCAATACCGTACTTCCAAGACCAAAATTAGGGTCGGTTTTTCGAATTTCACTTAATTGTTGGTTTGTTAGGGCGACAAAAGGCTCGGTATCTCCTGTTCCCACAGCCCGAGCGTTAGAGGCTGCACCGTTTATCGTGCCATCTGAATTGATTATAGGATTACCGCTGGAATCTGTTTGTACCCCATACCAATTTCCTGGACCTCCTGCATTTGAAAGGTTTTCGTAACCAGAAGAAATATAACTCTTCCCATTTATTACAATTGCTCCATCTGTACCCTCTGGAACCTCTGTTACTTTATATGCTCCAGGGCTCAAGTCAAAATCTATATTGGCCTCTCCACTTCCAATGATTGTGTTTCCTGGTCCGCTCGCATAGTTTACACCGCTTGTGTCTATTCCTGGAAGATCAGAGGAGTTATAACTTCCCACGCCTCCTGAGCCAGCAACTAGTGAACCAACCGGTCCTGCTCCTGGTGCGGTAACTTTTTCTAAATTAAATTTTAACTTAACTAATTCAGGACTAATCGTGTATAGAAGAACATATGAACCTAGTGCTAGGCCTAATCCATAAAATGCAGCTTTTATTCTTCCAATAGCATCTGCTTTTACTGTGAATGCATCAGACACCATGTATTCAATACCCGCAACAACAATCACAATAACAGCCAAAGCTCCTGCAGCAGCAATACCAAATGAATAAATATTTTGTAGATATGAGGTTATGTCTGGATTAAACAAA
>JBAXQO010000022.1:0-10931 GCA_037131675.1 bacterium
TAAAATATCCTCGCGACTGTTTTTCATTTGAAGACCAAATACCTCTATACTTCCTTTTGTGGGAGTAACTAGGTCTAGAATCATTTGTATTGTAGTAGTTTTTCCGGCGCCGTTTGGACCCAAGAGTCCTGTAATAGTTCCTTTTTTTACATTAAAAGAAAGGTTGTCAACCGCACGAGTTTCAGAGAAATCCTTTATAAGATTATTAATGGAGATTATATTCATATCTTTATACTAACGCAGTTTTTCTATAGGACAAGTATGAAAAAACCACCTTAGGTAAGGTGGTTTTTTCATTAAACTTCGTATTTATCGTTGAATTCAGAAGATCCGTCATCTATACCATCTTCATCATCATCCTCTTCAACTTCCTCTGGAATATCAAGTTCCTCAATTTCAGCCAGGTCTGGATCCAACTCTTCATCTAACACATCTTCAACTTCAAAATCAGAAGCACTAAAACTATTTTCCCCAAGTTCGTCCTCATCTGTTTTTACTTCGTCGTCTCGCATTTGATTACAATATAATTAATATTTTTAATTTTCTATATTTGTACCAAATGTAATTTATTTTGCAAGGGGTTGTGGGTTGTGGATATTTTACTTAACTTTGTTGTGTGCAAAGTAGGTTAGTCCTATTGCAATGGAGTCATACTCATCATCGTGTTTTATTTCTTTGTCTAATTTTATTAAAAGTGGAATCATTTTTATGATTGATTTTTTATCAGCATGTCCGTCGCCAGCAACAGCGCTTTTGATTTGGGGAGGAGAGTATTCATAAATAGAGAGGTTGTGTCTTGCTGATTCGTAAAGAATTACTCCTCTTGCCTCAGAAACGTGCATAACTGTTTTGTGGTTGGTGGTGAGAAATAGTGTTTCAATAGAAAGTGCTTCAGGTTTATATTCATCAATTATTTTTGAAAGCTCTTGTCCCAAAAGAGAAAGACGTTCCGCGTGAGTATTTATTGTTTTTGTTTTAAAGCAATCTGAGTAGAGGAGTGTTTCTTTTTTGTCTCCTGGATTTTTCTCAAGAATGGCAATTCCAAGTCTTTCGTACCCAGGATCTATGGCAAGAATTTTCATAAGAGTATTGTACCAGAAAAAAACCACCTCTAACGAAGTGGTTTTTCACTTAATCTATTCAGCATTTGTGTAAACATTCTGTACCTCATCATTGTCTTCAAGTTCCTCAACTATTTTTTGAAGAGTCTCAAGATCTGAATCCTCAAGGGGTATTGTTGAGTTGGCTACCCATTCCATGTTTTGTTTACTAAAAGCCCAAGCGGCGGACCCTGGTGTTGCTAAAGCAAAACCATTTTTTGAAAGGATGTGTTTTATTTCCTGAGCCGCCTTGTTTCTGTTTTCAGTAAGAGCTTCAATAATCATCGCACAACTCCCTGGTCCGTATGCCTCATAAGTAATAGCTTCCATTTGTGCACTCCCAGTTTCTCCACCTTTTTTTACAGCTCTTTCTATTACGTCTTTGGGTACGTTTTCTTTCTTTGCGCGTTCGATAGTTGCAGCGAGGGAGGGAGATGAAATATTTCCACCAGCCATTTTCGCTTCAAGGGCAATTAACCTAGCGTATTTTGAAAATATTTTACTCTTCTGAGCATCTGTCGCTCCTTTTTGTCTTTTAATTTGTGACCATTTATTGTGTCCTGACATAGTGTATATAGATTACTCGGCATTAAGGAAAAATGCAATTTTTAATGAGATTGGTTTAATTTGGGTAATAAAAAACCACAAGATTTCTCTCATGGCTTAAAAACTTTTCTAGTGGCGACTGCTGCCAGCTCCCCTGCTGACGTGGTTACCACTACTACGACCTCCTCCTGTGTACTCTCGGTTTCCACTGCGACCGCTGCCATAATCTCTATAGCTGTTTCCAGACCGAGGGTCACAGCTAGAATCGCGACGCTCACGAACGGGCTCACAATCACGAGACCTCGATCTGTCCTGGTCTTGCCGAATGTATGTTTTCCGAGAATTGTCGTTGGTGGTGTTTACGTTGTTTGTAGAATTTATGTTATTGGTGGTATTTATGTTGTTTGTGGAGTTGACCACACGGCTATTCACCCTTTGGCCTACTGGCCTAACATTTCCTCCCCTTGAATACCCACGGCTGAAACTTAAATCATTACAATTTCCTCCGACTATTCTTCGTCCAAACACATCCAAGAAAATTTCCGGAGATGGTCCTCCACAATCATCATTTATTCTCGATCGGCCGTATGTAGCACCAGTCTCGAATTCTTTGTGGACCGGGTATGCACGAGTTTGTACAACTTCTCTTACTTCTGGTGGCCTTACACAAACTTTTGGTCGTGGTGGTGGAATTCTGCATTCTGCTACCGCAACAGGTTTATCCAACACAAGTATTCGATTAAAGAATGTGTACATACGGCAACCCTCAATATAAAGAGGGGTGCCATCGTTATCGACATACACATAAGCTGTTTTTTCTGGGTTGAACCTGCAGAGCACCATAACTCCTTTAGAATTTTCATTCCAAAATTGTTTGCCGTCGAATTGGTGGGCCGAAATTCTCTCAAGTTTTTTTAAGAGATCCTGGCCTTCAGGTGTATCATATGGTGGTTGAGAGACGATGGAATTGTCTCGACCGTTAAGTGTGACAATGTCAAAGCGATCATCAGCTTTCGTTGAAAGCGTGCCACTTGTAAGTATTGTCAGCATGACAAGGAACTTTACTGTAGTTTTCATTCTTACTTCTCCTCCTTTTTGTACTGAGTTTTGGGTTTGTGGGAGTAATACTCACACTTAACCTCTTAGGTATAATTGTGCACCTCTCCAAAATTAAAGTCAAGCAATAAAAATCCCGTCGAAACCTATGTTTTCAACGGGGATATTTGTTATTTTAGATGGGTCAGTCCCTCTCGTTAAGGTACTCGTATCCAGAATAACTTGAGCGAATTGTGGGTATGCCAGTTTGGACGTCATAATACATATCTCCAAAACATGTTGGTTTTGTGACTCTGGCCTCGATTGGAAAACCAATAGCAAGTGCATATTTTCCATTTGAAACCGCACACCCTGTTTCAAATAATGAGCATAAAATTACTATTCCCCCCAAAAAAACTTTCATTCAAACCTCCTTTTATTACTGAGTTTGTTCAGTGTCCTTTACTGAACATTTTCTTAATTATCTCATGAAGAAAAATAAAGGCAAATAAAATTAGGGATTCAAGGTTTAGATGTTTTTATAGCAATTTGCTTTGTTTTTCTTTTGGGTATTCAATATTTAAATGCGCGTATCCGGCCTCTGTCACAACTCTTCCTCTTGGGGTTCTGTCTATAAAACCAACTTGCAAAAGATAGGGTTCATTAAACTCTTCTATGGTACTTTCTTCTTCAGAAAGTGACATTGCCAAGGTGTTTAGGCCGACCGGTCCTCCTTTAAATTTATCTATAGCTGTTTTGAGAAGATGTCTGTCTGTGTGAATTAATCCCATTTCATCAACACCAAGAAGGGAAAGAGTTTCCTCTACTATATCTTTATCTAAATCTTTTTTGTGTACTTGCGCGAAATCACGGCAACGTTTCAAAAGATAGTTTGCGGTTCGTGGAGTAGAGCGGCTTCGTTTGCCAATCTCATTTGCAGCATTGTCACTTATTGTTACTCCTAGTATTCTGGCGGAACGTTTAACAATTTCTCGTATTTCATCATTGGAGTAGAACTCTAGTTTAAACACTCCTCCAGAAAATCGTGAGCGAAGTGGAGAAGAAATCATAGCGATACGAGTTGTTGCTGCAATTAATGTAAAAGGAGGAAGCTCAAGTTGAATGGTTCGTGCAGCTGGACCTTTGCCGATTATAATATCAAGAACACCAGACTCCATAGCAGGGTAGAGGATTTCTTCTACTGTTTTGTTTAGTCGGTGAATTTCATCAATAAACAAAATATCACCAGGGGCCAGATTCGTAAGGATAGAAGCAAGGTCTCCAACTTTTTCAATTGAAGGACCAGAAGTAACTTTCATCTGTGCTCCTATTTCTTTTGCAATGAGGTGGGCGAGGGTTGTTTTTCCAAGACCAGGCGGTCCATAAAAAAGAATGTGCTCTGGTGGATGATTTCTTTCTTTTGCGGCTTGCAACAAAATTCCAAGGTTATCTTTTATGTTTTTTTGTCCTACATATTCTTCCCACACGTCTGGGCGGAGGGTTTGGTCTAGAAAAAGTTCGTCTTTTTCTGGCTTTGTTACTTGGTCTTTCGGCATTGTGGCCTTATTATATCACGCAAAATAAAAGAACCTATACAAAAAGGTTCTCCACAGCTTATGCACATATTCCCAGCATGGACTTGACAGGAATGATGTGTTATGCTAGGATATACGAAGAGCCTGAGGTACGGGCTTTTTAAATTAGTCCTAGTACTTTCAGAACATAAATTTCTAAGCAATTAGATGTTCCACATTTATTGGCTTTTCTTCGAGGACATCCTGGTACCCTTGTGGTCCGCTGGGGTTATCCTTAGAAGCGTTGTCTCGCTTCTCACATCTGGTGAGAAGTATTGCTTAGAAATTTATAGTCTGAAAGAACAAAATCACATTTCACATTCGTGCGGGATGTGATTTTTGTTTCCCGCAAATTCCATATTACTCACTTTCTATTTTATGGCAATCAAATCTGCTGTGGACAACTTTTTCTTCCTATATATTTGTAACACAACACACATGAATGTAGTATGAAGAAAAAAACTCCACAAATATTTGTGGAGTTTTTTTCTTAATCTTCTTCTCGTATGTCCACCACTCGCTCAAGTTCGCTAAGTGTTGTTTTTCCGATAAGTACTTGCACAATACCGTATTCTTTCAGTGTCAGTATTCCCTGTGAATGAGCTGCTTTTCTGATATCACGTTCACTTGGATTTTCACGTAAGAGTCTTTCTATGTCTGCGTCTGTTTTAATTCCTTCATACAGACCAACTCGTCCTTTGTATCCTGTACTATTACATTTTTCACATCCCACTGCTTCGTATATTTTTCCAATCGGTACTCTTTCGTTTGGGTCGTAAATACCTTCTATTATTTTTGAAATTAATTCTTTGTAGTCTTCTGGAATATCAATTTCTTTTTTACAAAACTCACACACACATCGCACAAGACGTTGAGCAAGTGAAAGAGTAACTGCTGATGTGATTGATTTAGGATCGACGTCGAGATCTATGAGACGGGGAAAGGTTCCGGCGGCTGTGTTGGTGTGAAGTGTTGAAAGTACAAGGTGTCCTGTTTCAGCGGCTTGTACTGCCGTTTCTGCGGTTTCAGCATCTCTGATTTCTCCAACCATGATTATATCTGGGTCTTGTCGAAGGGCGGCTCGAAGTCCTGCTGCGAAAGTGTACCCTTTTTTTGCGTCTGTTTGAGTCTGAACAATTCCTTCAAGGTGATATTCGATAGGATCTTCGATTGTGATAACTTTTACTTCCATTGACTGCACTTTTGAGAGGAGTGCGTAAAGTGTTGTGGTCTTACCAGAACCAGTTGGGCCTGTTGTGAGTATCATTCCGTTTGGTTTGTTTGCTTCATGCATTATGATGTCAAACAATTTTTTAGGAATACCAAGTTTCTCAAGTGGAACCTGAATACTTTTTGGATTCAAAATACGCATCACGATAGATTCACTGTAAGCACCTGGCAAAATAGATGAACGAATTTCAATGTTGCTATCGAAGATGGTTATACTGAACCGTCCATCCTGTGCCATTGTTTTTATATTCAACTTCATTCCTGAAAGCAGTTTGATACGTGAAAGGAAAAGTTGGTGTGTGTCGTGGTCAAAATGGATAATGTCTTGAAGTACACCATCGAGTCGATATCTGAGACGTACATATTTTTCTTCTGGTTCAACGTGGATATCTGAAGAGCCTGTTGCAATAGCTCCTGCCATGACAATTTCTACAATGCGAGAAATCTTAAAAGATTTTTTCATCGCAAGCACTTCTGTAACTTTTGTACGAATATCTTCAATGGAGCGTACTTCTTTTAAAAGTTTTGTGATCTCATCGTTTGAAACATCCAAAGATCCAGCTTTTGTTTCCATAGCAAAAGACAAATCTTTGTAGCGTGACCATGCTTTTTCAAGACTTGCTTTTGATGTCATAAACACTGTGGGAGTGTAGCCTCTGTCCTCAAATTCTTTCAGTTTCTCTTTTGTGATTTCTTGATTTGGGGAAATTATAGCAATATTTATTTTCTTTCCCACACTATCAAACACAGCCATCGAAGCTTCTCTCGCGACTGCTTCTGGCATTAGACGTAAAGCATCTGTGTTTATGGTTATGGATGAAAGATCTACATATTGCAAACCATATTTTTGAGATAAAATCTGAGCCAAGTCTTCTTCTTCTTGTTTAAGAAGAAAATCAACTTTTCTTTTTTGTTTGTCTTCGTCAAATTGAACTGTCATATGGGAAGTATTATAACGCAGAAAATTTAAAAGTTATATGGAATAAGGGGCAGATGGCACTTGACATATTCTTATATTGTGGCAATCTCTGGAACAGGGAGGGAGGTTCTATGAAAATTATCATAGTAGAGGATTGTGAACAGGGGAGAAATATTTTAAGAAAGTTGTTGGTAAAACGCGGGTACGAAGTCGTTGTTGCTTGTGATGGCAACGAGGCGTTGAGTAAAATTTGTGCCGACCAATCTATAGGCATTGCGCTTGTGGATTGGAGTATGTCTCACATGGATGGTGTAACACTTGTTTCCAGAATTAAAAAACTGAAAGACAGATATGTTCACACCATCATGGTTACGGCACGCACTACAATTCCTGATGAATGTCATGCACTCGATTCGGGTGCTGATGACTTCATTAGGAAACCTTTTGGACTTGCGGAATTGTCTGCTCGGATACGTGTAGGGGAAAGAACCCTTGCGCGCATGAAAGAGCAGAGTGATTTGGCAAATAAAGACGCTCTTACACAACTCGCGAATAGGCGAAAAATTCATTCGCAAGTTGAAACATGGCTCCAACAATCAGCATCTTTGGCTGTTTGTTTGATTGATGTTGATGACTTTAAGGAAATCAACGGGAGTTATGGGTATGAAATGGGCGACGAGGTTATTAAGGGTGTCGCTGAGGTGTTGTCTCATTTCAGCAGTGAAAGCGTGATCGTGGGTAGGTGGGGAGGAGATGAAATGATTCTTGTTTTCCGTCAATTTACTAAAGAAGCAATATCTGCAATGGCTCAGGAGGTTTTCCGAGATGTAAAGGAAATGTCTCAGCGTTTGGATGTGTTTGTAACCATAAGTGTTGGTGTGGCCATTGGTCAAAAAGGGCAGAAATCGTCCTTTGACGAGCTTTATAGCGATGCTTTGGCAATGCTTCGTATCGCTAAAGAAGACAAAAATACCATATGTATATGAAAGTCGGGCGAGGAACCTAGGTTCCTCGCCCTTTTATTTTGCATAAAATACTTGACAAAACATGTGGTTGTGATATAATTTATACAACATAAAAAAGCAGGCTTCAAGGCATTCCGCCTTAAAAGCATAAAAATTTAACAAGAAAGGGCCTTTTTATGAAGAAATTGTTCATTCAAATATTGGTAGTTGCAGTTTTGGTGGCTGGTCTGACCGGGTGTCAGACTTATGTGGGCCCTTCGGCCTACTCAACTGGTGGGGGACGTGGGACCGTTTCGGCACCTCGTCAGACGAGGTTCAACTCGGCTGAAGTTTTCAGAAATCAACCCGTTCAACCAACAGCTGCGGAATTGGCCAACCCTACTGTGTGGGGCGCTACGGCTAGTACGGCATATTGGATTAACGACATGAGGAACGGCACGGCTTGTGTCCAACCTGTGTCCCCCAACGAGCCTGTACTTTTCGACCGTGCAAACGGCTGGATGTGGAGGCCGGGGTGCGGCAATCGCGTGGCTCCTTCTCCTCAGGAGGAAGAAGTTGCGACCAGTGCGGGTATCACCCAAAACATGACTGTGGTTCAAGGGCCAAACCCTTGTGTGGAAACAGTTGCATGCATCATCGGAGCATTCATTCCGAGGATTGATGTGAATTTTGTTCCAGCAGGGAATGGTTACTCAGGTGGTTACTGTGGTGGTTACCGCCAACAACAGTTGCGTCGCCAGTATTACCCACAACCTCGGCACTGTCGTACCCCTTCTGTGGTATATGACCGTTGTGGCCGACCTGTGGTGGTTCGGGGTTATTAACACCCTAACCAGTTTAGGTGTAATCGCGAGTGAGAGTCCTATCCTCTCCTCGCGATTTTTTATTACCTAAAGGGCTTGCTTTTTATAAAAAAGATGCTATAATGCATAGAGTAAATTCAACAAAAAACTTTAACTGATTAGAAAGATTTGTAGATGAAAAATTCGTTCCTTGCCAAATTTGGTTTGATGTTTGGTTTTGTCAGCCTTCTTTTTTTAGCGGGCTGCGACTGCAAACACAAAGTTCGTGTCGTTAGGGAAGTGCGGGAAGTTGTTCGGGAAGTACCTCAACCGATTCGCCCACCGTTGCCTACCGTTGATTACAATTGTTTCCCTAGGCGTTTTCCTAACACATGTAGACCACAATTAAATTGTGTTCCAATGCCAGTTTATCGATGTGGTCGCATTTGGGTACCTGTCAGGGTCCCCGTCCAAGTTGCTGCCCCATTCCGACATCATCGTGTCACAGTGTTCCGGGGTTATTAATCCTCGAAGAATTAGGTGTAATCGCGAGTGAGAGTTCCATTCTCTTACTCGCGATTTTTTTATTGTCTTAAAACAACATGAGTTAAAGCAGCGCTTGACAAAACACCGGTTTATGCTATAATCATAACATACCTAGTTTACTGAAAAAGCTTGTTATTACCGTGTGGTAGTGACTTAAAGCTGAAAACAACAATTTACAGGAGGAAAAGGTATATGCAAACGTTCTTTACAAATTTAGGTCGGGCGCTTTGGCGCTTTCTGGTTTCTTTTTTGTATGTTTTTCGGGTCATCTTTGTGGATGGTGTAATGCCTATCGCAAGGTGGACAGGTAGACAAATTCGGCAGTTTTCACAATGGGTTTGGAGGGGTCGCTCTCTCATAGCTCGAGTGGTCATTGTCTTTGTTTCACTTTTTGCAATAGGGTGCGCCTTGGTGTGGTTCGGGGATCTTCTAAACAGTAAGGGAGTCGAAGAGATTGATCGTGTGAAGGTTTTCACACCGAAACCTACAAAACCAGCTCCGACCGCTGTTCCCATCTTGGTGATCAAAAAGGTTGCGAAGGTTACTTCTGTGGAGGATCATTCTCCAGATGCGAAATGGGACCCGGTGCAAAAGGTGTTTAGGCACCAAAATGGTAATGGTAGTTCCTTCATCACTCGTCCGTACATTTTTATGTGGAACGACGAGCTTAATCCAATGAGGTGGACTTGTCCATTTGATGAATTCGCCAGGATGTACCCCGATGAGGCCCAGAGAATCTTGCGTAGTCAGCCGGTGTGGCACGTGAAGTACTGGCGGTGGGATGCTGTAGTGAAAAAATACGGCAGGCAAGCGCTTCCACCTTCCCAGTACAGGAGGTGAGAGAAAGATGTGGTAGTACCCGCGAAACGAATGAGCTAAGGCTTCTCGTTTCGCGGTTTTTTTATTTTTCATGTTAAAATGCATTTATGATATACAGATCGACAAGTTTGGAAGAAACGAGAGAGATTGCAAAGAAATTTCTTCAAACACTTACTCCAACAAACAAAGCTGTGACTGTGAGTTTTTTTGGTGATTTAGGTGCAGGAAAAACTACTTTTATACAGGCTCTAGCTAAAGAAATGGAAATAGAAGAACCTACCACAAGCCCGACTTTTGTAATACAAAAAACATATTCAGCAAAAAAATATTTTGATACGCTGGTGCATATTGATGCATATAGATTAGGATTAGGTGAGGAACTTTTAAAATTACGTTTTGATGAAACTCTAGCAGTGCCACATTCTTTAGTGTGTGTTGAGTGGCCAGAAAATGTATTAAGTGCATTACCTTTAGATGCGCATACTGTAATATGTAAATTTATAGATGAAACTACCCATGAATATGAGTTCTAAAGAAAACAAAAAGAAATTAGTATTACTGGACGTCCATGCAATTTTACATCGCGCATACCATGCATTGCCAGAATTCGCGACATCTAAAGGTGAACCTACGGGGGCGCTATATGGTTTGGTAACAATGCTTACAAAGATTATTGGAGATCTTAATCCAGATTATATTGCAGCGTGTTACGACCTTCCAAAACCAACTTATCGTCATGAGGTATACAAAGACTATAAAGCTGGACGTGCAAAAACAGATGGAGATTTGGTGGACCAGATAAAACGTTCACGTGATGTTTTTGTTTCGTTTGGAATTCCTATGTATGAGTTTGAAGGGTTTGAAGCAGATGACATGCTTGGTACTGTGGTTGAACAGCAGAAAAATAATAAAGACGTTGATATTGTTATCGCATCTGGAGACATGGATACCTTACAACTTGTTTCTGGAACTCATGTAAAAGTTTACACTCTAAAAAAAGGTATTAAAGATACAATCATATATGATGAAAAGTCAGTAGAAGAAAGGTTTGGTTTTGGTCCAAAATTATTACCTGATTACAAAGGCTTAAGAGGTGATCCTTCTGATAATATTATTGGTATTGCAGGAATAGGAGAAAAAACAGCTTCAGAACTCATCCAAAAATTTGGTACGATTGAGGAAATATATTCAACACTTAAGAAACATAAAGAAAAATTAAAGGAGGCTGGAATAAAGGATCGAATTATTGACCTTTTGGAAAAAGGGGAGGAGGAAGCGAAGTTTAGTAAAATGCTTGCAACTATTCGCCGGGATGCGCCTATCATATATGAATTGACAAAAGAAACTTGGAAAGAGGGTTTTGATTTTGATAAGACAGATGAACTTTTCATGGATTTAGAATTGAGGAATCGTAG
>JBAXQO010000023.1:0-10708 GCA_037131675.1 bacterium
ACTTGCATGCCTTATCCACGCCGCCAGCGTTCATCCTGAGCTAGGATCAAACTCTCAATAAAAATATTCACATTGAGTGTGAACATTCGGAACGGAACAAAATAAAAGATGTTAGACATTTTTTATTCTGAACCTTGTTAGAGAATTTGATTTCGCTCCAATTATTATTATTTAAGAAATATAAGAAGTTTGAAAACTTCTTATACTCCGACTTCGCTCAGATGTTGTAAATTAAATTCACACATCGTTCGCTTGTCGGAATAGACGAGTACTTAATATTTATATTGTACTCCATCTAAACAAGATTCAATTTTCAAATGACTCTCCTACTACTTAGTAGGTCATCGTATTATACTCATATCTTACATGCCGTCAAGCGGGGTAAATACCCTATTAGACTCTAATTGTAGATATTTCATAAAAACGGCTTAAAATAAGCGTTATTTGGCACAACAAGGACTCTGTATAAAGCTCTTTAAACCCTACTTTTTCTCATCAAGTTCAAGTTTTTGTTGTGCATGTATTGTTCCACTTAAAATTCTAAATATATGAATTGAAGCGAGTGCAGTAAGTGGCATAGTGACCAGTAGACAAACAACAAATAAAAGCCCTCCCAGAATATTTGTAGCAAGAATACAAATTCCAAATAGAGCGATCTTCCATTTGTTCCCATATGTAATTCGAGAACTAGCTTTCATTGCATCTATTGGCTTCATATTTTGATCTATAACAAAGTATGAAGCGTAACCGTATTTAATAATAAATATTATTCCAGGAATTATAAGAAGGACAAAACCCACAATCACAATTAAACCATATAAAATTGATTGAAGTAGAAAGTTCCACAAAAGATTATGGTAACCAAAAATGTCTCGGGGATTTATCTCTTCACCATCATATATCTTGAGTAATATTTTTATATAACCTATCTGAGCAAGCATACTCAAGAATAAAGTAATTATGTATATAAAAATAAAAAAGGTATATTTTGAAATGTCCCCCTCTTGCAGCGACCTCTCCATCCCCATCGCCCACACATGAAGGATCCAAGAAATTACAGCAACAATGGATGTGAGACCAATTAATACTAGTATGTTTTCCTTTGTAAGTTCCCACGCTTTTTTGAAAGCTTCTTTAATAGAAAAAGTTGTCATCGATAAATTATAACATGCAGAGCTATTAGGCTCTAGGTAATTAGCAAAAAAATACAAATGCGCGCCAGCTCTGCCAGCGCGCATTTGTATTTAGATCTACCCTCCTGAAAGAGATATTATTTCTTCTTAGATTCTTTCTTCTGTTGCCAAGATTCTACAGTTACCAAAAGCGGTGAACCGATAAATATTGAAGAGTATGTACCTGCGGCGATACCTATGATAAGTGCGAGTGAAAACATGTGAGTAGCCTCACCACCAAAAATAAAGAGGACAGCAAGTGCTAACAGCGTTGTAAGAGACGTGTTGATTGATCTTACAAAAGTCTGATTAATACTTTCACCTACAATATTTTCAAAAGGTTTCTTTTCATTATGATCGTGTGCCACACGAAGATTCTCTCGCACTCGGTCAAACACCACAATAGTGTCATGAACAGAGAAACCAAGGACCACAAGTAGTGCAGTAACAAAAAGTGTATCTACTTCCACACCTTGAAAATGTCCTAGGAAGGCGAATACACCCGTTGGAACAAGCACATCGTGAGCGAGAGCAAAAACCGTTATAAGTCCGTATTTCCAAGATGCTACGGGTTTTGAAACATGTCTGAATGCAAAAGTTACGAAAAGCACAATACATAGGAGCACAAGCGCAATTGAAACAAGAGACTTGCGAGCAGCTTCAGCACCAAGCACTGGACCGATAGATGAGAATTGTTTTACACTAAAACCGTCTTCTTTTGAAAGTACATCAACCATCGACTGACGCTCTGGGTCAGTAACTGAACGTGTCTTGATAAAATATCCATTAGACCCAATTGGTCGCACTGTAGCACCTACGTTAAGAGGTGTTAACTCTGCCTGAATCACATCTTGAGTAGGAACTGTTTTTGAATATTCAACTTCAAGCGCTGCCCCACCCTTGAAATCAATACCTAGATTTAGACCCCACACAGACACAGCTACAATCGAGCCAATCATCAAGATTGCTGAGATAACATAGAATATTTTTCTGTATTTGACGATAAACATATTGTTGTTTTATTTACTAAATCCCGAACTAAACAAGAACCGACTTATCTTGCTATCTTTCATATTAAGTACAAGCAACAATGTTCGTGACGCAGTAATTGCAGTAAACATACTTGTAAGAACGCCAATACCGAAGATTAGAGCAAAACCCTTCACCACAGATGAAGCTGCAAAATAATAAAGCACAGCTGCTGTGATAATACTTGAAGAGTTTGAGTCACGAATAGATGACCACGCTCGATGGAAACCTTCTCGGATTGAATCTTCTAGCGCTCGGCCTTTTTTCAATTCTTCTTTTGTTCTTTCAAAAATCAAAATGTTTGCATCCACTGCCATTCCGATAGACAGAATAAAGCCAGCAATGCCCGCTGCAGTAAGGGTTACGTGTAAAAGTTTAAATATTACAAGGTTTAGAATTGTGTATAGTACGAGAGCCATAATCGCCACTAGACCAGGTAATCGGTACCAAACGAGAAGGAATACAGAAATAACAATGAAAGCAATCATGCCTGAAAAAATGCCTGCGTGGAGCACTTTTGCGCCAAGAGTTGGTCCAACAGACTGAGTTGAAAGAAGTTCAATTGGTACAGGAAGTGCACCGTAATTCAAATTACGAACAAGTTCCTGAGCACTTTTTGTGTCAAAGTTTCCTGAAATTTGTGCACGACCATCTGTAATTTCCTGTCGAATAACAGGAGTTGTAATTGGTTGACCATCCAAAAAGATTGCTAGCACATTACCAACATTCTCTTTTGTAATTTTTGCAAACAAAGCTTTACCTTCGGAGTTGAATGTGAGAGCGACAGTTGGCTGGTGTGTAGTTTGGTCAATCTCAACAGCTGCGTGTTGTAAATATTTACCATCTAGACCTGTTGAAGCAAAGGCCTCATCGAGTTTTAGATTTGCTGTTGAAGTAGCTTTTTTGTAAGCATCGGTTGCAATACGAAATTCTAACTGAGGTGTTATGCCAATAAGGTCAACAGCTTTTTTAACATCTGTCACGCCAGGAAGCTCCACAGCCAAACGATAGTCTGTTCCCTGCCCAGAAAGTGCACCACCGGTCTCCACTTGAACTGTTGGTTCTGTTACTCCAAAAAGATTCACACGTCGTTCAATCACATCGCGTAGAGATTGCATTGAGCTATTTACATCACCCTTTGCAAGCTTTGATACATCTGCTTTGTAAGTAAGATGTGTACCACCATTAAGATCAAGTCCTAACTGAAACGGAAATTTATTAAAATATGAGCCCTGAATATTGTCTGAGGCGTAGATGGCATAACCCAAAAACGCACCAATAATAAGGAGAAGGGCAGCTCCTATTCGTACTTTTGTCATAAGGGCAATTATACGCATAAATGAAAAAGTGGCAACGTATTAAAATATAAAAGTGACCCTTCCAGCAACCTACTGGCAGGGCCTAATGATCAGGGTCGATTATAAAGTTTTCCTTATATCAGAGAAGATCGTTTCTTAACCCTCTCAAATCACTTCGATTTTTGGGGCCAGTCATTTCTGAAACTTTATAATCTATCTTTGGAAAATCAACTTCCCTTTCACCTACCTCCCTAAGACTATCTAGAACCTTAATAAAGTTACCTACACATTTATTTACATCATTAGTATCATCAATAATAAGTTCATTTCCTCCTACCAGTATCTTCTTTACTCCTAGCACATGAAGTACAATAAAAAATCGACTCAAACTTTGGTACCCATATTCAACACTTTCATCAGAAATTGAACTATCAGAAGTTTCTGTTTTTGGTAGTGGCACCCCATCCATAATCGGATAAGGTAAACGTTGCATAGTTTTTACGAGATATACTGGTTTTGCAAGAAAACCCTCATCACCATCAAAAATTTCAAATAATTTTTTTACATCTTCAAAATATCTTACATCTTCAAAAAAGAAAACTGGTGGAGAATTTTTCGAACGAAGAAGTCTCATTATGGGATATTTTATCCTTTTTTCATATTCATCCGTATACCAATCGGCATGAATAAAAACTCTTACAAGTCCGTCATGACTCCGTATTTCATCTTTTAGATTTTGAACTTGTTCATGATTTAGATTCGCAAAATCCAAAACTTTTTCTTCCGGATTTTTTTCCAAATTTTGATTAAATTTTTCCATTTAGTTTATTATACTTTCTCCCTCTTTAAAGAAACTGCGATAAAACAAGTTTCACCTACACCTCTTTTACAAACTTCATATATCTTCCCTCTTTTTTTGTGAAGGCTTCTTTTGGATCAAATTTATAAACATATCCAAGTGTGCGGGTAATTTTTGAGCCATCTACTGCAATGGGATAAGAGTACGATTTCCAACCACCTTTAGAGGTAGGTATACGTCCACGAGATAAATTCCAAGCTAAAAAGAATACAAAACGAATTAATATTGGAGGTATATTTACTGCTTTTTTTCCTACAGCTGCAGCCATATCACCTCCCCTAACAACAGGTCCTGGAGGGCAGGCGTTTAATATTTCAAATTTCCCAGAAATATCCTTAAACGAAAGGGCAGTTACTATATCAACAATATCATCTTCGTGAATAAACTGACGGCACCACTTCTTGGTAACAGGAACAAAAGAAACCATTGCAGAAATAACCTTATGCAGAAAACTATCTTTAAGTTGTCCTGATAAAACGGATTGTAAACCAAGACGTATTTTAGAATAACGACCTCTTGGCCCAGTAATTGAAGCAGGGCGAATTATAAAAACTTGAGGAGTGGTTGTTTCATCCTGTTTAAAACGTGTATCAAACTTATCTTTCAAATGCTGTTCTGCAATACGTTTTTCTTCAGCATATAAATAATCACTAATCCTAAATGGTTCATCTTCTGTAAATCTGTGTTCAATTGTGTTTGAAGGATACGCAGCATAAGAAGCAATTGTGGAGAAGTGTATTAATTTGTTAACCGACGGAGTACTGAAAGCAAAATCAAAAACATTATCACTTCCCTCTATATTCCAACGCCATTGTTTCTTTTTCTGACCAAACATTTCACGAATCTGCCACGCTGTATGTATTACTATGTTTGGATTGTGTAGAGAAACTTCTTTCTGCCAATTCAAATCTGCAGTATTAGCATTAATCCACACTATGTTTTTATATTGATTTAGTATTTCTGGTTTAGACTCTTTGTCGAGAGCAATAATTTCTTTCACATCATCACGTAAAGCAAATTCGGCACACAACATAGCCCCCACATATCCAGCAGCCCCTGTAATAAAAATTGTTTTTGTATCCATAAAATAATTTAGCTAGAGCCCTTGTCGTGAAATAAGTATATAAAGTGTGCGCAACGCAATCTTTACATCAATAATAAATGAACGATTTTTTACATAATAAAGATCATAAGATAGACGAATCTTCGTCTCCTCTACTGACTGTGGAGGTTTTTCTTGATGAGTCTGTGCCCACCCAGAAAGACCAGGTTTAATTGTACTCCTCATATTATAATAAGGGATTTCTTTGGATAATTTTTCACCGAAAGCAACAAGATCTGGTCTAGGACCTATAAGTGATATATCCCCCACTAAAACATTCCACAATTGAGGTAGTTCATCTATGCGAGTTTTGCGTATAAATTTTCCAACAATAGTATGTCTATCGTCATCCTTCGTAATCCACTTACCTGAATCACTACCCTTCATACTACGAAACTTATATATTTTAATAACTTTATTATTTTTACCAATCCGTTCTTGAGAGATAAAAACAGGACCACCATCTTGTATTTTTATTGCAACTAAAACAAAAGGATAGACAACCAAAGAAACGAGTCCGAAAACAAAAGAAAACAACACATCCATTGAGCGCTTCAGAAAATCATATGTTACTTTCGGAGAAAGAGAAATATTTTCAATAAACCAAGCTTCTTTCAAGAGAGAAATTGGAACACGATCAAAAACATCTTCGTACAATTTATGTATATCTATAAAAGAAATACGGAAAAATATAAGCTCATAGAAATGAGACAGCACTGGTTCAACTTTTTTATGATGCAAATCAATAACGACTGTAGAAATTTCTTCTGTATATAATCTTTTTATAATTTCTTCTTTAAAATCAGATTGACTCATATTATCCAAGTCAATAGAAGATGTGAACCTGAAATTATATCTATTGTTTGAGTTTACTTCTTCATATAATTCTTTCATCTCGCTACCGCTTCCGACAAGAAGTGCTATATTTTTTCTTTGAGAAACCAGAAAATTAATACCGTAAAGTCGCCAAAGAAGAATACTTCCAAAAGAAACAAAAAGGTAAATTATGAGAGTTGTTTTCGGAGCGATTCCAAACACAGGAACAAAATAGAAAAAAATGAAAGCTATTACTGTATTTGCTATTTGCGCATTTAATATAATTCCAGGCAATCTGTTACGCAAAATTCTTGTATGCTTCTCATAAAGACCTGCAATAAAAAAAACAAGTACCCACGCAACAAAAAGAATAAAAAAAGGAACAGTATAACTTTCAAGCAATTCATTTGGCGGAAAGCTTCCTAGACGGATAAATAAAGTAACCCACAAGGCTACTGCAAACGCTATAATATCGCCTAAAAAGAGCGTAAATGGCTCGTTTTTATTGAGAATTGTCATCTGCTATATAATATACTAAAGCTGTAAAAATAACCAATTGATGTAGTTTTTTGTATATTTTGGATAAAATAGAAATTTATTTATTGTAAAACACAAGAAGAACAGGATGTTTGAATATTAATATTTATGTTATAATATTTTTCGTATACTACTAATCTTAAAACAAAAGACTATGCAACCAAATCAATCTGAATCTGCCTTCGCACAATGGCTAATTGATAAAAATATTGCAAAAAATGAAAATCAGGCAAATTTATACATGATTATTTTTATAGTTGTCTGTTTTGCAGGGTCAATATATTTAATTTTCATGTAGTTTTTTCAAGAAGCTGAATCTGTGCTGTCAGAAAATAATTTGAGTAAACCCCGCTATTATGTCAGGAATAGAATTTAACGACCAACAAAATACTTTTAGACGCCAATCATTAGAGTCCTCATCTGAAAGAGGTATGATGGGTTGGCTTATGAAAAAAGGATTAGCAAGCAGTGAAAACGCTGCACAGATAATACTTATAGCTGTCGCAGTATTCTTTTTTGTTATGTCAGCACTTGTTTTTTATATTCTCTAATCATGAATTCGAAAAGCTCAAAAGGTTTTACATTAATTGAGCTTCTTGTGGTGATTTCAATCGTTAGTTTTTTGTCCTCTACTGTTATGGCTAACTTGAATACAGCAAGAGCAAAAGCGCGAGACGCTTCCAGACTACAAAGCATGAGAGAACTTCAAACAGCTTTGAATCTTTATTATCATGATAATGGTTCATACCCTACATGTGGTGCAGGAAATCAAAATGGGATTTGTGGGGGCGCTGGAGGTGGAGGAAATTTAGATGCAGCACAAGCGATTTTTTCAAACGCCCTGTCCCCTCTTGTTCCCAATAACATAACTTCAATTCCTAAAGATCCAATAAATGCAAAAAACCTAGGATATGAATACATGGTTAGAAACAATACAGCCACTTGGGCATCATGCGATGGTATACTAATTTACAACAATTATGACTATGTTCTAACTTTCAGAACAGAAAAAGTATATTTCAACTTACCGCAATTCGGGCAATGGGGAGGCTCCTCCTTTGTTCCTTTTAATAAATCCAATGGAGGTGGGCAGAGAGGAAGCGCATTAAATGAATATTGTATTCTTCCAAACTAATACCCCAAAAACTCATTTTTCATAAGATCTCGATGTGCGGCACGGCTATAGCGAGCCATTCCCATCATAATACCGAGCCCTGCAAACTCCGTGACTAGGTGTGACCCTCCGTAGCTCATAAATGGAACAGGAATACCTGTAACCGGCATTATCCCTATATTCATACCGAGGTTGATAATAAGGTGAGATATAAAGAAAATTGCAAGACCTACACAAAACAAAATTTCAAAATTAGTCTCCCCACGAACGGCTTGTTTTAATATTCTCAAAAATACAATTGCAAAAAGAAGCATGAGTATGATAACCCCAACAAAACCCCATTCTTCTGCAAAAGCAGCAAAAATAAAGTCTGTTTGATATTCGGGCAAAAACTTTAAACGTGATTGTGTGCCATATCCCAACCCCTTACCCAACACACCCCCAGAACCCACTGTTACCATGGCCTGATATGCATTGTAACCAGTTCCCCGTATGTCTGCCATAGGGTTAACGAAGTTCATGATTCGTGCTTTTTGATATTGTTTTAACCCAAAATGCCACAAACCAGCGAATGAAACAAAACCAATGATAGCCACCAATGCTAAGTGTTTCTTAGAAATACCAGACACCAAAACCATTCCAAACCAGATAGCAAAGATTGTAATTGCTGAACCGAAATCTGGATGAAGAGCAACGAGAACAAAAGGTATAAAAACATAAATACCTGAAACTATAATATGACGAATATGAGCAATTTCCACATGTCTTCGAGAAAAATATTTTGCAAGCAAAATAATAACAACCAACTTCATTGGATCTGAAGGTTGGATTGAAAATAGACCAACATTTATCCAGCTTTGAGCACCTTTACTAGCATGTCCGATTACGAAAAGCATTAAAAGTGCAAAGGTTCCAAATAAATACATTGTCACTACCACAGGAGTGCGTCTCAAAAAACGAAAATCAACAAAACTGAAAATAAAAAAAATACTTAACGAAACTGCAATCCATATTAGTTGATGTTTGAAAAAACCATCACTTTCTGTGAAAGAATTCATCGTTACAAGTCCAGCTCCTAAAATTGGAATTAGAGCAAAAACAAGGTACCAATCGATACGTCTTACTTTTTTAGCACCACCTGTTACTCGTTCAAATAATTCAACCATCGTTTATATGAAAAGTTTTGGAATAATTTCAATTCTTGCCGGTGTCTCTGAAAATGGTTCGGGCCAAGTAAAAATAAGTGGAAGTGTTGCACCTGCATCTATTTTATCTACATATGTACTAGAGGCTCCGACAGCATTACCATCTCCATCATAAAGAATAGCAACTACTTCAAAATTGGAATATTTCACAATGTCTTTGTTGGACAAATTTGTATTTAGACGAGGTGATGTTGTAGCCTCTGTAAGAAGAGAGTTTGAAGTGGTTAGAGGAATTTCTTTCACGCTTTCTTTACTCCAAACAGCGATATCGTCCAGTTTAAATTCTATACGAGATGGGGTTTGTTGGTTTAGATTTATACCTGTTTCAATCACTGGAACAGAACGTTTTGCAGGAATGACAGTTGTTCCATGCCTTTCATAAATCGACACACCTTCTGTATTAAATACCCGAAGTTGATATCCTATTTTTTTTGTGCCAGCTTGTGCGTTGGGATTTTCAATGTATGCGACCATGTTGTATACACCACCGCCTACAAGGAAAAGTCTTTTCCATGTAACTATCGGTTTTGCTATTTGAGAATTACACAATAGAGAACATGGACCTCCACAATCTACCCCAACTTCACCTTGATTTTGAGAGTTGTCATTACAAGTTGGAGGCACGGACATGATTTTGTATACAGTGTACGCAACAGGAATTAAAGCAATTCCTATTACACTTAAGATGATAGAGGCTTGACGTTTCGAAGACCATGACATGATAAGAACTAGTATAACAAAAAACACTGCTTTTATTAAGCAAGGTTGCTACTGTTACAAATATTCCACATCCTAATTACTTCACAAATATTTTTCTGCTGAAAAAATAATTCTAACTACTGTCACACATAATTTCTTGACAGAAATTTCCGCGACCCCAACTCACTCGCCTTAGCTCGCTCCAACTTTGTACTTCCCCGTACCACTACTGTCAGGCATAAAATTCTGCTGAATTTTTGCCCGACCCGGTCTCGCGCCGACGCGCTCCGACTTTGCACTTGGGGCCCCACACCCCAAGTGCAACCCCTCCATTATTCTTTAAGAAAAAGTATTAACCTTCAAAAACAAAGTACAGAAACAAGAAAAAACCACCCAATCGGGTGGTTTTTTCTTGTTTAGTGCTCTGTTCTGGCGGCTAGCTACTTTCCCCTCCATCGGAGTATCATCGCTACTACAAGGCTTAACTTCTGAGTTCGGAATGAGATCAGGTGTGACCCCTGCGTCAAACCACCAAAACACAGCACTAAACACAATTTCATTTCAAGTAAAAGTATTATACAAACAATCGAATTTTTCACAACTGTCATTTTCAAATTTCCTAATAGGAATCGGGCAATTAGTATATCTTGGCTACACACATTGCTGTGCTTACACCTAATACCTATCAACGTAATCATCTCTTACGGCCCTCAAACGATTCCTAATCTTGAAGTGGGCTTCCCTCTTAGATGCTTTCAGAGGTTATCCCTTCCCAACATAGCTACCCTGCGATGCTCTTGGCAGAACAGCAGGTACACCAGAGGTCAGTTCACTCCGGTCCTCTCGTACTAGGAGCAAATCTTCTCAAGAATCAACG
>JBAXQO010000024.1:0-10508 GCA_037131675.1 bacterium
GCTCAGGTGAATGCTGTGAAGTTGATGGCGATGTTGAGTAACAAGATGTTGTAGGAGGCTTTGACTTTACTTGGTGGATTTGTTATAGTGTCGGGACCTATGAAGAAAGAAATACATCCTAAATTTTTTGATAAGGCAGCTGTAACATGTGCATGCGGTAATACTTTTACTGTTGTTTCAACTAAAGAAAAGTTAGAAGTTGAAATTTGCAGTGCTTGTCATCCTTTTTATTCTGGTATTGAAAAGACTTTGGATATTGCTGGTCGTGTTGAACGATTCAAGACTCGTGCAGCAAAAACCGCTCCAAAGAAGAAATAACTTAATTTATCCAAGTAAGCCCTCGTTTGTTCGGGGGTTTTACTTTATCTGAAAAAATATCTTAGAATATAATCTGTGATTTTGATACAATAGAAAACATACAAATAATGGCAACACTAGAAGAATTTAAAAAGAATACGAAAACTGCTTTTTTGGCACAAGAATATGAAAAGCTTGAACATCAAGCCGCTGAAGTTGCGCGTCTTATTGAGGCAGATCCTGGAATGAAAGATTTGGCTGATGAAGAATTAAAATCTGTCGAAGACCAGAAGAAGTCTTTGTTTGAACAGATGGAAGAGATAGTTAAAAAAGAAGTTGAAGAAGATGAATTTCCTAACGAGCTTATTTTGGAAGTGCGAGCTGGTGCTGGAGGAGATGAAGCATCTCTGTTTTCTTTAAAACTTGCTGAAATGTACGAGGGTTATTCACGTGCTAATGGGTGGGGTTGGCGTAAACTCAATGAATCTTTGAGTGCTGTTGGTGGATATAAGGAAGCTTCTTTTGAAGTTAGGGGACGTGACTGTTTCAGGAAATTCCGTTTTGAAACAGGTGTACAACGAATACAGCGTATTCCTTCTACTGAAAAGTCTGGGCGTGTTCACACGTCTACAGCCTCTGTTGCTATTTTGCCTATGCGTAAGAAAGTTAATTTTGAAGTTAATCCTGCTGATATTGAAATGGAATTTTCCCGCTCAGGTGGTGCTGGAGGACAGAATGTAAATAAAGTGGAGACTGCAGTGCGTCTTATTCACAAGCCTACAGGTATTGATGTTCGATGTACCTCAGAAAGAAGCCAGGGTAAAAACAGAGAACTTGCTATGCAGATTCTTATGGCCAAACTTGAAGCGAAGAAACAAGAGGAAGATGCAAGTAAATTTGCAGGCGAAAGGAAGAGTCAAATCGGCACAGGGGACAGGTCTGAAAAAATTCGTACATACAATATTCTTCAAGATCGCGTGACAGACCACCGTATAAAGGAGTCGTGGCACAATATAGAAAGTATCTTCTTGGGAGATATTGATGACATTCTCGTTTCTCTAGAAGAGGCAAGTAAGAAAGGCTTTGAGTCTGGTGGGGCAGACGATGAATAATATGGGGTTGCGTAAACCTTTATTTTTTGTTAATATCGTCCTTACATTTTAGATATGGAACCAACAACAAAAATCAACGACCCAGTTATTGAAAGCATGTTTAAGGCAGGTGCACACTATGGCTATACCAAAGCTCGTAGACACCCTTCAACAAAAGCTTATGTTTATGGAGTAAAGAATCGTGTAGAAATTATTGATCTTGAAAAGTCAAAAGCTAACCTTGAGGTAGTTAAGAAATTTATTGCTGAACTTGCAAAAGATGGCAAACAGATACTTTTTGTTTCAAGTAAGAACGAAGCAAAGGAGGCTATAAAAACTCATGCACTTTCTATTGGTATGCCTTACGTGGCAGGACGATGGATCGGTGGAACTCTTACAAACTGGAGTGAAATCCGAAAGCGTGTAGATAAATATCTTGATCTTCAAACACAAAAAGAACGAGGTGAACTTGTAAAATACACAAAGAAAGAAAGACTTATGATTGACCGACAAATCACTAATCTTGAAGATATGTTTTCAGGTATCGTACACCTGCGAAGTATGCCAGCTGCATTATTCGTAATCGACCCTAAGCAAGAAGAAATCGCAGTTAAAGAAGCTCGTCAAATGAAAGTTCCAGTTATTGCACTTTCAAACACTGACTGTAATATTGATGATATTGAATATCCAATTGTTGCAAATGATGCAAACCGTGCAAGTATCGGACTTTTTGTAAGTGAAGTTTCTGAATCTTATAACGCAAAATAAACAGCTTCTATAAGCTGTTGTTTGCTATTTAGTAGTGGTATAATTATTCTCACTATGGCTATAACAACTGAACAAGTAAAAGAATTACGAGACAAAACAAACATCTCTGTTATGCAGTGTAAAAAAGCACTCGAAGAGGCAGGCGGTGATATGGAAAAAGCTATTATCATATTGCAAAAGAAAGGATCAGAGATTGCAGCTAAAAAGGGAGACAGAGTATTGGGCGCAGCAAGAATTGCTTCATATATACATTCATCTGGTCTTGTTGGTGCAATGGTAGAGATTGCATGTGAGACTGATTTCGTATCAAAAAATGAAGATTTCGGTAAACTTGCCTACGATATTGCTATGCATATTGCAGCTCAAAGCCCTTCATACTTGAAAATTGAGGACATTACAGACGCAGCAAAAGAAAAAGTTAAAGAAGTTTTCTTGCCAGAAGTTGAAGGTAAGCCAGAAGAACTAAAAGAAAAGATTTTGAAAGGAAAGCTTGATGCATATTTTAAGGAAAAGGTTTTGTTAGAACAAGAATTTATTAAAAACCCAGACCTTACTATTGCAAAGCTTCTAGAAGGTGCTATTCAGAAATTCGGTGAGAAAACTGAGATCGTTCGATTTGTGCGTTTTGGCGCGCTTGAGAACTAATCATGATCACTTTACTTATTATTTTTGGTTGTGCATGTATTGCTATGTGCGCAATGATATCGATAAAAGTATACGAGCTTAAAACTGGTAACGAATTTATTTTTTTACGTTGGCGAAAAAACATAGACCATGTTTCTCATATTTGGTTCCTAAAGTTAAAACTTTTTGCAGCCTCAAAGGAGCATGCATTCATTGTCTTTGTTAAAACTGTGCCAGTGCATGTTCTCAAAACTGTATCTAGCTTTAACGATTACTTACATAAACGATATGGAAAACATGTTGATATGATCAAAGGCAGGAATGTACCAACAAACAAAGGATCAGTATCGTTTTTTGTTAGTGCGATTTCAGAATACAAGAACGAAATTAAGGATGGTTCCAAAAGTTTTTAGGGTTGAATTTTTTAAAAGATTTGGTAAGATGGTTCGCATAGGTTTTGTTGGTGGGGTTTTGGAAAATAAAATATATTAAGTGCCGCCTTAGCTCAGTTGGTAGAGCAACTCTTTTGTAAAGAGAAGGTCCCCAGTTCAAATCTGGGAGGCGGCTCACGGAACGCAGTGGAGTGAGCCGCCTCAGCATCTGGTGGTGACCAGATGCGTCCAGATTTGAAAGCCGGAGGCGCGACGGTGCCGAGGCGGGGTTGCGGAAATTTTCAGAAGAAAATTATCTGTGACCAAACCTGGGAGGTAATTTATATTTTCAAAATCTACATGTCTCAAAATCTTCCATATACTCAATCTCCATACTTTCACATTGGAAGAGCCTCTGAATTAGAAAAAAAAAGCGACAGACTTCTGTATCGTTTCCTTGAGATGGTGCCGGCTTTGTTGTCGTGGGGAACTATTCTAGGTTCAATTATTCTTGCGTATTTCGTACCAGTAGCCGCAGCTATATTTATTATCGTTTTCGATTTATATTGGCTCTTAAAAACTGCATATCTATCTCTTCATTTATATAACAACTGGAAAAGAACACGCCATAATACATCTGTAGATTGGCATGTAATGCTCGAACCTCTCAAATATGAGGATATATATCACATGGTGATTTTGCCTTTTTATAGTGAATCATACGAAGTGGTTTCAAAAACAATTGAGGCAATAAGCAAGGTGGACTATGATTTAAAAAAGATGATAGTTGTTTTGGCTGGAGAAGCGAAAGCTGGGGATCACGCAGAGCTTGTTGCAGAAAGAGCAACAAAGGAATACGGAAATCTTTTTGGACATTTCTTTGTATCAATTCATCCAGCTGGTCTTCCTGGGGAAATGCCAGGTAAGGGATCAAACATAACTTATGCTGCACAACAGACACGTATTCATGTACTTGATAAAAATTCCATCGAATATAAAAATGTTCTCGTGTCAGCATTTGATATTGATACGGTAGCATACCCTAAATATTTCTTATGTCTCACTTGGTATTTTCTAACGGCTGAAAAACCTTACCAATCTTCGTATCAACCAATACCTTTGTATAACAACAACCTCTGGGATGCTCCAGCTCTTTCTAGGGTTGTAGCTGGTTCTGGAACATTTTGGCAAATGGCTCAACAGGAGCGACCAGACAAGCTCGTGACCTTCTCTTCACATTCTATTAACTTCGACACTCTTCATAAAATAGGTTATTGGCAGACTAATATGGTGTCTGAAGATTCTCGAATATTTTGGAACGCTTTCATGGCATATGGTTCTGACTATTATGTTGTTCCGCTTGCTTATCCTGTGTCTATGGATGCAAACCTTGCATCAAGTTTTTGGCAGACTCTTAAAAATATTTATAAACAGCAGCGACGTTGGGCTTGGGGTTCGGAAAACGTTCCATATATTTTATTTAACTTCATAAAAAATAAGAGTATTCCACTTAATAAAAAAATAAGAATTACATTTGTACAGCTCGAGGGGTATTGGTCTTTAGCTACAAATCCAATACTTATTCTTCTACTCGGATGGCTTCCTGTTATTATTGGTGGAAGGAATTTTAATCAAACTGTTCTTTCATACAACTTACCCTACATTACTCAAAACCTTATGATCCTCGCGATGTCTGGTCTTATGTTTTCTGCTTTTGTTTTCTGGACTTTTTTACCAGAGATGCCACAGCATTATGGACGTGGACGAAAAATCTTCATGTTCTTCCAATGGCTTTTTGTTCCAGTGACTATTTTTATATTTGGAGCTATTCCTGGTCTAGATGCCCAGACACGTCTTTTCTTGGGTAAATATATGGGTTTTTGGGTGACTCCAAAACACCGCGGAAAGGCAACACAGTAAAAATTTTTGTGATATAGTATATTGCATGATGACCCCACATTCGTCACGAACACGCTTTCTTTACTTCATATTTTTTGTGTTGCTTTTTATTTCAGCGGCACCTTTTATTCTTCTGTATTCAATGGGGTACAACTGGGGTAAAAATTTCTCTATTTTAAAAACGGGAGGTATTTATGTATATGCACCTCAAAACGGTGTTGATGTTTATGTAGATAATAAACTTGATAACACTACAAGTATTTTCCAACACAGTATTTTAGTAAAAGATTTACGTCCAAACCAATATACTATTCGTGTGACAAAAACAGGGTATTTAGATTGGAAGAAAACCGTTCCAGTTAAAGAAGAGAAGGTTGCGGAAGTGTATCCATTTCTCATTCCTGCGAATATTGTGACAACTAATGTGCCGCAACAAATCCACTCCACGAACTCAACCACTTCTGCTCTTGTAGTAAATACTGAGTATAAAAATCTTATCACTCTTTTTGCTACATCTTCAAAACCTAAAGTCCCAACTACTTTGAATGTATCAACCTCATCAAATATTTCAGCCTCATCAACTCTACCATTTATTGAAAGTAAGAAAGTTGTTGTAGAAAAAGACGGGAATATTTTACACGCATTATGGCAGGGCGGAGTAGAGGACACTCCTTTTTATTTCTGTATTTCAGATGCTTCAACTTGTGCAAAAGACTTTCTCGTTTATTCAGCACCATCAATTGGAACTTTTGATTTTTATCCAAATCGAAACGATATTTTATTAGTTGCGACTGGGCCAAAACTTACGGTTGTAGAACTTGATAAGCGACCACCTCAAAATATTGTTGAATTATACACATCATCAACCGGAGAGAGTTTGGATTTTAGAGTTGTTGATAATGAAACCCTTGTGGTGAAAGAAGGGAAAAAACTTACTAAATTAAGCTTAGTATATGCAGGACAATAATACAGAAAAAAAAGAAGGACACATACATCCGTTGTCTCAGATGATTCGTGAGATTTACGAAATATTTCGTGAGATAGGCTACGATGTTGCAAGTGGACCAGAAATGGAAACTGAACATTATAATTTTGATGCTTTGAATGTGCCGGCAGACCATCCTTCCAGAGATATGCAGGATACATTTTGGGTAAAGTCAGATCCTAAAAATCCAACTAAAGATAAAATGCTTTTGCGAACACAGACAAGCGCTGTGCAGATTCGCTATATGGAAAATCACAAGCCACCACTAAAGGTGATTGTGCCAGGACGTGTATTTAGAAATGAAGCAACAGATGCAACTCACGAAGCAAACTTTTTTCAACTAGAAGGATTGTGCGTGGGCGAAGATGTTACACTCGAGGACTTGAAAGGAACATTAGAGTATTTCTTTGAAAAGTTTTTTGGAGAAAAAATTCAGGTTCGTTTTCGTCCTAGTTACTTCCCATTCGTGGAGCCTGCCGTTGAGGTAGATGTGTTTACTAAAGGGAAATGGATGGAGGTTCTAGGTGCCGGAATGGTTCATCCAAAAGTACTTTCATCTGTGGGTATTGATTCAAATAAGTATCGCGGTTTTGCTTTTGGTATAGGTCTTGAAAGATTTGCCATGATTAAATATGGTATTCCAGATATACGTATGTTTTACCAGCCTGACCTCCGAATCTTTAATCAATTTTAATTTAATCTTATGTTGGTATCTAAAAACTGGTTACAAGATTTTATAGTTGAAAAATTGCCCGAGACGGACAAACTTGTAGATGGGCTTATTATGCATGTGTTTGAAGTTGAAGATGTTAAAAAAGTTGGAGATGATGAAGTTTTGGATGTAAAAGTTTTACCTGATAGAAATCACTATGCGCTTTCACATCGAGGTATTGCAAGAGAGGTTGCTGCGATTTTCAGCCTTACATTTAAAGACGTGGTGCCGAGAATTGAGTTACCCAAATCAAAAAAACTTTCTATAAAAATAGAAGATGAAAAATTATGTAGACGATATTCTGCTGTGCGAATTGAAAATATAAAAGTTGGAGATTCACCTGTGTGGCTTAAAGAGAGACTGGAGGCTGTGGGACAAAAATCCATAAACAACATTGTAGATGCAACAAACTACACGATGTTTTGCCTTGGACAGCCGCTTCACGCTTTTGATGCAGACAAAGTAGTAGGGGGGATTGTGGCAAGGGCAGGAAAGTCTGGTGAGGTTTTGGAATTACTAGATGCTTCAGGCGTAAATGATAAGAAAGATAGAAAGATAGAATTAGGAAAAGGTGAGTGTGTTATATCGGACGATTCTGGACCTTTGGTTTTGGCTGGGATAAAAGGTGGAATAAAAACTGCAATATCTAAAGACACAAAAAATATAATTTTAGAATCTGCTAACTTTGATCCTGTGGTTACGCGCAAGTTTTCAACTATTTATAATTTGCGAAGTGAGACTTCTAAGCGTTTTGAAAATGAAATCACACCAGAATATGCAGAAGATGGTTTTAAATATTGTGCAGATTTAATTTTGAAAATTGCAGGTGGAGAAATTGAAGGGCTTGAGGATGTGTATCCTCAAGTATTTCCAGTATATAAAGTTGGTGTAAATGGTGAGGATATAAAAAAACTTATAGGAGTTGATATTTTTCCAGAAGAGATAGAGTCAATTTTGAAACGGCTTGGTTTTGAGTATGAAAAAAACGAACAAACATATTTAGTGGCTGCTCCTTCCGACCGGTTTGATATTCGTATAAAGGAAGATTTAGTTGAAGAAATTGGGCGTATATATGGATACAATCATGTTATTTCAAGAAGGCCACAAATTTCTAAGGAACAAAAAACTAGCAAACGATTTGTTGTGGAAAGTATAGTGAGAGATTTTCTCATTGAAAACGGTCTTAGTGAGGTGTACACGTATGCGTTTCGGCCAAATGGAGAAATAGAACTCGCAAACGCTTTTGCTTCCGATAAGTCTCATGTAAGAGACAATTTAACAGATGCACTTTCTGAGGCGTTAAATCAAAATATTCACTATACAGACTTACTTGGACTTTCTAAAGTAAAAATATTTGAAATTGGAAATGTGTTTAAGAAAGAAGGTGAGGAGACACATTTGGGTGTTGCAATTTCTTATGCAAAGAAAATAAAGGGGGAAAATGCTGACAATGAAGTTGTTAAAATATTTTCGTCATTGTGTGAAAAATTGAAAATAGAGAACTTAGAAGTGAAAGCTCAGAATGGTGTATTTGAAATTGATATTAAAAAGTTGGTAGATCTAGCTTCAGACGATATTGTGATGCCAGTTTTTAAAAATAGGGAAGTCAAAAAATATTCTCCAATATCAGCTTATCCTTTTGTTGTGAGAGATATTGCGGTGTGGGTGCCTGGTTCTCTAAAAGAAAATGAGATTGAAGAAATAATCAAAACAGAAGCCGAGGAACTTTTGAAGCGTTTAGAAAAATTTGATGTCTTTTCAAAAGATGGAAAAACTTCATATGCGTATCGTCTCATACTTCAGTCTATGGAAAAAACTCTTGAGGAAAATGAAATCAATGACATCATTACACGTATTACTGAAAAAATGAATGCGAATGAAGGTTGGCAGGTGAGATAGTAAGATATCCACATGTGATATTTTAAAACGGCGTAAAAACGCCATTTTTGGCTATAAACAGAGCTTTAAATGAAGTTGTGTCAATAGCAAAAAAGGCTTATTTTTGATATAATATTTCGCATATATGGCAAAAGAAAAAGACAGTAATAAACCAAAAAAAGATACCTATGATGCTGATGCAATCCAAGTTCTCGAAGGCTTGGAACCAGTACGAAAGCGACCAGGTATGTACATTGGTACAACTGGTCCAGATGGTTTTCATCACCTCATTACAGAAATTTTTGACAACTCACGCGACGAAGCGATGGGTGGTCATTGTAATGATATTGAAGTTGTCTTTTTGCCAGACAACCATATTCGCGTAACTGACAACGGACGAGGTATTCCTGTTGGTATTCACAAAACCACGAAAGTTTCAGCTCTCGAAACTATTATGACCACTCTACACGCTGGAGGAAAGTTCGGCGGAGAAGGTTATAAGGTTTCTGGAGGTCTCCATGGTGTGGGAGCTTCTGTGGTTAACGCGCTTTCTATTTATACCAAAGTTGTGGTGCATAAAGCGGATGAGGGTATATATATGCAGGAATATTCTCAAGGAAAGAAAAAAGCTAATGTAAAGAAAATTGGGGCAACAAAAAACCACGGAACCATTGTTATGTTCCGACCGGATGATGAGATTTTTGGAAAACAAAATTTTGAATTCAGTCGTATAGTTGGACACATGCGTCAACAAGCTTACCTTGTAAAAGGTTTACGTATTTCTGTTATAGATGCACAAAATTATACAGGAAAGATAAACCTAGATGATGCTTTTTATTTCCGAGAACTTGGTCTTGAGGTTCCATCACAAACATTTTATTTTGAAGGAGGTTTACTTTCTCTTGTTAAATTCTACAATCAGCTTCAAAAGCCGATTCACAGTAATGTTTTTTATGTTGAAAAAGCTGCTGAGGGAGTTGAGTCTGTAGAAGTTTCACTTCAGTACGTGGACGACATCTCTTCTAGAATAGTTTGTTTTGCAAACAACATTCACACCCCAGAAGGAGGTACTCACCTTACTGGTTTCAAAACAGCTCTCACGCGTATTGTAAACTCATATGCGCGCAAGGCAAATATTATAAAAGAAGCTGATGACAACTTTACAGGAGACGATGTTCTAGAAGGTTTGACTGCTGTGGTTTCTGTGAAGCTTCGTGAAATTCAGTTTGAAGGTCAGACAAAAGCAAAGCTTGGTTCAACAGAAGCTCAAGGTGCTGTAGCATCTGTCTTTGGTGATGCGTTCAATATGTTTTTTGAGGAACATCCAGATGATGCTCGCTCAATTGTAAACAAATCAATTCTTGCTCTCCGTGCGCGAAAGGCTGCAAAGGCTGCAAAATATTCTGTACTTCGTAAGGGAGCTCTTGAGGGTATGACCCTTCCTGGAAAGCTCGCTGACTGTCAGACAAAAGATGCTTCAGAATCAGAACTCTTTATTGTAGAGGGAGATTCCGCTGGAGGTACGGCAAAGACTGGTCGCGACCGACGTATACAAGCTATCCTTCCTCTCCGAGGAAAAATATTGAATGTGGAGCGTGCACGTCTTGATAAAATGCTTGGTTCAGAACAAGTGAAAAACCTTGTGGTGGCACTTGGTACTGCAATTGGAGATACGTTTGATATTGGTAAACTTCGATATCACAAAGTTATCATTGCAACCGATGCCGATGTTGACGGTGCTCACATCCGTACACTTTTGCTTACATTGTTCTATCGATATTTCCGTCCACTTGTAGACTTGGGTCATATTTATATTGCACAGTCTCCTCTGTACAAAATCAAAAAAGGAAAAGAAATAAATTATTTTTACGATGATGAGCAGA
>JBAXQO010000025.1:0-8897 GCA_037131675.1 bacterium
CCCCTATACATCCTCTTACGAGTTCGCAGGGAGCTGTGTTTTTGATAAACAGTTGGCAGGAATACTTTAGCTGCGGCCTTCTTACGAAGGCAAGCCTTATCCCGAAGTTACGGCTGCTTTTTTGCCGAGTTCCTTGGAGACCTCTCACCCATTCGCCTTGGTCTGCTCGACCTGATCACCTGTGTCGGTTTGCGGTACGGATTTCGCATGTGTAACTTAGAAGTTTTTCTTGGAAGACTCTTGGCACAAATCTACATACCCGAGGGTACGCATTTCTCTGGCATCGAGATTTGAAATTAAATTCAGTTTTCCGGATTTACCTAAAAAACATCTCTACAGCCAACAACTCAAATCCAATAATGAGCTTGTGCTTATATTCTCCGTCACTCCATAGAAACATGCGAAAGTCATGGAATATTAACCATGTGTCCATCGGGTGCGACTCTCGTCATTCCCTTAGGCCCGACTAACCCTTGGCTGATCTACATCGCCAAGGAAACCTTGATCTTTCGGCGGAAACGTATCTCACGCTTCTTGTGGTTACTTGTGCCAACATTCTTTCTTCGCAACGCTCCAGCATGGGTCACCCCTTTGCCTTCACTGCAGATGCGAATACTCTCCTACCGCTCATCATATAAAATATGATAAACCCTCAGTTTCGGTACTATGCTTAGCCCCGATTATTTGCGGCGCAGAATCTCTTGATGAGTGAGCTGTTACGCTTTCTTTAAAGGATGGCTGCTTCTAAGCCAACCTCCTCATTGTCTAAGAAATTCCACCGCCTTATTTGCACTTAGCATAGATTTAGGGACCTTAAGTTGAGATCCGGGCTGTTTCCCTTTTGACCAATGGAGCTTAGCCCCCACAGTCTAACTGCCGTACTTTTAATCCTTGGTATTCGGAGTTTGATAGGTCTCACGATCTTTCGACCTGTTGAGACCTTCCAGTGCTCTACCCCCAAGGGGAACATACGACGCTAACCCAAAAGCTATTTCGGAGAGAACCAGCTATTACCAGGCTCGATTAGCTTTTCACTTCTTACCACATGTCATCCCAATGCATTGTACGACAAACGGGTTCGGGCCTCCATCTGACTTTCGTCAAACTTCACCCTGCACATGGCAAGCTCGCTCTGGCTTCGGGTCTAATGCATACTACATATTCGCGCTATTCACACTCGGTTTCCCTGAGGCTCCACCCTTTAAAGGGGCTTAGCCGAGCAGCATGCATTAACTCGTTGGCTCATTCTTCAATAGGCACGCCGTGACGGATATAAATACCCGCTCCGACTCCTTGTAAGCATATGGTTTCAGGTCTATTTCACTGTCCTCACCGGACTACTTTTCACCTTTCCCTCACGGTACTAGTTCACTATCGGTCTCTACATGTATTTAGCCTTACCGGTTAGTTCCGGCAGATTCCCTCAAGCCACTCGTGTCTTGAGGTACTCAAGAACGGTAACACAAGAGATATAAAGTTTTTAAATACGGGACTATTACCCTCTGGGATGTAGCTTTCCAACTACTTCTTCTAACTTTATATTTTGTAACTCTTGCTATGTAAACATAGCGTTACCGCCTTACTACCCCGAGTCAACGTCTTGCGACATGAGCTCGGTTTGGGCTGTTCCCTTTTCGCTCGCCACTACTAAGGGAATGTTACTTCACGAAAAGCTTTGATGCATCACTTGCGTGACTCACCAAAGCTTTGGTGAAGTGTTGTTTTATTTTCCTCTAGGTACTGAAATGTTTTACTTCCCTAGGTGCACGTCATTACTAAATTTGTAATGACATCCGCCGAAGCGGATAGGTTTCCCCATTCGGAGATTTTCGGATCAAAGGTTGCTAGGCACCTCCCCGAAACTTATCGCAGCCAAACTACGTCCTTCATCGCCATGTAGAGCCAAGGCATCCACCATACGCTCTTGATTTCCTATTAGGAAATCTAAAAACCACAAGTTGTGTATTAATTCGTTTCTTCTGTTTGTGTTTAATACTTACTTTTACCTGACAACGTGCATACGTTCCTGTTGTATGCAGCGTTGTTTATGAAATTGTCAAAGATACAATTCTGAAGTTAAAAAAAACCGCTCATTAAGCGGTGCCTTCTAAACACACGTGGTGTTTAGACTGTCCGCTTGTGTTTGGTGTTGATTAACATATTCAGAACGTTCGTTATTATATACAAAAGCGTTTTTATGTCAACTGTTTTTAAGCCTTATTTATAAGATCTAAAATAATGGCTAGGTTGAGGGCTAAATGAAGAAAGACTTAAAAGAAAAACCTTCCGGAATATTGTGTATTCTGGAGGGTTTTTCTTTTAATTAAGGTAAATATAATTTATATACTGATTGCAGACATTACATCGTCAGCATCCTGTAAAAACTCAGTTATTTCTCCCCTTACCACATCATCTACGTCTGGAATTTTTGAACGTAAGAAATTCAACACTTCTTCGTCTGATACATCACCTTCGAACATCTTTTCAAATTCTAATTTATCTTCTTCGTCTAATTTTTCCATGACTCTAGCTAGTACTTTTTGGAAAATAAGATCACCTGTTTTTTCCAATAAAGCATCACGATCCGCTTCGGGCAAATCCATCCATCCGAGATTCTCAACTAAGTTTATAGCTTTTGATTTATTCATTGTTTTTTATTATCTTCTAGAATTTAAATAAGCATTGACATAAGGCTCACGCATTATACCTTTGAAGCCTTTCATATACACAGCATCATTATGAAGAGCTACCAGCTTAGCAGATGACAAACTAGATGCATGTGAGAATGCTTTATCCATCATACCCTGGTCAACCAATCCTCCTATATTTATTTTTGCTCCAGTAGCAAGAATATGAGGGTCGCCACTTACAATACCTATGGCTTTTAACTGAGATGGATCAGCGTGCACAAACTTCTGCCATAGAGTATCCACAGCATTGTTCTGGGCCGCTCTTGAAAGAGAACTGAAACCTTGAACATGCTCAGACATGTCTGCCCTAAGTATTGTCCACATATTATCTCGAGGACCTACAACATGTGTAAAGTCCATAGATACAGGTGGTACAGGAGGAATTGTTGCAGCATCGATCTCTTCTAATTTTGGAGTTGGAGCTGATTGTCCTTGTGGAACTGTTGAATCATCTACCCCAACATATACAGGCTTTGTAAGATATGCTTCCAAAGAAGATAGTCCAATATTTGCCCATGCGGCTGTGGCAGCAATAACAAGATTTTTTGCTAGGTCGTATTTAGCTTTTTCTTTAGCTTTTGTTTCTGAAGCACTTCTGAAATAGTTTTCAGCGATTTCTAGATTTTCTTTGTTTAGTTCACCCTTTCCAAAATTTGTTCTCATGTCAGCTACTGCTTTTTCAAAATTTTCATCCGAATGGTCTTTTACTAACTTTTTGAAAACTTCACCACCAACCAAACCAACACCCATAGCGATAGCTCTAGGGATGAGATATGAACCTGTAAAAAATACAGAAGCGGGCGCTGCCCCACTAACAGCTAACACTCCGCCAGCGGCAACCATTGTACTTACAACAAACTTTGTAATTGGATTCTGCTTTCTATACCACTCTAATCCCTTAGAAAAAATGTTTTTTTCTTTTGGAGCCCACGAATCTTGTCTAAACTTTTCAAGAATGAGCTGCTCATCCAACACTAACCTTTCTGTTAAATCCTTTGATTTAAATATCTGAAGATTCTTTTTTACTTCTTCATCGGAAAGACCAAATCCTTCAAGTCTTTCTTTTTCCTCCTTCATCATTTGCTTACCGAGTTCTATTTTTGCCAACTTCAAATTTTCTTTAGAAGCCACCAACTCTTGAGGGAGTGCTGGTTCTGGTTCAGGTTTTATACCACGCAACTTTTGCCATAAACCACCAATAAGACCTTGCGTCTTTCTACTCTCCATGTACTTCTTGTTTTCTAGCATGTAACGCATACGTACTGCATCAAGTGTTTCAATAGCATTCTTCATTTCAATGCTCATCGTTTCCTGTTTCTCTTTAGCCCCCTCTTCTTTAAGGATTTCTTCTTTCGTCTGAGTCTTTTTGTTATCTTTTTTTTCTTGATCCATCAACAACAAAACCTTCTCTCGAAGACCATGAGTTCGAGTTACATAATTTATATCTAATTCATTAGATCTTACTTTATTGATAATAGAAATTAGTTCCTCACCAGAATATGATTTTTCTGAGCCCTTTACATTACCTATATCATTGAGTACATAAAAAAGTTCACCAAAGTTTTTGCTGTCTTTTATCTTTTTTTCATTTTCTAAGTCAATATTCCTGTTTTCTTTTTTCTCTTCACCAGAAACAGTTTTTTCCATAAACTCTTTTACTTTTTCTCTAAGACCTGCTTTTTCTGGTATTGCATCTAACGACATCTCTCCAGCTTGCACAAGATACATACGTCCCAAAAGAGAATTTTTTGAAACCCATTTTGGAGAACCTTGTGCAGCTTCAATACCTTGGATGATTTTTATTAAAGCTTCAAATGACTCAGCTTTTTTTATTTCTTTCTCTAATTTTTCTACTTCCACTTCATTTTCAAATATTCCTTTTTGGTCTTTTTCATTTACACCAGTTTCCGCAGGAGAAATATTTTCTTTTTTGCTTTTTGGCTGTGGCACTGGTTTTTCTTTTTTACCTGAACTTTCATTATCCTTCTTTGAAAATTCTGGATGCCGTGCAAGAAAATCAGCTTTTACTTTTTTAGCTACACGCATTTCAGCTGGATCTATTTGACTAGGCAGAGTGTTGGTTTCATTTCCATCGAAATCTATCAGATATCCATCCGCAGACCTGTCGAAAGTTAAGCGAGATCTTAGAAAATAAGCTCTGGCATCTTCATCATTTTTCAACCACCTCAAACACTCATCTTCCAGCATACCCCTGTATTCTTTATTTGATTCGTAATCAAATTCTTTTTCAGATTTATCCCCACTCTCAACATTAGTCTTTTTTATTTCCGACTTAATCTCTGGCTTCTTTTTAGAACCTTCAAGTTCACGTATTTTATTTTCTAAAGCCACCACCTCTTCGTTGGCTTTATCTCCAAAGCTGCTCGAGTAATTATATAAAGATGAAAGTGTTCCTGCTTTTTCTGCATCTCTTATCTCCTGAATTCGAGCTTTATTTTTTTCTATTTCACTCTTGTTTTCATCTAGCTGAAGTTCTTCTACCTCCCTCTGAAGAGATTCTATTTTTTGACGGCGCATCTGTATTTCTTCGGAACGCGAAGGTTTTTTCGCTTCGACTTTTCCTGGAGGTGCTTCATATGGATTCATATCTTTTAATTAAGTTATTATGAAGATATTATACAATCAAAAACCCCTTGTCGCCATTAGCAACAAGGGGTTTTTGTGGATAAAGAAAAATTATTTCTTTGAAATTTCGTGTCGAACACTTTCGATATAGCGAGATGCTGCCTCCTGACCACCAAGACCAAATGAAAGTCCAAGTGCAAGAGAAAGTGCAATCACCACACCAGTAAAGAGTGTCTGGAGAACTGCTGGAGCAATACCAAGCTGTGAAAGCGCTGCAAACAATGCAACGATCCAGATAGCCCATTTTGCAATTGAACCCAACAAGTTTGCTGATGAAACACCAGCAGCAGAGATACCTGCAGATACTGTCTTGCGAACTGCGTCAGCAAGAACTACTGCCACCATAAGAATAAGAACGGCTGCGATTACGTTTGGAAGATAGCCTAGCACTACACCCTTCAAGAAATCATTTACCTGTGTAAGACCAAGAATCTCGAATGATGCAATAAGGAAAGCAACTACAACAAACCATCGTACAAGCTCGCCTACAAATTTGCCTGAATTAAGTTCGAAGCCTGCTTTCTTTGTCACATCTTCAACACCAGCTGCTTTAAGAGCTGTGTCAACTTTGATAATTTTGAAAACCTGTTCTACCACCTTTGAAAGTGATGCACCAACTACCCAACCTACAATGAAGATTATGAGGGCGATTATAAGTGCAGGCACAAAACTTACAAATCCAACCCAGAGGTTTGCAAATGACTGTGAAAGCACTGCGCCCCAATTCTGCAATATCATATATTTTTATTAAATGAATTAATGATTATTAATAGTTACTTACTTATCCAATAAGCAACCTTGTCTGACCCATTCATTATACCATGAATTAATTCATGTAAATAGCTTCGTGTGGATAATATACGGACGTATATAGCTTTTAAGAAATCGTTAATTTATCCAATACAATTTCGTGGTTGAAGTCCAATATATCCCGAACGAGCTTGTCATACATATCTAGACGATATTTAAAATCTTCTGTTTCAAAGGATGAATAACGTAGTTCTCTACCTATCTCTGCTTCCATGGATCGTATAGCTGTCTCTATTTTGGCTTTACTCAAGGTGTCCCCCACAATAAGAATATCCACTCGTGAATCAAAGTCTTGAATGAAAACACCTGAGATCACAACAAATTTTAGCTTTCCCACATGTGAAAGTTTAGACACAATTTCTCCATGAGAAAGAGGTGCTGTTTTTATAAGAAGAATCTGAAGAGCTGAAAGCAAAGGAAAATCTGGATTCACATACCAGCCGTCAATACGCTTTTTCACAACCTTACCTTGTTTTTCAAACTCTTTGAAAAATGAACGTCCGCGTATAAGAGACATTTTTTCTAGTGCAGTAATCTGCTTGCGAACTTCGCTTGACGAAGACTTGGTACGTTCCGCAATCGTATCTTTATCAAAAATCTCACTAGGATTAAATAGGAATAATTTTATAATTTTGACCCTGGCTGCACTGCCGAAAAGTCGTTCAAGTATTTCTGTCTTATTCATAGAAAAGATTATACCACTTATGATATATCGTGCACACTAGGCCTACAAGAAACCAAAAAGGGCGAGACTTGTCAAAATAATACAGACAAACACAAGGATGAAAATAACGGATGTTCTATCTATCATACTCTTATTTAAACATACTCGAGAAAAATTCCATAACTTTTTCAACAATACTTTTTCCAGCTGAAGATTCAATAGGTGCGGCAACCGTCTCAGAAATATCTTTTTTAGAAACATCTATATGAGAACCAACATCTTGAGAAGAGACGAGCCTAGCACTGTCATTCCCCACCCAAACATTTTCACCTGTATCTGAGTTTTGATAAGCAATACTAAGTTCATTATTTAGACTATTTAATTTTGTTTGAATCTCAGCAATTTGTTTTTGTGTATCTATATCACTTAGGAGACGAACTTCAGAAATAGATGAATCATCTGGATATGTAAATAAAAGTGAAGAACTTTCCCCCGCCCTGCCGAGCACGACTCTTGGAATTTTTATACTCCCCTTTCCCAAAATTATTGTGTCCCGCGGAATTATATATTCTTTATTATTACCTTTAAATTTCCAACTACCAACATTTACATCATCATTAGAGTTGTTTGTAAGCCCAACATACTGTTCATGGTACGAGGCACTTACATCAGCATTTACTACTTTTACTTTTGTAATATCTGTAGCGTCTTCATTTTGAGAATAGGAATTTAGTACCACTGTATATTCACCAGGAAACATATATGTGTGCACTACCTCGCTTCCCTCACCCGATGTACCATCGCCAAAACTCCACCTATGGTGAGTATCATAAATTTCTTTGCCTGTATTTTTGTCCACTCCCTTTGTTTTAAATTCTATAGGAACATGCAGGTATGCAATACGTTCTCGTCCCGCTTCCACATTCAAAGCCACAGTGTCATACGTAGAAAGAGAAACATAGCTTGAATACACAAGATTATTGGAAGAAGAATCTGTAGTACTCAACGTTGTACTTGCAGCAGTTGTGGAAGTAGTAGTTGAAGTTGTTGTAGAGTTTCCGCCAAGTGGATTTGGGTCAGAATTTTGTCCAGATGAAACTACAACACCCTGAGTAGCGACTAGAGGAATAATCGTGTTATTGGTTTTAGCGGTAATAATATAAGCACCTTGCGTTGAATCTTTATAGCAAATATTTTTGTTTGAACTATTTTTAGCTATGTAATCTGTGGGAGGATTTGTGGGAGTGGTACAACTTACAAAAATTCCAGTCGGAGATGTGGACTGAAAAGCATCAAAACGAATAGTTTCAAGCGCTACAACTTTGTTTCCAGAAGCGTCCTGGAGTTGTATTGTCATTTCTTTAGAAATTTCATTTGGCTTCACAGTCTGTGGATCTGTAATGAAAGAAATTTTTGCAATGTTGGAAGTGTCAGCAAAAGCTTTACCTGAGAAAACAAAAACCAAAATTAAAAATAGAACAAAGAACTTAAGAAAAAGTTTTTTATGCATTAAAAAATTATATCAGTAAAATAAAATTACAAATAACAAAAAGTTATCCACAGGTATAAAAAACTCACTCATTGTCAAGAACGGTCCTCGCCGAAGACTAACGACCCACTTGCATGCATTTACGTGCAGTGTTACTATGTAGGCATAACTATGAAAAAGACCCTTGTGCATATACGTATGCATTGGGGGCTTTTTCTTGTTAAAAATTGTTTTACCATAAAAACATATGTATAATTTAACTCAACATGGATGAAAATTATTTTATCGAAAAAAAAGAAAAAGCTCACAATTTGTACACTTCTCAGAAAACAATTTATAATCCATACTTCAAAACAAATATTACACTTAACTCTGATGGTTTTCACCATCTTCAATTTTCTGCACGTCGAGAAAGAAACAAAAAAGAAACATTGTTGAAGTTTAGTCTACTCCCTCTCGCACTCGAAATAATCAGAAAATCAGGAACCGTTCAAGAATATCGAAAGTCTCTGGATCCAATTGGTAAAAAGAATCTAAAAGATGGATTTACCCAAATGAAGGAAGTGTAGATTTGAAACTGCTGAACCTCTCCCTACCT
>JBAXQO010000026.1:0-8691 GCA_037131675.1 bacterium
CTCCTTCCTAAATATAATGGACAAAATATAATTTTTATGATAAAATACTCCCTCATATGGAAATTCGAAACATTGCAATCATTGCTCACGTGGACCACGGAAAGACAACCCTTACCGATGCCCTTCTTCGTCAAACAGGAATGGTGGAAGAAGGTGTCTCCATGGACTCTAACGCCCTTGAACTAGAGCGTGGTATTACTATTTACGCAAAGAACACTTGCCTATTCTACAAAGATACTAAAATCAACATTGTAGACACACCAGGACATGCGGACTTTGGTTCTGAAGTGGAACGTGTACTCCGATCAATCGATGATGTGGTGCTAGTTGTTGATGCTCAAGAAGGTCCAATGCCACAGACTCGCTTCGTACTCAAGAAGTCTCTTGAACTTGGTCTTAAGCCAATTGTTGTTATCAACAAAATCGACAAGCCCGCAGCAGACCCAGCTCGTGTTCATGATGAAGTTCTAGAACTTTTCATGGACCTCGGAGCAAATGACGACCAATTAAACTTCACTACCGTATATGCTATTGGGCGTGATGGTATTGCAAAAAGAAAGTTAACGGATGAATCAATAAACCTAGATCCCCTTCTAGATATTATTCTTGAACAAGTACCTCCGGCAAACAAAGATGATTCAGCACCTCTTAAGGCGCAGGTATTTAACCTTGCGTACGACAACTTCCTAGGACGTTTGGCAGTATGCCGTGTTTACGAAGGTTCAGTAAAAGATGGACAAGACATATTGGCAAAAGGAGAAAATGGTATTCTACAAAAAGGACGCGTTACAAAACTCTACACCTTTGAAGGTACAAAAAAGAAGGAAGTAAAAGAAGCACAATCTGGAGATATTATTATGCTTGCTGGTCTTCCTGATATTTATATCGGAGAAACTATTTGTGATAGCGAAGCGACTGAAGCTCTCCCATCAATCCACATCGACGAACCAACTATTTGTCTAAACTTCCTCGTAAATAATTCACCTCTAGCAGGACGTGAAGGTAAATTTGTTACAACACGCCAAATCAAAGATCGACTCGATAAAGAACTTGAAGTAAACGTTGGTCTTAGAGTTGATGTTTCATCCAATGATTCTTACAAAGTTTACGGACGTGGAGAACTTCACATTTCTATACTACTTGAAAACATGCGACGTGAAGGTTATGAACTTCAAGTATCTCAACCACACGTTATTACAAAAGAAGTAGATGGTGTAAAAATGGAACCCTTTGAAGAAGTTACTATTGATGTTCCTTCAGAATCTTCAGGAATTGTTATTGAAAAATTAGGAAAAAGAAAAGGCATCATGGTTAACATGAAGCAAGATGGACCTATAGCACGAATGGTGTTTGAAATTCCTACACGAGGACTTCTCGGCTACCGAAACCAATTTACAGTAGACACACGCGGTGAAGGAATTCTATGTTCACGATTTATTGAATTTCGCCCATTTGCTGGAGAAGTCGAAAGACGAGCAACTGGCTCAATGATATCTATGGAGACAGGAAAGTCACTTGCCTTCTCACTTTGGAACTTGCAAGATCGCGGCACTCTCTATATTGGTGCAGCTACAGATGTTTATACAGGCATGGTTATTGGTAACACATCAAAAGGTGATGAAATGACTGTAAATCCTACGAAAAACAAAGCAATGTCTAACGTGCGTGCATCTGGATCAGATGAAGCGCTCTACCTTGTGCCACACTTTGAACTTAGTATCGAAAGGGCCCTTGAGCTAATGAGCGATGATGAATATTTGGAAATCACCCCAAAATCTACACGTTTGAGAAAAAAATATTTGACTGAAACTGAACGTTCAAAAGCGGCTCGAACAGAAAAAGGTCTTTCTTCATAAATTTCCTAATACACGTAAGACTGAGGTGGCGGTGTATATATTGGATGATATTGATTTATATTGTAGTTATAATTATTATTGTAGTTATAAACTGTTGTCTGCCCACAATAGGCTGTGATTGATTGTCCATAGTTGGATGATACTGTCACACTCATGTTTTTTATTCCTGGACTTCCATAGGTCACATTTATTGAGCTCGAATTCAAGCTCAAAGGATTATCTGTACCGTTCCACAAGTAACTATAACCTCCTCCGCCTCCACCATAAACATACGCACTCCAAGTAACCGACTGACCCTGAGCAGAGTATAAATTACTTACAGCACAAGAAACAGAAAACGAACTGTTGTTATAATTATAATAATTTGGATAATACGGATTTAGTTGATATTGATAAATAGGATATGGAGCTGTAGATGTTATGTAGGGTGATAAATAATATTGCTGGTTGTAATTGTAATTTGGTGGATAGTTGTTGTGAAGATGATTGTATCCATCATTATTATAATTGTATCTATTATTGTTGGTGTAATTATAATTAGCAAAGGCTTTTTGTGTCACACCAAAATATGCCACAGCAACAGCAAATACCGCCACCACAAGCACATACGAATGATTTTTATTAAACCATTTCATGGCCTTTATAATCAAAATATTAAAAGGAGGATTTCCTATACTCATCCTACGTCCGCTTTTTTCTAAAATCAAACAAATTTTAATATGGTATTCATGAATTTTTCAGCATAAAAACAGGGCATGTAAGCAAAGCTTGCATGCCCTGTTTTCTAACCTTCCAAAATATTACTCCGTCGTCACTCCATCAAATTCTTCTTCTTGAGATATTGCCTCCTCTTTCGTTGCTCTCACAACACCGTCTTTATGATGTGCTGGAGAATATATGGTATATAGTTTCAAATCTTCGGTTTCAGACACATTTATTACATTATGTTCTGCACCTGCTGGTACCACTATGGCTGAACCATCTGAAACATCATATTCATTACCATCAATCATCACCTTACCTTCCCCTTTTTCAAAACGAAAAAATTGATCATTCTCTTCATGAACCTCAAGTCCGATATCTTGCCTAGGCTTTAGGCTCATAAGAACAAGTTGACTATGTTTACCTGTATACATTACTTTTCTAAAATTCTCATTTTCTAAAGTATCTTTTTCAATGTTTGAGTGAAATCCTTTCATAAATAAAGTTGATTAAATTGCTATACATTTAATTGTAACTCAATTTTAAATATCTTACACCCCCATTAAAGTCGTTGGACTTTTTTATAAAAGAGAGTAACATCTCCATAAGCAAAACTGTTCCCCACATTATGAAAAATTCAAATAGACGGACTTTTAACTTTCAAATACTCGCTGATCAATTTCAAAGAAATCCCGAGGTCTCCAGAATGCTTTTCTTGGAAAAGTTGGTTAGTAAAAATAAATTTCCTTCAGAAAAAGACCTTGAAAAATTGTGCATAATTGCAACCAGATTCGATGAACCAATTACTGCACTCAAATTACTGATTGAAGCACATAGAAACAGTAACACGATCCTTCTTACGGACCTCGTCACAGGAACAGTGAGTAATACTTTTATGCGTGAACAAATATCATGCAGACGCATACGTGATGAAAATGGGAAATCTTCACCAGTTCACATTCTAAAGGCGGTCCTAAGTGGATCAATTTAGTCCAGCGACTCACCAGACAATTGGTGAGTTTTTTCTTGTATCTTTAATGAAATTTAAAACTTTTAAGCTCAGCTCTCAATTCCAAATAGTTTGGAATTGTCTTGCCTACCAAATCCCAAAAATTTTGTGAATGATTGAATTCACCCAAATGACAAAGCTCATGTACTACCAAATAGTCCACTAGATGTGGAGGAAGTAAAGCCATCTTATAATTAAAATTCAAATTCCCCTTACTAGAACAACTTCCCCATCGAGTAGTCTGAGCTTTAATTCGCACAGTTCCATACTTAAAATTATAAAATTGATTGAAATATTCAAGACGAGAGAGCGCGAGACCCCTTGCTTCTTCACCATACCGCAAAAGACCCTCTCGCCTAGCACGTATTCCAGGCCGGGGTCGTCTTCGTATTCTTCTCCGCACAATTCTCACCCATTTAAACATAGAGAAGATTCTAACACTCTTATCAAGAATAACAGAAACTTATTCACCCATCTCACCTTTTATTTCCGTCAAAGTATCATCTTGAACTTTAAAATATCTTGAAACGCCAACGGTAGGTTCCGCCACCATTGGTTCACTTGGCAACCTATCTGCATAATTTACAGTAATCACTCCATTTTTGATTTCTGTATTTTGTGGAGCAATTCTGTCTCCAATAAACACAGTATTAATCCCCTTGTATCCCCCTTCATTTCCTAGAGCAACAGCAAGGAAATAAAACGTACCAGTTCCACCCCCATTTTGAGTCAAAAGAAATGCAACATCTTCTTTTCCATCACCATTCACATCACCCTTGGCCTCATTTCCAAAATACATCGTCCTTACACTTGAAAGAGAACCTTCAACAGTAGTTTCAGACAAACCATTTTTTAAATTAATTGGTTGGTCATCAATTTTATATGTCGCATCTTTGTAGCCTACAGTCGACTGTGTGCTCGTAGCATTGTGAGTAGGTGCTACCGCTCTGTATTTAGGTAAAATTACCATTACACCCACAACGACAATAATAAACAGAATTAAAAATAAAATGGCTTTTTTCATAAATATAATTATATCACCCAAACAAAAAGCAAAAAGCACCCAAAAGGGTGCTTTTTGAAGAAACTATTTCTTTACCTTCTTTGGTTTCTTTTTATCTTTTTTTGCGTGTGTTCCTCTTTCTGCCATGGTTTTTATGAAATTAAATAATAATACCCATTAATTTTAACACACCACAAAAACATTGGAATGTTTATAACTATTGTTTTTTATTTCGTTTTGAAATTACAAGAAGATGAATGGATTTCCCAATTATGATGAGGATTGTAAGAATCAAAAATATTTTACTTAGACCCTGAGCTACGTCTGTACGATCGAAACAAACCATTCCACCACACAAACCTGGAGTTATGGAAATTAAAATTAATGAAATTACAGAATAAGGTAAAATTATTTTTAGCCAAGTTTTAAAAAAAATAAATGGAAAAAATATTAAAATAGACACAGAAGCAATTAAGTATGGAAATATATTGTAAACAGGAAACCACACATTGTCTAACCAATCAGATTCACAAAAACCCTTCTGTGAACACACCCCAAAAAAAGTTAGATCTTTGAAAAAATTCCAGAAATAAAACAGTGCACCAAAAAAAAATATAATTACTGCTAAAATAATTCTGTGTCTCATTTTAATACGTAAGATAATCCGTTAAACTTTTAATAAGTACAAATAATTTATCTAAATCTTTCTGAGTTAATTTATCTTTTTTGTGTGCATCAATAATTTTTTGTATATACACAATAATACTCCCCACTTCTTTTTTATACAAAATTTCTTGCAGTGAAATTTTGTATCTAGCATTTGAATTTGCTGAAGCAAAAATTGAAACTGGAGCAAAGGAATAAACTGATGAATCAAAGTTTTGCCCTGGACTCAAATTAATGTCGGTTTTACTATCCTGGTTTACATCTATCTTTATAGTTGTGGAAGATACGGAGTCGGTTGTAGATGCAATAATAATTTCACCTTGCATCTTTGGTGAAGTTGGAATATCCACAAAACTTGATTCACTTTCAGTTGAACCGTCTGGCGATAACAACTTGGCTTCAAGTGTAAACGTTCCAATATCAAGACCTTGAAGCTTTACTGTGTATGCCTTTCCACTATCTAAATATACATATTTACCTTCCCCAAATTCTATATAGCGACTTCCGGGAATATTTTCTTCTACCATTTGTAAATCTGAGTCTGGATTTTGATTTTTAACAATACCAGTATGGTTACCACCTTCATCATATATGTCTATAGACACAGGTGAATGTAACATTAACTCTAGTGTTTTATCTATGGATACAGGTTTTTCTATTGTTATATAATCAGGTAAAACTTTATTCGACTGTAAAATAATGTTTTCTATAAATTTCACAGACGAATTTGATTCTAAAATATTTGCATGATTTGGTTTAATTTTTGTGTATTTACCAACACTTTTCATATTCAAATAGTAGGTATCCACCCCCATATCCGTTGCACTCGGTGAAACCACAGTCTTATCCCCATCTTCTGTAAGTATTGGTTCTCTATCTAAAACAGTTTTTTTAACACAAAAAGTTGTATTTTCAATGCATTCTTCTCTTGTTTTATATCTTATGCCACTTGTAGTTTTTATTCCCCATCCAGCAAGTTCTGTAACTTTAATTCCAGCCGGCGGGGTCCAATCATCTATATTTTCATGATTTAATTTTGCCAAATTAAGCAAATCAGACTTTAAAACATTAGGCTCAGTTGTATCAGTATCTTCTGGTTCTTTTCTACCATCACCACCTAAAATAAAATCCCTTAGTTTTGGATATGAGTTTATCGTATCGCCATATTTTTCTCTGTAATTTTTAATCTTATCTATAGATGAATCAAAAACAACAACAGGAGACAAGACCTTGCTAAAATATTTTTCTCCCGGAAGAAGATTGTATGCCCCCATCATGTTTTCTCCCAAAGTTCTCGCTGTAGTTTTTTTCAAAATAAATCCTCCTGCAATATCCTGGTCGTCCCCATGCAAAAGCCCAGCTATAGCACTTGGGGTACCTAATTCTGGAGCCGCAACCATTATTAGGTTATCCACCAAACTTTCTAAGCCCCTCTTTTTAAGTTCATCGATTAAAACTTTTGCAACCAACCCACCATTACTATGTGTCACTATTGTCACCTTACCAGTTTGCGATGTTCCGGCGCTTTTTATAATCTCATCAACAAAATTTAACACCTTACCATCTTCAAGCTTTACACCATCAGCAACTATTTTATTGATGTCATATCTCCAGTCATAAGGCAGAGCCTCCCAAGCATTTATTTTATTTTGATTTACCAAATCATCCATTGTGTCAGTAAAAGTTTTATATACATTTACATCCAAAATACCCAACATAATATTTGTTCTTTTCAAAATATCTCTAGTATAAATATTTTGATCTAGACTGTTTCCATTTTTATCTAGATATAGTTTCTCTACATCTGCGTTACGATTTGGTTCCCAAAGCTGATTTTCAGAAAATAATCCTTTTTTATATAACCTACTAGATTCTATACCTGGAATGAATACAACATTTGAACAACAACCTTTTGTGTCTGGATTATTTTTTTGCCACGGTAAAAATTCAACATTATTTGAAACTTTATTTGCTAGCCCACTTGAATTTTGTAAAGAATTAAAAGGTCCAGCAATATTTCCCCACCAGTTATATAAAGCTTTTATAGATATACCATCATTATTTGAAACACCAAAAGAATTATTATTTTTTATAACCCCATATGAGGAACTAACATCAGCATCAATACTCTCTATTCCTATGTCGTTTCCGGAAATTTCACTTTCTGATGTTTTAACAATAGCACCTGAGTAAGCCTTAATTCCACTTTGTAAAAAATTTTGTATTTTAGAAGAATAAATTCCAACAGATGAATTATTGGAAATTTCCAACCCATTACCAGATCCGTCAGATATTGTTGAATTTTGAAGAGTAAGCGTCGAAGTTGCAACTTTTTTTTCGTTTTGTACTTTAATAGCTGCGGATTTAGTTGTATTTTCTAGAGAGGAGTTTAAAAAAACCAAACTACTATTATTATTCACCTCAACAGCATACCCCGGATCAGCACCCATAAATCCTATAGAATAATCATTTCCTATATTCTCAAAAGAAGAATCTACCAAACTTCCAGAGCTCTTATTTAACAATCTAACCATAGAACTACCAGAGGTACCGTAACTCACGCGATCTACGTGAGACTTTTCAAAAGTTAACGTACCTCCATTAGAAATATTCAAAAGATTATTTTCTATATTTTTAAAACTTGAAACTTTTATTATTAAATTATTTAGATAATCAGCAGCGATTCCATTAATAATGTTTTCAAAATAAGAGTTATTTATCATTAAAGTACTTTCACTCATATATGAAATACTTTCTGATTTATATACACTTACATAACCCAAGGATCCAGTGGAATGATAAAAATTGAAAACATCTTTAGCATAATAAATATCTGCATAGCTAGCTTGAAGATTTCCGGTGGATAAAACTTCAATCCCTTGCCATTTATTATCTTGAGGCAATTTACCCCAACCATGCTCTGTATAGCCACCAATACCGTCGTCATATAAGGAGGTTAAATAGACTTTTGATATTGGTAGACCTCCTATAATAAGTTTCCCCACAACACCGATCTGAGCATCTTTATCAAACTTAACAATAGTTCCAGCAGCAATATTAAGGGTAACACCAGAGTTAACGAGTACGTATCCAGAAACAATATATGGCCCATTTTCTTTTTTCCACGTTGTATTCGTCGAAATTACAGCACCATTAATTCTTGTTTCAGCATGAATGACGTTTGGAATAAATAAAATACAAAAAAATAAAAAAATATAAATTAAATAATTCTTCATTGGTCGAGTGTTACTAAAATCTTTACGCAAATAATAACATCTTTTTATTTTTAAATAAAAACACCAAACAAGATTGTTGTATAAATTACTTTAAAAAACCTCACTATGAGCAACGTCAAAATCCCCTACCTTTGTACGAAAAATTCTGTAGGCAAGTGCTGGCACTCCAATAGCTTTTCCCCACTCATGAGCAAGTGAACGCATGTATGCACCCGAAGA
>JBAXQO010000027.1:0-7886 GCA_037131675.1 bacterium
ATCGTATTTCAAAAACCGTTTCCATAGGTTTTTGAAATCTCACGTGTTCGTGATTTTAATTGATTTTTCCCTATTTTTCTGTTATTTTATAGTTCATGCGCCCATAGCTCAGCTGGTAGAGCAGATCCCTCTTAAGGATAAGGTCGTTGGTTCGACTCCAACTGGGCGCACATGACTGAAAAATATGAACGATTTCATATTTTTCAGTACATGGACGAGCCGGAGCGCGACGGCGCGAGGCGGGGTCGCGAGATTTTTCAGCAGAAAAATACTTGTGACCACAATGTAAGTTAATGCACGGGTGGTGAAATGGCAGACACGCTAGCCTTAGGAGCTAGTGCCGTAAGGCATGGAGGTTCAAGTCCTCTCCCGCGCACACGGAAACTTTTCCGTAAAATAATATCCGCCCATAGCTCAGCTGGTAGAGCAGATCCCTCTTAAGGATAAGGTCGTAGGTTCGATCCCTACAGGGTGGACAAGAAAATTGCTAAGGCAATTTTCTTTCCCACCCTAGAGAGTGCCACAGGGCACTCTCGGGTAGGGATCGAAGACCTTGAGTATTATCGCACGGAACAAAGCGAGTACGATACGAAAGGTGTACAGCTCCTGTAAGGAGAGATTCCCTACAAGACATTGGTACAGTTTGAAAAATGCGCAGGTGGCGGAATTGGTATACGCGCCAGTCTTAGGAACTGGTGCCGCAAGGCGTGGAGGTTCAAGTCCTCTCCTGCGCACAAAAAAACAAAAATGAGAATGTGAAAACATTCTCATTTTTGTTTTTTAGTAGGAGGGGACTTGAAAGACGGAGCGCGACGGTGCGAGTCGGGGTCGCATAAAAATTCAGCAGAATTTTATATGTGACCAAGTCCTTACCTATACCGAACCTGTAAGATCTCTGGGACTTAGAAACCTTGAGTTTACCGCACGGAGCAAAGCGAGTACGGTACTGTAAGCCCCAAAGACCTCTCTTATGATTTTCTAGGAAAAATTTCTGTTATAATATATCAAAATAATCATGACCAAAATAAATTTTAAAAATCAACCAACATTGTCTCCTCATGAGGTAGATAAAACCTTTAATGAGAGAAGGATAAATCTAATTCCTGCTATACAGGATTTTATATCAAATCATGAACTTTTTAAAAATGGGGAAGTTAGTATAACTTTTCTGACAGGGGGCGTTTCTTCTTTGGTGACTATTTTGGAAACAAAAGAAAGAAAAGTTATTTTAAAAATTCCACTGAGTAAAACCTTTTCTCAAGGTGAAGGTTTGTTTTTGAAGGTTTGGGAAAAAGCTGGTGTGAAAGTTCCTCGTATAGTTGATGAGGGAATTTTAAATGAGCATTCTTATGTAATGTATGATTATGTAGAAGCAAAAACGCTGGGTGGAAATTACAGTCTTGAGGAGCTTATTCAGAGAAAAGTATATTTTGAAATGGGGGAAATTTTAAGGAAGATGCATGTACCAAAATCTAATGGATATGGTCAAGTTAGAGGTGGTAGGGCAGAGTATTCAGCATTTATTGATTGGATAAATAGCCCCGAATTAGAAAGTAAAATTGGATATGTAAAGGAGAATAAATTACTTGGAGAAGATCATGGCTCTCTAGTAGATGCTTTTAAAACACTTACAGATCTAGCTCATAAGGAAAATGAAAGCAGTTACTGTCATGAAGATTTTCATATCTACAATATTTTTGATACAAAACCGCTTACAGTCTTTGATCCTAATCCAAGATTTAATCATGGGTATATAGACATTGCACGCACTATATTTGGAACTGTTTGGAACGGTGAACCGGAAGAGGTAAGAATTCAGTTGATTGATGGATATTTCAAAGGTGAAAGTTATAATATTAAAGCGTTGCATTCTGCTGTTTTGCTATATAGTTATATGAAATTACCTTACTCGCATAAAACTAATAAAATTGAGAACATAAAAAATGTTCAAGATTATCTTTTGAAGAATAGATATCTTATGGATTAAGATATCTATTCAATATGTGCCCGAGGCGGGAATCGAACCCGCACGCCGTTGCCAGCTGGGGATTTTAAGTCCCCTATGTCTACCTATTTCATCACCCGGGCAAGGTTTTGCAGAAAGGGAACTTGGGCGGTAGCATCGACCCTTACAGGGTCAGTACCCCAATTGGATATTTTATTTCGTAAACTCATAAAATATCTCAATCGGGCTTCGATTCCCGCCGCAAGTGCTCCCAGCACTTGCTCCACGCTAAAATTAAAAGCTTAAGCTTTTAATTTTGAGGCGTGGGCGGGAATCGAACCCGCGCATGTCGGTTTTGCAGACCGAAGCGTTACCACTTCGCCACCACGCCAAATTATTTACTTGTTCTCCGGCAAATTCTCGATTGTCCGCAAAAGTTTTGCTGAAGCATCTAATTCAAAATCACAAAATGGAATTCTTCCAATTCTTATTTTTGAAGGAATAGATTCTCGAAATTCGCTTCTCTTTCGCTTTAACATATCAAGAGCTCCTTTTCCTTTGTCTTCAGGAAACACTGTTACAAATATAGTTGCTCTACCTCCACGGTCTTCGAGTTCTACTCGTGTAACTGTGATTAAAGATGTCATGTTGGAGTTACGCTGAATAAAATCTCCAGCTGCGGCTTTCAATGCATCTCCAATTTTTTGGTCTTTAATCTTCATATGATATTATCTTATTTTTGAACAATAATAAAGCTTTCTAGTAAATCACCGGGTGCGATATCAGTTTTTGAATCTACACAAAGTCCACATTCTTTACCTTCTTCGACTTCACCAACCTTTTGCTTTGAATGTTGAAGCTCGGTAACAACTCCACGCCCAACTTCTTCATCTCTGCGCATTATTTTAACAGTTTCTTTTACATGCAAGGATCCTTTAGTAACTTTACCTCCAATAACTTGCTTGTCTTTCATCTTACTGAAGAACTTAAGTACTTTCAGTTGTCCTTTCATTTCTTCAACATCGAATTTCGGTGTTCGCTTTTCAAAAACTTCTTTTAAGTAATCACCAAGCTCATAAATGATTGAAAATATTTTCGTTTCCACACCCTCACGGTCTATCAAGGCTTGAGCCTGTGAATCTATTTTCACATTAAAACCAATAACAACATTGTCAAATTTTCCCATTCCACTTCGAATGTCATTTTCGTTTATATCACCAACACTTTTATGTATTATTCTAGCTCTTACATTTTCAGTTTCCAATTTTTTAATTTCATGTGATATTGCATCGAGTGTTCCAGAAGCATCGGCTTTAATTATTATAGGTATATATACCGCACCTACTGTTTCAGGCGTAATAATGTTTTTGTTACCTTTTTCTTTTAGAGAATAATCTCTAACCAAAACTTCTGCTTCTTTTTTTGAATCGCACACAGTAAAATGTGCTCCAACCTTTGGAAGTTCAGTCCAGCCAACAATTTTCACTGGACTAGAAAAGGTAGCTTCATTGATTTTTTCTCCTTTGAAATTTTCTATCACTCGAACAGGGGAATATGAATGTTCTGATATTGCATAGGAACCCACTTTTAATGTGCCGTTTTTTATAATAATTGTGGCTGTAATTCCTTTAGTTTTATGTAGGTATGCTTCGAGGACCACACCTTCTGCTTTGGCATCTGAGTCGGCTTTAAGATCTTCTAGTTGAGATGTAAGAATGACCATATCCAAAAGATCTTCCACGCCTTGGCCTGTTTTTGCAGATATGGGAACTACTGGAGTTTTACCTCCCCATTCCTCAATATATATTTCATTTTCTGCAAGTGTCTGTTTTGTGCGTTCTATATTTGCGTTTGGCTTGTCGATTTTGTTGATGGCTACAATATATGGAACGTTTGCAGCCTGAATACTTTTGAGTGCATCGAGAGTCTGAGGTTTTACACCATCTTCTGCAGACACAACAAGTATTGCAACATCGGCGACTTTTGCTCCTCGAGAACGGAGTTCGGCGAAGGCCTCATGCCCTGGGGTATCAATAAATGTTATCTTAGATATATTTCCTTCGGTGTCGGTATGTTCAGCCTCATATGCAGCTGTGTGTTGAGTAATACCTCCCGCTTCCGTGTCTACAACGTTACTTTTTCGGATATAGTCAAGAAGGGTAGACTTTCCATGATCAATATGGCCCATAACTACCACAACTGGTGGTCGAGGAATAAGATTCTTTTGTGGAGTGGTATTATTCATAATAAGATAGCCTTCAACTGAGTAGTCCTTAAACTACCACATTTTTTGGATTTTACCAACTATATAGCTAATTAGTGGGTTTTTTCAACGATTTCTCTAGCTTTAGTGAGAACTTCTCTTTCTTCTTCCGTGAGTTCGTATTCGGACTTATGGGATTTTAGTGGTTTCGAAAAGACACTTATGTGGTCTCTTGAGTACAGGCTAGATATAACAACACCGTTACCGTTTTCATCTAGAAGTGCTGTTGCGAAACTTTGGTTACCTCCAGATCCATTGCCTTTGAATGGATTATATCGAACCGTTTCTACAGCTTGAACACTTCTGCGGAGTCGTTTTTCAACATGTGTTAGGTAGCCCTTCATCTCATTCTGAAAACCATGTAGTCCTTCGATATCTTTTCTCATTGAGTTGAATGCCTCTTCCAATGATGCACCACTTTGTCCTCTCATAAGTCTTTTGATTCTAGTTTCAAGACGGATAATAACCGTAAGTAAGATAGCACTCAATATTGCGAGTGAATAGATAATTATATGTGTGATATCAAGATTTATATTCATGAGAACATATTATACATAAATTTTCAGGAGGATACCAGAAAAAGGCATACATTATGGTATAATAACTCACCTATGAGACGAATCTATCTTGATTATGCTTCAACAACACCCGTTGACTCACGAGTTTTTCGTGAAATGAAGCCTTATTTTACGGGTCAGTTTTATAATCCATCTGCTTTGTATAAAGAAGGGGTTGAAGTCAAAAAAATAGTTGAGAGTGCTCGAAATTCTATTGCAAAAATATTGAACGGGCAGCCCAGAGATATTATTTTCACAGGAAGCGGTACCGAATCTGTAAACTTGGCTATTGCTGGGTTGGTATATGCATATAGAAGAGAAAATCCTGGAAAAACACCGCACATAATCACATCAGCCATTGAACATTCTGCCGTGCTTGAAGTTTGTAGGATGCTTGAAATGGAAGCGTATGCAAAAGTAACTTATTTACCTGTTTATGAAGACGGTTGTGTAAAACCTTTGGATGTAGAAAATGCACTTACAGAAAACACTGTCCTTGTAAGTGTTATGTATGCTAATAATGAAATAGGTTCAATACAACCTGTTAAGGAAATTGCACGCAGAGTAAAGCTTTGGAAACTTGATCAAAAAAGAGAATTAAACAATTATCCTTTTGTTCATACAGACGCTAGTCAGGCAGTAAATTACTGCAGTATAGATCGTGAAAAATTAGGATTAGATATGGTAACTGTTGATGGACAAAAAATCTATGGTCCAAAAGGAGTAGGGATTTTGTATGCAAAGAGTTACATTCCTTTGGTTGGCATTATGTTAGGTGGTGGTCAGGAAAAAGGTCTCAGACCAGGAACTGAAAACGTGCCAGTGATTGTTGGAATAGCAAAAGCACTTGATGTTGCAATTAAGATGCAAGAAAAAGAATCTGCAAGACTTAAAATATTGAGAGATAATTTCTTTTCTAAATTATTAAAAGTTTTGCCCGAGGCGATCATAAACGGAGGGATAGAGAATAGACTTCCAAATAATATAAATTTTTGTGTACCGGGTGTAGATGCGGAATTCTTGGTATTGGAATTAGATGCACAGGGGATTGCTTGTGCGTTTGTCTCTGCTTGTGAAAATCTTAATGATATATCGGAGTCATACGTTATAGGGGCTCTCCCTCAGGCTAAAAAATGTACCAGGTCTTCAATTCGTTTGTCGCTAGGCCGTGAGACAACCTATTCAGACCTTAAAAGAGTTTTGAAAATATTACCTAATTTGTGTAAACGTGCACATTTTTAAGTATTTATGAGGTTGTGATACAATTGTCCTCATGGACAATCTCAATAAACATCAAATCATTTTATTGGCACTTCTAGTTGCGTTTGTTGTATCTATTGCAACCGGAATTACCGTCGTGTCACTCATGGATCAGTCTCCTCAGCCCGTCACTCAAACAATCAATCGTGTTATTGAAAAAACCATTGAGAAAGTTACTCCGACCTCAAATAATTCAAACGGCGATGGTGTGAAGGAAAAAACAACTGTCGTAGTAAAGGAAGAAGATTTAACAATAAGTGCAATAGACAAAAATGTAAAAAGTTTTGTTCACATTTTTGGCCCCATAGCTGGTATCGATACATTTCTTGGTGATGGGGTTATTGTTTCAGATAAGGGGTATGTGGTTGCTGAAAAGACAGCGATAGCACAGACAAACAGCTATGTTGCCGAGCTTTCAGATGGAACAAAAGTTCCTCTTGAAATTGTAAAAAATGATGATGTTCTAGGTATAACTTTGCTCCAAGCAAAACCATCGCAAGATCAAAAAGTTTCATTTACTTCAGTGAACTTTGGTGATTCGGCTGGAGTAAAACTTGGTCAATCAATAATATCTTTGAGTGGTAGTACAAAAAATACCGTAAACATCGGAAACATTGTATCTATAGACACAAAAGATAATAAAAATAACTCAATTACAACAAGTTCTGATATAATTAATTCATTGCCTGGAGGGATATTATTTAATCTTTCTGGTGAGGTTGTAGGTTTTCATACAAGTCCTGAAAAAACCATATTTATAGCCTCTAATATCCTAAAAGAAGCTTTCTCGGCTCTTATGCCAAAATAGGGTTTACTTTTTGCATTATTAAGTTAATTGAGTAGTATAAAGGTATGCCTCCATTTCAACACTTCACAACAAAAGCACGCGAAGCAATTCGGCGCGCACATGAGATTGCTATCGAGCGAGGACAGAATCATGTTAATCCAATCCATTTGCTCACAGCTCTCATTGTTCAAGAGGAGAGTATGGTTATTTCTGTACTTGACCGACTTGACGTTGATACTATTCTCCTAACAGACTCTGCTCTTGAGGCAATTGAGGCTCCAGAAGGTTCCCAAACTCTTGCTCCGTCGTATCAGGTCTACCTAACTCCAGAGTTAGCGCAAATAATTGAACTTTCTTCAAAAATTGCAACTGGAATGAAAGATGAGTTTGTTTCAACTGAGCATTTGTTTTTATCAATACTCGATGTTCCAAGTATTGCAAAAGATATTCTTGCAAAGTTTAAGTTGGACAAAGATCTTGTTCTTAAAGTTGTGAACGAACTAAAACAATCAAAAGTGGCTGATGGGTCTGCTGTTAAAAAAAATAAAGCACTCATTAAATTCACTCGCTCTCTCACACAGCTTGCCAAAGAAAATAAACTCGATCCTGTAATCGGTCGTGATAACGAAATCACTCGCATTATTCAAATTCTATCTCGTCGCACAAAAAACAATCCTATTTTAATTGGCGAAGCTGGTGTTGGAAAAACTGCCATAATTGAAGGTCTTGCAAACAGAATGGCGACAGGTGATGTACCAGAATCACTTCGTGGAAAAGAACTTGTTTCCCTAGATCTTGGTGCTCTTGTGGCTGGAACAAAATACCGTGGAGAGTTTGAGGAGCGACTTAAAAATATTTTGAAAGAAATTGAGCGTTCACAGCACAATGTCATCCTTTTTATTGATGAAATTCATACCATTGTTGGTGCGGGTGCAGCTGAAGGTTCTTTGGATGCATCTAACATGCTTAAGCCAGCGCTTGCCAGGGGGGAACTAAGAGCTATTGGTGCTACGACGTTTAAAGAATACCAAAAACATATTGAAAAAGACCCAGCTCTTACTCGTCGTTTCCAGC
>JBAXQO010000028.1:0-7796 GCA_037131675.1 bacterium
GTGCCGTCAACAGGAACTCTGTTACCAGCTTCCACAACTACCATATTGCCAATCTTAACTTGTTCGAGAGGAATATCTTGCACACTCCCATTAACTTGAACTGTTACTGTTCCGGGCCTTAATTTTAATAGGTGTGAGAGTATATCCTCAGTCCGTCTTTCTGTAAAAGAAGAAAAAAGTCTTGCGGACGCAAGCATGAGGTTGATAAAAATGGCCGATACCCATTCACCTTGAATGAAGGTAAACACAAGTGCAATACTGGCTAAAAGATCGATAGTGATTTGTCTATTCCATAAAGCCTTAGCTGCACTATATACAACAGGAGTAAGAGCAATATAAGAGAATATAATTAGTAGTGTTTTTATAAAAGAAGGTGCATACAAAAAATTGGTCACAAGAAGAAAACCAAGTACTCCAATCAGTACTTCATTAAAAATTATTTTGGCGTTTGTGAAATTGAAAAAAGAAGAAACCCTAGGAAAACTTAAAGGAAATGTGATTCGCATGGAGAATATTGTAGCATAAAAAGAATACGGGTGATTCTAAAAACCCACAGATATAACTACTTTTTATTATGTTGACATAAACTATTTTTTATTTTAATGTAGCAAAAGTTAAAGAGTTTTTCAGCTCTTTGTAAACCCATTCACTTCAACCAAAATAAAGGAGATTGAATATGCAAGACCACATGGTCACACCAAAGTTCCTCACCGAGGAACTTGCAAAATTCGCTATCGAGACAGTCTCGACGGCTATGATGGAGACTCCCCCTATGGGTGATCTTCTCAAAAGACAGACCTATCACATTGTCATCCTCGTACCTGCTATGAAGGATGATCGCGAAGCAAACTTCCCTGACTGGCCGAACTACCCGCTTGTTCCACACGTACTCTACGAGCACAGTGTTGGTGACAGGGCGGATTGGACGGCAAAGTACGACGAGGTAGCTCGTTGCAAAGCCCTCCAGTTGTGGCATGGACGAAATGATGATCGTACCGACATCATTCCACACCTGCTGTTTCCTGGTGACGCACCCTTCTACGGTGGCGTATACAGACAAGGAATCGTCGTCACGTGTTCTGGGGTTCAACCCTGGTTCGACAAGATGATTGCGGGCATGGTTGCCGACATGATCATCGGCCTTGCCTACAATGTTTGGATGGCGAGCGAAGACAAGAAAAGTGGTGCGAGCTGGTTAACCTAGTTTAACGAGCGTTTAACCAAAAAAACATTAGACCGTCCACTATGCAAATGGTTGGCGGTCTTTTTTTATACAAAAAAATCTACCTCAGATACTTATTCACGTATGCTTTATGTTCTTCGTACGTTTTAGAACAATGAATGCGTCCATATTTGTCATGTAGATAGAATAAACAATCTGTTTTTTCGGGACTAAGTGCGGCCCCAATGGCTGCTATACCAGGATTTGATATTGGAGTTGGTGGCAAGCCTTTATATTCGTACGTGTTATACGGTGAATCTATATATTTATCCTTAGAAAGTACATAAGGCCACCACTTTCCGTCTTTACCTTTTATGTATTGTAATGTTGCGTCTACTTGAAGTGGCATACCCACAGCTAGTCGGTTCCAAATTATTCCTGAAATAAGACCCATATCACGTGAACTAGCTGCCTCTCTTTGAATTAGAGATGCTACTGTAATCACAGTGTCTAGGTCAATACGATTTGGATCTGCACCAAGCTCTATAGCTTTTTGGCGTAGTGCATCATCAAAACGAGTTTTCATTTCAAGTTTGATATCTCGAGGTGAAGAATCTTTATCTACCAAATAAACTCCAGGAAGGAAATATCCCTCATCATTTTTGGTTGAGCATGATAGCGTGCCAGCAAATGCATCCGTTTCTGTGTTATCCCAACCGAGTTTCTGTTGACAGGAGGTAGCAATTTCCTCTCTGCGTGAGCCTTCTACCACACCAACATATTTTGTTGATGGCTCTAGTGCTTCGTATGCAGCTCCAATACTCACTCTGTTACTTACTTTTTCTATTATAGTCGTAAGCTGATATATTCTTCCGTCTACTGCATCTATGGCGTCAGGAAAAGCAAACACCCCAACGAGTGATGTCATGAAGAGACAAGAAGAAACTATCGCCACACTTTTCATTACAAATAAGTATAACATTATTTTATTATTTTTCGATACACGATATACTTGTATCTATATGCAAAAACATCGTATTGCAATAATCCGCGGAGGACCAAGCGAGGAACATGCTGTATCACTCGAAACCGGCAACAATCTCAGTAAGACACTTGGGGGTAAACATACAATAATAGATATTGTAATTGATAAAGATTGCGTATGGCACATTAAGGGTGTTCCCGGTACTCCAGGAGAAGCACTTAAACATATCGATGTTGTAGTAAATGCTCTCCATGGTACATATGGCGAGGATGGAAAAGTTCAACAGATACTTGATCATGTTGGAATCCCCTACACAGGTTCAAAAATGTTTGCATCTGCTTTAGGTATGAACAAATGGAAAGCAAAAGAGATTTTCAAAAAGGCAGGTATTAAAACCCCTCGTGCAACTATAGTAAATTCTGGTATAGATATTTCTGCTCAGGCTTTAGAAATTTTCAAAACATTTACTTTACCAGTAATAATTAAACCAATCTCATCGGGTTCGTCGGTCGGAGTTTCGGTTGGTCGTGATTTACAAAGTATAGAAGAGGCACTCATTTCTGTTTTTTCCTATTGCGATTCAGCAATAGTTGAAGAGTTCATAAAAGGAAAAGAAGCAACTTGCGTTATTGCAGATGATTTTCGTGGACAAACCCATTATGCTTTTCCGCCAATAGAAATTGTAAAACATACAGATGTCGCATTTGACCAAACCATGAAATATTCAGGAAAAACAGAAGAACGCTGTCCTGGAAATTTTTCTCAACTTGAGAAAGATGCGATTATGCAGGCGGCGATAAATGCACACACATCTATAGGTGCGAGACATTATTCCAGATCAGATTTTATTGTTCATCCTACTAGAGGGGTTTATATTCTTGAGATCAATACCCTTCCAGGCTTTACAGAGCATTCTCTTGTTCCAAAAGCCTTAGAGGCTGTGGGCTCGAATACAAAAGAATTTATGGAGCATATTATAGGACTTGCAATAAATAAAAATTAAGATAAAATAGTTTCCAGTTTTAAAACGGGCCCTTAGCTTAGTTGGTAGAGCGCCTCATTTGCAATGAGGAGGTCAGGAGTTCGAATCTCCTAGGGTCCACCACAGCAGACTTAGGAGGCAGAAATGCCTCTTTTGTCTTATATACACTAGCTATTTTAGTGGTTCGAAATTTTTCATTTTCAAACGTGATACCTTGGGGAAATTCGAACCACTGGAGCTTCATTCTTGATCCTTATAATCAATAAGATGGCAATTACGCTTTCCTTTTTTTGTTTCTGATTTGGATATCACTGATTCGTTAAAGAAACACAAGATATTGCACAAAACAAAAGAATGAGTAATATGCGAAATAGAAAAAACGTTTTTTAACAATCAGCAATAGAAAGATGAGATGAAAATGAGAATTAAAATTCTTGATGATTTTCTGCTTAATTTATTCCAAAGATTCTCGGACTGGTCCTATGAATACTTTGGGGTCAGTAATTTTTGTTGGGCGAGAATCACCTCCTGTACAGCAATGTTCATTATCCCAGTTATGGGAATTGGTCAGGTGTCGTGGTTTATGTCTGTTTTCCTTCCTTTACTCATGCTGTTTGCGAGACTTGAGTTTATAAAGAGAGTTGAGGAAGAAACACTACATAACTCAGAAGAAAAAGGCTGTGTGAATAATGAGGCAATGCACTGGAATATAAGACTTTGGCAAGTCTTTTCGTTATTCTGGGCCATCCCTCTCTTCCCGCGGTTTCCGTTATTGGTGATTTTTCTTCTCTTTATAATTCTGTCGCTGTATTTCATTGCGTGCACACCTAAACCTCCAACAAAGAGCAAATTGCGTAAACTATTGGAAACACTGAGGAAAACTTGGCTGATTGCTCCAGAACCAACTCCCGCTTAAGACCTGCACAGCGATAGCGACAATTCTATGGCCGCCACATCGAAAGATTTGGCGGTTTTTCATATCTTTACTTAAAATAAAAACCTCTTAAATTATAAGGAGTTTGCAATCTATATATCTTCCGATTTTCTCATTTTCTATAAAAGAAAACTTATCTCAACAACCAAACTTCCTTCATTAAAGTGCTAACCATCTCTCAAAACTTTTTGACGAAAGAGTTTTAGTTGAGTGAGAAACTCTCCCAGAATCCACTATGATTGACACGCCTTTATTGGTGTGTTAATTTGCTTTTGAATTAGTTAGGAGTTGGAACTATTCTTTCTCCCCTTCAAAAAACAAAAAAACTACATAATGAAAAAACACTTCCGTAATTTCCTACCAGGCACTGCTGCCTATGTTATTGCTCACGCAGAATACTCCTTATCACGTAGGAGAAATCCTTCAATACCATTTCGCACGGAAAAAAATCCTATTAAAGCACTCGCGCTGGCGCAGGCGGTGTTTGGAGGTTCTTCGTGGAAAGTGTCTCTTGTGGACACGTCTCACCCCGTCGATTACTCAAAAGCAGAAATACCTCCAACTTACAAATGTGGCCAATGTGGAGCAAAAAGAGTCAAACTCTGGAGAGAGTATCAAACCTTTCTGAATCACCAAACACTACGCTGTGCTCACTGTGCGGCCATAAATCAGAAAAAGGATATCAGCAAGATTGACGCTAACGGAATGCGCCCTTCGAGAGGGGGTAAGACCGACCAGATAGGATGGTATATCCCAGCCGTTCCTACCGAGGAAAATGATTCTTACTGGGGATACACTTCTGTTCCTCAAAATGGGTGTGAATGGTGGCGCAAACTACCAACACTCCCCGAGAGGGTTGTTATCTACACTACTCAATGTGTAAAAAACTTGCATACAGGAAAATCATTCACTTTCGAGGTTCCCCAACAAACCATTGAATACTTTGAAATGCAGAAAGGGTTGGTCGAAACCGGACAAGCACCAATGCTGGGAAGTGTTGAAAAACTCACGACCATTTACGAGTTTTCTTTCTTTCCAGCTTACAAGGAGCTTTTGAAGATTTGGACTAGTAATGGGTTTACAACTGAACTCATCGTCCAGATTCTCGCAGATTTCGGCGTAACTCAACCTTTTATCTACAAACTACTTGAGGATGATAAGTTTATCTCAGACGTTCAACCATGGTTTGAGGGGATTACCTGTGACGGAGAAAGAGCATCGAGAACACTGAAAGTGGTATATGACACAGTAAAAAGCTACTTCTCCCCAACGGGAAAATCGGAGTGGGAATTTTTCACCAATTTTCCTTAATACGAAAGCTTAAATACAATAACGCACGACCTTCGGGTACGGCGTTTTTTTCTTTTATCTTTTTTATGTGTAATGAAATTATATTATATTTAAAATAAGGTACTGAGATTATAAAAATGATATACTTTATCAATTATGAAACCTATCAAAAAAAGATACATCGAACACTTTGGCCAAAAGGCTTTCCTATCATCTGTAATTGTTGGGTTTTTACTCTTAGCAGCTAGTTTATTTATAAATTTCTTTGCTGGTACGTACGCAACTGCTCATGCAAGTAATTCAGTTAATGATATTATTTTAAGTAATATACCAGTGTTTGATGTGGACGGTATTTTTATATACGGACCACTTTTTTTGTGGCTATTCGTATCTCTTATATGTCTATACCAACCAAAAAAAATCCCCTTTGTGCTTAAAAGCATAGCGTTATTTGTCTTTATAAGATCAATATTTATCACACTCACCCACATTGGCCCATTCCCTGACGAAACATTGTTTTCGTCTAATCCAGCAAGATGGTTTAACAAATTTGCTTTCGGAGGAGATTTATTCTTTTCTGCTCACACAGGACTTCCATTTCTAATGAGTCTAGTGTTTTGGGATAATAAAACACTTAGATACATTTTTATCGTAACAGCCGCTTTCTTTGGTGCAATAGTGTTACTTGGTCATTTTCATTACTCAATCGATGTATTTGCGGCGTTCTTTATTACTTATGCCATTTTTCACATGGCAGAATTTATATTCGAGAAAGACAGACTTGTATCCAAAGAAGGCCTACCTGCTGTCCAGATAATAATTAAATAACTATCTGACTGGTTTCCACTCTTTACTAAAAGCTCTTTTAAAAAGTTTTACGAAAATTCCATTTAGTATATATAGAGAAAAAAGCTTGCCCCATCCTATAGCATGTGCACGTCTTGATGAGTGTTCAATAAAAATGTTTGAGGATATTTTTGTCCTGCCTATTTTAGAAAGCCTAGAAAATATATCACCATCCTCTCCAGCTGCAATTTTTTCATTGTAACCATCTACCATTTTAAAACTTTCTGATTTTATCATTTGGAATTCTCCAGATGAACTTCCTACATGGAAAAAATTATTGAGTATGTAGTGATAAGTGTTGATAATTGAAAAAAAGAACTTATCAGAAAGTGTTGCTGATTTTGGATATACTTTCATAAAAACACTAAGTGCCACTAATTTATTATCATCTCTAAAAAAATCCAATGCTTTGGCGAAGAATATATTTATGTTTGGAATGAGAACGTCTGAGTCAACAAAAACCAAAAAATCTCCTTGCGCAATTTTTGCTCCAGCATTTCTACCTGCAGAAATTGTTTGTCTTTCGTCGCTAACCTGTTCCACCACTTTGTTTGCATATTTTCTTGCGATTTCTAAAGTTTTATCCTTACTTTTACCATCTGAGACAATAATTTCATAATCAAATTCGCTTAAAAGACTTAGATTTTTAATTGTTTTTTCTAAGAATTTTTCTTCATTTAGAGTTGGAATAATAATAGATATCATTAAATTTTTTGATTAACTAAAAATCGATTTATTGTCCTAATTCCGAAAAAAACCAAAAATATAAAAACTCCAACAAAAACTATTTTTAAATCTTTTTGTAGAGTTGAATAAATATTTCCAAATATAAACCCTACTGATATCATAAAAAATGTCCAAACAAAGCCACCTAACAAATTCAAGGAAACATATTTTTTAAAATCCATTTTCAACATACCCGCAACTATCAAAGTTGCTAATGAAAAACCAAAACCCATAGTTAACTTAGATATTAAAATTATGACAGATTCATAAGTTTTAAATCGAAGTTCAACCTTTTTAATGATTTCTGGGGTAACATTTAAAAAGCGCCCAAATTTATTCAAGACAGGTTTCGCGCCAAAGTATCCAATAAAATACCAACATAAATCAGCTACAAAATCTCCAAAAACCAAACATAGATACATCGGAAAAAATGCAAATGTTCCAATTCTATATAAAAAACCAGCACCAATCATTACAGCTGGACCTTCTAAAAAAGCCCCAGCAAAAAGGAGAAAATATTTTGAAGAGTCTAGCCAGACTCCTATGTTGTTTGTAAATGTTTGCATTTAATTTATATAAACAATATAACACACTTCAGAAAATTATTGCGATCTCTTATCTTATTTCCTCATATTTTTTTGTTGTTGCTGGTTTTTTAAATATAACTTCACTTAAAAAGTTATTTACATACAAGAAAGTTGTTTTAAGCGTCCCCTGTTCTTTCAGTCTTCTATTTGAGGTGAGCATATTTAATTTTGTGGTAAATTTAACTTTACCATATTTGCTTGCACTACGAGCCATATCAGTATCATCTCCATAAAACTCAATACTTGTATTAAGACCGTTTGTTTTTTCTAAAACTTCTTTTTTT
>JBAXQO010000029.1:0-6347 GCA_037131675.1 bacterium
CTGTTGACGGCACTGTTATGCATGGGGAGGCGAGTATAGATCAGTCTACGCTTACAGGAGAAAGTCAGGCTGTAGAAAAAAAAGTCGGGGACAAAGTTTTTAGTTCAACACTTAATACTTTTGGTTCCCTAATTGTTCGTGCTGAAAAAGTAGGTGAAGATACAACGATTTCAAAAATGATTGCGCTCGTAGATGAGGCCAGTCGTGAAAAAACAAAAACTGAAACTTTGGCTAATAAATTTAGCGCTTGGTACATTTTCATAATGCTTGTAAGTTCATTTATCATTTTCTTTATTACAAAAAATCTCAATATAGTACTTGGGGTTTTGCTTGTAACATGTGCAGATGATATTGCTGTTGCTGTGCCTCTAGGTTTTACAGTGGCAATAGCCAAAGCGGCGAAACATGGAATCGTTGTAAAAGGTTCAGCCGTTATGGAAAAAGTGAGAAATATTGATATTTTTGTAACAGACAAAACTGGAACCCTTACAAAAGGAGCTTCAAAAGTTTCAGGAATAAAAACATATAACGGAGTAACTGTTGAGGAGTTTAATGAAATACTTTCTACATGTGTTGCCGACTCTAAACATCCTACAAGTCTTGCAATTGCTCATTATTTGAAAGGTATTTCTGTAGCACTTACAGCTCCAGATGAAGTAAAAGAATATCCAGGAGATGGAATTACTGTTAAAAAAGCAGGTGTTTCATATACAGAAGGCAAACTTTCATTTATTAAAAGATTGGGAGTAAATGTCAGCTCAGATTTTGAAGTCGAAGTCCAAGAGGAAGAAGAGAAGGGTTTGAGTGTGTCCGTTGTGTCGCGAGAAAATGAAATCGCTGGCTATATTTCATACGAAGATGATTTGAAAAAATACGTGAAAGAAAGTATTGCAGAGACAAAAGAAATGGGTGTGAAAAAATGGGTAATGCTCACAGGAGATAACGAATATGTTGCACATCGTGTGGCGGAAAAAGTAGGTGTGGATGAATTCAAAGCAAACCAAACACCTGAAGGGAAACTTAATGAAATTAAAAAGTTAAAAGCTTCGGGTGCAAAAATCGCAATGATGGGGGACGGAGTAAATGATGCTGCTTCGCTTGCGCTTGCAGATGTGAGTTTTGCGATGGGTGCCATTGGTTCTGACGCTTCCATTGAAGCCGCTGATATTACACTTATGCACGATGATATTCGCCGTGTTCCAGAAGCAATGCTTTTGAGTAAAGAATCAATCCGTATCGTGAAGCAGAATTTTATTATATGGGTTATTTCAAACGGAGTCGGTCTCTTTCTTGTATTTGGTGGTTATATTGGCCCTATGGGAGCCTCACTATACAATTTTATAACTGACTTTTTACCGATATTAAACATTTTTCAAATTTATTATTTGAAAATAAATAAACATACTTATGATGAGTTCTCTGAAACAAAATAAATCAACAATTTAAATAAAAACACCTCAATTGAGGTGTTTTTTTAATCAGTGTCGCTCTCTTGCTTATTTTGCCACCTTGCCATTGCGTCTAATTCGTTTAATGGAGCCTTACCTGATCTAACTTGATGTTTACCAGACTCTTCCTTCACAACTCTTTCATCTTCTTCTCTATCATGAAGCAATTTCTCAACGTCATTAGGAATAGGAGTAAATTTATTATTCAGAAGTTGGAGTTCCTCATTTATCCCATCAATAGTTTTAGGCGGAATAGAAATCGAATGGTTTGAAACACCTTCTTTCAATTCCGAAAATCTTTTTTTAGCTTCTTCTTCGGAGATCGGTTGTTGTTTCATATTTACTTTAATTAAAATAACGACTCTACTACAAGTTTAACATCTCCACCATCAGCGCGTCCCTTTAATTCTTTCATGAGTGTCCCCATAAACATTCCCATTTTTGATTTATCTGTAATTCCAAGTTCTACTTTTCTTGCTTCGGCAATTTTACGTATCTCATATTGACTCATCATTTGAGGTAAATATGTTTCAAGAATCGCAAGCTCAGCACTTTCACTGTCCACAAGGTCTTGTCTGCCACCCGCTTTAAACTGCTCAATTGATTCTTTGCGCTGTTTTACAAGTCGGCGTATTACTGCTAGACAGTCTTCATCGGCGAGTTCGTCTTGAGGTTTCATACCTTTTGCAACTAGCTCATTTGTAAATGCAGCAGAAACACCACGGAGAGTGTTTAGCCGAACAGTATCTCTTGCGAGCATTGCCTTTTTAATTTCCTCTTTGAAAGTTGATTGAATCATATATTTATATTAGTTTTTTTGATTATATCACACGCCTAATTTGGTGTATAATGCTCTCTATGACAATGTTTTTAATCATACTTGGCGCTCTTGTTGTGGTGCTTATTGCTATTAATTTTTCATTATTTTTTCTTTTACGAAAACCTCAACCAATACAAAAAGATGATATTGGTCTTAAACTTATTCTCGAACAAGTAAACGAGCTTTCCCGTACTGTAGATTCAAAAGTTAGCGATCTTAATAAAACAGTTGATCAAAAAATGAGCGAAACCAATCGCAATATGAGCGACACTGTTCACAGGCAGTTTTCTGAATCCCATAACTTAATTAAAGAAATCACAAATGAACTAGCTCAAGTAAAAGAGACGGGGAAGCAAGTTGTTTCATTTGCCGACCAACTACAGAGTTTGCAGGATATTTTGAAAAATCCAAAGCAACGAGGAATTCTAGGTGAATATTACCTTGAGACGCTTTTGAAAAATGTCATGCCACCAGGTGGCTACCAAATGCAGTACGCTTTCAATGACGGAGAAATTGTTGATGCTGCAGTGTTTGTTAAAGAAAAAATAATCCCAATTGATTCAAAGTTTTCTCTTGAAAATTACAATAGACTTGTAGAAGAAAGAAATCCTGTTGAAAAAGAAAAATTAGAAAAGTTATTTGTTAGTGATTTAAAAAAGCGAATTGAAGAAACATCAAAATATATCCGCCCACAGGAGGGGACTATGGATTTTGCATTTATGTTCATTCCTCATGAAGCAATTTATTACGATCTTCTTGTAAACAAAGTCGGTGCATTAAAGGAAGAAACCGAAAACCTAGTACAGCGTGCGGCACAGAAATACAAAGTTATTATCGTCTCACCGACTTCATTTTTGGCATATTTGCAGACGGTTCTGCAAGGCCTCAAGGCGCTCCAAATAGAGGAAACAGCTAAAGACATAATAAAGCGCGTGGAAGAGCTTGGGAAGCATTTAAAGGCCTATGAAGAGTATCATGGCAAGCTCGGCAGTGCTCTTGGCACCACTGTAAATCACTTTAATAAAGCCAGCGGAGAGCTTAAAAAGGTAGATAAAGATGTGTTAAGAATTACAGGCCAAACCCCAGGTTTAGAAATAGAACTCTTGGACCGACCAGACAATGATGAATAAATAATGACTTTAGAGTAGACCTATTGCAAAAGCTTTGAAAATAGGTTAATATTGCTCCACTATGACATTCGCAGTATTTTCAACAGGAGGCAAACAATATTTAGCTCAAGAAGGCGACAGAGTTCGCATTGAGAAGATCAAAGGCGACTACAAAGTAGGCGACTCTGTTACATTTACAGATGTTCTTGTTTTGAGCGATGATAAAGATATCAAAGTTGGAACTCCAACCATTGCTGGAGCTGAAGTGAAGACAGAAATCACAAAGATCGACCGACTACCAAAAGTTATCATTATCAAATTCAAACAGAAGAGTAAAAACCCAAAGAGAAACGGCCATCGACAACCATTCTTTGAAGTTAAAATCACTTCAGTAAAATAAAACAAAAAAACCGCCACTCGGCGGTTTTTTTGTAAGCGAAATTTAAACCCTTCTTTCGAGTGCGTTTTTGAGAGTTTCCTTATCTGAATACTCAAGCTCTGTACCGGTAGAAAGTCCGCGTCCAAGATATGAAATCTTAAGATGATTTCTTTCAACAAGAGGTGATAGGGAATCAGCAATATATTTCATTGTATGTTCACCTTCTGGAGTCGCATTCATAGCTAGAATAATTTCTTTAATTTGTTGATGTGTTGAAAGGTGATCCAATAGCTTTTTAATGCGTATGCGTCGTTCTGGTTCTTTGTCCAAAATAGGTATCGTTCCGCCCATCACGAAATATTGACCTTTGTATACACCACTCCTTTCAATGTGTTCCAAATCCATATCCCGAGCAACAAGCATGAGCGTTTCTTTATTTCTAGATTCGTCACAACAAATAGGGCAAATGTTTGAATTTGAAATATCCTTAGGAAATATTTTCATACACGAGACACATGTTGCAACATCTCGCTTTAGAGTGCTTATTAGTTCACTTAATTCTTTCAAATAACTTTCGTCTTTTGTTAGAAGATAATACACAAAACGTTTGGCTTGCTTTGGGCCAATGCCTGGAAATTTTGAAAATAATTCTTCAAGTGAACGTAAATGATTCATAAAATTTAGAAAGAATTTACATCTTTTGTGAACCCTCCATACTGACTCTCATCCAAATCAAGAAACGCTGTCTTATCACCATCGAAGTACATTTTCACTGTACCAGTAGGTCCATTTCGATGTTTTTCAATCATGATTTCTGCAATATTTGTTCTCTCAGCCTCGTCTTTGCCTTTGTCTTCTCGATGAATGAAGATAACCACGTCGGCATCTTGCTCGATAGAACCTGAGTCTCGAAGATCGGAAAGGCGAGGTTTACCTCCGCGCGCTTCTACGGCACGAGAGAGCTGTGAAAGCGCAAGAACAGGAACCTCTAGTTCTTTGGCGAGTTGCTTAAGAGATCGGGAAATTTCAGTCACTTGCTGCACAACGTTGTCAGAATTTTTGCTTGAAGTTGGAGCCATAAGCTGCAAGTAGTCGACTATGATAAGCCCAAGGCCCTTTTCCATTTTGATACGACGAGCAACGGAACGCATTCGCAAGATATTATTTGAAGCTTGGTCGTCAATGTAGATAGGAGCTTTAGAGAGTGGATCAAGAGTGTCTCGAATTTTTGCAAATTCTTCTTCAAGCTTCAAGCCACCAGTACGAAGTTTCCATGCATCTACTTTTGACTCAGCAGAAAGCATACGGTCCACAAGTTGTGCGGAACTCATTTCAAGAGAAAAGATAGCTGTGCCGATGTTGTGGCGAATGGCAGCGTTACAAGCGATGTTAAGAGCTAGTGACGTCTTTCCAACAGAAGGTCTAGCTGCAAGAATTATGAGATCTGAATTTTGGAGTCCTGAAAGTTTTTTGTCTAAATCTCGAAAACCTGTAGGCACCCCACGAAGCTCATCTTTGCTTTTGTGGAGTTTGTCGATACGATCCCAAGCTTTACCAAGCTCGTCTGCCAAATGTACATATTTTTGTGAACCAGATGTGTTTGTTGCTTCAAAGATTTTTTTACTTGCACTATCAAGAACGTCATCAAGCTCACGACCTTCTTCATAGCCCAGCGCTTCGATATATTCACCACTTGCAATAAGTTTACGGAGCATATGCTTTTTAAAAACAAGCTCAGCATAGTGTTCGATGTTTGTAGATGTAGGAACCGAGTTTACAAGCTCTGTAATATAGCTCACTCCACCAATTCGATCTAGTTGTTCACGTTCTTTTAATCTTTGGGACACTGAAAGTAAATCAATAGGGGTTGCTCTAGAATGAAGTTCCAGCATTGTTTCATATACAAGTGCATGTTTTTCAGCATAGAAAGTTTCAGGACGTACAATATCTGACACCTCATGAATACCTTCAGGGCGAATCATAATAGAACCGAGAAGTGCCATTTCCGCTTCGTCGCTATGTGGAGGGATTTTTAATGTATTGTGTTTTGCCATGTGAAAAGTATTGTATCACGTACAAAAAATGCCCCACAATTGAATTGGGGCATAAGATGTGTTTAAGCTGTGGATTATATTTACAGAGGAAGAATTTGTGGACCATTTTCTGTATCTTTGACCATAAATCCCGCATGTTGTATTTCATCGCGCAAACGGTCTGCTTCAGCCCAGTCTTTGTTTTTGCGAGCCTCCTCACGAGCTTGTACAAGTTCTGTTATATATTCTGGAATTTCTATTGTTTCAACTTTGTCGAGTTCGAGCCCTAAGACTTTATCAAATTCTAGGATTGTAGCTTTTTTATCAGCAGGAGAAACACTTTCATCTTTAATAATTTTCCACACCAACGCGAGTGCTTCTGGCATATTTAAATCATCATTAATAGCTTCAGTGAAAATTTGTAGCAAATCTTTTTGGACACTCCCACTATCTGGTAGTTCCTGGATTTGTCTTGAGAGTTTTTTTCTTGCTTGTGCAGCTGAACGAAGTGATTCAGGTGTAAATTCTAGCTTAGTTCTATAATGTGCTGTAAGTGTG
>JBAXQO010000030.1:0-4061 GCA_037131675.1 bacterium
ACCATCTCCCATGAGTGCGGGGCCTGCATTTTCCATAACAGCTCGAATATCAGCGAAGTCGATGTTGATGATACCTGGAGTTGTGATGAGGTCAGAAATACCCTCGACTGCTTGCTTGAGAACTTCGTCACACATAGAAAATGCGTTTCGTGCGCTAGTATCTCGGCTTACAGTTTGGAGAAGTCTGTCATTAGGAATCACGATGAGAGCATCGACTGATTTTTTTAATTCATCAAGAGCTTGATCTGCAAGTTTGTTGCGCTGAGTTCCTTCAAAGAAAAATGGTTTTGTAACTACTGCCACCGTAAGAATGCCAAGATCTTTTGCAACCTGTGCAACCACTGGAGCAGCGCCTGAACCTGTACCACCACCCATACCACCAGCAATAAATACCATATCTGCACCTTTAAGTGAGTTTTGAACTTCTTCTTTTGTTTCTTCAGCGGCTCGTTTTCCAAGCTCTGGATTCATACCAGTTCCTAGTCCTCGTGTAAGATTTTTTCCGATGTGAATTTTCTTTTTCGCGAGAGAGTGATGAAGATCTTGAGAGTCTGTATTAACAACAATGAAATCAACGCCTCTAACTTTAGAGTTGATCATGTGGTTACTTGCATTTTTACCGGATCCTCCAACGCCGATGACTTTGATTCGTGCAAATGCTTCTACTTCTGGTTTAACTTGTGGCATAGTAATAGTTCCGTTTAGGGGCCTTTTCTTTAATGAATAAGATGTGCTCTATCATACCAAAATACATAAAAAAACAAAACAGTGGACAATCTGTTTTATACATGTTGAAAAGATTGATACGTGGATTATGGTAAAAACTGTTTTACCCACTCAACAAATTTGTTTCTTATTGGTTTTATGATTTTTGGACCCCAGCCAGTTTTTATTGTCGAAGTATCTTCGTTATAAAGACCTAGTGTGCATAGACCGTATGCAACAGACCACACAGGATCTTTCGCACTGATTTTATCAGATACATCTGCGCCCAAAAGAGGACCAGTAACTTTTGAAGGAAGTTTTAAATAAACACGTGCAAGATCTGTTACAAGTGGAATATTTGAACCGCTCCCTGTCAAAATAATACCTGCAGGAAGTAAACCATTCTTACCAATTTTCTTAAGATGGTTTTCAATCAGTTCAAAGATATCAGAAAATCGAGCGACGATAATTTCCTCTAATCGCTTTTTTGAATGATTGTGGGATTCTCCACATTTTATTTGTTCCGCTTCTTCGAGTGTGATTTTTAGACCAAGTGCAATGTCGTTTGTTATGTCGCCAGATCCTATGGGGAAAACTTCAAGAGATATGGGAATATTATTTTCGCACACTATTATTGAAACAGTTTCTGCTCCGATGTTTGCGAGTACGCAACCTGCAGTTTTCTGTGCTCGGTTGAGTGTGACAATGCTTGATGCAACAGGGGAAGCAATGACGTCGAGTACTGAAATGTTTGCTTCTTCTGCAGCCAGAATTAAATTATTGAAATGATTTTCTACACAAGTTATAAAGAGAACTTTCGATTCAAGTTTTGTGCCATGTGATCCCTCTGGATCTCCAAGAGAGGTTTTACCATCTATTCTGTATGCGAGGGGAATGGTATAAACGATTCTTCGGTTGAGAATCATGTTTTGTGGAATAGCTGTTTCGCTAGCTTGTACTGCTTTGTCTATGTCTATTCGTGTGACTTCTAGATCTGCTCTGGAAATGATAGTTCCTCCATGAGATATGATGCTCCCAAGTCCAATTCCTCCTATTGAAAAATATGCTTCCTTGATTTCTAAACCACTAGTTTTTTCCGCTTCAGAGATTGCAGCTTTGATGCTTTGTGCAGCGTCTTGAATATTTGTGATGTAACCGTGTCGCACACCTTTTGATTCAGAGAGTCCAACGCCAAGAACAGTCGGCAAACCTTTTGGATTTGCTTCTACAACTACTACTTTGGTTTGGTAGGTACCGATGTCTATGCCGACGGCAATATTTCTTCGACTCATTTGTATGGAAGCCTAGAAAAAATATTTTTTAAATGTTGAACATTTTTCTAATTTTTTCTTCAGCTTTTTCCATTGTACTACCATGTTCCATTCCTTTCAAATGGTGAACACCGTGGATAAACAAAAAGCATAGAAAATTTTTGTATGTTCGGTCAAATTTTGGAGACTGTTTTTTTGTAATACCTGGATGTATAAAAATTTCACCAGATGTTTTAGAGATTTCAAAACTTAAAATATTTGTCGGTTTATTAATTTTTCTGTATTCGAAATTTAGTTTTTTTGAGCGTGTATCACCGACAAAAACAAGAGAGAGATCATAATCTTTCCCTAATACTTTTTCTGCAATAGCACAAAGAGGCAAGCCTTTATAAGGAACATTGCCTCTTGTGAGATTGTGAATTTCGAGTGTCATTGATTAGCGTCGTCTTTTTCGTTGTTCAACAGGTTTGCCGAGTTTGAGGAGTTTCTCAATTTCTGCTTTGCGACCTAGAGACTTTAGACGAGCTTTTTTTACTTTAAAAGGAGAAAGAGATCGTTCGTTGTAGCGAATACCTCGTACGCGTGGAAGTACGCCAGCGTCTTGTACTTTCTTTGTAAAGCGCTTAAGTATTGTTCCGTTATTTTCGTTGCCAGTTTTTGATACCTCAATGTTTGTTGCCATATGTGGGGAATAGATTAGCACAGGAGGGGAGGTGAGTCAACGGGGTGAAGAGGGTTATTGCAGAATCCGCTGAGCATATATTTTTGTTATTGACATTTCGTGCAATGTATGCTATGGTAAGGAGAGTTCTTTGAAAGTTTCAAAGGCATCAACAAAAAAATAAACCAACCAATTAAGGAGGAATCCCTTGAAAACATCGTTTTTTGCAGTCATTACAGCAATCATCATCAGCATCTCATCGACGGCATTCAGCCAAAACCTCATTCCACCGCTCAAAAGCAACGACTTCACCCTTCAGATTTCCGGCTACGGTCAGGGTCTGTGGGGCGACCGCGTACTTGTGGGCAATGAGCACAATCGCACTGCTGCGTGGCAAAGTCTTGTCACGCGCTTCGACCTCAAGACACCCACACCTGCTGTGAAATTTTACGGTGAAGTGGAGTTCTGGGGTATCGACAAATCCAACGCCAACTGGCTAAAAAAAGCTTTCGTCGAAGTGAAGGCTTCAGATTATCTCACTCTTCGGCTTGGTCGTATGCTTCTCTCGGGAGGTTACAACACGCCGTCGTCTGACAATCTGGAAACTGTCCACTATCCACGAGTTCCGTTTCCTGTTTATGGCAACGGTCTTCAAGCTGAAGTAAATCTTGGTGAAGGGTGGACACTCATCACCGACATTGAAGGTGAAACCTCAAGTCATTTTGACGACCTCAAAATGTACCAGAAGGTGGAAGCCACTGCCCGTCTGACGAAATCGTTTGATGAAATTCATCTGGCACTTTCTGGTCAAGTCGCCCTCGCCGAAAGCTTCAAGCTCTACGGCATCAACGCTGACTGGAAGCCGCTGAAAGAACTTCACTTGAAGAGTTGTGTTTATACAGCAGATGACAATGTTCTTGGCTATAGCGGAGGTTACATCTTCGTCGGCTACACGTTGTTCGATTATACTGAGCTTCACAACCAGGTGGACTACCGTACCGATGAGCATCACTCTTCGAGCACAATCTGGACAAAAGGCGTTCGCGTCTGGTGTCCTCGTGACCAAGTCGAACTTACACTCGACCACGAAACTGTCTTCTCGAAAGAAGCAAAAACCGACAATCGTCTCTTTGCACGGCTTCAAATCCGTTTCTGAAACAACTGTCGTTAAGTTGGTGATACACTTTGAAACTCAAGTCACTAAAGAACGCACGACCCTCAGGTACGGCGTTCTTTATTTTATGTGTGAAAGTTTCAAACTTTTATAATCAACAAAAAATGTTTTTGCCTGATTATTCTATAATTAAGGGAGCTTTTTGAGATATTCTACTAGTTTTGCAATGGGCACGGCTTGTTGTGATCGGGTTTCTTTGAATCTAACAAGTACAGTTTTATCCATTGCTTCTCTCTGACCTACAATTAGA
>JBAXQO010000031.1:0-3785 GCA_037131675.1 bacterium
GTTTTGTGCGGCCAGGGAGAATCGAACTCCCATCCCGTCCTTGGCAAGGACGTGTCCTACCACTAAACGATGGCCGCAAAACGAACGTAAGAAAGTATAACAGATTGTATGTGGAATTCAATAGGGAACAAGCAGCTACGTATGTTACGAAGGATTTGTTCAGACTACTTATCTATTAGAACTCTTTCGTTACACGAACAGTATACCTTTCGTATCGTACTCGCTTCGCTCCGTGCGATATACTCAAGGTTTTCTCGTCCTTAAAAACCATAACTGGTTTTTAAGGTGCACCACAAATATAAAAAACTCCTTAAGCAAGGAGTTTTTTATATTTGTGGTGCACCTACCAGGACTCGAACCTGGAACAACGGTTCCGAAGACCGTTGTGATATCCATTTCACCATAGGTGCAGTGGAAACACTATAATATAAATGTGGCTAAAAATCAAAGATTATAATACAATACACTCTAATGAAGACCCCAAGAGATATTGATTTTTTAGTACCAGAAGTAGTAAAACAGGCTATCTTTAGGCTTAAAAATGGTGGATTCGAGGCGTATATAGTTGGTGGGTGCGTTCGCGATATGCTCCTCGGTAAAAAACCAAAGGATTGGGATCTTACTACCAATGCCACTCCAGAAGAAATTCAGCAAACATTCCCTGAGACGTTTTATGAAAACAAATATGGAACTGTTGGAGTTGTAAACGAAACAGAAGAAGATGAGACCCTAAAAGTTATTGAAGTTACCCCATATCGCTTAGAGTCAGAATACTCTGATAATCGAAGACCAGACAGTGTAACTTTCAGCAAAAATATCGCCGACGATTTACAACGAAGAGATTTTACTGTTAACGCTATAGCTATTGATATTGGGGATGGAATTAAAGGACATATCATTGATTTATATAAAGGACAGGAAGATTTAGTTTCAAAGACAATAAGAACAGTGGGGGATGCTGAAGAAAGATTTAAGGAAGATGGTCTTAGAATACTTCGTGCTGTACGTTTGGCCACAGATTTAAGCTTTGTTATTGAAAATGAAACATATAAAGCTATTGAAAAACATAAGGATTTACTAAAAAATATAGCAAAAGAGCGTATTCGTGATGAGTTTGTAAAGATTATTATGAGTGATAATCCCTTGATTGGTATTGTTTCATGTGAAAAGTTGGGTCTTTTGAAATATATTTGCCCAGAACTTGAGGTTTCTATCGGGGTTACACAAAACCAAGCACATGCATATGATGTGTGGGAACATCTTTTGCGCACAGTTCAGCATGCCGCAGATAAGAAATTTGGGCTGGAAATAAGGCTTGCCGCACTTTTCCATGATATTGGTAAGCCAAAAACACGAAGGGTTTCACATGAAACTGGTTCTCAACCAACGTTTTATGGTCATGATGTAGTTGGAGAGAGGATAACAAGGAAAATTCTAGAAGATTTGAAGTTTTCACGTGAAATCATTGAAAAAGTGGCTAAGTTTGTGCGTTGGCACATGTTTTTCTCTGACCCAGCTCTAATTAGTCCTTCTGCTGTCCGCAGAATGGTTGCAAACGTCGGAAAAGATAATATATGGGACCTAATGCATGTTAGGGAGTGTGATCGCATTGGTACTGGTAGACCAAAGGAAAATCCTTATCGTTTACGTAAATACAAAGCAATGATTGAGGAAGTTATGCATGACCCTGTGTCTGTGGGGATGCTCAAAATAGACGGAAACAGGATAATGGAGGTTACACATGAAACACCTGGTCCAAAGATTGGATTTATCCTGCACGCCCTTTTGGAAGAGGTGATGGAGGATCCAAAACTAAATACTCCTGAATATTTAGAAGAAAAAGCTCAAGAACTTATTAATTTAGATGTTTCAGAATTAAAGAAACTAAGCGATAAAGGTAAGGAGGTAAAAGAGAAAGCTGAAGAAGAAATTGTTGCAGAAATTAGAAAGAAACATAAAGTAGACTAGTATTAATCTGAGTTTTCATTTAAAAACACATTCTCCTGTTATGGGAGAATGTGTTTTTGTATTGTGAATATATGGTTTGGTATATAAAAGCTGTCCAATAAAGTTATCCACAGATATGTCCTTTACATGTCCTTTATGTAGGAATACAATTATGAAGGGTTTATGATTTGTTGTTTGAAAAAAGAATAAGGGTTTCGCATTCTAGAAAGACGTTTTGTTTTAGTTTTGTTAGAAAGGTTAGGTTTGCTAAAAGAAGGGTGAGGGGTCTCTCTTCTTTTTTAGATATCTCCTTGCAAGCTTAGTTGATACCACTTATTTTGGTATCATGTTGGTTGTTTTCGAAACATGTCAGGGGTTGGTGTTAGGTTCTTCGCGAATTCTCAAACTTTTTAAATTATTTGGATTGCGCGGAAGTTAAGTCCTCATACCAGCTTGTTTGTAAGATACATGTTGTCATTGTTCTTTAATTTTTTACTCCTCGCAAGGAGAAAGGGTTAAACTGCCGTCAAGCGGCTCCATGATTAAATCGTGGTATCGCTCGACGGCAGTTTTTTGTATTTGGAATAAATGTTTAATTTTTATATTTTTTAGTGTTAACTGGGGTAAATAAAGCTCATTTAAATTAGAAAGGTTGGTCTTGCTATGAATACAATTGGCAAAATTATCGGAATCATCGGCTATGGTGGATGGGGGAAGGCTATTGAAAATATTTTTCATGACCTTGGTTATGAAGTTATTTGCGCAGACAGAGAGCTTGCTCCTGGTCTAGTTTCAAAAGAAGAAGTGATGCAAAAAGCGGACGTGGTCATTTTTTGTGTTGATATTTGGGAAACAGTCCCGCTCATCAAAGGTTTAATGCCTCTAGCCCACAGCGGTCAGTTGCTAATGGATATTACTTCGGTAAAGACCTGGACGATGCTGGAAATGTCTAGACATAATATTCATGCTATCGGCTTGCATCCACAAGGACAGCCTGGTAATAAAGGGTGGAAGAATTTAAACGTTGCGGTGTGTTGCAATGCCTGTGACGAATATCTTCCTTGGGTGTTGAATGTTTTGGAGAAAAGCGGTGCTCACCCAGAAGTTTGCACATCATGGCAGCATGACAAGATCACTTCTAACTTCCAGTGTGTGATACATGCTGTGTTAATTGCTGTTGTGTTGCTTTTCAAACGTGTGGGAATTAAGAAAGATTCTTACGCAGGATTCAGCACCTCTCTCTTTCGAGTTTTTTGGTGTCTTGCTGGAAGGGTTCTTGCAAAAAGTGCAGGGCTGTATTCTGGGATTATGATGAATAATCCTTATGCTGTGTCGGCACTGAGACTTCTTGAAAAAAACTTTCGCTCATTGCGAGTGCTTGTGGAGCGGAGAGATGTAGAAGGTTTTAACGTGGTATTCAATGAAGCTCTTGGTTATTACAGTTCCGTTGGTGATGTGAAGGAGAAAAGTGCTTTGGTGACAAGGTATATAAATCTCACGGATGATGCTTCAAGCAAGAACTCAGTTTGCATTACCTTGGCAGAAAACAGGATGGGAATTTTTGCAGAAATTACACATATATTCTATGTGTGTGGGGTTGATCTGAGTTCAATTTCCTCTGATCCTATTGGTGACTCGTTTTGTTTCTTTGCGAATTTTGCATGTGATAAGGAGGATGAGAGAGTGCAGGAAGCTCTTTCGCAGATTGCAAAAATAAAAGGAGTTTCGGTGAATTAGTTAGTTTCAAGCGTCGACTTCGGTCGGCGTTTTTCTTTTTCTATTTCTCTATGATGGATGTGGAAATCTTCCAAATCTCCTCAAACTGTGCTTTTATAAGC
>JBAXQO010000032.1:0-3214 GCA_037131675.1 bacterium
ACAATTAGAAGGTAAGGGAAGTTTTGGGCCTCAGCAGAACTGAGTTGGGCAGAAAGTTTATCTTTTGATAAAGATTGTGAGACCGCAATCTTTGCTTCCCGAAGAAGATCTATAATCTCAAGGCTCTTGAGTTTTGCCTCAAATCCAAGTTGGATGAAAAAGAATTTACTTTTTCCAATAGAACTGCTCTTCTTGGTTGTGAGAAGTTCTTCTGGCTGTTTAATCAAAACGGTCACACTGACTGCTGGTACATCCCGTTTGAGTCCTGCTTTTTTAGAAAAACCATTGAATCGCGTACCCCAAGCAAGAACTTCTCTTATTTTAGGATTATCCGCATTGTCTATGATTTCAAAAACTGTGTTGTTTGAGTATGCTCGGTTTCCTACAAGTTTGTTGTTTATCCTGTATGGAATATTCATACATTCCAAAAATTCCAAAACTTCCTTGAAGTGGGCACGAGCTGTGTCATTTAGGAAGCTAACAACTTGTGGCATTGCATCGATTAGTTCTGCAAGTTTTTCATTTTCGTCGTCAATGAAAAGCATTGGGTCCTTTACGAGTTTTTGGCGAAGCGCTGCAGGAAGAAGGTTCAGGTGTTTTTTGAAATAATTGATAATTTCTTTATTGAATCTGGAAATGGAATCTTTGTCACCTAAACTGTTGATTTCAACTGAAAGATTTTTGTGACCGTATTCTTTAAGTATTCCCATTGAAACTTTAATAAGGGTTGCTTCGGTGATACTTTTTGTACTGCCTAGTACATTTAGGTGTGCAAACTTTGAACCGCGTTTTGGACCTGTGGTTTCATAGTATACGATTGCAGGCTGAGTTTCTTTTGTGAGTGTATTTTCCAGATAGTGTCGAACAATTGCAACACGGTTTTCTATGGATGGAAGAAATGCTTCCGCACGAGTTATATCAAGATGTGGTTTTTTTAAAGTTTTCGCTGTAGCTTCATCATTTTTATTTATCTCGGGAGGGAGAATTCCTTCAAAGCCATAGTATTGCGCAGTAAGGTAAGCTTTTTCTTTGTTTGCATACATTTTCGTTTCAGCGTGTTGTTTTTTCTGTGTCATATCTAGTTTTTATTTATCAAATGTTATCTTTCCTGGAAATATCCCTATTTTACTTGGAGGGAAGAGGCGAAGGATAGCTCTGCCTACCAAATCTTTTTTCGGCATAGGGCCCCAATAACGTGAATCTAAGCTCTTATCGCGATTGTCACCCATTGTGAAATACTCGTCGTCTTTTAAGGTTATGTTTGAAGTTTTGGTACTAGGATATTTTATATAAGGTTCGCTAAGTTCAAAACCTTGAGGATTTTCTTTGTTGTAAATAATTACTCTAGTTCCTTCCACTACCACATGTTCACCTGGAAGACCTACGATGCGTTTAATAAAATACTTTGATGTATCTAGTGGGTATTTGAAAATCACCACATCGCCACGCTGGGGTTCGTGGAAACGATAAGTAATTTCATCAACAACTAAATATTCTTTATCCAAAAAAGTTGGTTCCATAGAAGAACCAGATACGATGAATGGTTGGGCAATAAAAAAACGAAAGGGCAGTGCAATGGCAAGGGCTATAATGAGAAAGGTAAAAAATTCTTTAAAAAAATTCTCTTTTGGAGGTTGAATAGTGTGGATGGGTGTTGAAGTTTGTTCCATATATTGCAAGATTATACCACACATATGGTATTGACACAACGTAAAAATTATTGCAAACCTGAAAATTTCAGCACTGCTTTCAATGTGAAGAATTGTGCTATAATTTTACGATGTTTTATATAGTAGGCCTCGGGAATCCGGGCGAAGAATACAAAAATACTCGGCACAATACTGGTCGCATTGTTTTGGATATTATCCGCAAGAAAATTGAATCGGATGATTTTGAATTTAAGAAAAATTTAAATGCTCTTGTGAGCGAAGGAAAAATCGGAAAAGAAAAAGTAACACTGATTGCGCCAGAGACGTTTATGAACAATTCTGGTAATTCAGTAAAAACTTTAATTACAAGTGTGAAAAAAGCACATAATTTAGTTGTAATATATGATGATTTAGATTTACCTATTGGTGCTATGAAAATTTCTTTTAATAGAGGGACGGGAGGTCATAAAGGTTTGGAGTCTATTACAAAACAAATTAAAACAGCTGAGTTTGTTCGTTTTCGCGTGGGTATTTCCCCAAAAACAGCGACAGGAAAAACAAAAAAACCAAGCGGTGCTGCGGTGGTGGAGAAACATATTCTTGGTGAGTTTCGTGAACCAGAAATTGTAGAGTTGAAAAAGATTGGTAAGAAAGCTGTGGAAGCACTTGAGATTTTGGTGAGCGAAGGCTTGCAAAAGGCAATGACTGTTTGTAATTAATTTAGTTAATTATGGAGAGTTTTAGACAACAAGTCGAGGAGGATAATATAGAAGGAAAAGTTTTGAACTTTGATGATTCTGATATGGGTAAATCAACTCCTGTTCTTATAAATAAAGTTAATGATTTTCTTGGTTCCGGGGACTGCAGTCTTTGGATAGCGAGTGCGAATGTGGGGATGTTCAAAGACACGGAAGGCAAACATGTTCGGGATATTGTGCTAAAAAGATTTAGAGGTGGTGGCCGAAGTAGTGCTGAGGAGGAGCTTAATCAAAACTATAAAAGTTACAAAACATTGAAAGCGATGGGTTTGCCCACGTTTGATACTTTCAGGATTAATATGGAGCATAAAATAGCCCTAATGACTCTTGAAACAAAAGCGGGTGGAATTCTTCTTACTTCCAATGACACATATTCAGCAAAAGATAAGGCTCCTTTTCTTGAAAACCCCATAAAGGAAATTGCTAATCTTGATGACTTTGTGGCAAAAGTAAAATCTATTTTAGATAAAAATGTTGAGAATAATTTTTGTCCTGAACCAGCTTCATACTGAATAACATTTAAACCTAGTTCAGGTACACTAGGTGTATATGAGTTGGATATTATGTTTGTAGATTTTGGTCATTTTATGTACTACGATACGGATGAGTATTTTAAAAATAGGATCAAAGAAGATAATGTGAAAAAAATAGGAAATGCTCTTCTTTGTATTTTTCCAGGAACGTGGGAGGAAAAAAGTGCTTTTGAACATACTGTGATGGATAAAATTAAATGTGATAATAAAAATGATTAAGGTAAAAGCAATTGTACGCGATGCAAAACCAGAAGATACTGAAGCGATACAAAAA
>JBAXQO010000033.1:0-2154 GCA_037131675.1 bacterium
GAAGAGTTGAGTGAAGAAGGTGGTGATTACCGCCTAGTGATTTCCTTTTCGAATCACGAATCAATAAAAGAAAATCCCCGTTTTGGAAAACAATTCGGATTACACTTTATTGATGGTTGGCACATCACTGGTTCATTTCGTCAGATTACTCAAGCATCACAACTTGCTTCTTGGCTTCCAGGAGGAGTTGGAAATGCTGTTCATATCATTGAGGGTGAACTCGGTTCTGGTGGAAAGTACACATTATCTGGACCAGGGGCAGGACATGAGCCAACGACTTCTGCCATGCTCGCTGACTTCAAAGAACTCTGTGATTAACCAAACAATACGCGTGAGAATTTTTAATTCTCGCGCGTATTTTTATGAACACCTAAAGTGAGAAACCTGCGAAGATATTTTAGAGGACTGACACCCTCCAGTATAGTGCAAAAACCAGCCTCCCAGCTGGTTTTTTATTTCTTACTTCACCTCCTCCGCTGCCTTTATAGCCCTACCTAAAGCAGTCGGCTTCTTCCCCTTCTTCACGTTAAATACAAACTCTCCATCTTTCATGGAAACCGATACTGTACCACCCTCTGAAAGACCTTCCTCAATCATCTTTCCTGCAACAGGAGTAAGTATTACATTTTGAATTAAACGCTTAAGAGGGCGCGCACCATAGTGTGGATTGTATCCTTCTTTTGCCAAATAATTCAAAACATCTTGAGACACTTGCAACTCAATATTTTTTGCACTCAATCGCTCACGAACAATTCCAACTTGGATATTTACAATTCTCTTAATAGCCTCTTCGCTCAATATATCGAAGATAATGATATCATCTACACGGTTTAGGAATTCTGGTCGGAAATGATCTTTAAGACTTAGAGTAACTTTTTCTTTGGCTTGAATATAATTTTTTGCGACTCCATTATCTGCCATATTAAACCCAATCTGTTCCATCTTATCAATATATTGAGCTCCAATATTTGAAGTCATTACAATGATAGTATTTTTGAAGTTTATTACCCTACCTTTTGCGTCTGTAAGTCTACCGTCATCAAGTACCTGAAGAAGAACATTGAAAACTTCAGGGTGTGCTTTCTCAATTTCGTCAAAGAGAATTACGGAATATGGACGATGACGAATCATCTCTGTAAATGTTCCACCTTCTTCATGTCCCACATAACCTGGAGGCGCACCTAATATTTTGGAAACGGAATGTTTTTCCATAAACTCAGACATATCAAGACGGATAAGCGCTTTTGGATCATTGAACAAAAAATCTGCAAGTGCTTTTGTAAGCTCCGTTTTTCCCACACCAGTAGGACCAAGGAAAATAAATGAGCCCAGAGGTCTATTTGGATCTGCAATACCGGCACGTGAACGCTTCACAGTATCTGCTATTTTTTTCACAGCATCATCCTGTCCAACAACTCGAGACTTTAATTCTTCCTCCATTCGGGAAAGTTTACCCATCTCCTCTTCAAGCATTCTTGCAACTGGAATGCCCGTCCACCTAGACACAACATCTGCAATATCACTTTCTCTAATTTCTTCATTTAAAACACGTCTAGATGTTTGAAGCTTTTTAAGTTTTTTTAACTTTTGCTCAAGATCTTTTTCGGCACCTGGCAAACTTCCATAACGAATCTCTGCGGCTTTTGATAAATCAGCTCTTGCTTCAGCTTGTTCAGCCTCAATTTTCATAGAGCCAATATCTTTCTTTAAAACTTTAATCGAGGAAAGTATGTTCTTTTCATTTTTCCAACGAAGTTCAAGCTCTCCAGTTTTTTCATTAAGATCAGCAATTTCTTTTTCTATCGCTTTTATGCGAGCTTTTGTATCAACCGAGGGTTTAGGTTCATTTTTTAGAGCTTCACGTTCTATCTCTAAGCGCATCACCTTACGATGTGTTTCCTCGAGAACAGGAGGCATACTCTCTAGATATATTTTTAGAGAAGATGCGGCTTCATCAATTAGGTCAACAGCTTTGTCCGGTAAAAATCTATCAGTGATATATCTTGAGCTCAAATTTACGGCAGCAAGAATTGCATCATCTGTAATTCTCACACCATGATACAGCTCATATTTTTCTTTTAGCCCTCGCAAGATAGCGATGGCATCTTCAGTTCCTGGCTCGCTCACATACACAGGCTGGAAACGACGAGTAAG